>CAZWFL010000004.1:0-139408 GCA_964633195.1 uncultured Rikenellaceae bacterium | reverse complement strand
AGCGGTCAGGCGGGGGTCTTCTGTCTTCGGTCTTCTGTCTTCGGTCTTCTGTCTTCCGTCTTCTGTCTTCCGTCTTCTGTCTTTATTGCAAAAATGATTTGCAGTATTTATTCTAAAGAGTATATTTACCACAACCATTAGAAACAGAGTAAGATTTCAGTAATTTTTTGTATTAATACTAAATCAGGAGAAAAACAGACATGGAAGAGAAAGACCTTGTTTATCGCGGAAAATCAAAAGATGTTTTCAATATTACAGAGGGACCGCATGCCGGCAAATACCGGTTTGTTTTCACGGATAAAGCTACCGGCTATATAGAGAACGGCAAACCGGTTTTTGATCCGGGATACGATAATGTGGTGGGTGAGATTCCCGGAAAAGGAGCCATTGCCTGCCGTTTTGCCACACATTTCTTCAAACTACTGAAAGAGAAGGGTATTCCTTCCCATTACATTGAAACGATCAAGGAGAATGAGATGATTGTGGAACCAGCCATACCCCTTAATATGGAGGTTGAATCACCTGAATTTCCGGGATCAGCACCCCTTCTCAATCTTGAGTTCACATGGAGGAACAATGCCACCGGCAGTTTCTGGAGAAGGTATCCCTTTGTAAAACCCTGCAAAAATATACATAAAGTAGTGGAAGCATGGACAAAAGGAGATACAGATATACTTATCACTTCTGAAGCGCTGGAAGAGACAGGTGCAATGAGCAGGAGTGAGATCGATCAAAGCATTGAGCTCGTTAAGAATATTGCTGAAATAGTATCAGAAGAATTTGCTTCAAAAGGGCTGCATGTTATTGACGGGAAATTTGAACTTGGAAGGTTGAAGCATGGGGACGGAAAGATTGTTCTGATCGACGAGATATCACCGGATGTATTGCGTGTCTGCAAGGGTTTTTCTCCCGATGACAGAGGTGACTGCATGGTATACAGGGAATGTGCTGTTACAAGCTTCTCAGGTGGCAAAAGAACCATAAAGAACAGAAACCAGGTTGCCGCTGCCGGTTTTATAAATATTTTTCTATAATTACACAGCACTGTTCAAGGAAGAAATTTCATAAGAATGAAGAAAAATTTAATATCGATTCTGTTTCTATTTGCCTTTTGCCTGCAGTCAGGTGGGCAGAGTGACCCTGTAGTAAAAGGGCTTGGGGCCATCAATGAGGATGTACTGAAGGCACAGCTTGGTTTTCTTGCTTCCGACTGGACAGAAGGAAGGGAAACAGGTCAGAGGGGAGAGTACCTTGCTGCGGATTACATAGCAAGCATGCTCCAGCTTTATGGTGTCAAACCTGCAGGGGATTATCCCGCAAGATCGAGATTGCAGTCATCTCTTCCTCCGGGGACAGGAAGAAGCTATTTCCAGAATTTTGTCCTGTCTAAAAGCACTCCGGGCGAAGAACAGGTTCTTAGAATAATATCTTATGAAGATAAAAAGATAACAAGCCTCAACCTGGCATACAATACTGATTTTGCTTCCAGACCGCAATCTGCAGATATTGAAACAGAGGCTCCCGTGGTTTTTGCCGGGTACGGATTCAAAAACGACCAGATAAAATACAATGATTTCAGCAAACTTGATATAAGAGGCAAATTTATACTGAAGATAGCAGGTGTACCGGAATTTGTTGCAAAAGTACTTTCTTCCCAGGAGATCATGGCATCAGTACGGGAAACCGAATTAATGCTCAGAGAAGCAGGTGCCGCCGGCATTATTGAATTCACTCCGGGCTCCCTTACAGCTGCTCCGCCTGCCAGACCCGATTTTTTAAATATGTCACCGGCCGAATCAACCACAGGCACTTACAGAAGGCTGCCGAATTATTCCCTGCCCGGCACACGGGCAACTGAAATCCTCCCGAGAATCACTGTTACTGAGAAAGCAGCCAATGAAATTCTTAAAGGAACCGGGATATCATGGGAAGAGTACAGAAAGAGGGCTGACAGTAACCTGGCATATAAGCTACAGGTTCCGGAAGGGAAAAAGATCTTTTACAAATCGGTTAATAATATAGCTTCCGTACCGGTGAGAAATGTAATTGGAGTTATTGAGGGCAATAAAACGGATGAGATCATTGTCCTTGGTGCACATTATGACCATATGGGCATGGCCGACGGATATATATGGAACGGGGCAGATGATAACGGATCCGGCACGGTGGGAATAATGACCATTGCCAAAGCCATTATGGAGACAGGACAAAAACCTGAAAAAACAATAATCATTGCTCTATGGACCGCAGAAGAGACCGGATTGCTGGGATCGAGGTATTATGTTAATAACCTCCCCTACCCGGTAAATCATCTGAAGCTGAACCTTAACCTCGATATGATCTCCCGATATATCTCCGATGATGACAGCAGGAAGGTGATCATGACCTACTCAACTTCATGTCCTCATTTCCGGGAGCTTACCGGGAATAACCTCAGGAAGCATGGAATAGATCTTGTTGTGGACTACCAACCCTCAGATAATCCTCCCGGAGGAAGTGATCACCAATCCTTTGTAGCAGCAGGAGTACCGATAATGAGATTCAAGCCCGGCCACCGCGAGGAGTATCATACACCTGCCGATGAGGTTAGAACAGTTAACTGGGACATAATGGAAAAGATCGTGAAGATCTGCTTTGCCAATATATGGGAGCTGGCTAATGATTGAATAGGCACAGGGCACAGGGCTCCAGCCTTCGCTGAAGCTTCGGCTGGCAAGCAGGGCACAGGGCACAGGGCACAGGGCAAGAAAGAAGTCATAGCTAAATGCAGCGTTAACCTTTGGAGAATATTTTTGAGGATTTGAAAATTTGAGTTAAGTTTATATAGTAAATTTTATGAACCGAAAAAAAAGTATTGCTATGAGAGTATCAATTAAACTAATCGTAACCATTCTGGTCACAATGTTTTGTGGACAGCAGCTAATTGCACAAAGCGGAGAAGGCAAATTACGCATTATTGTGATCGGGGCCCATCCTGACGATCCGGAAAAGGTGGGAGGCACAGTCCACAAATGGGCACAGCTGGGTCATGATGTATTGCTGGTTTCGCTCACAAACGGTGATGCCGGGCATCAGACCTATAACCGGAAACAACTTGCAAAAATTCGCAGGGAAGAAGCAAGAAGAGCCGGTGAAGTTATTGGAGCACGATATATAACCCTTGACAATCACGATGGCCAGCTTATGCCAACGTACAAAAACAGGCTTCAGGTGATTAAGCTGATTCGTGAGCACAAGGCAGATCTGGTTATTTTCCCGAGACCATATGATTACCATCCTGATCACAGATATACAGGCACGTTGGTTCTCGACGCCGCTTACATGGTGACTGTTCCGAAAATTTTGCCGGAGGTGCCCCACCTTGAAAGGAATCCCGTATTTCTCTATATGAGCGACAGGTTTACCATCCCGGTGCCATTTGTTCCGGATGTGTGCGTCGATATTGACGATGTGATCGAGAAGAAAATTGATATGTATCATCAGCATACATCGCAGATGTATGAGTGGCTGCCTTTTAACAGCGGTAATCTTGACAAAGTTCCGGCTACGGATGCAGAAAGAAGGGAGTGGTTGGGCAGGACCAGAAAATCAGGCTCGAATGCAGCACCTTACAGGGACAAACTTATCGAGCAGTTCGGAGAAGAGAGAGGTAAAGAAATAAGGTACTGTGAAGCATTTCAGGATTCAGGATACGGGACAAGGCTGACAAAAGAGAATATTACATATTACTTCCCCTTCCTGAAAACAAAATAGAGCTACTCAGTATCACTGGTATTCCAGGTACTTATAGTTCTGTTTCAGCTCCAGAAAGTCATTCCCGGCTTCCCTGTACCCATATTCGAAGCAGTAATGGAAGATGTCTCCACCAGAGCTTTCGATAATATGGGTAAAGAAATTAAAATTGTAGCCCAGGGCAAAGAGAGCATCCTTATGCACCCTTGTTCTTCCTTCATTGCAGAGATCGGACAGGATCCTCCTGTTCTTTCGCAACAGCCCGTGAACATTCCTTACATAGTTGTTTGAATCGCGGTTAAGCCGGTTATTGTAGTTATTCCTGCACTGATCGGAGCAGAACTTCTTATCTGTACGGCCATGAAGGATACTGCCGCAATCGAGACATTTTCTTTCCACAGCACTAAAGTTTTGTTAAAGATATAAAAAAACGTTTTAAGCGTTTACAAACGACTATAAAAGATTTCAAACCGGGTATAAATGTTTATTGACCGACACAGTTTCCCGACAGGGTTTAAGTTTGCTATGTAATTAAACAATTGTCGAATTTAAATACAGGTAATCATGAATGCATTAAGAAACAGTGTGAGGCTGATTGGAAATCTGGGACAGGACCCGGATACAAAGACTCTTGATAACGGCAAGCGTGTAACGAACTTTACGATGGCGACGGATGAATCTTACAAAAATGCCGAGGGTCAAAAAGTCAGTGAAACAACCTGGCACAACATTGTGGCGTGGAACGGGCTGGCCGACAGGGCTGACAGGTTTCTGAAGAAAGGCCATGAGGTAGCCGTGGAAGGCAGGCTGGTTTACAGAAGCTATGAGGACAAGAAAGGAGTAACAAGGTACGTCACAGAGGTTGTGCTGAATGAGATCCTCCTGCTTCGTAACTTTAAGAACAAAGAGAAGGAAGAGTAGTTCCCTGACTGTCCTGAAACAGTCGCTGCATTTCCGTAAAAAGAGGCTGATTGCACCAAAACAATCAGCCTCTTGCTTTTACAGGGATATAAGATTAAAGGTCAGGGATTAAAAATCTGTCAAATCTACATTGGTCCTGTAATCCCCGAGCAAGTGTTCAGCAAAATAATACCACATAAGCCTGTCAAAATAAGCCGTTGCATTTCCGAAAGCGTGTCGCTGGCCGGGAAGTACCATGAAGTCGAATCTCTTATTGGCTTTAATGAGTGCATCAGCAACCCTGAGGGTATTTCCGGGGTGAACATTGTTGTCAATATCTCCGGTTACCAGCAGAAGATGCCCTTTAAGATTTCTGGCAAGATCCTGGTTCTTGTCTATACCGGCTTTGAAGGTTGTAACTGTCTCTTTATTATCAAGCGTATCCTTCTTCTCTCCGTTTTTCTGAGCGATCTTCTTCTGGACCTCCTCCACGCCGTCGTGAGTTTCACCCCACCACTGGTTATAAATATTGTTGTCGTGGTTCCCTGCTGAAGAAACAGCCACCCTGTAGAAATCGGGATATGACAATATTGCAGCTGTTGACATGAAACCGCCTCCTGAATGTCCATATATGCCCACTCTGCTGATATCTATATATTTGTACTTATCCGCCAGCTGTTCGAGCCCATATTTGTCATCAGCCAGGGCATAATCGCGAAGATTATTGTATCCGAAGGTGTGATAGTAATTACTTCTCATGGGGCTTCCTCCCCTGTGCCCGAAGTTAACTACTATGAATCCCAGCTGTGCAAGGGCAAGGTTCTTGCCACCCGTTACAGTGAATTGATATGGTACAGATTCGGTTTGTGGACCGGGGTAAACGTATGAAATGACCGGGTATTTCCTTGTTGAGTCGAAATTGAAAGGTTTGTACATGACCCCGTAGAGATCTGTAACACCGTCTTTTGCCTTCAGCACGAATGTTTCGGGCATCTTCCAGCCTGACATCCGGAGTTGTGACAGGTCCGCCTTCTCAAGCTCGAGCAGTACCCTGCCGTTATTATCGCGTAGCACCGACTGAGGTGCCATATCAACTGTGGAGTATGTATCAACAAAATATTTATTCGATTTTGACATTGAAAATGAATGATTTGCAGGCTCCCCTGTAAGCAACGTCATTTCCCCGCGGTCGATGGGCACCTTATATTTCATGCTGTAATAAGGATGAACTCCCTCCTCCCTTCCAAAAGCTTCAAAATAGATGACACGTCCCAGTGTGTCAATTCTTTCAACTCTTCCCGTGACAAAATATCCGTCGGTGATCTGTCTTTTAAGGTTACCTTTACCGTCATAAAGGTAAAGCTGTCCCCATCCTGTCCTTTCCGACCACCATATAATGTCGTTCCCCTCATTGAGCACCGAAAGACGGGAATATTCATTATTAAAGTACGGCCAGGTTTTCTCGCTGAAAAGAACGGATACTTCACCTGTTTCTGCATTAACAAGGCACACATCAAGATTCTTAAGAGGTCTGTCCTTGCGTGTTACTAAAATCTTATCCGCAGCCTCCTGCGAGCTCCATGCAACACTTATTGTCTGATCCTTCCACTTCTTAAGGTCAACATTCACCCTTTCCTTTGTTTCAATATCGAATATGATCAATTCCGGCTGGGGAACAAACTCTTCTCCCGGCATGGAGTATCGGTAAGTTTCAAGCTTGGGGCGTGGTTGTGCCAGGATATCTATTACAAAAAGATCTTTTACTTTCCTCTGGTCCTGCCTTACAATATAGAGTTTTTTCCCGTTTTTAAACCACCTGACATTGGTGCTTACCTTCTTATTCAGAACAGTATCTTCGGAATTCCTTCCTGAAGCAAAGCTGTAATAGCGTTCTCCATCTTCGGTAAGCTGTATTTCAATACTGTCCTTGTCTTTTGCACGCATAATGAATAGATTATGATTTTTCGCATATGCAAACCAGGTGCTGTCGGGTGAATAGTTGGGCCAGGAGGGCTTTTTATCCTCTTTCCCGATTGAATCCTTAATTTCAAGCTTCTGTGCAGTAATGTCAAACAGGAATCTGATGGAATCTACAACAAAAGTGAATTTTGAGGTGCTCTTTTTTTCGAATTTAATCTCTTTCAGGGGCAAATCAAGATCATTATAAGGCCGGTAAGTCAGTTTCCTTAACTCAGCTGCCATGTAGCGGCTGTCGAACATCAGCTTTTTTGTTCTTGATGCGGCATCGACATAATAGAAATTTCTGCCGGCGGGATTTTTGTAGGTATACCAGAAAATATCCGACTCCTCTATCCAGTTGGAGTTAACTGAAAGATCGCCGTATTTAGGGGTTAGATTGTCTCCCCTGAATTTCTCCGCGGCTTTAAAGTCAGCCTTCTGGCCATTCAGTGGCACCATGGAGAAGCAGATGAATGCAGAAAAGAAAAATATTGATCTCATATTTTTTGGTTTAGGGTTAATTATGATAATATTAAATATTCAGGGCAGTAGGTTCAGCGTCTAAAATCCATTCCTGATTTAAGGGCCTTCAGGTTTATTGCGATTATCTCGTCACCCTTATCTTTAAACAGTTTTCTTACAGCATTTTCGATACTAATGACTGGCAAATTGATAAACCTGGAGGCTACGCCCAGCAAGACCATGTTGCCGACTTTCAGAGAACCAGCTTCTTTAGCCATTGCGTCTGAATCGATTATCATATAATTCTTTACTTCCTTTATTTCTGTTAAGAGTTTATCAACGGGGGGATAATCCGGTATATTGACATATGGGTTTGAGCTTGTCACAAGCCATCCTGTTTCAGAGAGCCATGGCAGATAGCGCAGGGCTTCCATTGGTTCCATCGAAATTATAAGATCAGCTTTACCATGGGGAATGAGGTCCGAAGCAACCGGCCTGTCCGATATTCTAAGATGCGATTGTACATCACCGCCTCTCTGGCTCATACCATGAACCTCCGATTGTTTCAGAAAAAGATGGTTGTCAACTGCGGCAAGGCCTATAGCCGCTGCTATTGACAGGATACCCTGTCCTCCGACTCCTGATAAGATTATATCGCACTTCATTATTCATCTTTTTTTGATGTTGTACCCGCTGTTTCTGATTTTTTCCGCCTTAAAGCTGTCTGTATGCATTCCCTTGAAGAGATTATTACCGAGACTCCCCTGTAACCGAATTCTTCGGTCATGATGCGGACATTTTCATCGTGATTCTTACGCAACGGGGTGATTTGTCTTATATGTCCCGGATCGACCCCCAATCCGCTGCAGATACTTACCAGTCTGCCTGTTGCATGTGATTTCTGGCCACCGGTCATCCCGGTTGTCGAATTATCTGAGATGATTATGGTGACCGGAGAATTTTTCATAACGGCATCAAGAAGTCCCGTCATCCCCGAATGTGTGAATGTGGAATCGCCAATTACCGCAACTGAAGGAAAGAGTCCGGCATCGGCAGCCCCGACAGCCATTGTGACCGATGCTCCCATATCGACGCATGAGTTAATAATGTTATAGGGAGGCAGTGCAGCAAGTGTATAACAACCTATATCCGAAAATACACCCTCGGTGCTGAACATCTTCAAAGCTTCCATTATGGCCTGAAAAGTGTCTGAGTGTCCGCACCCTTTGCAGAATGAAGGTGGCCTTGGTTTGACTATTTCAGGCACTTTCCTCAACGGTTTGGCACTCATCCCAAGGGCTTTCGCGACAATTGATGGATTAAGCTCACCATCTCTTGGAAGAGTGCCATCCAGTCTTCCAAGCACCTTCAGATTATCATCAAGTATTCCCCTGAGTAATTCTTCGACCACCGGATATCCTTCCTCGAGTACAAGGATCTCTTCACACCTCTCCGTAATGTCCCGTATAATATCAGGAGGGAAAGGGTATGCAGCAATTTTAAGTACCGGGAAATCAGGATCATGGTCAGGAAGATTCTCAATCAGGTAGTTATAAGCTATACCACAGGCAATTACACCGAGTTTTCTGTTGATCCCATCGCGAAAAATATTGAATTTATTGATCCTGTTATCATATTTCAGCGATTCATAAGCCGAGAGGAGACTCCTGTACTTTTTTCTGGCGATGGCGGGGAGCAAAACAAACTGTCGCGGATCTGCCGGAAGATTTATTTTCTTTTGCGGATGGGGATGTTTTCTAAGGACAGCTGAGCGGGAATGAGCAAGGCGGGTCGTTATTCTCATTAGTACAGGCAGTCTGAGCTTTTCTGACAAATCAAATGCATCAAACACCATGTCATAAGCCTCCTGCTGGCTTGAGGGCTCGAATACAGGAACATAGGAGAATTTCCCATAGAATCTTGAATCCTGCTCATTCTGGGATGAGTGCATGGACGGGTCATCAGCAGCTACAACTATCAATCCCCCGTTAACCCCTGTGATAGCAGAATTTATAAAAGCATCTGCTGCAACATTCAGCCCGACATGTTTCATTGCAGCCATTGCTCTTTTACCGGTGTACGACATTCCCAGTGCTGCTTCTAGTGCTGTTTTCTCATTACAAGACCATTCCCTGTGAATATCTCTTTCAACGGCCTCAGGAAATCTCTGGACATATTCCATGATCTCGGTAGATGGTGTACCGGGATATGCATACATACCGCTCATCCCCGCATCAATACCACCCAGAGCAATTGCTTCGTCACCCAGTAAAAAAAGTCTTTGCATGTTTATTGTATATTGTTTATTTTATACCCTTCAATCAGGAAATTTAACCAGCACCTCAGCACAGCTCAAATATTCAAATAATTTTGAATTATAAAAATGATGAATCTTTCAGAGACCGCAAAATTTCAGGCAAAAACAAAACTGAAAGCATCAGCAGGACAATATATCCGGTTAAAAATAAGTTAAATCTTATTCCGTTACATCGAATAATTCTTATTTTGCAGGATTGCAGGTATAAGCGATAACACTACTGAAAATTAATTTTTTGAAAATACTGTTATTCATAATCCTCACCACCTCCGTGACAATCACCAATGTCAGAGCACAGGTTATTGAAAGGGAGCGGTTTATACAGGTTACAGGTATAATTACCGATGAATCGGAAACTCCTGTTCCCAATGCCGGAATTATATCCACGAGGCTCAAGAGGGGAACGATGAGTGACAGGTCAGGTATTTACTCTATTGTAAGCATGCCGGGAGATACTATTATTTACAGGGCAATGGGTTATAAGATCAATCTTGCTTTTATTCCCGGTTCGGCCGAAGGGAGGCATATGACCATAGATGTTGTCCTCTACCCTGATACGATAAGTATTGAGGAGGTGGTCATTCTTCCATGGAGAACCTACGAGGAATTCAAGAGGGATATCACCCAGCCAAGAGAGGCTGACCCGGTTATAGCCAATATGAATGAAAACCTTGCATCGGTTTATGCAAGCATAGCCAGTTCTTCGGGAGTTACCATAACACCCGAAGCAGGGTTCAGGTATGCCATGGAGCAGAATTTCGATGCAATATCCACAAAAAACCAGTACCCTGTAAACAACCTTCTTAATCCCTTCGCCTGGGCAAAATTCCTGAAAGGTGTAAAAAGCGGCTTATTTCGCAATCAGAAAGATAGTAATCCCAAAAGTAACGTAACCAAACCCAGGAAGAAGAAAAAAGAGAACGATTAAGCCGATAATTAGTAATTTCGTGGTGTATGAGAAAATATGAGGGCAAAGTGGTTGGCATTCTGGGTACGCTGATTATACACCTGATCGCGGCAGTGATCTTCATGTCCTTTCAGTTATACAGCCTTAAAATTGAGTTGCCTGAGGAATTCGAGATTGAGTTTATTCCTTCCGATGAACTGGAGATTGAAGAACAGCTCATCGAACTCCCTGCAACAACCATTGAGAAACTCTTCCACGATGATGAATATATGCTCAACATAGCCCGCAATCTCTCCGCCAGGGGTGATGTTAAGATCGATCCGGCTGAATATATCGACATGGTTAAGGAGGAGATGATAAAGGCAGGGATGCTTGAAGCCGATAATTATATCGATGAACAAAAAAGGCTCAGCGAGATGATGGAGGAAGATCCTCTCTCCTTTCAGGACGAGGAACCTGAAAAGACAGAGGAAGAGAAACCGTCGAAATCGCAGGAGATGGCTGCCAATTATGAGGGGCCAACAAGGATTTATTATGACCTTGAAGGCAGAACACATACATATCTCCCGATACCAATATACAAATGCGAGGGTGCAGGGAAAGTTACTCTGTCCATTGAAGTGAATCAGAAAGGATATGTAGAGAGCGCACAGGTTCTGGCACGGGAGAGCACCACCAAAGATCCCTGCCTTATTGAGACAGCTATGAATAGTGCTTTGATATCAAGGTTCAATGCCGATTTATACTCGCCCAAAGTCCAGAAGGGGACACTCACTTATCATTTTGTAGCACAATAAGAAACGGTGTAACGGCGTAACGGCGTAGCGGCGTAACGGCGTAATGGCGTAGCGGCGTAATGGCGTAGCGGCGTAATGGCGTAGCGGTGTAACGGCGTAGCGGCGTAATGGCGTAACGGCATAGAAATCAGAATAGTCCGGGATTAGTTTTGTGGTCATAGGGGCGGATTACTTCAGGGCTGTTTTTGTCGGCGTTTCTGCTACTTATGAGGGGGCCGACAATATGGGCTTTCAGAAAATCTTCAGGGCAGGGTCTGAGGAGTTGCAGGGATTCGGCAGGCTTAACTGAGAGGTCTGTCCATATCTTTTCTCCCTCCCTGTCAAGAAGAGCCGGCATCCTTTTCTTCGAATTATGAATGACAGCCATCATGTCATTAGCCTCTGTTGTTATTACTGTAAAAGTCCTGTGCATCTCCCCGTTGCTTCTGTCGGTCCATTCGCTGTACAATCCTGCAAGAGATAATATTTCGTTATCGGGGTGATATATATACCATGGTACCTTTTGCCTACCGGTATGCTGCCATTCGAAGAATCCTCTTATTGGCACAACGCATCGCTTCGAACTCACAGATCCTGAAAATGAGGACTTTACAGCAATCGTTTCCGCACGCGCATTAAAAGTTTTATACCTGATATTGTTTGCATCATCAAGATTTCTAATCCATGACGGAATTAGTCCCCATTGGAGGATTTCAATTATGTCGGGTGTTTCGGAGCAGATGGCAGGTAGTTCCGGCAGGCTGAATGCGTGATAATAATAACTGGGCTGGTATCTGTATTCATAGGGAAAATCAATTCCGTATCTCTTTTCGAGTTCTTCCTTTACAATGTTTACATTAACTGAGAAACACATATCGTCTATAAGCCGGCGTGGAGTTGCTCGCTGAGAGGAAGAGGCAGTGAATATTTGAAAAGATCAATCCCGGGCCACTCTTTTATTTGGGATACCATCCTTGTCATCATAGAGTTTATCCAGGAGTGTATTTCCGGTCCGTTCCAGGCGCTTGAGTTAAGAAGTACAACCCATGCTGTGCCATCTGCCTGTCTTTTCATCATTGCTGCTGTCCCCGGAAATGAACCTGTCCTCCACCATGTTCCGTTATAAAGAGTTGTTTTCCAGCCAAGTGGGGCAATTTTTCTTTTCATGTCAGTCATTAGTTCAATACTTTCCCTGCTCAGTATATCCGGAGGGAAGTCAAAACCATCGACGGCCAGCAATAGTCTCATAAGATCGGGAGCGGTAGAGACCCATGCTCCTGCTGCTCCGAGAGCCTCAATGTCGTTACCTCCGTAAACAGGTGAGACCAGTTCGCCGGTACCATAAACAGAAGGTTTCGGGGGTACATCAGGAGGTTCGTAATAGGTGACTTCGAAGGGTGCTTTTTCTGAGGGCAGGTTATTGGCGATAGACATATCATAAATTCCGAGAGGCTCGAATATCCTCGTGCTGCAATAATCTTCATATCGCATGCCTGTCACCTCCTCTATAACCAGTCCAAGTATGCTGTATCCCAGGTTTGAGTAAGATCTCCCTGTTCCGGGGGTATAATGGAGTCTTTTCCCCAGTGCAAAACTGACTATTGTTCTTGTATCGGCAGGAGGTTCAACACCCATCTGTTTTGCAACCACAAGGGGCATGAACATATGATCGCCATAGCGCTGGGACCATCCTGCCTCATGGCTCATAAGGTGGGCCACCGTTATATTCAGGGCCCGGCTGTCTCTGGGACTGGCAAAGCATGAATCGTTCAAAATGCCTTCCGGTCCGAAGACAATATCGTCAAGTGACAGAACGCCCTCCTCACAAAGTTTCATTATTGCCACTGCCGTTACAAGCTTTGATATGCTTGCTATCCTGAAACGGTGATAGGGTTCTGTCAAAACATTTTCTGTCGTATCAGACATGCCAAAACCGCGTGCGTAGACAAGTCTTCCTTCCCTGGCTATTGCAATTGAGGCTCCGGCTATCTTCCATTTCCGCATAAAGGAGTCTGCCAGTTTCTCACATCCTTCAAATTCCTTTATATCAGATATCGCATTGGTAAGCCTCACATTTCCGGGGACCAGCCTGCCGGTGAGAGAATCACTCCTTTCACGGGCACCTGGATCACCGCCAATAAACAGGATTAACAGCATGAACAACAATATTCTCCAGATCTTTCTCAAACCATTTACTTTTGCCACAAAAATATAAAGAATTTCCCTTATTAAATTCCGGTAAATAATAATGTTATTCACAGAGAGAACATCTTTTTAACTTATTTATTTTCTTTGAGCGGTATTTTATTATAAGGCAAAGAATTAACTTTGCAATTATGTTTTCAGAGAGTATTCGGGTTTTACGGGCGGTCATGATCGTTTCAGCACTCTTTTATTCATCAGCAGTGAGTGCCCAGATCGAGGTTATTGACACCTCCTCATATCTGCCCGCATATTACAGGGGAGCAATTGATTATAATCTCATGATTGCTTCATCCAGCGGTTATGTATCTGAAGTGGAAAGGCTTATAAAAAGGGGTGCCAATATCAATGCAGCTACCTCTGAAGGAGTAACACCTCTCATTTTTGCAGTAGCAAACAATCATTCAGAAGTTGTAAAGGCTCTGCTTGAGTATGAACCGGATATTGACAAATTCGCAAATGATTCCAGAAGTGCCCTTCTGGTTGCTGTAAACAACGGCAACCCGGACATTGCCGAAATGCTTATAAGGGCAGGTGCCGATATAGACTACACAGACAGGAACGGTGCAACTGCACTTCATTATGCAGCGGTATATGGCGATTTCTATATGACCGACATGCTCCTCTATTATTACGCCCGGCCGGACAGCAGGTCCCTTGACGGAACCACGCCCCTTATGGCCGCGATACTTGCGGAACATGCTGCAGTCGCTGACTTACTTATACAAAACGGAGCAAATATGGAGGCACGTGATAATGACGGATTCACACCTCTTATGATAGCGACACAGAATGGAGACACCCTTATAATGAATCTCCTGATAAAAAAGGGAGTTGATTTAAATGCAACAAACAGATATAATTATGATGCACTTGCATTAGCTATCATGGCAAACAGTGTTGAAGGTGCTGAACTGCTTCTTGGCAATGATATCAAGCAGGGTCGGGGCACTGGTACGGTCAACCACTATAAAGTTGCAGGTACTTTCAGGCGAAAAGAGATTATCAATCTTCTGGAGAAGAATAATGTAAGCGGGAAATATTATTTCGGGGTGGATCAGGTTTCAATATCAATATCTTCAAAGTTTACAGGAAACGATATGTTTACCGGGATCGGGCTTGCGCTGAAGGAACCATACCTGAATAGCGGATTCATTGCGGGATGTGACACTAAACTATGGTATTCAAGGGTTCTTATAGAAGATAACAGCAACCTCTATTACCAGTACCTCGATAAAAGAACAATACTGTATGCAGGGCTTTTCAGGGATTTCTCAATTACTGACAGGCAATTCGGCGGTAACTACTATGTGACATTTTCACTTTTGGCATCAGGGGTTGTAGCTAATAAATTCAAAGGCACGAATATTTCTGCCGATGCGAGGTTCAGGCTTATACCCGCAGTAAACCTTCAATGGAGCAGTCGTCATATCGGCGTCTTTATGGGCGCAGAATATATGGGAACGGAATTTTACCGAATCGGACCTTTGTGGGGCCGTGCCGGAATATCATACAGATTTTTTATAAACACTGAAAGAGCTCCGGGTAAAGTAATAAGGTGGAATTAAAAGATGAGACAAGCAGCTAAAGTCATATTTCTATTCCTGTTGGCGATCACCTTTTCATGTGAAGAGGCAGGAAGGTTAATTTACTGCAACGATTGCCTTCCTGAGGAGCCACTGAATACTACCCTGGAGATTAAATTATCCCGAGACCTGATTACAGGCTCCATAGAGGTTTCAATATATGAGGGAGACATCGAGGACGATGTTCTGATAGCATGGTTCGACTATGCCAGGGACCGTTTTACTGTGGCTGTAAACAAGAAATATACAATATTGGTTAAATATCAGGTCGGGGAGACATATATCTGCATTAATTCAACCACACCCAGGGTCAATTACTATCCCGACCTCTGTGAAGAACCCTGCTGGTATGTTTCGGGCAGGGTTGTTGACCTGAGGCTGAAATACCGGTAAAACAGGTTTTCAGATAATCATTCTTTCATGATCCTTCATACCTGAAAAGGGGATTTCCGGCAAGACCCTTTGTTTTCATCTCCTGCACTTCCCTGTTATCAAGCGGATCGAGCCTGTCAGAAAGGCTGAGGGCCATGCTAATCAGCCTTGTATCTCCCGGAGGCATTACTGTTGTTACCGGATGTGAAAGGGTAAACCTGAGTCCCATTCGTGCATCATCCGGATCGGTTAATGGCTCATACCAGCATCTGGGCCAAACTGACCTGTCTGCATCCTTTGGCCATGGTCCCTTAACCATAGGTTTAAGCGCGATTATCCCCATGTTTTTTTTATGCGCCCTTTCCAGAACCTGAGGTCCGAAATTACCGGCGTGCCACGAAGCCAGGTTTACGGGAAACATTATCGTATCAAAATCGAACCTGTCCATCAGAGCCATTGCAGCCTCCACAGTATGAGCCGAGAATCCGATATAACGTATCTTTCCCTCCTTCCTTGCCTCAAGAAAGGTTTCGAGTGCCCCTCCGGGTCCGGTTATTGCATCAACCTCGTTGATCCTTGCCACATTATGGAACTGGTAAAGGTCAAAATGATCTGTCTTCATCCTCTCCAGTGATCGGTCAAGCTCCTCGCGCGATTCATTTCTGGTTCTTCTTCCTGTTTTGCAGGAAAGGAACACTTCACCCCGAAAGGGTTCCAGTGCAGGGCCCAACATGATTTCGGCATTGCCGTATGCAGGAGCCACATCAAAATAGTTCACTCCATGATTGATGGCCAGCCTTACCGTTTCAGATGCCAGTTCAGGTGTAACATCCCTCATTGCGAGCCCGCTGAAACCTAAAACTGAAAGCATGGCACCGGTCCTGCCAAGCGATCTTTTTTCGACCATCCCCGCACTCTTCTGCCTTACAAGAGAGGAGAGGTCAGCAGGGAAAAATGCAAGCATCGGGGCCGAAAGAGTTGCCACCTTAACAAATTCGCGTCGTTTCATAATCCTGATATCATTAATTTCACTACAATTTAAACCTAAAAGATAAGATATTGTTCTCACTTGGCCAAAGAATCTTTTTAAATTAAATTCAGATGAATGATAAGGCATTCCGATATAATTCAATTCCTATATTTGCAGATAAAATATAACTTATCATGGATAACAGTTTTTTAACTTCTGATTTCTTCGGATATGCTGTTCTGCCTTTTATGATCTTCGTGGCCCGGATATGTGATGTATCGCTCGGAACAATGAGAATAATCTTCGTTTCGAAAGGTGCCAAGAACATAGCACCCTTTATCGGGTTTTTTGAGGTTTTAATCTGGATAATAGCCATAAGCCGGATTATGCACAATCATAATAATTTCGTGAATTATTTTGCCTACGCAGCCGGTTTTGCAACAGGCAACTATTTCGGGATAATAATTGAAGAGAAGCTGGCAATGGGATTTCAGATGATCAGGGTATTTACCGGCGAAAAGGGCCAGGAACTGGTGAAAGCATTAAACTGCAAAGGATTCGGAGCAACATCGGTTGAAGCACACGGGGCAAAAGAGAAAGGATACCTTATCTATTCAATTGTACATCGCAACGAAATGGGTGCTGTAATGAACATATTAAATGAGTATAATCCCAAAGCGTTTTTTACGATAGAGGATATAAGGGCTGCAAGGGAGGGAATTTTTAATCCGAAAAAGCATACCTCGCTATTTATTTTCAGTAATATTCTTAAGCAATGGAGGAAAGGGAAATGATTGATTTCAGTAGTCATCCGCTTTACAGGAGGCACACTATTGACAGTGCCATGAGTTCATTATGGGAGTTTTATAAAACCAGGTTCCTGACGCTTTTCCTTATCTCGTTTGTGATGTCACTCATAATGCAGTTTTCATCCACATTGATCGACTTAAGTGAAATGCAGAGTATCACCGATCCTCAGGAGATGCTGATGAAGATGAGGGAGTATCTGTTACCTATGCTTGCAATATCGCTTATCACTCTTCTCTTCACAACAATAATGCATTACTATGTTCTCTACAATCCGCTCGATCAGGGCAATAATATACTTGTATGTATAATCAATTCATTAAGGTTTTTTATACCATACCTTATCGTACTAATCCTTCTGGCATTCGCGGGCTCCATAGCCATTATTCTCGGTATTCTGGCTCTGGTCATAGGAGCATTTTTCGCGGCGCTTTATATCTTCATGATATACCTTTTTATCCTGCCTGTTATGATGGTCGAGGGACCAAACATAGGTCACACGATCACAAGGAGTATAACCCTCTCTCACCGCAATTTCTGGTCCAACATGGGCTGGAGTGCTGTGTTTTTAATTTTACTTATCGTTATCTCAATAATATTATCCGGCATTGTTTTGTTGCCGTTTACCGGAAGCTTTATGAAAGTTATCGTAACGCAGGATGTTGAAAGCGCAATTGATTTTGCGTCGAGGCCATCCTTCATTTTTCTGTCGGCAGTAGTCAATGCCCTCACCCTCCCGCTTTTGCCAATATTTGCCAGTATAATCTATTTTAATGGCAAGGCTGGAGAAGAAGTACAGGTTCCGGGAAATGATTTCGGTGAGCAGGGACGGGGTGTAAGGGTTGAGGATCTTTATGCCAGGCCATGGTCAGACGACAACAGGGAGAAACCTGACAATGATTAGATCTCGTTCTCTCCTTTCACATAACCGAAGTTGGCAAGGATTCCACCATCAACATAAAGAATATGTCCATTGACAAAATCGCTGGCTTTTGATGCCAGGAAGAGTGCCGCACTGGCCACATCTTCAGGCTGGCCCCATCGTCCTGCCGGTGTCCGTGTCATGACAAGGTCGTTAAAAGGGTGTCCGTTTTCACGTATCGGAGCAGTTTGCGAGGTGGCTATATATCCAGGACCGATACCATTGATCTGGATATTATATTTTGCCCACTCACACGTCATGTTCTGCGTCAGAAGTTTCAGGCCACCCTTTGCGGATGCATAGGCTGAGACACTATTTCTGCCATAAACACTCATCATGGAGCACATATTGATTATTTTGCCGCTGCGTCTTCTGATCATTCCCGTAACCACCCTTTTTGATACTATAAGCGGTGCCACCAGGTCAACTTCGATTACCCTCCTGTAATCAGAAATCTGCATATCCAGGATAGGGATCCTTTTAATGATCCCCGCATTATTGACCAGTATATCAACCTCCCCGACTTTCTTTTCAATCTCGGCAATCCCACGGTCAACGTCCTGTTCGTCAGTAACATCAAATTTCAGTGTATATATCTCCAACCCCTCTTTGCCGAAAGCCGCGACACAACTCTTAAGTTTCTCATCATCAATATCATTTGCACATACCCTGGCTCCGGCCCTGGCAAGAAGCAGGCCGGTTGCCAGACCAATTCCATGGGTTCCTCCCGTCACCAGGGCTACCCTGCCTGTAAGATCAAATAAGTCTTTCATGGTTTTTTGAGTTTGCCCCCGTCACCCATGCTGTTTCAAGCCTCCTTACGGGGGGTGGGGGTATTTGTATTCTACTTTAATGTATCAGGATGGCGTATATCCATATCCCCGTAATCAAGGTTTTCACCTGCCATACCCCAGATAAAAGTATAATTGGAAGTGCCGGCGGCGCTGTGTATGCTCCATGATGGCGAGAGTACTGCCTGTTCATTTTTCATCCATATGTGCCTGGTCTCATCAGGCTCACCCATAAAATGACAAACCGCCTGTTTTTCAGGCACTTCAAAATAGAAATAGGCTTCCATTCTCCTGTTATGCGTATGAACCGGCATGGTATTCCAAACACTACCCTGACTGAGCTCGGTCATCCCCATCTGAAGCTGGCACGATCTGACCACGCTGTTAACAAGAAGCTTGTTTATTCGCCGGTGGTTTGAGGTTTCAGGGCTGCCCAACTCGACAACTTCAGCATCGGCAAGGGTGACCTTAACCGAAGGGTATGTACAGTGTGCGGGAGCAGAATTTATATAGAGCTTTGCAGGCACCTTTTCCGACAATGATCTGAATACAACATTACCAGTCCCCCTGCCCAGGTAAAGAGCTTCTTTGTAACCCAGATGAAAAGCAGTCTCCCCTGCCTTTATTTCAGCATCCCCTCCTACATTGATTATGCCCATTTCCCTCCTGTCGAGAAACTCCCCGGCTTTCAGTTCATCAACCGGGTCCAGCCTCAGACTTCCGGCTACCGGCATCGCACCACCAACTATATACCTGTCGTACAGGGAATAGACCAGAAAAATCTCATCGGGAACGAAGATATTCTCTATCAAAAATTCTTTTCTGATCCTCTCCGTGTCATAGTTTATCGCATCAGCCGGATGAACAGCATAACGAAGGTCTGTTTTCATATTTGTCCTCCTTTTAGAATTTCTTTAGCTTTGTCTTCTGCACACTGAAAAGCATCAACACAAAAATACATTATTTAATGAAGAATGCCAGTTGAATATTTTTTTTAACTATATTACACGCTTATACAATAATCCTTAAATTCTGAATTTAACATGCGACCCTTCATTCATGATGAGTTCCTTCTTGGCAATAAAACTGCTGTCAGGCTTTACCATGAATATTCAGAAAAACAGCCAATTATCGATTTTCACTGTCACCTTTCACCTGCCTTGATTGCCGCTGATCACAATTTCAGTGATCTGGGACAGGCATGGCTTGATGGTGACCACTATAAATGGAGGGCTATGAGGACCAACGGCATACCCGAAAAATACTGCACGGGCGACGCAACAGCAAGGGAAAAATTCATGAAATGGGCAGAAACGGTACCTGCGACTACAGGTAATCCGTTATATCACTGGACACAGCTTGAACTGGCAAGGTATTTTGAGATCTTTGAACTCCTCTCCCCGTCCACAGCCCCTGAAATATTTGAAAAAGCATCGGCGATGCTTCAAACCAGGGAATTCAGCATCAGGTCATTATTAAGGAGAATGAATGTTGAGGTTATCTGCACGACCGACGACCCTGCTGATACTCTCGAATATCACAGATTGCTTAAAGGTTCATTTGATATCAGGGTTCTTCCGACTTTCAGGCCTGATAACGTGATCAAGACTGACGATCCCTCAATGTTCAACAGTTATATACTGAAGCTTGGCGAATCAGCCGGAGTAGAGATCAGCAGATTTGACACACTGGTTGAGGTGCTTGATTCGCGGCATCAGTTTTTTCATGACAATGGCGGACGCCTTTCGGATCACGGAATGGATCGTTTCTATTATGCAAAATGTACGGCCGGGGAGGCTGATGCGATCCTGGGTAAGCTATTGAAGGGGGTGTCATTATCAACAGACGAAACAGAAAAGTATCGCTGTGCTATTATGCTTGAGCTCTGCAGGATGAATCATAAAAGAGGGTGGACACAGCAATTTCATGTCGGAGCAATGAGGAACAATAATGCACGCATGTTCAGGAAAATGGGAGCTGACACAGGCTGGGATTCGATAGGTGTTCCTCAGGATGCCCTGAGGATGTCGGAATTTCTCAGTGCCCTGGATAATACGGGCCAGCTTGCAAGAACCATACTCTATAATCTTAATCCTGCCGACAATGAGATGATGATAACGATGGCAGGTAATTTCAATGATGGCACATCCCCTGTGAAGGTACAGTACGGTGCTGCCTGGTGGTTCCTGGACCAGAAAACAGGCATGGAAAAACATCTCCGCGACCTTGCTGCACTGGGACTCTTAAGGAGATTTGTCGGCATGGTTACCGACTCCAGAAGCTTCCTCTCCTATCCCAGGCACGAATATTTCAGAAGAGTGTTATGCAATCATATCGGGGAGGAGATAGAAAAGGGTCTGATTCCCGATGAGAAAGAGCTTGTGAGGCCGCTGATAGAGGGTATTTCCTACAGAAATGCCAGCGAATACTTCGGCTTTTAAGCAGAAACCTGAACTCACATTGTTGTATGTAAAACCATACTATATGGATAATCTCAACATTAAAAACAAAGTAGCAGTCATAACGGGAGGTGCCGGAGTGATATGTTCTGAGATGGCACGCTCGCTCGCCTCGTATGGTGTTAAAACTGTCATCCTTGATCTTAACAGGGATGCCGCCGAGCTGGCATCGGTGGAGATAGAGAAAAGCACCGGAACACCATCGGCAGGATTCTCAGCAAATGTTCTCGACAGAGTTTCCCTTGAGCAAGCCGGAAAAGAGATACATAAAAGGTTCGGGATGGTTGATATTCTCGTAAACGGTGCCGGCGGCAATTCACCGGCAGCTACAACAAAGGTTGAGAAAATGTACGGTCCAGAAATTCAGGATGATACATTTTTCGGCCTTCAGACTGAAGGATTTGACAAAGTTTTTGACCTTAACTTCAAGGGTACATTAATTCCTTCGATGGTATATGCACGTGATATGATAAAGCAAAGATCGGGCGTAATAGTAAACATCTCCTCCATGAACTCCTACAGGCCGCTGACAAAAATTGCAGCCTATTCTGCCGCCAAAGCGGCTGTGAACAACTTTACCCAGTGGCTCGCAGTCCATTTTGCAATGACGGGGATCAGGGTTAACGCAATTGCACCGGGCTTTCTGCTGACCAAACAGAACAGATTCCTCCTTGTGGACGAAAAGACAGGCGAGCCCACTCCCAGAGCCAGAAAGATCCTTAACAGCACTCCGATGGAGAGATACGGCACACCAGAGGAACTGACAGGAACACTTCTTTATCTTGTATCCGATCTTTCAAAATTTGTTACGGGAGTAGTGATACCTGTGGACGGGGGATTCAGTGCGTATAGCGGAGTATGATGGCGCAGGGCAGAGGGCAGAGAGACAGAGCACCAAGCCTTCGCCAAGGCTACGGCTGGCAAAGCAGAGCACAGAAGGTGAGATAAAAATGATTCAAACCGAGAAATAATACAGAATATGATTTATTTTCAGGCAGGTTCGGAGAATACGGTAATAGGTCCTAATGATCTTGAGTATGGGATCTATTCCGCATTGATAAAACTGGGATCAAGGCAAAAAGTGTTGATAGTTCCTCCGGATTTTACCCGGTTCCATTCAAGGGCAGGAGAAATTACCACCCTTATTTACAAGTATTACAGGGACAAGGTAAAAGATATTCTTCCGGCTCTGGGAACACACGCCCCTATGACGGGCCATGAGCTGAACGAAATGTTCAGTGAGGTACCTCACGAACTGTTTCGGGTGCATGACTGGAGGAAGGATGTGGTAACGGTCGGAACAATTCCCGGTGAATTTGTTTCAGAAATCACCAACGGCGCAATCGACTATTCATGGCCGGCACAGCTTAACAGACTGGTTTACAGCGGAGGACATGATCTTATCCTCTCCGTAGGACAGGTGGTGCCTCATGAAGTTGTCGGGATGGCAAACTATAACAAAAACCTTTTTGTAGGAACAGGCGGTTCAGAGGGCATCAATAAAAGTCACTTTGTGGGGGCTGTTTACGGAATGGAAAGAATGATGGGAAGAAGTGACACCCCGGTAAGAAAACTGCTCGATTACGCGTCATCCAACTTCATAACTCAGCTTCCGGTTGTTTATATTCATACAGTTATAGGACGCGACGATTCCGGAAAACTAGTTATCAGGGGTTTATACATTGGTGATGATTCTGAGGTCTTCAGGTTGGCTGCAGAGTTATCGCTAAAAGTCAATTTCACCGTGCTTGACAAGCCCCTTGAGAAAGTTATTGTCTGGCTTGATCCGGCCGAGTTTAAGAGTACATGGCTCGGAAACAAAAGCATTTACCGTACCCGTATGGCCATGGCTGACAATGGAGAACTCATTGTACTGGCTCCCGGACTGAAGGAGTTCGGAGAAGACAGGGAGATAGACAGGCTGATAAGAAAGTATGGTTATTGCGGAACTCCTGCAACACTTCAGTACCTTAAGGATAATGAGGATCTGCAAAGCAACCTGAGCGCCGCTGCCCACCTGATACATGGCAGTTCTGAAGGAAGGTTTTCAATAACATATTGTCCGGGCTATCTTACAAAGGAGGAGATAGAATCGGTACATTTCAAATATTCGGATCTTCAGACGATGATCAGAAAATATGACCCTGAAAGGCTGAAAGATGGGTTCAACACCCTGCCCGATGGTGAAAGAATATTCTATATTTCGAATCCGGCACTGGGTTTATGGAGCTCAAAAGAACGACTTGCCTGATGATAAACTGGGGTATTATCGGATGCGGAAGGGTGACTGAGCTTAAAAGCGGACCCGCTTTTAATAAGATAAAAGGATCAAAGCTTGTTGCCGTTATGCGCAGAAATGCCGCGCTTGCTGAAGATTATGCCAAAAGGCATAATGTTCCGAAATTTTATTCCGATGCGGACACTCTTATCAACGATCCCGATGTAAATGCCGTTTACATTGCCACCCCACCTGGCAGCCATGCTGGCTATGCCATAAGGGTGCTTAAGGCCGGCAAACCGGTTTATATAGAAAAACCGATGGCCATCAACTACCGTGAATGCCTGGAGATAAACAAGACAGCAGAGAAATTCAATCTGCCGGTATTTGTAGCTTACTACAGGAGAACATTGCCTGGATTCCTTCTTATTAAAGAACTTATCAACAAGGGAGAGATAGGCAGGATAAGATTTGTTAACATACACCTGCTCAAGACTCCCCCGGAGGCTGAAAAATCAGGAAAGCCTTCCTGGCATGTTATTCCTGAAATTTCAGGAGGGGGACATTTCTTTGACCTGGCCTGCCATCAGCTCGATTATCTCGATTATCTGTTCGGGCCAGTGCAGAAGATATCAGCTACAGCATTAAACCAGGCAGGACTCTACGATGCTGAAGATTTTGTTTCTGCATCCTTTATATTCCCGGGAGATGTTGCAGCAACAGGTAACTGGTGTTTCACAGTATCACCCGGGTCCGCAAGGGACACTATCGAGTTTTACGGGGAAAAAGGCATGATCAGAACATCCACTTTCAGTTTCGAACCAATAATTGTGGAAAATGAAAGCGGGAAGAAGGAGTATGTGCATGAGAGACCCGAAAACATCCAGTATTATCTCATCGAACAGATTGTTAATACATTATCGGGCAAGGGAAGCGTCGTAAGCACAGGCATCACTGCAGCAAGGACCAGCAGGGTGATGGATGAGGTTGTGGCAGGATATTATAAGAAGTTATGAGTGGTGAGTGGTGAGTAGAAAGAAAGTTTTGGCGATCAGATATTTATTAAGATAAATTTCATAAATTATTCTAATATGGAAAGATCTTCAGACATTGGGTTGATAGGGTTGGCGGTAATGGGTGAGAATCTTGTGCTGAATATGGAAAGCAAGGGATTCCGGGTGACTGTATATAACCGTACCACACAGAAAGTGGATGATTTTATTGCCGGCAGGGCGATGGGCAAAAACATAATAGGTGCCCATTCGGTTGAAGAGCTTGTCGGAACGCTGTCACGTCCCCGGAAGGTTATGATAATGGTCAAGGCAGGGACTGCTGTGGATGAGATGATCGATACTCTTATACCTCATCTTGAGCCGGGTGATATAATTATTGATGGCGGCAATACTCATTTCCCCGACACAAACAGAAGAACAGCCTTTGTTGAGAGCAAGGGGCTGCTTTATATCGGAACAGGTGTTTCCGGTGGTGAAGAAGGGGCTCTTCTGGGGCCTTCTATTATGCCGGGAGGATCAAAAGCAGCCTGGCCTGAAGTGAAGCCAATATTTCAGGCTATTGCTGCAAAGGTTGAGGATGGTTCACCCTGCTGTGAATGGGTTGGAGAGAACGGGGCAGGTCACTTTGTGAAGATGGTACATAATGGTATTGAATACGGGGATATGCAATTGATCTGCGAAGCCTATCAGATTATGAGGGATCTTCTGAAGATGAGCGCGGATGAAATGCATCTGGTTTTCAGGGAATGGAACAAAGGAGAACTGGACAGTTACCTGATTGAGATAACAAGAGATATTCTGGCTTACAAGGACGAAGACGGGGAGCCTCTGGTTGACAGGATACTTGATACGGCAGGGCAGAAAGGGACAGGCAAATGGACAGGGGTTGCGGCGCTTGACCTTGGTATTCCCCTTACCCTTATCGGTGAAGCTGTTTTCTCGAGATGTCTTTCCGCAGTAAAGGATGAAAGGGTTATTGCCTCAAAAATACTCCCCGGGCCCGAAAAACGATTTGCAGGCGACAGGACGAGCTTCGTGAATGACATCAGGGAAGCGCTTTACGCATCAAAGATCGTCTCCTATGCACAGGGTTACACACTGATGAGAGCAGCCGCCATGGAATACGGATGGGATCTGAACTACGGCGGCATAGCCCTCATGTGGAGAGGCGGATGTATAATCAGGTCTGTTTTCCTTGGTAAGATAAAGGAGGCGTTTGACAATAATCCGGATATTACCAATCTCCTTCTCGATCCTTTCTTCAGAGATAAGATGGAGAGGGCTCAGAATGGCTGGAGAAATGTTGTCTCCGTTGCTATTGCCGGAGGGATACCTGTTCCTGCCATATCATCAGCCCTCGGATATTTTGACGGATATCGGTGTGAGAGGCTGCCGGCAAATCTTTTGCAGGCCCAGCGCGACTATTTCGGGGCACATACCTATGAAAGGAGTGACAGGCCCAGAGGTGAATTTTTCCATACCAACTGGACAGGTCGCGGAGGAACAACAGCGTCAACAACTTATAACGTGTGATGACTAAGAGAATTCATCAACATTTCCATAATGGACCAATATTATTAAATCGGATCCCGAATGATTATAAACATAATGTTATGAAACGGCTTGCTCCTTTGATACTGATCTTCCTTTTTTCGTTGTACTCATGCCGGAATACTGATGACACAACAACAATAAAGCTGGCCCACGGACTTGACCTCTCCCATCCCGTTCATAAAGGCATGGCTTATATGGCACAACGGTGCGAGGAGATATCCGGAGGCAAACTCAGGTTGCAGATTTATCCTTCAGGTCAGCTTGGTTCTGAACAGCAATGCCTTGAACTTCTTCAGATCGGAAGTCTTGCCCTAACCAAGGTTTCGTCATCGGTACTTGAAAGTTTTACCGATAACTTCAGGGTTCTTGGCCTTCCTTATATCTTTAAATCAACTGACCATGCCTTCAGGGTACTTGACGGACCTATCGGGAAAGATCTTCTGGCCTCCTCAGAACCTTTTCTGATCAAAGGGCTTTGCTTTTATGATGCGGGCAGCAGAAGCTTCTATACCATTAACAGACCGATCAATCACCCTGATGATCTCAACGGGCTTAAAATAAGGGTACAGAAAAGCATTGTGGCGGTCCAGCTGGTAAAAACAATGGGTGGTTCACCAACACCGATCGACTGGGGGGAGTTATATACGGCACTTCAAAGCGGTGTGGTTGACGGTGCGGAGAATAATCCGCCAAGCTTCTATACATCGCGGCACTATGAAGTGTGTAAGTACTACTCAATAAACGAACACAGCATGGTCCCCGATGTGCTGGTAATAAGCCTTATGGTGTGGAATAAACTGACAGACGAGCAGAAAAAATGGCTTCAACAGGCAGCCGATGAATCAGTTCCCGTGCAGAGAGAACTATGGGCGGAATCTGTAAGGGAATCACTGAAAGCAGTTGAGAAAGCAGGTACTATAATCAACTATCCGGATAAGGAACCCTTTGCCGAGAAAGTTGCAGGGATATACGAGCTGTTTAAAAATCAGCCTGTTGTTTACGACCTGATTCAACGTATAAAAGAAGAGGAATAGAAATTAATAACCCGGATAACCACAACAAAAATGACCTTTCATAAAGCTCTGAACAAAACACTGGAAGCATTTCTTGTATTTCTCATGTCAGTACTTGTCATTGATGTTCTGTGGCAGGTTGCATCCCGTTACATTTTGGCCAACCCCAGTTCTTTCACCGATGAGCTGGCCGGATTTCTGCTTATTTGGGTTGGCCTCCTCGGTGCAGCATATGTTGCAGGCAGAAATGACCACCTTGCCATTGATATTCTTCTGCAAAAGAGCAAGGGAAGGCGCAGAAAAAACCTCCAGTTAATCATTTACCTGTGCATCTTTATTTTTGCTTTTACAGTAATGTTTTTCGGAGGTTTATGGCTTGTTTATACACGTTTCCTTCTTAAAGTACAGTCGGCTGCTTTGCAGCTTCCCCTTGGTTACGTTTACATAGTGCTTCCCCTCAGCGGTATTTTGATAATGTATTATTCCATTTATAATATTCGCCAAATAAAAGACAGCAAATCAGAAACCTGAATCTATTATGGAAGTTTTTATCCTCGTTCTCACTTTTATTATCCTGCTGGCTCTGGGTGTACCAATAGCCTTTAGCATAGGTCTCTCAGGCATAATCACCATGCTTTTTTCCATAGATTCCATTCCTGCATTCACCACGTTCGCCCACAGGATGGCAACAGGGCTCGACAGTTTTGCACTTCTTGCCATACCTTTCTTCATACTTGCAGGTAATATAATGAACTCAGGGGGCATAGCTATCAGGCTGATTAATTTTGCCCGTGTTCTGGTTGGCGGTTTACCAGGCGGTCTGGCATTAGTTAATGTAAGCGCGAATATGTTGTTTGGAGCTATTTCAGGTTCGGCAGCAGCATCGGCAAGTGCCATCGGAAGCATCATGGCGCCTGAAATGAAAAAGGAAGGCTATCCGGATGATTTCAGCACAGCAGTTAATGTAACCTCAGCGACCACCGGGCTTACAATACCACCCAGCAATATACTTATCGTTTATTCGCTTGCAAGCGGGGGAGCCTCAATCACCGCACTCTTCATTGCCGGATATATTCCGGGAATTCTTTCAGGCCTGGCTATTATGATGACCGCTGTCGGAATGCTTATTTACAAAACCAGAGGCATCAGGGGGATCGGCCGGATGATTACGAAACTTTCCATATTGACTGTAATTATAATAGGCATTGCGATAAGTTTGAGATTATTGTATAACCATACATCATCCGCGATTCATAATATTATCTTTCCACTGATTGGTCTCGGTCTGGCATCATTTATCATTTATAAGGTAATAAGGAAATGGGAGAGAGTAAAATACGCCTCCAGAATGTTTATCGAAGCCCTGCCCTCACTTTTTATGCTTATCATCATCATAGGCGGAATAGTTGCAGGTTACTTCACAGCAACCGAGGCATCAGCAGTAGCAGTTTTGTATGCGCTGACACTTGCATTTATCTATAAGCAGATCAAAATATCAGATTTGCCGGGTATAATACTGAAATCAGTTCGCACCACTGCCATTGTGCTTCTGCTGGTCAGCACATCCATTGGCCTCTCCTGGATTATGTCGTATGAAAATATACCCCAGAGTGTAAGTGAAGCATTATTGACCCTGAGCAATAATCCATTTGTAATACTTCTGATAATAAATCTCATCCTTCTTTTTGTGGGTACTTTCATGGATATGACCCCGGCCGTCCTGATATTTACACCCATCTTTCTCCCTGTTGTTACTGCCCAGCTGGGTATGGATCCGGTTCATTTCGGCATTATAATGGTCCTCAACCTTTGTGTTGGCCTGTGTACTCCCCCCGTTGGCTCGGTATTATTTATCGGTTGCAGCGTCACAGGGATAAAAATTGAAAAAGTGATCAGACCCCTTTTACCCATTTTTGTTGCTATGATTATTGTGCTCCTCCTGGTAACCTATCTGCCGCGCTTAAGTCTGTGGCTGCCTGAGTTGTTGCTTAAATAATCATATTCATTATATTTTTAGAATTACTGATAGTCATAAGATTATTAATAGTACAAATAAAACCAGGATGAAAATACTCGGTAAGTTTTCTTTAGGCATCGGCGACAGGTTCGGACATCAGGGTCATGCCCAGCTAAGGGCGATAATGGAAGCCGAGAAAATGGGGATTGAAATAACACCTGTCTGGAATAAATCGAACCGGGAACACATCATAATCGGAACATCTCCGCATGATGTAAGGCTCGAAGCTGATTCCGTTACTCAGGACGCAGGTTTCAGGAGGGCATATTTTGTTGATGCTGATCACATTAATCTTGACACAGTCGAAAGATTTATTGAGAGTTCGGATTTCTTCACCATTGATGTTGCATCATACATCGGGAAACGTGCTGAAGAATCCCGTATTGAGGAATTTGTCTCGGATACAGCACAATATGCAGGCCAACTTAGTATCCCGGCCGTCAGTAAATCTATAAGAACAAGCAGATCAGACATAAAGGATATCGCAGAGAAATACCTGTTTGCGGCAATAAAGGCTGGAGATATTTACCGTAAGATTGAACTGTCGAAGGGAGCCGGTAATTTTGTGGCAGAGGTATCTATGGATGAAGTTCCTGCACCCCAGACCCCGGTTGAGCTATTTTTTATACTTAAGATGCTGGCCGACAACAGGGTACAGTGTCAGACCATCGCCCCCAAATTTTCCGGCAGGTTCAATAAAGGAGTTGATTATGTGGGTGATGCAGAGCAATTTGCTGAGGAATTTGAGGAAGATCTGATGGTTATCGATCATGCGGTAAAAGAGTTCGGACTCCCCGGGAACCTTAAAATGAGTATTCATTCCGGGTCCGACAAATTCACGATCTATCCTTATATCAGCTCCCTGATCAAAAAACACGAAAAGGGTATCCATCTGAAGACAGCCGGAACAACATGGCTCGAAGAGGTTATTGGTCTGGCCGAAGCCGGAGGTAAAGCCCTTGATTTCGTAAAAGAGATGTATGCAGAAGCTCTTGAAAAGCGCGAAGAGCTGTGTGCTCCATACGCCGATGTTATTAATATTGATCCTGCCAGGCTGCCTTCTTCAGTTGAAGTGTCGGGATGGAACAAAACCAGGTTTGCAGAGGCATTAAGGCATATTCCCGGCAACGTCCTTTTTAATCCGGATATGCGCCAGCTGATACATGTCGGGTACAAGATGGCTGCTGAGCGGATGGATGAATATTACATGTTACTGGATGAATACAGGGATGTGGTTGGTTACTGCGTTTTCGACAACATCTATAACCGTCACATCAGGAGATTGTTCGGTATCTGACTTGTACTCCGGCTTCCTGAATTTTCTTAATCTCATTCCATGGTTTTCATTCCGAATACCGGCTTGGGATCAAGGAGGTGCATATCGAAGATAATTATCTCGTTTAGTCCCTGACGCAGCCATATGCCCGGGCAGTAGAGCCTTTTCTGGGGCCCGATGTCCCAGTAACGGCCCAGGTTACGGCCATTAACCCACACGATCCCTTTCCTGAAAAGGGAGACATCAAAAAAAGTATCACCCGCCTTTTCAATAAAGAAGTTGCCCTTGAAAAAGATCCCGGGTTTATTCCTGACCTTAGCTGACGATCTGAGATCATAAACAAATTTATTGTTCATGGGAAGATTGTAGATCTGCCAGTTCATCAGTGTCATGCCATTCAGCGTCACTCTTTCCGTAATTCCTTTCCTGTCAATAAGATTCTGCCCAAAGTTTATTCTTCCCATTGCTTCCACAAGGATCTCGAGTATGGGAGACTCAGATTTCCCTGCCGGAAGGTCAATCGTGTTTATCCCCTCTCTTCTGTCGAGTAACCCAATATATTGACCGTCGAGAAATACAGTAGCGTAATCATGCAGGTTGGTAACTGTAAGTTTACCACTCTTATGGCCAATAAGTTCTGTTTTATACAGGATAAAGCCGTAATCCTGTGCATAAGCCTCAAAAGACAGCGGCTGGACCGAGTGCAATGGCTCCGGCAGGTTATCCCACAGAGGTGTAAGTATGCCCATTCCTATTGCAGGAATTTCAATTACCGGAACAGGATCGGGGATTGAGGGAAGTTTCTTTCCTTTTGGAAGATATGATCCTATGAGTTCACGGAGAGCCATATATTTTGTTGTGGGACGTCCCTGTTCATCTATAGGGGCATCGTAGTCGTAGCTTGTCACGTCGGGCTCATAGCCCTTGTATCCTGAGTTTGCACCTGCTGTAAAGCCGAAATTTGTACCTCCGTGTATTACATAAAGATTAAATGATTTCCTGTTGTCCATCAGAAATCTGACCTCTCTCATAAGGTTTGCAGTGTCTGGTCGTGCCCATTTCTCACCCCAATGGGTAAGCCACCCGGGATATGTTTCACTGCTGAATACGGGAACACCCGGATTTATCCTGTTTGCCAGTTCCCAGTGGGTATGTGTATTGCCGGGATCAAGACCCACTGCACAACCCGGCAATGTACCTGCTTCAAGCATATATGGGGTCGGACCATCACCCGTAAAGAAGGGTACATTTATTCCATTTTCAATCCATATATCCTTCAACCTTGCCATGTAGTTCCTGTCATTTCCGTAACTGCCATACTCATTCTCAATCTGAACCATCAGTATCGGTCCGCCGCTGGTTATCAGCCATGGTTTGATCTCAGCGGCAAGATTCTTCATATAACGTTCAACCGCAGCCATATAACGGGGATCCATACATCGCAGTCTGATATCCGGTATCCTGAGAAGATATGGTGGAATTCCTCCCAGCTCCCATTCGGCGCATACGTATGGCCCCGGTCTCAGAAGCAGCCACATCCCTTCGTCGCGGACGATCCTGAAAAATTCACTCAGGTTCCGGTTTCCTGTTGAGAAATCAAACACCCCTCCTTCCTGCTCATGGTAATTCCAGAAGACATAAACGCCTATTGTATTACATCCCATAGCTTTGGCCATTCTCACCCTGTGTCGCCAGTATTCAGCCGGTATCCTTGCAGGATGCATCTCCCCGCTTATCATCTGAAAAGGTTGATCATCAAGAAGAAATTCTGTCTCGCCAAGCCTGAATGTATGCTTTGCCCTTTGCCCCAGAACGGCTGATGAAAATCCCAGCAGAATTATAAACATCCATAATATTGATCGTCTGATCTTATTAGATATTGAAATGAAAAGTTCTCTCATAAAATTCTATTTATTGAATTGATTACCCTGTTCTGTTCAACCTTTTCCGCTCTGCGGAACTGCGTCACTACGTTCCTTGTCTCCCCTTCTCCTATTCCTTCTTCATATTGCCTGATAACTATATAATTTTCTGTAATATCCATCGTTGTTCTTCATTAATTCCGTATGAGTACCGGCCTCAACAATTTTACCCTCCTCCATAACAACGATAAGATCAGAATTTTGTATTGTTGAGAGTCTGTGAGCTATAACAAGAGAGGTCCTGTTCTTCATAAGGTTGAGTATGGCATCCTGAACAAGTCTTTCTGATTCAGTATCCAGTGAGGAGGTGGCTTCGTCGAGTATAAGTATGGGAGGATTTGCCATGATGGCCCGTGCAATGCTTATTCTCTGACGCTGACCTCCGCTGAGCCTGTTGCCTGTCTCACCGACACAGTAATCATAACCTCCCTCTGTTTCCATTATAAATTCATGTGCATTTGCTATTCTGGCTGCATTCTCCACCTGCTCCCTGTCGACAGCTTCGGATCCGAAGGCAATGTTCTCGGTGAATGACGTGTTAAACAGGATCGGATGCTGGCTGACTATCCCCATCAGGTTGCGCAGGTCTTTTATTTTAAGGTCGCGTATGTCGTTTCCGTCGATTGTTATAGAGCCTTTGTCAACATCCATGAACCTGGGCAGCAGATCAGCAAGTGTTGATTTCCCGGCACCCGATCTGCCAACTAATGCCACCGTTTTACCTTTTTCTATCTTAAGGTTAATATCTTTGAGAACAGGCTCGCTGTTGTAGGAATACCATACATCTCTGAACTCGATGGACTTATTGAATTCCTTAACGGCAATGGCATCACGTTTCTCACATATTTTTTCTTCGGCGTCGAGCACCTGACCTATTCTGTCTATTGACGCCATTCCTTTCTGGATGCTGAACCAAGCCGTTGTAATGTTCTTTGCTGGCTGGATTATCTGGGAAAAGACCACGAGGAATGCTATAAGCCTGTCGGGGCCCATATTACCTGCTCCCCTGAGAGCGAGCATACCACCGGCATACATAATCACCATAAGTGCTATGGTCGCAAGGAATTCACTCAGTGGTGATGCAAGGTAAGCCTTTCGTGTGATACGCTTAAAGATCTTTGAATACTTCTCATTTGTGTCGGTGAACTGCCGGCTCATCTTTTCCTCGGCATTGAAGCCCTTCACTATCCTCAGTCCTGTAAGAGTTTCCTCCACTACCGACAAAAGTCTGCCAAGATGCTGCTGACCCATAAGCGATGATGATCTGAGAGTTCTGCTTGCCCTTCCGATCAGCCATCCGCTCAAAGGAAGAAGAATGAGGGCAAAAACTGTCAGCTCCACACTGGTTACGAAAAGGTATACCACAAATATCAGGATATACAGGGGGTCTCTGAATAGCATTGTCAGTGAAGCCATTACCGATAATTCAATCTCCTGTACATCATTTGATATCCTGGTCATTACATCTCCCTTCCTGGCATCGGTAAAGAAGGAAAGCGGGAGACGAAGCACTTTGCAGTACATCTTTTTACGCAGATCCCTCACAGTACAGGAACGCATGTAGGCCATACTGTTATTTGCGAGAAAAATAAAACCGTTCTTCAGAAGGCTTGCAGCAATAACGATGATGCTGACCAGGAGGAGTGCTCCTGCCTCTCCGTTTTTGTCAATAAATGAATAAAGGTAATATCTGCTCAGGTCACCCAGATACTCAATGCTCATCTGAAAATCTCCCGGATAGGGAGCCGGTTCGATCCTGTTGAAAAGTATGTTCAGAAAAGGTATAACAAGTGTGTAGGAGATGAGTGCAAAAACTGCACTCAGTATGTTGAAAATTATGTTTTTAATTGCCGAATTACGGTACGGGCCAATGAATTTCAGCAATAATCTTATTTTGCTCATATGCCGGAGATCATTTAATAGCCGGTGAAATTATGGGGAGTCACTGCCCTTAGCTCTGCTTTCACATATTCGGTAACCTCAAGATTATCAATAAAATTCAGTATTGTTGCAGCCGTTACTTTTTGATTGGTCCTTGTTAACTCAAGGAGTGCCTCATATGGTTTGTGGTATCCTTCCCTTCTCAAGATTGTCTGTATAGCTTCTGCAACTACAACCCAGTTGCCGTCGAGGTCGGCGTTAATCTTTTCATAGTTGACTATCAGCTTATTCAGTCCCTTCAGCATTGAGCCGAAAGCAATTACTGTATGACCTATCGGTACTCCAATATTTCTCAGAACAGTAGAGTCGGTAAGGTCGCGCTGCAGTCTTGATACAGGCAGTTTAGCCGAAAGATGCTCAAAGATTGCATTTGCATACCCCAGGTTCCCCTCACTGTTTTCGAAATCAATCGGATTGATTTTGTGAGGCATTGCAGAGGATCCGATCTCTCCTGCTTTAATTCTCTGTCTGAAATAATCGAGTGAGATGTAGGACCAGAAATCACGTGCCAGGTCAATAAGAATAACGTTGATCCTTTTCATATTGTCAAACAGGGCAGCCAGATTGTCGTAGTGTTCTATCTGTGTTGTGGGATTTGACCGGTGAAGCCCCAGATTATCATTCACAAAACTGTCAGCGAAAGTTGGCCAGTCAATATCGGGATAGGCTGCTTTATGAGCGTTCAGATTACCGGTAGCACCCCCGAACTTGGCTGAATATGGTATCTGGCTGAAATACTTTGACTGTTCATCGAGACGTGCCAGGAATACTGCTATCTCCTTACCGAGGCGAGTGGGTGACGCCGGCTGGCCATGAGTCCTTGCCAGCATTGGTATTTCCTTCCAGTCGTCAACAAACCCTGCAAGAACCTCCCTGATCTCAAATAAGAGCGGGAAATAGATATCGGTCATGGCATCCCTGAGCGATAACGGAATGGCAGTATTGTTTATATCCTGCGAGGTAAGTCCGAAATGGATGAACTCACTCCATCTTCCCAGTCCCGCCTGAAAAAACTTCTCCTTAAGATAATACTCAACAGCCTTTACATCGTGGTTAGTAATTTTCTCCGACTCCTTTATCTTTTCGGCGTCCTTAAGGCTGAACTCATCATAAAAAGAGCGAAGAACAGCGTAGTTCTCCTTTCGTAAGTCCCTCAGCTGGGGAAGCGGGATATCGCAGAGCGCTAAGAAATATTCTATCTCCACCAGCAGGCGGTACTTTATGAGACCAAACTCAGAAAAGTACTGGTCGAGATCACCTGCCTTCTGACGGTACCTTCCGTCGAGAGGAGACACAGCCGTCAGAAAATTGAGTTCCATTGAATACCTTTTTGCGGTTTTATTTGTTATTACTATAATATACAAAAATAGTATTTTAGAGACACTAAAAAAACTGAAATAACAGTTCTGTAAGCTTAGAACAAAAATAATGACTGGCGAAGAAAAAATAAGGGTCTCAGCGGTGCGGTACGCCAATACTTATCCTTTTATTTACGGCATCAGGGAATCAGGGCTTGAAGAGAGGATATATCTCGAAACGGATCATCCTGCAAGATGTGCGGCAAGACTTGCAGAGAGAAGTGTTGATGTGGGACTGATACCCGTTGCCGCACTTCCTCTGGTTCCTGATTACCGGATAATAACCGATTTCTGCCTCGGAGCATACGGAAAAGTCAGAACTGTAATGCTGCTGAGCAACTGCCCTTTTGAGGAGATTGAAACGGTCCTGCTCGATTACAGGTCCCTCTCATCCATAACCCTTGTAAAGATTCTTGCACGCAATGCATGGAGAAGAAGATTCGACTGGATCAACACCTGGGAGGGCTTTGATTTCACTTCGGTAAAAGGTAATGATGCAGTGGTAATGATTGGCGATCAGTGCTTCGAATATGCAAATATTTTTACCAGCAGGAGAGATCTTGCGGAGGAATGGTATAAATATACAGGACTCCCTTTTGTCTTTGCCTGCTGGACTGCAAACCGTGAACTGAGCCACTCATTCATAAAGGATTTCAACAGGGCCCTGGCAATGGGAGTAAATGATATTCCGGCAGTTGTAAGGCAATTCGGCAATAATGGAGCAATAAGGGGTTCTGACCTGCATTCTTACCTGACTGAGAATATAGATTTCTACCTTAACGACGACAAAAGGCAGGCAATAAAGTTGTTTCTTGAATTAATGAAAGGAGTGTGAAAACAGGGGAAACCAGTACAAATATAATTATAAGAGATTACCGTATTGTACTTGATGCTTTCAGATTTCGATATTTTTAATTAACTTTGATCAAAGTACTTCATTAAAATAATCATTTATACAGAATATAAAATCATGGGAAAAACTATGACCTTCAATGAACTCCGCAAGATCAAAGATCAGCTTCCCTCCGGAAGTATGAAAAAGATTGCAGAAAGACTGGATCTGAATGAAGATACAGTGAGAAATTACTTCGGAGGGACAAATTTTGAAACGGGTGAGTGCGTTGGAATTCATTTTGAACAGGGGCCGGGAGGAGGAGTTGTGAAGTTCGATGACACAACAATACTTGATATGGCAATTGATATGATCAACTATTGATCATATCCAACAGATCCTTCAAATGTCCATGGATCAACCGGAATTCGTTAACCGGGCTGAAAATAAATACATAAGCCAACTTGAGGATTTTTTTACCCGGGTTTGGGGTGATACAAACCTGCATTCCCACAACATTGATCATCATCGGAGGGTATGGGTGTTCGCGAAGGAACTGCTCACCGCTCTTTACAATGAAGAAAAGGCTGCCCCTGTCTCTGCCGATAAACTTCTTATAGCCTCATACCTTCACGACGCCGGCATGTCGCTTGACAGTGGAGTTAACCATGGTGTTCACAGCAGAGCATTGTGCAGTGATTTTCTTTCTGACAACAATCTCCCGGAAAATGAGTTCGCAGAAGTGCTCGACGCAATTGAGATGCATGACAACAAAGAAGTTGATTATTCATTATCCACTAATCAGGTATTGAAACTTCTTGCTGCCGCAGATGATCTTGATGCATTTGGCTTCATTGGCATATACAGGTATTCGGAGATCTATCTGGCACGAGGTGTTCCTTATAGCGACCTTGGTATAAGGATTAAGCAAAATGCAGGTTCGCGTTTCAGAAATTTCATGACTGTATTCGGACGTTTCAGTGAACTTGTTGCCAAACACCACGAAAGATACCTCATCCTGGACGAATTCTTCAGTGGCTACAATGAAGAGATTTCTTCCCTGAATAACGAAACCTGCTCGCCGGCTGGTAAATATTCATCCCTGTTCAGATTGTTCGCAGAGATGACCGGGAGGAAAATCCCTGTTAAGCATATTACATTACTTCACACCGGAATTGGTCCTGATCCTTTTACTGATTGGTATATCACGGGTGTTCTTTCAGAGCTCGGGAATACCTGACAATCAGTTATCCTACTATTGTTATAGGATTAAATGCATACTTACACGTATGCATTTATACCCCTCCTGATTTTGGCATTTCTGCCATTTTAAAACAGCATAATTACCAATGATTCAGTCAGGTCGCTGATATATTTTTGATGTCAAACAACTGACCTATGCCTGACGTATTAATCAGAAAGCCAGTAAAAGAATCAGGCTCTGAATGCACACTCAGTGTGAGTGAGCGTTCCGACAAGCCTGTCAAGAGTATATTGAAATCAGTGTCATGGCGCATTGTCGGGACTCTTGACACAATGATAATCAGCTATTTCATAACAGGTAAAGTGGTGTTTGCCATTTCTATCGGAAGCATGGAAGTAATAACAAAAACCATTCTTTATTACTTCCATGAGAGGCTATGGGCCCGCATTCATCATATTAAAATAAAAAGGTGGTTAAGGATCAATCTGAAAAAATATGCACCTGCAGGAGCTAAGTAACATTATATCTGACAAGCCTCTAACGGAGACTCTTAAAGAACTGGTCAAAATGTTTCCGGACAGGGTCCTCTTCACTACCAGTTTTAGCCATGAAGACCAGATTATTACCCATATTATCTTTGACAATAGTCTTGATATTGAGGTTATTACGCTTGACACAGGCAGACTCTTTCCGGAGACATACAAAGTCTTCAATGAGACTATTAAAAAATATCAGAAGAATATCAGGGTATTCTTCCCCGACTACCGGCAAGTAGAAAGAATGGTTACAGACAAGGGTCCCTTTAGTTTCTATTATTCAAAGGAAAACAGACTTGAATGCTGCAGGATAAGGAAGGTGGAACCTCTTGAGAGGGCACTTGCAGGCATGAAATGCTGGATTACGGGCATAAGGGCCGAACAGTCAGACAACCGGCATGGAATGAGCTCCCTTGAGTATGATAAGGCTAATAACATTTTTAAATTCCATCCTCTTTTCAGCTGGACATTTGAGGAGGTAATGAACTATGTAGGAGACCATAATATCCCTTACAACTCATTGCATGACAAGAGTTTTGTGAGTATAGGATGCGAACCCTGCACCAGAGCGGTCAGCGAGGGTGAGGATTCCCGTTCCGGAAGATGGTGGTGGGAGACCGGCGGAAAGAAGGAGTGCGGGCTGCATCTTGGCTCAGGGCACAGCGCTCAGAGCACCAGCCTACGCTGAAGCTTCGGCTGGCAAAGCAGGGCTCAGGGCACCAGCCTACGCTGAAGCTTCGGCTGGCAAAGCAGGGCTCAGGGAGCGTAGAGCGTAGAGTTGTGAGTTGAAAACCGTGAAACTCCTTGAATACTCCGTGCAACTCCGTGTTAAAAGAAATAGTCAAAAGCGAAAAATATGGATATAAATAATGAGCATCTGAAAGAGCTGGAGAATGAGGCGATCTTCGTAATGAGGGAGGTTGCAGCTCAGTTTGAGAGGAAAGTCATTCTCTTCTCCGGAGGCAAAGACTCAATAGTACTGGTTCACCTGGCAAAAAAAGCTTTCTGGCCTGCTCGTCTTCCGTTCAGTCTTCTTCATATCGATACCGGACATAATTTCGAGGAAACACTGGAATTCAGGGATAACCTGGCAAAGGAACTGGGGGTAGAACTGATCGTAAAACATGTCCAGGATTCAATCGATAACGGACGGGTTGCTGAGGAACAGGGTGTTAATGCCAGCCGTAACAAGGCCCAGTCGGTTACACTGCTCGACGCTATTGAGGAGCTAAAAATCGATGTGGCTATCGGAGGAGGAAGACGGGATGAAGAGAAAGCGAGAGCTAAAGAACGCTTCTTTTCACACAGGAACGAGTTCGGCCAGTGGGATCCAAAAAATCAGAGGCCCGAACTATGGAACATATTCAACGGCCGTAAAAACATGGGGGAACACTTCAGGGTCTTCCCAATCAGCAACTGGACCGAACTTGATGTCTGGCAGTATATAATGAGCGAAAGAATTAAGCTTCCTTCCTTATATTATACACACAGACGGAAGATATTTAAAAGGAACGATGTTTTTCTCGCCTGGGCCCCATTTATGAAACTCAAACCAACAGAGGAGGTTTTTGAAACAGAGGTACGGTGCCGTACAATCGGAGATATAACGTGCACAGGGGTTACACTTTCAGGAGCACAGACCCTCGAGGAGATTGTTTCAGAGATAGCAGCGACCAGAGTGACTGAACGTGGGGGAAGATACGACGATAAGAGGTCGGAGGCGGCAATGGAGGACAGAAAGAGGGAAGGGTATTTTTAAGGGCTCCAGCCTTCGCCCAACCTCCGCATAGCTACGGTTGGCAAAGCAAGGCTTCGGCTGGCAGAGCAGGGCGAGGGGCGAAGAGCGGAAGCGGAGACAAGGATCCGCCGGCTGGCGGAGACGCAGTTCCGCGAAGCGGAAGCGGGGAGCGCTGAACCCTTAACTCATAACAATGATTGAAATATGGAAGCTGGAAAAAGAGATAATGATGAAGATTAATGGTAACGGAAGTAACAAAGGTCTGCTGAGGTTTACGACGGCAGGAAGTGTTGATGACGGGAAGAGTACGCTTATAGGAAGGTTGCTATATGACAGCAAGTCTGTCTTTGAAGACCAGATGGAGCATATAGAACAGTCGAGCAGGAGGCTGGGGAAAAAGGAAACTGACCTTTCCCTGCTGACCGACGGCCTCAGGGCAGAGCGTGAACAGGGAATAACCATCGATGTGGCATACAGATACTTTGCGACTCCGGAAAGGAAGTTTATAATTGCAGATACTCCGGGACATATTCAGTATACAAGGAATATGGTCACGGGAGCCAGCACCGCCGACCTGGCGGTAATCCTTATCGATGCAAGAAAGGGTGTGCTTGAACAGACAATAAGGCATTCTTTCATCGCCAGCCTGCTAGATATCAGGCATATTGTTTTCTGCATTAACAAAATGGATCTGGTTGACTTCAGCGAATCTGTTTTTAAAAATATCAGAACAGATCTGGCAAGAGTGGCAGATAAACTTGAGATACAAGACCCTCACTATATACCCATAAGCGCAAAAAAAGGTGATAATGTGGTTGAACCGTCCGGGAACATGGAATGGTATAAAGGAAAAACATTCCTCAGGTTCATAGAAACTACTGAGATAAAAAAGAGTAGAAACAGCGCCAGTCCCAGGTTCCCGGTTCAGACCGTTATAAGACCTCAGTCGTCTGAGTACCACGATTACAGGGGTTATGCAGGAAGGGTCGCAGGAGGAACCTTCCGTACGGGCGATGAGATCGTCGCACTGCCTTCCATGCTCAGATCAACAATTAAAAGTATCAACGTTTATGAGGAATATGTGAATGAAGCCTCATACGGTGATTCTATTACAATAACCCTTGAAGATCAGCTAGATATAAGTAGGGGTAATCTTCTTGCAAAACCTGACGACATGCCGGAGACAAGTCAGGAAATATGTCTTATGACATGCTGGTTCAACGAAAAACCCCTTCGGAAGAACGGCAGATATATAGTACGCAATCACAGCAATGAAACAGGGTGTATTGTAAAATCTGTCGTCTATAAGATGAATATAAATACTCTGGAGCGCGATACAACCGATACTTCCTTAAGGATGAACGATATAGCCCGGATTGTCATAAAAACTTCAGGCCCTTTTTTTTTCGATTCCTACAGGAAAAACAATATTACCGGGAGCCTGATCCTTGTAGATGAAACTACAAACGAAACTGTAGCAGCCGGAATGATTACGGATTAAACAAATCTATTCGATATTTGTTATATAGAAAGTGAAAAAAGGAATTTCCATATCGCTTGTATTTTTAATGGTAGCAGCACTGTTCCGGTTTTCAATTGCCACTCATTTCTGCGGAGGTGAGGCGGTAAACACAACAATTTCACTTTCTGGTAATAATGTTTCGTGCTGCGTTCAAGCAGAAAATAGTGGGGATCCTTTACATGAAACCCGTTATAGCTCACTTTGTTGTAGTGATATTATTACTTCATACGCTTTAGACAGCATATTTACAACAACTCAGATCGTAATTTCGAAATTGCTTCAAAATTATTCGCAGGTTTTCAGTAACCCCTGCGAAATGACAATTCATTCTTCAGTGCTTTCAGAAACGAATAGCACGGGTGTAAGACCTCCTGGTCTTTTAATGTCCACCAGTGTGGACCTCTCCGACATTTGTGTTTACCGTATCTGATCTGATCTTGCGATTGGCAGGACATTACCAGAATTTGTCCGTAATCTGTTTTTGTTATTCAATTCAATTCAATTCATTTACTTAAATTTATAATTATGAAAACCGTTAAATTAATTCTCGTGACTGTATTACTTATGGCAATCGGAACAGATGCATCAGCCCAGACCGACAAGAAGGCGGGTTTAAAGCAGAAGACAGAAGCAATAAAGGTATCCGGTGCCTGCGATATGTGCAAGGCCCGAATTGAAAAAACCGCTCTTAGCGAAGGTGCGACCAGCGCTGTATGGGATGTGAAAACCCAAATTCTTACGGTTTCGTTCGATCCTGAAAAGACCAGCAAGGATGCACTTGCAAAGAAGCTGGCATCTGTTGGTCACGATGCAGAAAATTACAGGGCGCCTGATGATGTTTATGCAAAGCTTCCGGGGTGCTGTCATTATGAAAGAGTAAAATAGAGACCAAATAACTTTTTTTTTAAACCAATTTAAATGTAAGACAATGAAAAAGAATTTATTAATTATGAGTTTCGTCTTGCTTTCAGCTTTCATCTTCAGTTCATGCGGACAAAGCAACACGAAAGAGAAAGCTGCAACAGAGAAGGAGGTTGCAAGTGTGCAATATACTTGCCCGATGCATCCCGAAGTGATAACTGACAAACCGGGTGATTGTCCTATATGCGGAATGGCCCTTGTAGAGAAGAAATAGATGTTCTGGTGCTATTTTCCAGGAAATAGAACAACTTTAATATGATTAACCGGATCATTAAATATTTTCTTGACAACAAACTGGTAACTGTTCTTATACTGTCCGGTTTTATTGTCTGGGGAATTGTTACCGCTCCTTTTGGATGGAAGCTGGATCCCCTGCCATCTGATCCCGTACCGGTGGATGCCATACCTGACATAGGTGAAAATCAGCAAATTGTTTTCACTGAGTGGGCGGGGCGTTCGCCGCAGGACATTGAAGATCAGGTGTCTTACCCTCTCACTACCTACTTATTGGGGATCCCGGGAGTAAAGTCAATCAGGAGTTCATCGATCTTTGGGTTTTCCAGTATATACATCATCTTCTCTGAGGATATTGAATTCTACTGGTCGCGTTCCCGTATTCTCGAAAAGCTGGGATCTTTACCTGCGGGTTTGTTGCCTGAAGGAGTGCAACCTGCACTTGGCCCGGATGCGACTGCCCTTGGCCAGGTATTCTGGTATACTATTGAGGGCCGCGACAAAGATGGCAATCCCGCCGGCGGCTGGGATTTGCACGAGATACGATCTGTTCAGGACTTTTATATAAAATATGGTCTGAGTGCAACAGAGGGTGTTTCGGAAGTGGCTTCAATCGGCGGCTTTGTGCAGGAATACCAGGTTGATGTAAATCCTGACGCCCTTAAAGCCTATAATATTCCCCTTCATCAGGTGATGCTTGCCGTGCAAAAATCCAACAGGGACGCAGGCGCTAAAACCGTAGAGATCAACCAGGCAGAGTACCTGGTGCGTGGGCTGGGCTACATAAGGAATATTGAAGATCTTGAAAAAGCAGTTGTTGCTGTTCAGGAAAATGTTCCGATCAGAATCCGGGATATAGCTGTAGTAAGTCTGGGGCCGGCAACCCGAAGAGGAGTTTTGGATAAAGGTGGTGCCGAAGTGGTGGGGGGTGTGGTAGTTGCCCGTTACGGGGCCAATCCTTTGCAGGTTATCAATAACATTAAAGACAAAATCAGGGAGATCAGTCCCGGCCTGCCCAAAAAGGTTCTGGGCGATGGCGTCGAAAGCCAGTTAACGATAGTACCTTTTTACGACCGTTCCGGACTCATTTACGAAACTCTTGGGACGCTTGAAGAAGCCATATCGCTTCAGATATTGATTGTCATCCTGGTAGTGATCATAATAGTATATAATCTCCGGGCATCTTTTCTTATTTCAAGCTTATTGCCGATTGCCGTATTGATGGTATTTATCGCCATGCGCTATTTTAAAGTGGATGCCAATATTGTTGCCCTGTCAGGTATTGCCATAGCCATCGGGACGATGGTGGACCTGGGTGTGATTCTTTCAGAGAACATCATCAAGCACATAAAAGAAGCTCCGTCCGGACAAAAACTTATCACTACTATTTATAACGGGGCATCAGAGGTTAGTTCAGCAATACTTACTGCAGTATCCACCACCATTGTTAGCTTTATCCCGGTTTTTACAATGCAGGCTGCTGAAGGAAAGCTCTTTGGCCCTCTGGCCTTCACAAAAACCTTTGCTCTGATAGCTGCCCTTATTGTTTCCTTATTCATTTTGCCAACCCTGGCACACTGGTTCTTCGGAGCCAGGATCAAAAAAAATATAATTCGTAAATGGCTGAATATATCTCTATTACCTATAGCAATTGTTTGTCTTGTTATCGGACAGGTCTGGGCAGGACTGATATTTCTTGCTTTTGGTTTAGTTGGCATGATTAAGGTTGTCAGAGGCGAAAAGTTGAAAGGAGTAAACTGGATTATCGACCATGCCGAAATAATTATTGCCGTTATTGGTGTGGTGTGGCTGCTGGCCAGATACTGGCTGCCGCTGGGTCCCGGGAAAAGTCTGGTGCTCAATGTATTATTTGTCGCTCTGATGCTGGTCACAATTTTAGGGACCTTTTCACTCCTTGAGTATTACTACAAACCCATACTGAAATGGTGTCTCGATCATAAAGTAACTTTCCTTTTGATTCCTTCTTTCCTGATACTTTTCGGAGCAACCACATGGATCGGCTTTAATTCCATTTTTGGCTTTGTGGCCAAAGGGTTTGATGCATTGCGCTGGAATATACGTACAACCTCAGTGTGGTCCGGACTAACCCATACCTTCCCTGGCATTGGGAAAGAATTTATGCCATCGCTGAATGAAGGCAGCTTTCTGCTGATGCCCACTTCAATGCCCCATTCGGGTATTGAATTCAACAGGAAGGTGCTGGGACAACTGGATATGCTGCTGACCGGTATTCCTGAAGTTGAACTGGCTGTAGGAAAGCTGGGCAGAGCAGAGTCTGCCCTCGACCCCGCTCCTATATCCATGTATGAAAATGTGATAAATTACAGACCGGAATATATGCTTAACGAAAAGGGACATCGGGTCCGTTTTAAAACGGATAAAAATGACCGTTTTGTGCTTGCCACAGGCGATACCCTTTCAAATGAGGATGCCTTAAAGCGTGGTATTACAGTTCAGGAACTGATACCGGATTCCAGAGGGAATTATTACCGCAACTGGAGATCACATATTGAATCACCTGATGACATCTGGGATGAGATCATTAATGTATCCAGGATACCGGGGGTCACTTCCGCACCAAAGTTACAACCAATTGAGACCCGCCTCGTAATGCTGCAAACCGGGATGCGTGCACCTATGGGCATCAAGGTATATGGCCCCGATCTCAACACCATCGAGCAGTTCGGGCTGCAACTGGAAGAGATACTAAAAGAAGTACCCTCAGTAAAGGCCGAAGCCGTATTTGCCGATCGCATCGTTGGAAAACCATACCTGCACCTGAACATCAATCGTGATGAAATTTCACGCTACGGCTTAAATGTGGAAGATGTTCAGCAAACCATAGAAACAGCCATTGGTGGAATGAAAATCACCTCTACGGTTGAAGGTCGTGAACGTTTTCCGGTCAGGGTACGCTATCCCCGCGAGCTCCGGGACGATCCTGAATCCCTGGGCAGAATCTTAATACCTACCCCTGCAGGAGCTCAGATCCCTATCGGGCAGGTGGTAGATTTTGAATATGTACGGGGACCACAGGTCATCAAGAGTGAGGAGACTTTTCTGGTGGGTTATGTGCTTTTTGACAAGAGGGATGGCTTTTCCGAAGTCGGCGTGGTAAATGATGCCCAAAAAGCCATTCAGGTCAGGATTGATTCGGGCGAATTAAGCCTTCCGTCAGGTATCAGTTATAAGTTTTCCGGTACTTATGAGAACCAGGTCCGGGCAGAGAAACGCCTTTCCATAATTGTACCACTGGTTCTTGTTATTGTTTTCCTTATCCTCTACTTCCAGTTTAAATCAGTCACCACCTCCCTGATGGTATTCTCAGGAATAGCCATGGCTTTCAGCGGCGGGTTTCTCATGCTCTGGTTATACGGCCAGGGCTGGTTTGCCGATTTCTCAGTCTTTGGAACCAACATGAGAGATCTGTTTCAGGTGCATACCATTAATCTGAGTGTAGCGGTCTGGGTAGGTTTCATTGCGCTGTTCGGCATAGCCACAGATGATGGAGTTTTAATGGCCACTTACCTTGACCAGAGTTTTGACAGAAACAAAACTGATAGCCTTGCAGGAATAAGGGCTGCTGTGGTAAAAGCAGGCCAGCGGCGGATAAAGCCTGCTGTAATGACATCTGCCACAACAATTATAGCACTTCTCCCAATTCTTACATCAACAGGCCGGGGTGCTGATATCATGATTCCTATGGCGATACCGGCTTTCGGAGGGATGATCTTTGCTGCTGTTACCTATTTTATTGTGCCGGTGCTGTATAGCTGGAGGGAGGAGAGAAAACTGGAAAAGAGAAGATTATGAAGTTCCTGATAAATATCACGTTATTAATGATTCTGGCATTTACTGCCGGCAATGCCCAGACTCTTGACAACTATTTCAAAATAGCTGCCGAAAACAATCCCGGACTGCAGGCAAAATACAAGGATTTTGAAGCGGCAATGCAAAAAGTGCCCCAGGTAAGCACTCTGCCTGACCCCACGCTCTCTTTCGGATATTTCATCTCACCTGCAGAAACGAGGGTAGGCCCGCAACGGGCAAGATTTTCGCTGACCCAGATGTTCCCATGGTTCGGAACACTTAAAGCACAGGGAAATGCAGCGACACTGATGGCGGAGGCTAAATACCAGTCTTTTATGGATGCGCGAAACAGATTATTTTACCAGGTTGCGGCAGCTTATTATTCCCTGCTTGAGCTGAAACGATGGGAAATGATCGAACAGAAAAATATCGAAATCCTGCAATCGTACAAAAACTTCACCAATTCAAGGTTTAAAAGTGGAACGGGGCCCATGGCGGATGTTCTGCGGGTGGACATTATGATGAATGATGCCAACACAAGTCTCACTATTCTTGATCAGAAAGAAAAACCACTTCTTGCTGCTTTTAACAAACTGCTCAACAGACACGAAAATGAAATTGTAATCTTAACCGATTCGTTAGCTACATACGATTTGCCGGATCATTTCCGTGAAGATATCCTTTTAGAGAGTAATCCATTAGTGAAGGAACTGGATCTGAAAATAAAGTCGAGTGAAGCAAGTGTATTGGCTGCTCAAAAGCTTGGTCTTCCAAAATTGGGTGTCGGATTAGATTATGTGGTTGTTGGTGAGCGCAGTGACATAGTTATGTCAGACAACGGGAAAGATGTATTAATGCCTATGGTCACGGTCACTATTCCCCTCTTCAGGCGTAAGTACCAGGCTTCGGTAAAAGAAATGCAGTTGATTCAGGAGAGTTATTCACTGCAAAAAGAAGAGTACACCAACTCTCTTGCTGCAAGTTACGAGATGGCCTGGTTTGAAATGGAGCAGCAAAAAGAGTTGCTTATATTGTATGACAGGCAAATTAAGGAATCCGTTCAGGTGCTTAATCTGCTATTCAGTGCCTATGCCAATTCAGGGGCATCGTTTGAAGAGGTATTGAGAATGCAGCAACAAATCCTGAAATATGAAAAAATGAAAGCCACGGCAGAAGCCCAATATCTGGCGGCTATTGCCAGGATCAATTATTTTACTGCAAAAAGTTATCAGTAATGAAAAATAACAGGAAAACAATAATCATAATCATAGCAGCCCTTCTATCAGGTTTTCTGCTTGGCTGGTTGATTTTCGGAGGTTCGGGAAGAAAAGCGACTGATGATCATCAGCATGATACTGAACTGGCAGGTGAACAGATCTGGACCTGCTCCATGCATCCGCAGATCAGGCAGAACGAACCGGGTGATTGTCCTATTTGCGGAATGGATTTAATACCACTTGTGGCCGAGGAAGATGAAGATTTAGATCCAAAAGCTATCAGAATGTCATCCGCAGCCATGCAACTTGCAAATATCAGTACAGCAGTGGCGGGATCGATGGATCCCGTAAAATCTGTGCGTTTAAATGGTAAGATACAACCGGACGAACGTCTGGTTTTCTCTCAGTCGTCTCATATACCTGGCAGAATAGAAAAACTGATGGTAAATTTTACGGGTGAGTATGTAAGTAAAGGGGATATAATAGCTTCGATATATTCACCTGAACTGGTTACTGCACAGGAGGAATTATTTGAAGCCCGGAAAATTTCGGAAATCCAGCCTCAGCTTTATAATGCGGCAAGGGAAAAGCTAAGAAACTGGAAGTTATCAGAGAACCAGGTTGAAGAAATCCTGCAATCAGGGACCGTAAAAGAAACCTTTGGCATAGAGGCAGATGTTTCGGGGTTTATTATGCAAAGAAAGGTGAGCACCGGAGATTACATTGGAAAAGGGGAAGTCATTTATGAAATTGCAGACCTTTCAAGGGTCTGGGTAATATTTGATGTATATGAATCTGACATACAGTGGATTAAAAGAGGTGATGAGGTAAGTTTCTCCATAGCTTCACTTCCCGGTGAAACCTTCCGGGGAACCATCTCCTACCTTGATCCGGTAATTGATCCAAGGACACGGACAGCCAAAGCACGTGTCGAAGCCGGTAACAGCAGCCTTAAGCTTAAGCCGGAAATGTTTGCCTCAGGCACAGTAGCGGCCCGTCTGACAGGAAAGCCTGACAATATAGTTATTCCTAAAACTGCCGTTATGTGGACCGGCATGCGTTCGCTGGTCTATGTAAAATCCACTACTGAAGGAGGGGTTAATTTCATAATGCGCGAAGTAACTCTCGGGCCATCGCTTGGAGATAGTTATATTATTGAGAGCGGTTTACGGTCAGGCGAAGAAATAGCTGTCAGCGGAACATTCAGTATTGATGCAGCAGCTCAGCTTGCAGGGAAGCCAAGCATGATGAGCCCGGAGGGAGGACCTGCCATAACAGGGCATGATCATGGCGGAACATCTATGACAGCCACTATAGATGACGTTGAACAGACAGGTTCCCGTGTGATGAAGATGACACAAGAGCCTGATAATATAAGTTCTGAATTCAAATCCCAGTTGACAAGTGTTTACGATGCTTATCTGAAAATGAAAGATGCATTTGTAGCTTCGGATGCAAAAAAAGCTGGCGACGAGGCAATCAAAGTAAGGAACGCCATCGAAGCAGTGGATATGGGATTATTGAAAGGAGATGCTCACACTATCTGGATGCAGCATTTAAAAACCCTCAGGCAATCGATCAATTCTATTGCCGGATCGTCTGACATTGAAGACCAACGGACCGCATTCTCCGATTTCAGCAACCACTTAAACCTGGCAATAAAGTCCTTTGGTCTTCTAAATAAGACAGTTTATTACCAGTTCTGCCCGATGGCTTTTGATAATAAGGGGGCGTACTGGTTAAGTGAAACGGACGCAATCAGGAATCCGTATTTCGGAGATGCAATGCTCAAATGCGGTGAAACGAAAGAAACGCTTAAATACTAATGATGAGTATAAAAAATATAATAAACTCAGAAAAAATGAAGCATCAACCTTCGAACAAATAACTCAGACAAATAATAACTCAGAAATAAATCACAATAAAATGGACCATTCAAAAATGGATATGACTGAAGAGGAGCATGCAAAAATGGGTCACACTGATCATGACACCCGGCCAACGGATATGGCCGGCCACGACCATCATGCCATGATGATAAAGGATTTTCGAAAACGCTTTTGGATTTCCTTAATCATTACCCTCCCCATTTTAATCCTGTCTCCCATGCTCCAGGGTTTATTGGGTTTCGAATTTTCATTATTTCTGAATTTTGATAAATACATCCTCTTTGCCCTCTCAACCGGGGTCTATTTCTATGGGGGATGGCCCTTTCTGACAGGCTTAATTAAAGAGTTCAAGAAAAAACAGCCTGGCATGATGGTCCTGATTGCCGTGGCCATTACCGTGGCGTGGGGCTACAGTTCAGCCACTACTTTTGGGGTAAAAGGAAGCACTTTTTTCTGGGAGCTTGCTACCCTTATCGATATCATGCTTCTTGGCCACTGGATTGAAATGAAGTCCATAGCAGGGGCTTCCCGCTCACTCCAGATGCTGATTGAAATGATGCCGGGTGAGGCCCATCTTGTAAAAAATGGTGACACGGAAGATGTAAAAGTAGATCAACTTAAAAAAGATGATCTTGTAATGGTTCGTCCAGGTGAAAAGATACCGGTTGACGGAGTTATTGTTGATGGTGAAAGCTATATTAATGAATCCATGGTTACAGGAGAGTCAAAACCCGTCAGGAAAACTAAAGACGACAAGGTAATTGGCGGATCATTAAACGGAAATGGTTCGTTGACAGTCGGCGTAAAGCAAGTAGGGGAAGATGCCTATTTGAGCAAGGTCATCAATATGGTACGTGATGCACAAAATAAAAAATCAAAAACACAAAATCTGGCCGACCGTATCGCTTTCTGGCTCACCATTATTGCCCTTACCATTGGATTTGGAACACTTGCAACATGGTTAATAGTGGGTAAACCTTTTGTTTTTGCCTTAGAGCGTATGGCAACTGTCATGGTCATTGCCTGTCCGCATGCTTTGGGTCTCGCTGTGCCATTGGTGGTAGCAATTTCCACATCAATAGCAGCAAAACACGGGCTGCTTATCCGTAACCGTACCGCTTTTGAAAATTCACGAAAAATAACATTACTGATATTCGACAAAACTGGAACCCTCACCAGGGGTAATTTTGGTGTAACCCGTTATGGTTCATTAAATAAAAGCTTTGACGATAACCAGATTTTACGTTTGGCCGGAGCACTCGAGGGAAAATCAGAGCATCCACTGGCATTGGGGATCATGCAAAAAATCAGGGATGAGAAAATTGAGATCCCCGAAGCTGAAAATTTTAATGCTATTACAGGAAAAGGTATCGAAGCCGATGTGGAAAACAAAAAAGTTAAAGTCGTAAGTCCGGGTTATGTAGAAGATAAAAAAATCGAGATCCCGGGTGAAGCCTACAAAAACGAAGCGGAAACAGTTGTTTTTGTAATGGTGGATAATAAGCTGGCAGGCTTTATTGCAATGGCTGATGAAATTCGTGAAGAATCCCATGATGCAGTGAAAATTCTGAAGAAGAACGGGCTGAAACTGATCATGATGACCGGCGACAATGAAAAAGTCGCCAAAAGCGTAAGCGACGAACTGGGTTTAGACGGATACTTCGCTGACGTTCTTCCCGATAAGAAACTTGAAAAAGTTAAAGAATTTCAACAAAAAGGCGAATTTGTGGCAATGACAGGCGATGGTATTAACGATGCACCGGCCCTTGCTGCTGCTGATGTGGGTATCGCGGTTGGCTCAGGAACTGATGTGGCAGCGGAAACGGCTGATATTATTTTAGTTAATAGTAATCCCAAAGACATTGCTTCCTTAGTGCTTTTCGGCAAATTGACATATTCAAAGATGATACAGAATTTTATCTGGGCAACCGGCTATAATATAGTAGCCATTCCCTTAGCTGCAGGTGTTTTATTTAGTGCGGGAATACTTATCAGTCCTGCAATAGGAGCCGTATTTATGAGCGTAAGCACAATAGTTGTTGCTGTTAATGCACAATTTTTAAAAAGAAAAATGAAAAACAATTAATAAAAACCTGAGATTATGAAGTATTACTTTGAAAGAACATTGAATACAGATTTTGAAACAGCTCTTTTAAAAACAGTGGAAGCTTTAAAAAAAGAGGGCTTTGGTGTGTTATCTGAAATCGATCTTCACGAAAAATTAAAGGAAAAACTTGGTGTCGATTTCCGGAAATATAAAATACTGGGGGCGTGTAATCCTGCATATGCCCATCAGGCTCTGCAGAAAGAGGATAAAATAGGTGTAATGCTGCCTTGTAATGTGATTATTCAGGAAAAATCAGGGGGTACTATTGAGGTGGCTGCTGTCGATCCTATTGCTTCTATGCAGGCAATTGAAAATCCGGAATTAATGAATATTGCGCTCGAAGTTCAGAAGAAATTAAAAAATGTGATTGAAATACTCGCATAAATTGGAAAGAACTTATTATAAGAGAGTATTATGGTTAGCAATATTTACAGTTGTCTATAATATTGCAGAAGGTATAATTTCGGTTATTCTGGGTATACAGGACGAAACACTGGCTCTTTTCGGGTTTGGTGCAGACAGTTTCATTGAGGTTATTTCGGGTATTGGTATCCTGCAGATGGTAATAAGGATCCGTAACAATCAGGAATCTTCACGAACACCTTTTGAGGTCAGAGCTCTTCGCATTACCGGCACCAGTTTTTACCTTCTCACCCTGGCGCTGTTTGCAGGTGCTGTCATTAATATTTCCCAGGGACATAAACCCGAAACTACCTTTTGGGGCATAATTATCTCAGGAGTATCAATAGCTGTTATGTTGTTCTTATACCGTACCAAGATATACTACGGGAAACTGCTTAATTCAGAACCCGTCATTGCTGACGGTAAATGTACCCGGGTTTGTGTGTATATGTCGGTGGTGCTTCTTGTCTCAAGCGGCATCTACGAGCTGACCGGGATCGGATGGGTTGATTCGGCCGGTGCACTTGGACTGGCATGGTTATCATTCAGGGAGGGAAGAGAGGCATTTGAAAAGGCCAGGGGCAAAGAGTGCTGTTGTACCGAAGAAAATATTGATGCAAATTAATAAGTAATTCAGGATGCATGGAAGACAAATTGGAGACACTTAAAGCTTTAATGCGGGAATACAGCAGTGCTGTAATTGCATTCTCAGGAGGAGTCGACAGTACTTTTCTTGCAAGGGCTGCAAAGGATGTTTACGGAGAGAGGCTTCTTCTAATTACAGCTACATCAAGCACATATCCTTTCTATGAGCTTGAGGAGGCGGAATCACTGGCCGCACTTCTTGAAATCAAGCACAGGGTCATTGTATCGGAAGAGCTTGAAATACCTGGTTATTCCGACAATCCGCCAGACAGATGCTACTATTGCAAAAACGAACTTTTTACAAAAGTTAAATATATAGCCGGTAAAGAAGGTTACGATGCTGTTTTTGACGGCAGTAACGCTGATGATCTCAATGACTTCCGCCCGGGGATGAAAGCGAAGAAAGAACTGGGAGTGATCTCCCCTCTTGCAGAGACAGGCTTTACTAAAGATGATATCAGGTTTTTCTCTGCAAAATTCAATCTGCCAACCGCAACAAAGCAGTCATACGCCTGTCTTGCATCGAGGTTCCCCTATGGAGAAAAGATCACGAAAGAGAAGCTCGACAGGGTTGGTGAAGCTGAATATGAAGTAAGAAAGCTGGGATTCACACAGTACCGGATCCGGAGCCATGAAAACCTGGCAAGGCTCGAGTTCATCGATTCAGAAATGGATAAGGCCTGGGAGAGAAGGAATGAGCTTTCCAATATCTGTAAAGGTTCAGGATTCAGTTATGTTACCATCGATCTGACGGGCTACAGAACAGGTTCAATGAATGAGGTTCTTACAGAAAAAGAAAAGGGGGCATCCTCCTGAATCTAAGATCATAAAGTTGCAGGCACTGGCTATCTGACAATCTATCAAATGATTACATCAAAATATCAGACAATACCCAAAACAAATCATCTTTTATACTATCATTACTATAGTTTTGATTATATTTGCAGCTCGATTCAGACAATTCTGCTTATATATGGAGTAATGGCTTGTACCTTTTCCAATAAAACCCTCAGTCTGCAGCGCAAGCCTATGTGCATGTGCCGGTAAAATCCTTTTTCTAAATCAGTCGTTTTTGATATCGCCGTAGCGGGACGATAAAAGGATTTCTTTATTCACGGCATATTGCTAATTACCAATTATCTGAATCATGGAGAACATAAAACTCAAATTTGAGACTCTGCAATTACATGCAGGGCATCAACCCGATCAGGAGACATTATCAAGAGCCGTACCGCTCTACCAGACTACATCATATGTTTTTAGGAACACTCAGCATGCTGCGAACCTTTTTAGTCTGGCGGAACCCGGCAACATTTATACCAGAATGAATAATCCCACAACCGAAGTCCTTGAAAAAAGGGTCGCCGCGCTTGAGGGAGGGGCAGCCGGACTTGCCGTTTCTTCGGGGCATGCTGCCCAGTTTATCGCCCTCACGACTATTCTCAGGCAAGGCGAGAATTTTGTCAGTTCACCATTTCTTTACGGTGGATCATATAACCAGTTTAAAGTCACATTCCCAAACTTTGGCATTGGATGCCGGTTTGCAAGGGATCTTAACCCTGGCTCATTCGAAAGTCTCATAGATGATAACACAAAAGCCATCTATGTGGAGACCATAGGCAATCCTGGTTTTGATATCCCTGATTTCGAGGCATTTGCATTACTTGCACAAAAACATGGATTACCTCTTGTCGTTGACAATACTTTTGGCGCCTGCGGCTATCTCTGTCGCCCGATCGAATACGGTGCAAACATTGTAGTGGAATCCGCCACAAAATGGATAGGAGGACATGGTACAAGTATAGGAGGTATAATTGTTGACGGCGGTAATTTCAACTGGTCAAATGGCAGATTCCCGTCATTTACACAGCCATCGGAAGGGTACCACGGACTTGTATTTGGTGACATATTCTCTTCAACATCCGGGGCCGGCAATATTGCTTTCATTGTAAAGGCTCGTGTTGAAGGTCTGAGGGATCTGGGTCCTGCCCTGAGTCCCTTTAACTCTTTTCAGTTCCTTCAGGGACTCGAGACACTTTCCTTAAGGATGGACAGGCATGTTCAGAACACCCTTGCCCTGGCAGAATGGCTTCAGGAGCATCCGGGAGTGGAAAGGGTCAACTATCCGGGACTTCCCGGGAACCAATATAAATCTCTCGCGAAAAAATATCTTCTGAAAGGAGCCGGAGCCGTACTGAGTTTTGTATTAAAGACGGAAATACTTAAAGCTGCAAGGCTTGTGGAACATCTTGAGCTGGTAAGTCACCTTGCAAATGTGGGTGATGCAAAAACTCTGATAATACAGCCTGCGACCACAACCCATTCCCAGCTGCCGGCTGAAGATCAATCGGCCGCAGGGATTGAGCCCGGCCTGTTCAGGGTGTCGGTGGGAATTGAACATATTGATGACATAATTAATGATTTTGAGCAAGCTTTTAAGAAGACTTTATTATGAAACCCACATGATACAAGTCCACAAACAAACATGAAAAAATATAAATTCATTTGGGTTCCATGTGAACCACCTAATTTTCAACAATATAATATTTTTATTTTCACATGAAAACACTGGTATATAATAAACCGTTCATAACTGAAGCAGGAGGTACGCTTCCTTCACTTGAGATAGCATATCACACTTACGGAACACTCAACAGTGAAGCCGACAATGTTATCTGGGTATGTCATGCCCTTACAGCCAGCTCCGATGTGGAATCGTGGTGGCCGGGGATGGTTGGTGAAGGACTTCTTTTCGACACAGGGAAATTTTTTATCGTATGTGCCAATGTACTCGGATCGTGTTATGGCACAACCGGACCCGCATCGGTAAATTCTCAAACAGGCAAACCCTGGCTCAGGGATTTCCCGTTAATAACAATCAGAGATCTGGTAATTGTCCACGAAATACTCAGGAAATATCTTGGAATAGTGAAGATTCACACCATTATCGGGGCATCGATTGGCGGTTACCAGGCTCTTGAATACAGCATAATGTTCCCGGAATTAATCCGGAGGCTTGTTCTTTTAGCCTCCGGATCGAAGCAAACACCCTGGGCACTGGCGTTCAGCGAATCCATGCGGCTGGCAATGGAAGCTGATCAGACCTTTACGGCAAATGATCCTGAGGGAGGCAAAAAGGGATTGAAAGCTGCAAGATCAATTGCCCTGATCAGTTACAGGACCGTTTCTGCATATAATCAGACGCAAATGGAGGATGATGATGAAAAACTGATTTCTTTCAGGGCAGCCTCCTACCAGGCTTATCAGGGTGAGAAACTGGTAAAAAGATTTAATCCCTACTCCTATTGGTGCCTTACCAGTTTATCTGACACCCATAACATCGGAAGAGGCAGGACCGGAGTAACCGGAGCTCTGAAAAGCATAAAGGCAAAAGTACTTTGCGTAGGTATAAAATCGGACCTGCTGTTCCCGACTGAAGAGCAGAAGCGCATTGCTGAGAATGTTGATGATGCGGTGTACGCAGAGATAGATTCATCATACGGCCATGACGGATTTCTGATAGAAACAGGGAAAGTCACTGAGGCCGTCCGTGAATTCTGGGAAAAATATAATAATGAACTGAAAAAATGACACAGGAGAAACTGAGAATAGGTTTATTCGGATATGGCTGTGTAGGTCAGGGATTGCATGATGTTCTTGAAAACAGCAAGGGCATTAAGGCAAAAATTGCACGTATCTGTATTAAGGATAAAACAAAAAAGAGAAGGATCCCAATGTCAAATTTCACAGTTGACAAGGATGAAATACTTAATGACCCTTCAATTGAACTTGTCGTCGAACTTATCAATAATTCAGATGAAGCTTATGATATAGTGAAGCAGGCCATGAGAAACGGGAAAAATGTCGTAACCGCAAATAAGATGATGATGGCCAGACATTTTGAAGAACTTGTGGATTTGCAGAAAGAGCATAATGTATCACTCCTGTATGAGGCCTCTGCCGGTGCCAGTATCCCCATAATCAGGAACCTTGAAGAGTACTACGACAATGAACTTCTTCACTCACTGAGGGGGATCCTGAACGGTACAACAAATTATATTCTAACTTTAATGTATAACGATGGACTGGACTATGATTCTGCACTGAGAACGGCGATACTCAGAGGATTTGGAGAGTCAGACCCCACACTTGATGTTGATGGCTGGGACGCAAAATTCAAACTTTGTATTATAACAGCACATGCTTACGGAATCTTTCTTGATCCTGAGAAAGTTTTTCACTACGGTATCAGGAGCATTTCAAAATTTGATATTCAGTATGCCAGGGAAAAAGGGATGAAGATTAAACTGGTAACCTTTGTCGGAAAAACAAATGAAAACACTATTACCAGCTTTGTTTTGCCACGGTTTATCTCTCCGGAGAAAAATCTTTTTAATGTCGATTATGAATACAACGGGATAATTACCGAGGCAGCCTTTGCGGAAAAACAGTTCTTTTCAGGTAAGGGCGCGGGAGGCCATCCGACCGGTAGTGCAGTTCTGTCGGATATTTCTGCCAGCTCGTACGGATACAGGTATGAATATAAGAAACATGCCCAGGGATCAGTTAATAATTATTCCCGTGATCACAGGATTGAGATATACCTCAGATACCACGATGAGAAAACATTGGGAATATTTGATTTTGAAGAGGTGAGTGAAAGCTATAAGAACCACTCAAACAAATATATTATCGGAGTCATTAATCTGCAGACGTTATTTACCATCAGAAAGAAGCTTCCTGAACTGGAGGTTTTTATTGTGAATACCGGGAGGAGATTCAGCAGTTAACGGATTCAAGCTGCTGGCAGCCTGATTCAATAAGTTTTATCACGTCTGGGCCGGATAAATGCATTAATGCTGCTGAATATCAATATTCATTAATGACTATATTTGCAATATGAAAGCATATGTCCCTAATAAAAAAGGTGTTGAGATAGCGGTCAAGAAAACTGTTAAGCATCTGTTTCCCCTTGCGGAGGGAATGACCGATGATGACCTTATAGTGTCGGAAAGCAGGCTCAGGGAGCACTGGGAAACTGTTTTCAGAGTGATTTTAAAGGACAATAATAAGACAACTGATAAGTTTTTCAGCACTCTTCCTTCTATTAAGGAGACACTCATTAAAGATGCTGAATTCATACTTGAGTCGGACCCGGCAGCAAAGAGCCTTACTGAAGTCATTGCCATATACCCGGGTTTCTTTGCAATCTGTTGTTATCGTATCGCACACAGGCTCAATAAGTTCTCTATTCCTCTTCTTCCCAGAATGATAACCGAGTACGCTCATAAGATAACAGGAATAGACATTCACCCGGGAGCAGTAATAGGAACCCCCTTCTCCATCGATCACGGTACAGGTATCGTAATCGGCGAGACCACTATTATTGGAAACTATGTAAAGATCTATCAGGGAGTCACGCTGGGCGCCCTCAGTGTTGACAAGAGCAAGGCATCTGACAAACGGCACCCCACCATCGAGGATAATGTAATACTGTATGCAGGCTCTACAATACTGGGAGGCACCACAATAGTGGGGAAAGGGAGCATCATAGGCGGTAATGTCTGGCTTACTGAAAGCATTGCCCCCGGCTCGGTAGTTTATCACAAAAGTGAGGTGATTGTAAAGCGGCAGAATGATGCCGAAGACCCTGTGAATTTTGTAATCTAAGGGCGCTAAAAAGAATCAAGATGAAAATAAATTCTGTAATTGAATCTATCGGTAATACACCGCACCTTAAGCTGAACCGGTTATTCGCGGATAAAGCATCGGTATGGATCAAACTGGAAAGGTCCAATCCGGGTGGCAGCATAAAAGACCGTATTGCACTGGCCATGATTAATGATGCCGAAAAAAGAGGAATCCTCAAGAAAGGCAGTGTAATTATAGAACCCACATCGGGTAACACGGGTATCGGTCTTGCCATGGTTGCGGCAGTAAAAGGATACAAGCTTATTCTGGTCATGCCGGAATCGATGTCGGGAGAACGGAGAAAGATAATGAGCGCTTACGGATCGGAATTTGTTCTCACACCAGCTGAGAAAGGTATGAAGGGTGCCATAGAGCGGGCAAGGGAACTCACGGAAGAGATACAAGGCTCATGGATGCCTATGCAATTTGACAACCTGGCAAATCCGGAGATACATAGAAAGACCACTGTAATGGAGATTGTTAATGATTTCCCTGACGGGTTCGATTACCTGATCACAGGTGTCGGAACGGGAGGACATATTACAGGTTGTGCCGAAATACTGAAAGAAAGATTCCCCGGACTGGAAGTTTATGCCGTTGAACCGGAGTTATCGCCTGTCCTTAGCGGAGGACCTCCGGGTCCCCACCCCATACAGGGTATCGGGGCAGGATTTATTCCGTCGATTCTGAACAATAGTGTAATTGACGGTATAATACAGGTCGGAAGGGAAGAGGCGTATGAATTTACGAAAAGGGCAGCCAGAGAGGAGGGCCTGCTGGCAGGAATTTCAACCGGAGCCTCGCTGGCAGCTATCAGCAAGAAATTGCCTGAACTGAAGAAAAACCCTGATATCCTTACCTTCTGCTACGATACAGGAGAAAGGTATCTTTCGACCACCGGACTATTCTGATCTCCTCTTTCCGCTCTGCGGAACTGCGTCACTACGTTCCTTGTCTCCCCCTCCTTCCACCCGGCTACTCCTCAAAGAGGCGTAGTTGCTTCTCTTCGTCATTCTCCGATTCAAGATTAGAGACGGACACTCCCAGTAATCTGATCCTCTCACCCTCAAGATCAAGGGATTTGCGTATTTCTGTAACTCCCCTGTGGAGGCTATCAAAATCACGGATGTATTTCGGATAACTCCTGCTCCGGGTGATCTGCCTGAAATCTGAAAACTTGATTTTAACAGTGATAGTACGACCAGTTGTTTCTTCATGTTCAAGGCGCTTCATCAATTCCTTTTCCACTTTGTAAAGCTCCGCAATGAACTCAAAATTTGTGACAAGGTCCTTATCATAAGTGATCTCGGTACCTATTGATTTGCGTTCAGATTCAGTTTCGACCGGACGATCATCTATCCCTCTTGCGATATCATAATAAAACTTCCCTGCCTTTCCGAAATTTCTTATCAGGAATGGCAAATCACATTTCTTCAGATCATATCCGTTATGTATTCCCAGTTTATGCATCTTACCCGCAGTGACTTTTCCGATACCAAAGAACTTTTCAATTGCCAGGTCTTCGATGAATTTATCAGCATTCTCCGGTGGTATTACATAAAGACCGTCAGGTTTCATAATATCGGATGCGATTTTAGCAAGAAACTTATTAAAAGAGATCCCTGCCGAAGCTGTCAGTCCCGTCCTTTTTCTTATCTCTTTTCTGATCTCCCCTGCAATGATTGTTGCGGAATTAATATCCTTTTTATTTTCCGTTACATCCAGAAATGCCTCGTCTATAGAGAGTGGTTCGACTTTTTCGGTATATTCACTGAAGATTTCAAAGATTTTAGCTGACAACTCATGATATCTTTCAAATCGATGTGACACGAATATCAGGCCCGGGCACAATTTTTTTGCGGTTACTGAAGGCATTGCCGACCTTACCCCGAATTTTCTCGCCTCATAGCTGGCAGCGGCCACAACATGTCGTGCTCCGCTCCCACCCACTGCCACAGGCTTTCCTCTGAGCTCAGGGTTATCAAGCTGCTCAACTGAGGCGAAGAAGGCGTCCATGTCGATGTGAATTATTTTTCTCATAAAAAGTGTCTGGAGTGCCTAAAGTGCCTAAAGTTAGGAGTTTAAAGTTAATTGACAAGTTTTAAGCTCACTCCCACTCCTCCGTACAATTTTAAAACTTTCACTCTAATTTTTTTATCTTAGCAAAAAAACCAAACATGAAAATAATAGGCTTCAATTGCAGTCCGCGAAAGGGCGGGAACACTGAACTGCTTATCAGAGAAGTGTTTAAACCACTTGAGTCAGCCGGTATAAAGACAGAACTGATCCAGGTTGGGGGAAAGCGGGTGAGTGGCTGCATTGCATGCATGAAATGCAGGAAGGCAGCAGATGGTATATGTCACCAGGATAATAAACTGATTAACCAGTGCATTAAAAGGATGGTTAAAGCTGACGCTATAATAATAGGGTCTCCTACATACTTTTCTGATATTTCTGCTGAAGCGAAGGCCTTGATCGATGTTGCCGGATATGCCCTCCGCGGGGCAGGAAATCCTCTCAGGAGGAAGATAGGCGCCGCCGTTATTGCTGTAAGAAGAACCGGTGCAATTCATGCTTTTGACAGCATAAACCACTTTTTCCTTATTAATGAGATGATTGTACCGGGTTCATCCTACTGGAACGTGGGTATTGGCAGGGAGAAAAAGGATGTTCTGAAAGATGAGGAGGGAATGAAGACAATGAAGGTGCTTGGGGAAAACATCCTCTGGCTTCTGAAAAAGACAAAGACAAAAGGCTAGGCTTTATGTTTTGTTAAGCCACGCCACTTTCTGTTCGGCTTTGTGTTCTTTACCGAGGAGATCCCTGTAGAGTTCGGGCCTTCTTGCCCTTGTATATCTGTATCCGCCTGCCATAACCAGTTTTTCAGGTACCAGTTCGGCTGTAACAATTTCATCTCCAAGGCTTCTGCATTCGGCAATAGTCTCACCAAAAGGATCGATGATCATGGAACACCCGTTTTTAAGCTGATCGTCATCCATCCCGACCGGGTTTGAGAATACGACATATACACCGTTATCAAATGCACGGGCTGGCAGCCATTTCATTAGCCATTCCCTTCCCTTCGGGCCGTCAAACTCTGCCCTCACTGACCCGGGATCATTATCCCTGTTTTGCCAGAGCTCCATATCAAAGAAACCGGCGCCGGGTCGTGGCGAAGGAGTGCCCATGGTAACATGAGGCATAAATATAATGTTTGCTCCCAAAAGAGTTGTAGCCCGTACATTTTCAATAATATTATTATCGTAGCAGATCAGTATCCCGCATTTCCAGCCGTTAAGGTTAAAAAGAGTATACCCATCTCCCGGTGATACATCAGGATGTATAAAAGGATGAAGCTTACGGTGCCTGGCAACCAGACCATTCCCGTCAACACAGATATACGCCTTGTAGACCCTGTTGTCAATGTCCTTCTCAAAGAGCCCTGCAAGTATTGAGATATTGAATTTCCCGGCTAACCTGGCAAGTTTATTGACACTATCTCCTTCAGGAATATATTCGGCAAGGTCAAGCAATTGTTTCCCGGTGAGGTTACGTACAAATGTATAACCTGTTATTGAGGATTCGTGGAAAGCGATTGCCTCTGAACCCCGGCTGGCCGCTTTTTCTGCCAGGTTCCCGATAACAGAGAGATTATAAGCCTTATCACCGCTTCTGTTCTCGAATTGCGCCGTAGAGATTTTTATCTGTTCCATGGGTAAAAAAATTAAAGGCCGGCAATAAGATGCCGGCCTTTAATTTAATCAAAAAGTTTCTAATATTGTTCTCTTTCGACATAATGAGTATGGAGCAGTTCATGAGCCTTATGGCTGTTGGGCTTGCCCAGGAACTCCTTGTAGAGTGCTATCACATCGGGATTTTCGTGTGATTTACGAAGGACCATATGTTCATCTTCAGAGTAAATAGCTTTAATACGTTTTTGTCTGATTTCCTGGCTTGTCGGAATAGGCTGTCCTCCTCCGCCGATACAGCCGCCGGGACAGGCCATTATCTCAACAAAATGGTAAGGTGCTTTACCCTGACGGACCAGTTTCATGATCTTGTTGGCATTTGTAAGACCATGTGCGATGGCGACTTTCAGTTCTGCTCCTTCGAGGAACTTCCAGTCATCAGTGCAACCTTCAATCTTTATCGTTGCCTCCTTAACACCTTCCATGCCCCTGACAGGAGTGATATTCAGGTTTGAAAAAGGCACTTCTTTGCCAGTAACTATCTCGTAGGCAGTACGAAGCGCAGCCTCCATAACGCCTCCGGTTGCTCCGAATATGACAGCGGCACCGGTTGAATCGCCCATTATTGAGTCATAATGTGAGGATTCCAGGTTTTTGAAGTCAATACCTGCCTGCTTGATCATTACGGCAAGTTCGCGGGTGGTCAGAACAAAATCTATGTCCTTGTATCCGCTGTCGCGCATTTCAGGACGGTCGGCTTCATATTTCTTCGCCGTGCAGGGCATTACCGAGACCGAAACAACTTTGGCCGGATCGAGCTTCTTCTTCTGGGCAAAATATGTTTTGGCAAGAGCACCAAACATCTGCTGGGGCGATTTGCATGTCGACAGGTTAGGAAGGAACTCCGGATACTTATGCTCGATGAATTTGATCCATCCGGGTGAGCATGAAGTGAACATCGGGATATGGGTCTTCGTATCCCCGTCAACAAGTACTTTCTTTAGTCTGGAAAGCAGTTCTGTTCCCTCTTCCATAATCGTAAGGTCGGCACTGAAGTCGGTATCGAGTACCGAATCGAAACCGAGTTGTCTCAGGGCCGTTACCATTTTGCCTGTTACCCTCTCGCCCGGATCATAGCCAAGGTCCTCGCCAAGAGCTACCCTGACAGCCGGAGCAGTCTGTACAACCACATGTTTCTCCGGATCGTATATTGCATCCCATACATGATCGATATAAGTCTTCTCTACCAGGGCTCCGGTCGGACAACGGTTGACACACTGACCGCAGTTGGTGCATACTACATGACTCATGGGTCTGTCGTGGAATGAAGATATTTTCTGATGTGATCCCTTGTTGGCAACGGCTATTGCAGAAATATACTGCAGTTCCGAACAGGTCCTCACACAGCGCTGACATCTGATGCATTTGCTGTCATCTTTCATAAATGAAGGTGATGACCTGTCTATCTCATAAGGATGGTCCTCAACAAGGTCGAGGAATATTGAATCTCCGAATGCGAATTCGTTAGCCAGTGCCTGCAGTTCGCATTTTGTATTCTTGTAACATTTGGTACAGTCGGATTTGTGCTCCGAGAGGAGGAGCTCAACCACATGTTTCCTGGCATTTCTTACCTTTAAAGTATTGGTATTGATGTCCATTCCCTCAGCTACAGGCATTGCACAAGCGGCTATGAGAGTTCTGGCACCTTTCTGTTCGACAAGACATACGCGGCAGTTACCCGCAACACACAGATCGGGGTGATTGCACAATGTAGGGATGGTTATATTTAATTTCTTTGCGGCATCCAGGACAGTCGTTCCGGCCGGCACAGAAACTTTCTGGTCATTAATAGTCAGATTTATCATATTTTTTTTTGAATTTCAATTAAAGATTAATAGATGATCTCTTCCCTGAAGTTTTCAACAATTGTTTTAAAGGCATTCCCGACCGACTGACCCAGTCCGCACTTGGAAGCCACTTTCATTGTATCGGCAAGCTTAACCAGTTCATTCAGGTAAATGGACTTTGCTTCCCCTTTCTTAACCTTCTGAACTCCTTTAAGTAACTGCTGACAGCCTACCCTGCAGGGTGTACACTGGCCGCATGATTCCTCCGCAAAAAAATCGAGGTAATTATGAAGAACATTATACATCGACCTTGAACTGTTAAAGAGTTTCATTGAACCTCCGGTAGGTACACCCTCAAACCCAATGATAGTCTCATTAAATTTCTTTCTGGGCACGCAGAAGCCTGATGCACCTCCAATCTGTACAGCTTTTGTATCACCGTCACCAAATTCATTAACAAACTGCTGAACGGTCATGCCGAGTTCCAGTTCGAAGATCCCGGGGGTGGGTGTATCTCCTGATACAGAGAATACTTTTGAACCCCTGGAGTCTTTCGTGCCAAGCTGGTTATATACCTTTGATCCGTGCTTTATGATCTCCATCACGGTCACAAGCGTTTCAACGTTGTTGATTGAAGTAGGTTTATAAAAGACACCTGATGTTGTCGGATAGGGAGGTTTGTTCCTCGGTTCTCCGCGGTCACCCTGAATAGATTCAAAAAGAGCACTCTCTTCACCGCAAATGTAAGCTCCGCTTCCCATCCGGTATGTTATTCTGAAATCGTAGCCAATTTCATCAATCATTTTATGGAACCCATCCAGTTCTCTTAAAAGCTGGGGCAGAAGAAATTTGTACTCACCACGAAGATAGACTATTCCGCTCTTTGCACCGATAGCTTTGCTGGCAATTGCCATTCCGCCGTAGACCTTATATGAAACCCTGTCGAGTATTTCACGGTCCTTGAAGGTACCTGGTTCCCCTTCATCCGCATTGCAGACAATATATTTATCAGGATCCTTCTCCGCGGCAGTATATTTCCATTTGAGACCTGTCGGAAATCCTGCTCCTCCACGGCCCTTAAGCCCGGAATCCAGCACTTCCTGAATGATCTCTACATTCTTCATCCTGAAGGCATTCGTGAGAACCTCCTGTGGATCTATCTTTTCGAAAATAAGGTCAACCTTATTTAATCCAGTATTATTTTTCATCTTTTGCCGGGTATTATTATTTGTGCATATATCCTTTAATTATCTCAACTATCTTTTCCGGGGTCAGTTCGGTATAAGGTATTTCATTTATAAGGATTGCAGGAGCCTTATGGCACCACCCGATACAGTTAGTTTCCAGAAGGCTGAACATTCTGTCGGAGGTGGTCTCCCCCACTGTTATCTTAAGCATATCTTCAAGAGTCTGCAGGATATCAGATTTACCCTTCATAGCACATGTTATTGTTTTACAGACTCTTATCACATATTTACCTCTTACCTGGGTGTCAAGAAAAGTATAGAATGATGCTGTCCCGTAAACCTCAGCTGCAGAGATATCCAGTTCCTTTGCCACCTCAACCATAGCCTCATCCGTAAGGTAATTGTATTTCGCAACAATCCCCTGCAGAATGGGCATCAGACTCTCCCGCTTGCGTCCATGCTTCTCGGTCAGTTCCTTCACCAGATTTTCAACTTGATACATATCTATTTATTTTTTAATTAATTAAGTGAATTTTTTAATTCAAGAACCTGCTTTTTTAAGCGCTGTTAAAATAATAACAATAGTTTGGTAAAAAAAAATACTTAAGTCATAGTTTGTTATTTAGAATGAGTATAAATAATGATTGCGGATTGCGGATTTATTACTATCTTTATGTAATTGCATCTTCTCTACTCCCATGTTTAGAATAAGAAAAATCGCGAATCCTTATCTGGCTTCCAATCTGAGGGCGATGGAGCAGGTAAAAGACATAATGCGAAAACAGTTCCCTGATCTTATCAAGGAAAAGGTAGACATGCTGGATGAACAACTTGTTAATCCGCTGAAATTCAAATACCAGACGATTCTGCTACTTGCCGAGAACATTCATGAGACGATTCTGGGCTTTGCCCTTCTGAAGTATATGCCTGATCTGGAATTCTGTTATCTGGATTTTATCGCGGCATCGCCGGGAAAAACTTCTTCAGGTCTGGGAGGCGCTCTTTATCAGAGGGTTCGGGAGGAGGCGGAAACGCTTGGGTCCGACGGACTCTTTTTTGAATCACTGCCCGACGATCCGGCCCTTTGCCGGAATAAGGAATTTCTGGAATTGAATAAAAAAAGGCTTGCATTCTATGAGCGATACGGAGCCAGACCCCTTTTGAACACATCGTACGAAACACCGGTCAAGCCCGCGGATGATTGCCCGCCATACCTGATTTTCGATGGGCTTGGCATAAACGAAACATTGTCGAAATACCGGATGAGAAGGATTGTAAGGGCAATCCTGGAACGGATATACGGAAATTATTGTTCCGAGAGCTACATCAGGATGGTCATCAGAAGTATTAAGGACGACCCTGTCGTTTTGCGGCCCTTCCGGTATCACAGAAAAGTTATCAAAAAAATAGCTGGCGGAGAGAGATCGGAACGAAACAAGATTTTCCTGGCTGTGAACGACAAGCACTCCATACATCACATACATCAGCGTGGTTATGTTGAATCACCGGTAAGGATCCCTTCCGTAAAAGGGGAACTCGATAATCTTGGAATTTTTCGTCAGGGTAAAATTGAAAAATTTCCCGAGAAATATATTCTTAACGTACATGCCCGGGGTTATGTTGAATATTTCAAAAAGGTGTGTGCTGATCTTCCTCCGGGCAAATCGGTCTATCCCTATGTATTTCCGATACGGAATGTCACAAGGCCGCCGAAGGATCTCTCGGTCAGAGCAGGCTATTATTGTATTGATTCCTTCACTCCATTGAATAAGAATGCCTACATGGCAGCCAGGGCGGGTGTCGACTGTGCACTTACCGCTGCCAGCGAAATATTGTCAGGTGTTAAAGCGGCGTATGTATTAACAAGACCTCCGGGCCATCATGCTGAAAAATATGTTTTCGGTGGATTCTGCTATTTCAACAACTGCGCGATAGCGGCAAATTTTCTGAGCCAGTACGGCAATGTGGCGATTCTTGATATCGATTATCATCACGGTAACGGGCAGCAACAGATCTTCTACAGGAGAAACGATGTTCTTACAATATCTGTTCATGGGCATCCCTCGTTTGCCTATCCCTATTTTTCAGGCTTCAGGGAAGAGAAAGGTGAGGCAGACGGTTACGGGTTCAATATAAATTTTCCGCTCGAAGAGAATGCCAGTCCGGAAAAATACAGAGAGGCTCTGACCAAAGCGATCACACGTATTAAGCTCTATAAACCCTCTTTTCTGATTGTTGCTCTCGGATTTGATACCGCAAAAGGTGATCCTACAGGCACATGGAAACTCTCACACAAAGACTTTGAAAATAATGGCACTCTTATCGGGAGGCTGAATCTGCCTGTACTGTTCGTTCAGGAAGGGGGATACAGGACGCAGACCCTTGGAATCAATGCAAGTTCATTCTTCAGGGGTTTCGCTGAGAATCACTATATTGTTTGAATCCTGATCCACCTGAACCATTCGGCAAGGCCATCACCAGTGGTACACGAAGCTGGAAAGAGGGGGATCCGGGGATTGATGTTTGCCAGGTCGCTGCGGAAAGCATCCAGGTTAAAATTTGTGTAAGGCAAAAGATCAATCTTATTCAGCATTACTGCCCGGGCCTCACGGAAAAGCATCGGATACTTTGCCGGTTTATCATCTCCTTCAGCAGTACTTACCAGAGCAAGCTTGAAATTCTCGCCCAGTTCGAACTGCGAAGGACATACCAGATTGCCTACATTCTCAACAAAAAGGATATCCAGATTGTCAAGGTCAAATGACCCGAGCACCTTTGAAATGCTGTGAGAATCGAGATGACACCCTCCTTCAGTGTTGATAACCACTATAGGTATATCATATTTCTGCAGCCTCCTTGCATCCCGGTCGGTGGTAATATCTCCTTCTATTATCCCTATCCTGTATTCACCGGACAGTTCCCTGCAGGTTTGTTCAAGAAGAGTTGTTTTTCCTGCTCCGGGTGAACTTATGATATTAACCATCAGGACATTTTTCTCTGCCAGGGACTTTCTCACCTCATCGGCCTTATTCTGGTTCCTGTCCAGTATATTTTTCATAATTTTAATTTCCATACTCATTCTCCCTCTATACTTTTAACAAACAGTTCTTTTCCTTCAATTATCTCAATATCGTCCGATTCACAGTTGCCACACATAAAGAGATCACTCTGTATGGTTAATTCCTCCATGCAATTCCTGCATTTTATCTTCACGGGAATTATCTCTATGTCGAGTTCGGCCCCCATTGCCATGGTATCCCTGACGCATTCAGAAAACGCAAATCTAAATATATCAGGCACTATCTGCACCATCTGACCGAAACAGACGGTGATCCGGCTGACCCTGCTTAAATGAGCCTTCTCTGCTGCTTCGAGCACCAGTTCCTTAAGGTTTTCTGCAATTGATATCTCGTGCATTGTGCAATATTCAGCAAATCCTTGGCAGTTGCAAACCCGATGGCAATTCGATAATACGTTTCCCTCCGGCTGATGTATTCAGGATCACTGCCGGACGATCTCCCGCAACTATCTCACCTATTACCGAGGAATCAAAACCCGCAGGGTCGGACCGCATTATTTCCAGTACTTTCCTGAACTCATTTTTCCCTGCCACAACAATAAGTTTTCCCTCATTGGCAAGGGAGAACGGGTCGAATCCCAGGACCTCACAGAGCCCTCTGACAGGCTCATCAACAGGGACTGAATCCTCATCAATCGTTATTATGCATTTTGCCATTTCCTTCAGCTCATTAAGCACTGCAGCGAGTCCTCCCCTGGTAAGGTCCCGCATGAAGTGTATCTCCCCGCAATTATCCACTATCTTCTCTGTCAGCCGGTTCAATGACCGACAGTCGCTCAGCACCTCAGTTTTAAAGCTCAGGTCGTTTCGTGCTCCAAGAACCGCAATCGCGTGATTGCCAACCGGGCCGTTTATTATAAGTCTGTCACCTTCCGTTACCTTAAGACCGCTGCTGATGTGTTCATGCTGCGGAAGGAGAAACCCTGTTCCGGTAGTCGTTATAAAGAGTCTGTCGCATTTCCCTTTTCCGACAACCTTAGTATCGCCAGAGACAAGCCTGGTTCCTGCCCTTTCAGCTTCGAGGGCCATCGATTCAGCAATTTTCACCAGGTCGTTGACTGGGAAGCCCTCCTCTATAATAAATGAAACGGCTATGGCGACAATACGGGCACCAGATACTGCAATATCATTAATGGTTCCGGTAACAGCCAGCTTGCCGATATCTCCGCCAGGAAAGAATAGTGGATCAACAACGTAGGCATCAGTGGTAATAACCACTCTGGAACCAGGAGGAAATGATTCATCGATTATTGCTGAATCGGTAAGCGGCTCTGCAATTCCGAATCTTTCCGTGAACACCTTTTTAATGAGGTCACGGCTCTGCCGGCCACCGCTGCCGTGACTCAGAGAAACATATTCATTCATAGAGTGTATACTTATAGAAACTGTTGCATGCACCCTCGGCCGATACCATACATGCTCCAACCGGGTTTGCAGGAGTGCAGGTCTCTGAAAAGAGAGGGCACTCCGAAGGTGTTTTCAGGCCCCTTAATATATCTCCGCAGATGCATGCCGGATTATCTTTACCACGGGGAAAATCTGCCTTGAGTAATCTTCCTGCATCATGCTTTTCATATTCCCGGCGCAATGCCAGACCACTTAACGGGATTATGCCGAATCCCCTCCATTCAGCATCGCACGGTTCAAAAACCTTCGAGAGTACTTCCAATGCAAGTGAGTTTCCCTCCGGCAGAACTGCTCTTTTGTACTCCGTTTCCAGGGAGGGCCTGTTACTGTTGACCTGGTTCACAAGCATAAGAATAGCCTGCAGAAGATCGAGAGGTTCGAAACCTGTTATAACACAGGCCTTATTGTACTCATAAGGAATAAATTCGAATGCAGAATAACCCGTTATGGTTGCCACATGCCCCGGACAAATAAATCCGTCAATTCTTATTCCGTTTTCCAGAAGGGCTCTCATCACCGGGGGCATTACCTTATGGGCGCTGAGAACAAAAAAATTCCCTGCTTCTCCCGCCGCTGCCTCAATAATTGTTACTGCTGTTCCAGGTGCAGTGGTTTCGAAACCTATGCCCGGAAAAACAACTCTTTTGCGGGGGTTCTGCAGTGCAATATCGAGCGCATCAAGTCCCGAGAAAACAATACGTACATCAGCCCCTTTACTTTTTATCTCCTCAAGGTTTGGCCCCGATCCCGGGACCCTCATCAGGTCTCCGAATGTGGTAATTATGACGTCATCCATCTGTGCGCAGGTAACAATCCTGTCGACAAAGCCGGTTGAAGTAACACAGACCGGGCATCCGGGACCTGAGATGAGTTTTATGTTAGCGGGCAGCAGGGATGGGATGCCGAAACGGCGTATTGCTGCAGTATGGCCTCCGCACACCTCCATGAATGTGTAGTCCCGTTCGACAGCCATCTCAATTTGTCTGGCAACTCTGTCAATCAGTTCCTTATCACGATATTCACTGATGTACTTCATACCGTCTTCACTCCTCCCCCAGCTCGTTCATCTCCCTTATCAGCCTGATGGTTTCGAGAGCGTCCTTTTCGCTTATCTTTTGTATGGCAAACCCGGCATGAAGAAGTACATAATCCCCTACCCGTGGATCATGGATCATCTGTATGCCGGCCCTGAAAAGCGAACCGCCGGCAGAAACCTGCGCCGTACTGCCGTCAATTGATACTATCCGTGCGGGTATGCTCAGACACATAAGCCGATAGTTTTTGATGCCACTGCAATCTGTCCGACAGATATTCCACCATCATTGGAGGGTATGATATGATGCGTAAAAACCTCAAATCCGGCTTTTCGAAGAAGCATTAAGGTCCTTTCAAGCAGGTATCTGTTCTGAAATACTCCTCCCGACATCACTACTTTTTTTATACCTGTCTCTTTCTGCATCTTTTCCGATAGCTCCAGTATCAGGTTTGAAATGGTATTGTGAAATTTTACAGGTATCATATCTGTTTGATCCTTTTTTATATCTCTCAGTATCTCATCGAACATATCGGCAAAGGAGATCACTTCGCCAGCGGAGAAAGGGTATTTAAGATTAACACCTTTTTTTACGGCGGACTCCAGGCGTATCGGGGGCTCGGAATCAAAGGATGCAACTGTGCACAGACCTGCAAGAGCCGCCACTGCATCGAAAAGGCGCCCTGCCCCTGAAGAGAGGGGTGAGTTTATTTTTTCCTCAAGCATTTCCAACACAAGGATCAGATCTCTGTCATCGATCTTCCGGAAAAGAGGGATACTGTAGTAATCAATGGAATCGCCGAAATATTTCCTGAGGTATGAACAGGCTGTTCTCCATGGTTCCGCAACGGCTCTGTCACCACCCGGAAGCGGTACATAGTCGAAATGCGCAAACCGCTCAAAACCATGAAGGTCAGCCACAAAGAACTCCCCACCCCAAATATTGCCATCCCTCCCGTATCCGGTTCCGTCAAGGCTTATACCAATTACTTTCTCATCAATTTTGTTTTCCGCCATACACGAGGCAATATGTGCATGATGATGCTGGACTTTAATGAGGGGTATATTCCTTTCCTCTGCCATCTGTTCCGCAAACAATGTCGAAAGATAGAGAGGATGAAGGTCGCAGGCCATGTACCGCGGAGTAAAACGGAACAGCTCCCCGAAACGCTCTGCAGATTCAGAATAGAAGGCATGGGTCGCGAAGTTTTTCAGGTCGCCGATATGCTGGCTCATAATTGCCTGATTCCCTTTCCCTATACAGAATGTGTTCTTCTGTTCAGCACCGGTTGCAAATATTCCATCCACCCATAAACCTGTCTCAACCGGACCGGGTACAAATCCCCTGGAACGGCGGATTAACACCATTTTGTTATCAATCAGCCTCATAACAGAATCGTCCGACCTGTTAACGATCTCCCGGTCATACCCAATCAATCCGTCAGCTACAGGTAAAAGATACTTTTCAGCACTATCGTCGGCCGTAATAACGGGATCGTCAGAAAGGTTCCCGCTTGTCAGAACAACTGCAGATGTTTTCAGGTATCTGAACATCATATAATGAAATGGCATGTAGGGAAGCATGGCCCCTGTGGTATTTAATCCCCGGCTGACCTCTTCTGCAAGGGGTCTCTTTTGTCTCAGTATCACTATGGGTCGTTGCCATGAGAGAAGTTGCTCCTGCTCAGCTTTGCCGGCATGGCAATATTGCCTGAGTGAGGAAGTATCCCTGAACATTACGGCAAAAGGTTTGGAGTCGCGCTGCTTCCTTTTCCTGAGCTCTGAGACTGCCTCGTTGTTAAATGCATCGCACATAAGATGATATCCTCCTGTCCCTTTAAGGGCTACACTCTTTCCGGCACTTATGAGGGAAGCGGCTTTCGCAATAATTTTCTCTATGCCTGAAATTCTTGTCTCACAGTCACTGTAAAAATATTGAGGTCCGCATGAGTTACAGGCTACCGGCTGTGCATGAAAGCGCCTGTTGGAAATGTCCCTGTATTCCGATTCACATCTCTCACACATCGGGAATACTGCCATTGATGTATTAAAGCGGTCATAAGGGATTGCCCTGATAATGGAAAACCTTGGACCGCAGTTTGTGCAATTGACTAGCGGATAGTTTATTCTTTCCGTATCATTTTCAAGATCCTCAAGACAATCATCACAAACGGCAATATCGGGACTTACCTCTGTTGTTATCTCCTCGCTGTTGCTGCTTCGTACAATCCGGAAGGAGTCAAATTCTTCTATCATTCTGGGATTCACTTCAATAGATTTTATCCTGGAAGCCGGAGGTGCCTTTTCAAGAATATCATTGCTGAACCGGTCGACGGTTTTAATATCTCCCTTAATGATAACAGATACCCCATCGGTCCTGTTTTCCACCACGCCCGACAATCCGTGCCTGCAGGCAAGACGGTAAATGAATGGCCGGAATCCGACTCCCTGTACCAGTCCCCTGATCAATATTTCAAATCCCTGTATAATAGCTCAATGTTTTTTATCCCTTCGCCGCTAATAAGCTGATGGACATAATAGATAACGCTCTCAAGCTCATCACAGAGGTTTACATTGTTTATTATGACCTCCTGCGGCACCTTCAGCAGAACCGGTGCGAAGTTTACTATTCCCTTAATTCCGTTACGTACCAGCTCATCACACACCTCCTGTGCCGAAATTTCAGGAACGGCTATTATTGCCACCCGTACCCTGAACCTGTTGATAATCTCCTTCAGCCGGCTCATCGGATAAACAGGCAGATCCGATCTCATCTTCTGCTTAAACGGGTCAATGTCGAATGTCGCAACGATATTCATATTACGCTGGACGAACTTATTATATTTTGAGAGTGCCAGTCCAAGATTTCCCATCCCTATCAGGACAATATTATTGTCCTTATTCTGATGAAAGATCTTTTCCATCCGATCCAGCAGATCATTTATGTCATAACCGCCTCTCTTGTTTCCCTTAATATTGAACTCGGAAAAATCTTTTCGCACCTGTTCGGATGTCACACCTGTTTCATTGGCCAGGGTATATGAAAATACTTTTTCAACACCCATCGTCTTCAACCTTTTCAGACATGCACGATAGAGAAAAATCCTTTTAAGACTGTTTTTTATCATATATTTTGTGAATTGTTTCACATCAATTGATATTATATTATATTCCGATTGCAAGTTAATTATTTTTTTTAAAAATAAATTTTTTCTATAATACTGATATAGCGTATTTTAAATTCTATATTAATAATTATCTCAAAAAAATATGAATTTTTATTTGTTTTTTTTCTCTTTGAACTTATTTTTATATGTGAATCTTCTCACATAAATGCACTATCTGACTATTGATAAAGAAGAATGGGATAAGGCACTTGAACAGTTGCTGGTATCCTATAGAATAATAGCCTCAATGGAGAATGAGTTCGGGCAGGATTATGAAGAGGTCAGGCCCGGAAATATCTCAGGAATCACCTACAATAAGCCAAAGCCGGCGACACCGCTGAAAACATTTTTCCTTCCGGTGAGGGAAAATGTATCCGGGGAGGATTTCCCGGAAAAACCAATTATTATTATAGGTGTACCTAATTGTGACATTGAAGGGGCGTCTCTCCTCGACGAGATATATCTTAACGGAGAGTTTAATGATCCCTTTTACAGGAAAAGGAGAGAAAATACCATTATCATAGGTTCGGACTGTTTCGGGATTCAGGAACATTGCCATTGTTTATCCTACAACATTAAACCATGGTCAGTTTCAGGAGCCGATCTGGCTGTGATCAGGATCGGAGACAAAGTTATTTTCAGGGTTATCTCAAAGAAAGGCGAGGATCTCATGATGAGCGTCATTCATATTCAGCCCCTGACTGACACTTCAGTGACGGAAACCATAGAAAAGGAACACGGGATAACAGAATCTCTGCTGAAAGAGTCCAACAAAGGGCTTCCCGACTATATCCGGACAGGACTTCTTGTCAGGGATGCGAAGGAAGAGATATGGAAAAAGTACGCATCCACATGTGTTTCATGCGGGGCATGCACCACGGCCTGTCCGACATGCACATGCTTTCTTCTTATTGATAAACCCGGTTTTGAAAAGGTCAGGCAGACCGATGCCTGTCAGTATCCGGGATTTGAAAGGGTGGCAGGAGGTGAAGACGGACTCTTTGAGCTTCCTAAAAGGTTCAGGAACAGATACATGTGCAAATATGTATGGAAACCGCAAAAGTTCAACGCAATAGCCTGCACCGGCTGTGGCAGGTGCATTGAGGCGTGCATCGGTAAGATCAGCAAGAACAAGCTTTTCATGGAACTGGCATAAAAGAGCAGATGGATAACGGAACCAATATATACAAACCGCTCAGGGCAAAGCTGACAGAGGTGATTGATGAATCGCCCCTGATAAAGACATTTGTTCTTGTTCCGGAAAAGAAATTCATGTTTAGGACCGGACAGTTTATCGAACTCACTGTGGACGGAACAGGAGAAGCTCCCTTCACTCCTTCTTCCTCTCCGTTGGTCACGGATGTTCTGGAAGTCACGGTAATGAAGACCGGATATGTTACCACCATTATGCATGATCTGAAACCCGGTGCGTATATGGGAATTAGGGGACCCTACGGAAGGGGTTATCCGGTTGATAAGTTCCATGACAAAGAGGTGCTCATACTTGGCGGCGGCTGCGGCCTTGCGCCCATCAGGTCGCTGCTGTATGCGCTTGAGAACATAAAAGGGAAGCTTAAAAGAGTGATACTCTGCTATGGATCAAAAACCCCCGCAGACTGTATCTACAAACCGCTTTTTAACAGACTGAACAAAATCGACAAGTTTGAGACCTATCGCACTGTTGATCAGGCCGATGATGAGTGGAATGAATCGGTAGGTGTCGCAACCAGGCTGCTCGATAATATCAGTGTTAATATTAAAGAATCCATTGCAGTGGTGTGTGGACCGCCCATTATGATGAAGTTCGGTACATTAAAACTCCTGGAAATGGGTTATAAAGACGAACAGATATATCTCTCGATGGAGAAGAACATGTCATGCGGACTCGGTAAGTGTGGTCATTGCATGATGGGGAAATATTTTGTTTGCAAAGACGGACCGGTTTTTACATATGATGAAATCAAAGATCAACCAAATATCTGGAGCTGAAATGTCCCGGAAGATATTAATAGATATGATTAAGCTTCGTGAGGTGATGGTCAGTAATCCTGACCTTGAACTTCCTGATGCTCTCTATTATCCCTCGGGAAATTCGAACGGGCTCAAGAGCATACGCGAGCTTGCGGTATTCCGGTATACCTGCCGCAGGTGTGAAGACGCCCCCTGTATAGGTGTATGTCCGACCGATGCCCTTGAAAAAGATGAGGACGGGATTATAATGAGGCACACCAACCTTTGCATTTCGTGCAAGTCATGTGTCACGATATGCCCGTTCGGCACCATGATGACCGACTTTTTCAAACACCACAGGAACAAAGATCTGCTTTATGACCTGACTGACGATGATGAATTTGAGAAGTTTATAAAAGCGTGCCCTGAAGGAACGGCATCTGTTATTGAAAAAGAAGAGTCTCCGGAAGATAATATATACAAGCTCAATGACAGGGTTTTGATACGAGATTATATGTATATCGCACAGAAAGAGTAAATACATAAGTATGGTTGTTAATCTTTTTTATTTCTTCATATTCCCGGGCCTGTTGTTTGCAGGAGTCACAGGAGCATTTCTTTCGTGGTTCGACAGAAAAATAACAGCAAGGGTTCAGTTCCGCAAGGGACCTCCACTCCTTCAGCCATTCTATGACTTTTTTAAGCTGTTGCTTGTCAAGGAAACGATATTGCCTAAACACGGATCACCGCTGATTTTTTTGCTGGCTCCTGTTTTTGCGGTTTTCGGCGCAACAATGGCCGGAGTATTTATTCTGCTTCCCCTTTTCAATATCACAACCGGCTTCAGGGGTGACCTGCTTGTGATTTTTTACATGCTCACTATACCATCATTATCATATATACTCGGATCACTTGCTTCGGGCAACCCCCTTGCTTCGGTAGGTGCTTCACGTGAAATAAAGCTGATACTCAGTTATGAACTGACTTTCCTTCTCGTAATTGCCGGAGTGATCATGAAAAGTGGTCAGCAATTTGACCTTTATTCAGTTATTCATGCACAACAAGCAGGATCACCATTCATAGGAAGCATATCAGGTGTTCTTCTTTTTATAGCCGGCCTCTTCTGCCTTCAGGCAAAGCTGGGGCTTGTGCCATTCGATATGGCTGAAGCAGAAACGGAAATAACGGAAGGAATGTTTATTGAGTATTCAGGACCGGCATATGCTCTTATCAAACTAACAAAATATATAATGCTCTTCATCCTGCCGTCATTCATAACAGCTATTCTGATGAACGGTTTCAGGCTTGAAGGCATAGGTATCCTGTGGGCTGTAGTTAAAGTTATTATTGTGGTTCTGCTTCTTACCCTGATAAGAAATACGAATCCGAGGTTGAAGATAAAGCAGGCCATCAACTTTTTTATAATATGGATGAACCTGCTTGCTGTAGTTGCACTTGTGCTGATTGGTTTTGGTTATTAATATATTATAAACGTGGGCTTTAAGGATTTCTGTTTTAAAAAATCTCTCTGGGTCTTCCACTTCGGTGGAGCATCCTGCAATAATTGCGATATTGAGATACTCGATTGCCTTACCCCGAGACACGATCTGGAACGGTTTGGCATTCTGCTGGTTGGCAGTATCAGGCATGCAGATGTTCTCCTTATCAACGGATCAATAAACATGCGTGATAAGGAGAGGCTCCTTGAGATTTACAAGCAGGCACCCAAACCCATCCTGGTGGTAGCAATAGGGGCATGTGGCTGTACGGGAGGAATCTTCGCCGAAGGCAATACATTTGCCGGACCGGTTGACAAGATAATCCCCGTGGATGCCTATATACCCGGTTGCCCGCCGAAGCCGGAAGCATTAATTGCAGGAATAGTGAAACTGGCAGGAAAATAGCGGCGCACTATAGTGCGCCGGGCACAGGGCGAAGGGCGAAGGGCGAAGGGCGAAGAGAAGAAGAATGAAGGGCAAAAGTAAGCAGGAACAAGAAATCCGTACATAGAACAAAGGGAATAGAAAATAATGAGCAGGATGACGATTATAGAAGAGTTCAGGAAGGAGCATGGCAGGGATATCCTGGAGGTAACGGAAATAAGTCATAAGAGGATGACCATTTCTGTGGAACCGGAGGCAATTCTGAAAATAGCTGAATATTTATTTAAAAATGCAGGCTTAAGGTTTATAATAGCATCTGCTCTGCATACCAGGAAAGGATTTGAGATTCATTATCATTTCAGTAAGGATGAGATCGGACTTATACTTAATATTCATGTAATACTCGACAGGGAAAATCCACAGATCGAATCATTGTCCAATATGTTCAGTGCTTCCGAATGGATTGAAAGGGAGATGCACGAGCTGTTCGGGATCAACTTTCTTAATCACCCCAACCAGGAGAAGCTTATCTCTGATGGCAACTGGGCAGAGGGGGTTTATCCTTACAGAAAAGAGTTTAAATAAACAGGCAGACCAGAGAAAATGGGCAGGAAGACACTCATACCAATAGGACCCTATCATCCTCTCCAGGAGGAGCCGGAGCTTTTCAAGCTCTACTGCGACGGTGAGATAGTCAGAGACATAAAATGGGAGACCGGATATAATCACAGGGGAATAGAGAAGCTCAGTGAATCAAAATCCTTCGATCAGGTTTTCTTCCTGGTAGAACGGATATGCGGGATCTGTTCCACCTCCCATCCGTTCGCTTTTGCCAATGCTATGGAGGAGATAGCAGGAATTGAGGTAACTGACAGGGCAAAATATATCCGATCCATCATAGGGGAGCTGGAAAGGATACACAGTCACCTTTTGTGGGTTGGTCTTGCAGGCCACTTTCTCGGTTACAATACGGTCTTCATGTGGGCCTGGAAATACCGTGAGCCAATACTTGACCTTTTCGAGATGATCACGGGCAACAGGAACAGTTATGCAATGTTCAGGATCGGAGGTGTCAGAAGGGATATTGAGGAGGATAAAATCCCTGAGATAGAAAAGGCAATGGGTGATATCAGGAGAAAGACCGACCTTCTTACGGGAGCAGTTATGGACGATCCGGTGATTCACGCCCGAACAAAGGGAGTCGGGATACTGACAAAACAGGATATTATCGACTTTGCAGCCGTGGGCCCCACTGCCAGGGCTTCAGGAGTGGCAATCGATGTGCGGAAGGATGACCCTTATGCTGCCTATCCTCTGGTTGACTGGAAAGTGATAACCGCCGAAGCCGGAGATGTATTTGCCAAAGCCGAGGTCAGATTGCTTGAGATGTATGAATCGGCTTCTATTATAGATCAGTGTCTCAAGGGTTTGAGAAAAACAGGCAGGCAGGATATATCCCTGAAAGTAAAAGAGATACCTGCCGGCATGGGTACAGGACGCGCGGAAGCCCCGAGAGGTGAGGTATTCCATTGTGTTTTTACGGATGGGTCCAACTCCCCTGCAAGGCATAAGATAAGAGCTCCAAGCTATGTTAACATAGCAACATTTAAAAAATCGTGTGTCGGACAGACAATTGCCGATGCTACAATCTCCCTCGCCGCAGTTGACCCCTGCTATTGCTGCACGGAAAGGATGGCTGTGGCTTATGATATCAGCACCGGCGAAAAAATGATGAATGCAAGGCAGCTTATTGAACTGTCAAACAGAAGAACAGCCGAAATAAAGGAAAAGATTATTTGATCCGATATGAATGAGTTTCTTTCAATAATATCTGAACCTGCTGTCTGCAGCTTTCTGCAGTTCCTTATCTTTATACCGGTTGCAGCGGGGATACTCCTTTTTCTGGTCCCGGATAAATTCAACACCCTGAAAGGTGCAATATCGCTGGTCATCAGTATCTTTACGGGCTACCTTACCATTTCAGTCTTTAGTTCTGCCACCAGGGTGATGGTGCTGGATGAGAGTCTGATAAATTCATGCATGGCCATTTTCGGAATGGATCCGCTCAGGGAAAGCACTCCTTTCTTTACTATGACCCTTGATAATATCAGCAAGCTTATAATCCTGTTTATCAGTCTTTTTGCATTCCTTATACTGTTGTATTCGCTGGCTTACAACAAACAGGGGCGTGTAAAAAATTACTATCCCTGGTTCCTGATAACCATCGGGTGCTCCTATGGTGCTGTTCTGGCTGATAATATGCTGCTTTTCCTTACATTCTGGGGCATACTGGGGATCACTCTTTATAAAATGATTCCCGGCCGGGACAAACAGAGTTCCGCCACAGCCAAGAAGACTCTTATACTGATTGGGGCATCAGACACTATTCTGATTATCGGTATTGCAATGCTTTGGAGACTGACGGATACCCTGAGCATGAATGCTATTTCCCTGCCCACGGACAACATACTTGCAGTAACCGCTTTCATTGCACTTCTTGTCGGCAGTTTCACCAAAGCCGGAGCCTTTCCGTTCCATACATGGGTGCCTGACTATGCAAAGGATGCTCCTGCTACATCATCCGCATTACTGCCGGCATCGCTTGACAAACTGCTGGGAATCTATTTCCTGGCCAGAATAACGACCGATCTGTTCATTCCGGGAGAATGGATGCGCTTATTGCTGCTGGTTACGGGTGTAACAACGATAATAACCGCTGTCATGATGGCTCTTGTTCAGCACAATTACAAAAAACTGCTCGGTTATCACGCTGTTTCCCAGGTTGGTTATATGATCACGGGATTTGGACTCGGGTCGTTGATAGGGATTGCTGCAGGACTTTTTCACATGATCAACAACACAATTTATAAAAGCGGGCTCTTCCTTTCGGCAGGTGCCATTGAACAGAGGACCGGTGAGGAGAATATCGATGAGTTGGGAGGTCTGTCAAAGGCCATGCCTGTTACATTTGCGGCATCGCTGATCTTTGCCCTGTCCATTTCAGGTATTCCACCATTCAATGGATTTGCATCGAAGTGGATGATCTACCAGGGTATTATTGAGTTCGGCACCGGCGCCGGGATCGCAAGCAAACTATGGGTAGTGTGGCTTGGTCTGGCCGTTCTCGGATCAGCGCTTACCCTCGCAAGCTTCATCAAGTTCATAGGAGGTATATTTCTCAGCCGCCAAAAACCGGCCCTGGAAAATATAAAGGAAGTATCGGTGCTTATGTGGCTGCCAATGGCTCTCCTTGCCCTGTTATCTGTTCTTTTCGGCGTCTTTGCAACAAACTTTGTCGTTCCGAAGCTCTTCATGCCGGTGACAGGCGAATTTCAGTTTACGGGATTCTGGAACTCAACAATGGTATCATTGCTCATACTGATCTCCTTTGTTCTTGGCACATTGATCTACCTGGCAACTACTCTTAAAAAATTCCGTACAGAGGATAGCTTCATAGGGGGCGAAAGATTCCATGAAAAGACGGGCTATCCCACACCCGAGTTTTACAAGACAATAGGCGAGTTCAGATTTCTGGGATGGATGTACAGGAAAGCAGAAGAGAAATTATTCGATATTTATGACCTCTCAAAGCAGGGAGTCCTGTGGATCAGTCATAAATTCAGTGAGGCTCACACGGGTTTGTTGCCTGGTTATGTTATCTGGGTATTTGCAGGATTGATAATTATGTTGCTCATAATGATGTAGTAAAAGTAATAGGTTATGGAACTGGGAATTTCCGTTATTGTAATATTCATGATCCTGGGCGCTCTCTACGCGATACACGCAGAAGATCTTCTTTCTGCTGTAATAGCATGCGGAATAGTGGGTTACGGGCTTGTGATCTGTTTTCTCCTGTTGAAAGCGCCTGATCTGGCAATCGTCCAGATTGTCGTTGAAACAATAACACTCATCATTATGGTTGCCGTTGTTCTTGACAGTTCAAGGGAGGAGCCTTTTGGCAGGTTGGACGGAAAAGGTTATGTTAATGCAGTCACTGCTCTCCTTGTTATGGTAATCTTATTTTATTTTTTCAGCACCTCGATCGGCTCACTTGATCCATTCGGAGAAGGAACCCTGCGTATGGCCGGACCCTATATTGACGGTGCATATGAAAAGACTGGAAGCGTGAACCTTGTTACCGGTGTGCTTTTTGACTTCAGGGGTTACGACACTCTGGGCGAGGCAACGGTACTCATTACAGCTGTGCTGGGGGTGCTGACCATACTGAGAATTAAAGGAAAAATATGAAAGGGATGACAATTATAGTAAAGAAGACGACCCAGTTAATAGCCGGGCTGGTCTTTCTGTACGGCATCTACATCATCTTGCACGGGCATCTTACTCCCGGAGGAGGATTTGCGGGTGGTGTTATAGTAGCCGGATCGTTCATTCTCCTGATACTGGCCTACGGAAGCGACATACTGCATCTTGTCCGTGAGGAGACCGGCACCACGCTTTACGAGAATCTTGCCGTTCTGATTGCTCTCCTGCTTGCGCTCTCAGGCCTGCTGGCTGCCGGAGTATTCTTTGTTAACTGGATGCCCAAAGGTGTACCGGGCGAACTTGCCAGCGCCGGAACGCTGCCGCTCTACAACATTTTTATTGGCATTGAAGTGGCCGCTTCAATCCTCTCGATCTTCCTTGCTCTGGTAATCTTTAAAGAAGAAATATCAAAATGACACTTTACCTGTTATGCTTCATATTATTCCTTACCGGACTTTATGGTGTGATCACCAGGCGTAACCTGGTGAAGATAGCTATCTCCCTTTCTGTGATGGAGTTCAGCATTTTTCTTCTGCTGGCGCTGATAGGTTATACCGACGGGGCAGTGGCGCCAATTGTTGATCCCGCCGATCCTGTCAAAACCTACGTCGACCCTCTGCCACAGGCAATGGTACTGACTGCGATAGTGATAGGACTTGCGACAACAGCCATGCTGATGGCTGTAATAATAAGGCTCTACAGAAAATACGGAACTTTCGATATAAGAGAAATTAAAAATCTGAGAGGATAAGATATGAATCCGCTTATACCATTATTTGTTGCCGTACCCCTTGCAGGAGCTTTTCTGATCATGATCCTCGGCAGGTTCATCAGGCATTTTGACAAGTTTACCGCTTCACTTATCCTTCTTTTTCTGTTCACGATATCGCTCCTGAGCCTATTCAGTACAGGCGGGAGTGTCGATGTTTACAAGGTCGGGGGATGGGAAGCTGTTAACAGGATCCCTATAGGCATCTATATGGTGCTTGACGGATTCACTGCGATCGTTCTCTGCATTGTCAATATGGTCGGGTTTCTGTCTGTCATCTATTCAATATCGTATATAAGCAGATATACCTCTGAGAACTTTTTCTATTCGCTCTTTTGTCTCATGGTAGCCGGCATGAACGGTGTTGTTCTCAGCGGCGATCTGTTCAATATTTTTGTATTTCTTGAGATCTCGGCCATCTCATCCTATGCCCTGGTAGCCTTTGGTGTCGGGAAAGATGAGCTGGAAGCCACTTTCAAGTACCAGGTCCTGGGAGCTACAGCCTCCTTCCTTGTGCTGTTGGGGATTGCCCTTATCTATTGGAAAACAAAAACCCTTAATATAGCTGATGTCCGTATGGTATTCAGTTCGGGATACGACAGAAGCTATTACATGCTTGTTCAGATAATTCTCCTGAGCGGATTCGGGCTTAAGGCGGCTATAATACCCTTTCATGCCTGGCTACCCGATGCTCACTCATCGGCCCCCTCCCCTATCTCTGCAATGCTTTCCGGTGTTCTGATCAAGGCTATCGGCATATATGTGATAATAAGGCTCTTCTTCAATATGTTTGTCATCAGTGAAGGAATGGCCGTTTTAATAACGACACTGGGTACCCTTTCAATGTTCGTGGGAGTCTTTCTCGCTGTTGGTCAGTGGGACATTAAGAGATTGCTGGCTTATCACAGCATAAGCCAGATGGGTTACGTTGTACTTTCTGTCGGTATTGGGATGATTCTGATAGCCAGGGGTATAAGGTATGAAGTTGCCACACTGGCTGTTGCAGGTGGTTTATTCCATCTGATCAATCATGCCGCGTTCAAGAGCCTGCTTTTTCTTAATGCAGGAGCCATCGAGTATTCTACAGGCACACGAAACCTGAGAGAGATGGGCGGACTGGCCGAATCGATGCCGGCAACATCTGCAACTTCCTTTGTGGCATCCATGTCGATATCGGGTATTCCTCCCTTTAACGGTTTCTTCAGTAAGCTTATAATAATTATCGCAGCCGTTATGGCACGCTTCTACCTTCTTGCAGCCCTCGCCGCACTTGTCAGTATTATAACGCTGGCGTCATTCATGAAATTCCAGCGTTATGCTTTTTATGATCAGGATCCCGGCAGAAAAAAGAATAAGGTCAGAGAAGTTCCTTTCCCTATGATATTCAGTATGGTTGTACTGGGCATTATCTGCCTGCTGCTCAGCCTTCTGGCCTTTCCGGGCATAAGGGAAGTAATTCTGACACCTGCCACAGATATACTGTTGGATCCTTCAAAATATTCTTCACAGATAATTGGAGTATAATATGAGGTATATAGCAATTTTCATACTGGCCCTGGTTTTCTGGTTACTGATCACCTTCAGCTTCACACTCACAAATATTGCAGCCGGATCGGTAGCTGCTCTTTTATGCTCAGCCATCTTTGCAAGGTATTATTATCACAACGTGCATAAATTCCTTCAGCCACACAGATATTACTGGTTTTGTATTTATCTGTTCTTTTTCATCTGGGCCTGCATAAAGGCAAATTTTGATGTGGCATACCGTGTACTTCACCCCCGTATGCCTATAAGGCCGGGAATTTTAAGGGTTAAAACGACGCTGAAATCGGAATTTGCCAGGACACTTCTTGCCAACTCCATCACAATGACACCGGGCACGATCACAGTTGATATTATCGGTGATGATTTTTATATTCACTGGATCTACGTCAAAACTGCAGATCCTGAAGTTTACACCGGTATGATAACAGGGAAATTTGAGAAATACATTAAAAAATTTGCAGAATGACCAATTTGCTGACCATACTGCTATATGTGCAGATAGCCCTGAGTATTGCCTGCCTCTACAGGATCATCCGCGGGCCAACGATTCCTGACAGGATGGTGGGTATTGATATCTTCGGGATACTTGTAGTGGGTATTTGCGCCATAATATCCATCCTCACAGAAAGATCCTTTATTCTTGACATCGGAATTGCATGGATTATACTGAGTTTTATAGGAACCCTTACTCTGGCAAAATACCTGAGTGGCAAAAAACTTAACGAGTAATATGATTACCATTATTTTAATAATTATCGGAGTAATATTCAATTTTTTCGGATGTGTCGGACTGATCCGTCTTCCGGATGTTTATAACAGGCTTCAGGCAGCAACCAAATGTGTGACTCTGGGCTGCTGCAGCATGCTTCTCGGGGTTATAATCCATTTTGGATTTAACGATGCCGGATTCAAGGCACTCTTTGCCATACCAATTCTCTTCTTCAGTGCAACAGTAGCTGCTCATGCACTTATAAGAGGTGCTTATCATTTCGGAACCGGAATGGATGAAAGGAGTGTAAAAGATGATTACAAGGAGGCAATAAAATGAAATATCCAAAACTGAGAGAACTGAAAGAAGCTGTTATTTCACTTTTCACCCCGGCCTACACATCAAAATTTCCGGCTGAGGAACATGTTCCCTTTGAGAAATTCAGAGGCAAGCCCGTTGTTGACAATGACAACTGCGTGGGCTGTGAAACATGCGCAAACGTATGTCCTCCCTATGCAATTACAAACACAGATGATAAGGAAAGGCGAATCAGGATTATCAGGAGAGACTACGGTAAATGTATTTTCTGCGGCCAATGCCAGGAACATTGTATTACAGGGAAAGGAGTTACACTATCTGACAAGATATATGAAATGGCAACATTCGACCGTGAAAACAGTGTCGAATACCAGGAAAAAGAGCTCCTGATATGTGAAAGCTGCGGGGCCGTTATTACAACGAAGGAGCATCTTCAGTTTATGCACAGAAAGCTTGGTCCTAAAGCCTTTTCATCAATACTGAACCTCAACATTCTTAACGAGAAACTTAAACTGGCGGAAGGACAGGATATCAGTACAAGCATTAAGGATTCACTGCAGAGAAAGGATATGTTCAACATTGTCTGTCCTAACTGCCTCCGCCAGATTCAGATCAAATATTTGTTCAAAGGTGCCGGATAGTCTAAGCGATTTGCTGTCATGCAGGGATAAAAACATCCTTTTTGTGGGTATAGGCAATGTGCTTAAAAAGGATGATGGTGCAGGGGTTTATATCAGCCGGAATATTCTGAACAGAGGTAACATCTCTTCTCTTACCGTGGAAGTCAGCATAGAAAATTACATCGGAAAAATCAATTCTCTTGATCCTGACATACTTGTCCTTGTCGATTGTGTTGACACAGGGGCGGCACCGGGCACTTCCCGCCTTATTCCTGTTGATTCGGTACAGGATCTTACCTTCAACACTCATAACATTTCGCTTAAACGAATATCGGAATTTTTCAGAATGCCGGTATATATTCTCGGAATGCAACCTGAAAAACTTGGTTTTGGTGAAAATATTTCATATATTGTAAGGACTGAAGCTGACAAAATAATTAACCTAATTAACTCACAGGAGGAAACATATGGCAATTGAATATTTATGCAAAGTATGCAGGGGTCATCTGAATGTTAAGACGTCGATAATCCTTGCAGCACAGAAGGTGAACAGTTCAAAGAGAGGGCTGGTCTATCTGAATCCGGAGATCGGCAATTATTCGATCACAACGCATCCGACATTCCAGATCGAGGAAGGTGAGGAGTATATTTATACCTGCCCGATCTGTGCTGCTCAGCTGAACAGCCGGAAATACTATCATCTTGTAAGGATCATCATGATTGATGAGGATAAGAAGGAGTATAACATTTACTTCTCCGATATTGCAGGTGAGAAATGCACATACAAGATCAGGGGGACAAAGCTGGAAATGGTACAGGGGCCGGATGCTGAACGTTACGGAAGATATTTTGAGGTACCGGAAGAAGACAGGAAATATCTCTGATACCTTTATCCTTTCACTTTAAATCTTAAATTTGCTGTCATTATTTTAATAATGCAAATATCTTTAATTTAATGAACAGCGGTATAAGCAGGAAATCAGCAGACAATTTACGTATACTGGCGATGTCCATGGTCGAGAAAGCACGGTCAGGTCATCCGGGTGGCGCCATGGGTGGCGCCGATTTTATCCATATCCTTTTTTCCGAGTTTCTCAGGTTCGATCCCACCGACCCGGCCTGGATCAGTCGTGACAGGTTTTTTCTTGATCCGGGACACATGTCGCCCATGCTCTATTCGGTCCTTACTCTTACCGGTCATTTCTCCATGGACGACCTTAAAGGTTTCAGGCAATGGGGAAGCAGCACCCCCGGTCATCCCGAACTCGATTTAGCCAGGGGTATAGAAAATACATCAGGTCCGTTAGGGCAGGGACACACAATGGCTGTTGGTGCCGCAATTGCTGAAAGATTCCTGGTGGCCAGGTTCGGGGAGCTTTTTTCTCATAAAACATTCACATTTATTTCCGATGGCGGGATTCAGGAGGAGATTTCCCAGGGAGCCGGACGAATTGCCGGATTTCTTGGCCTGAGCAACCTTGTGATGTTCTACGATTCCAACGACATACAGCTTTCAACCGAGACGAAAGCAGTTACTGCTGAAGATACTGCGATGAAATACCGGTCGTGGGGATGGAATGTACTCGCTATTGACGGCAATGATCATGATCAGATACGGAGTGCCCTCAGGAATGCCTTGACAGAAAAGGAAAGACCGACCATTATCATAGGCAGGACAATAATGGGTAAGGGCCTTTTGGATAAGAACGGTGATTGCTTTGAAAGAAAAACCTCAACGCACGGAATGCCCGTTAGTGAAGCAGGTGGCTGCTTTGACAGATCGGTAAGCAACCTTGGAGGGGATCCCTCGAACCCATTCAGTATTTTCGATGAAGTAAAACTCTATTATGCCAAAGTACTGGAGAACAACAGGAAAGAAGCTGATGAATGGAAAGTCAGAAAGGAGCGGTGGGCTGCGGATAATCCTGAAGCCGATAAAAAACTAAAGATCTTCTACACCGGAAGTTTGCCAGATATCGACTTCAGCACAATAGATCAGAAAGCAGGACAGGCTACCAGGGCGGCCTCAGGCACTGTTTTGTCATTACTGGCACAAAAAGTTGAAAATATGATCGTTGCATCAGCAGATCTTGCCAATTCAGACAAAACCGACGGGTACCTTAAAAACACCACCCCTTTCAGGAAGGGTGACTTTTCAGGAGCCTTCCTGCATGCCGGTGTATCAGAACTGACAATGGCCGCCCTTATGAACGGCATTGCGCTTCACGGAGGTGTTATACCCGCATGCGGAACATTCTTTGTCTTTTCCGATTACATGAAACCGGCAGTCCGGCTTGCCTGCCTTATGGGCCTGCCCGTGATATACATCTGGACGCATGATGCTTTCCGTGTAGGCGAGGATGGCCCTACACACCAGCCTGTTGAACAGGAGGCTCAGATCAGGCTGATGGAGCATCTTAAGAATCACAAAGGGGATAACAGCTTGCTGGTTCTTCGTCCTGCCGATTCGGCAGAAACCACCGTTGCCTGGAAACTGGCACTGGAAAACAGAAAAACACCTACCGCACTAATACTGTCAAGACAAAACATAAAGGATCTGCCCTCTCAAAGCGGGAACAGGTACGCGGATGCACTTCAGTCTGAGAAAGGAGCCTACATAATAGAGGATTGTACAGGAAAACCTGATGTTATCCTGATAGCGAGCGGATCGGAGGTCGCAACACTTGTGGAAGGAGCTGAAATGCTCAGAAAAGAGAATATCAGGATAAGAATAATATCGGCGCCTTCCGAGGGTCGCTTCCGCAACCAGCCAGAAGAATACAGAAAATCTGTAATTCCTGATAACACGCCGGTCTTCGGATTAACAGCCGGACTGCCGGTCACACTTCAGGGACTTGCCGGTCCCCGGGGGAGAGTATGGGGTGTTCCAACTTTCGGTTATTCTGCTCCCTACAAGGTACTTGATGTAAAATTAGGGTTCACTGCAGAGAATGTTTATCACCAGGTAAAAGATTACCTGGCTCAATATTAAAGATAAACATCAGGTTTATCCGTTATAGCGTTTTACCCTGGCGTTCTCTGCGGTTTTTGGATTTTGTATTTTGATACACCCTTTAAAATTTATTTTCAGAATTTATTTGATTTTAGTAAATTAGTCTGAATTATTCATTAAAAAATGGGGGATTTAATATGAAAAAACTGATCTGCACACTGATAATAATTGCAGGATTTTTCATACTTCCTGCAAACGGCCAGGTCGATTCCGTAGATGTTACTTACGATATTTCAGATGACCTGAAACTCTTTGACAGTGATGAACTGCTTGAGATTACACTTCAGTTTGATATGACCACTTTCCGGAGAAAAAGATCTGATGTTGAATATCTTGAAGCAAAACTGATTTACACCACCGACGATAATGATACCATTGAAAAGGATCTTCAGCTGAGGGCAAGGGGCGAATTCCGCCGGACATTCTGTGACTTTCCCCCGATAAGGCTCAATTTTAAGAAGTCCAAATCGCCCGATGATGAGTTCAGCCAGATCGACAAGCTGAAGGTGGTCACACATTGCAAGGCAGGTAATGAAGATTATCTCCTTCGCGAATACCTGGTATATAAGTTGTATAACGTCCTTACTGACCAATGTCACAGAGTAAGGCTACTAAGGATCAATTATGAGAACTCAGGCTCACGGCAGACAAAACCGATAAGTGCATTTGCTTTCGTGATTGAACCCAATGAGGTTCTCGGGCAGCGTCTTAAAGGAATTGAGGTCCCCCTGGAAAAAATCACCCAGAAACATATCCAGCCCGTGAGCATGGACCGGATGGCAATTTTCAATTATATGATTGGTAATGTTGACTGGTCGGTACCGGGCCAGCATAATGTAGTGGTATTCTCCCAGCCTGAATCGGACAGACCCGACCTTGGATTAATTGTGGCTTACGATTTCGATTATTCCGGATTAGTTAATACCGATTACGCTATTCCTCATGAAGCTCTGCCTATAGAGTCAGTGCGTCAGCGCTATTATATGGGCGTCTGCCGGAGCCAGGAAGAGTTCACCAAATCAGTTGCAGAATTTCCGGAGAAAAAAGAAGAGTTTTACAGAGTCATAAATGAATTTCCTTACCTGAGGGATAGATCTAAAAAAGATATGCTTAACTTTCTCGACGGATTTTTTAACCTTTACGACCGGAGAAATACCATAGTCAACAACCTGCTTAATAATTGTAAAGACTTCTGAATAAATAATTTATACAAAATATGTATATAGAATCGCTTGTACTTGAAAACACTCTTTTAAGCATGATGATCCGCTTTAGCGTGAATTTTATTGCGCTTTTCATTCTGATCAGGCTGATCTATTACCACTTCACAAAGAAAGCGGAATTCCTTTTCTCTTATTTTCTGATGGGTATTGTCATATTCTTCATATGTGCAATTCTTCAGACGGTTGATATACAACTGGGTATGGCCCTTGGACTGTTTGCGATATTTGCAATACTTCGATTCAGGACCGTAAATTATTCTGTGAAAGATATGACTTATGTCTTTGCAGTTATCGGTGTATCGGTCATCAACTCACAGGCTAATCTGACTCCTCCGGTACTGGGGGCCATTCTCCTGAATTCCATAATCCTTTTATCCGCTCTCATTTTAGAAATCTTTCTTAACAAAAGGCAGGTAAAGACATATAATATAATATATAACAAACCTGAGCTGCTGAAACCGGAGTTTGAGCAGGAACTTCTCAGGGAGTTGTCAGAGTATACGGGCAGGAATGTAGTAAAAGTCAGAATTGTCAAAATGGATATAGGCAAATGCACTTCGGAGATTGAGATAAGTTACAGGGAGAGTCTGGCATGAAATATGATATTAAGCCGGAAGTTAAGGGTTTGATTTTCGATCTCGACGGGACGTTAGCGGATACAATGCCTTATCACTTTATAGGATGGCAGAGAGCATGCCGCAAGTTTGGTGCTGATATGGACACTGCATTTCTCAGAAAACATACCGGCAGTCCCGGATGGATCATTGCTGCCGAACTTATTGAAAAATGCAACCTGAACGGAAGTGTAACCGTTGAGGAGATAATGAATGAGAAGGTTCAGGAATTTTTCAGGCTTCAGCATATGATAAAGCCAATTGAACCTGTAACTGATATTGTAAAAAATTATCACGGGGTTCTCCCGATGGCTGTCGGAACAGGCGGGCACCGCGATGCAGTTGAAAGGACCCTCATGATAACCGGACTCAGAGATTATTTTGATATCATAGTGACTGCCAACGATGTAACAAACTTCAAACCCCATCCCGAAACATTCCTGAAGTGTGCTGAGATGATGCAGACAGCTCCGGAATCTATTGAGGTTTTTGAGGACTCCGATCTGGGCATAGCAGCGGCACTTAATGCAGGAATGATTCCCACCGATGTACGGTCATGGTATGATTCGACCTGGTGATGGCAGGGCTCCAATCTCCGCTAAAGCTGCGGCTGGCAGGCAGGGCTCCAGCCTCCGCTAAAGCTACGGCTGGCAGGCAGGGCTCCAGCCTCCGCTAAAGCTACGGCTGGCAGGCAGGGCTCAGGGCTCAGACGCAAAACAGGGAGCAGGGTAAAAAAAAATTGCAGGGATATTATTACTCCCTGCAACCTTTAAGAGATCCAAATAAAACTATCAAACCAGAATCTTTGTTTTAAGATTCGTTATGCTGGTTTTCACATCGGCCCACATGTCTCCCCTCGTTTCATCCTGCTCAACAATTTTATATTTCATTCCTGCAATTTCTTTAACCGCAAGAATTTCCTTGAAATTTATCACGCCTTCTCCTACCGGAGCAAGGTCATCTTTTATTACTTCAAAGAAAGGCTCTTCACGAGTATACATATCCTTCAGATGGAACAGGTGGAACCTTCCCGGATATTTTTTAATTATGTCAACAGGATTGTACCCTGCCTTCATGGTCCAGAACATATCAAGCTCCATAATCACAAGCTCCTTATCCAGTTCAGTAAGCATTACATCAAAGTATGGAATTTTGCCTTCAACATTGGCAAATTCAAAGTTATGGTTGTGATATCCAAACTGCATTCCAAACTCTTTCATTATCTGGCCTACCTGGTTCCAGTTTGATGCCATTCTCTGGTAACTGGCAATAGTTGTACGCATTTCCTCAACTATCCATGGCTGGATACAATACTGTGAGCCAATTTTAGCATGGGCTTCGGCCATTCTTCTCGCAGTATCGAGAGTAACACCCTCGCCTTCCACCTGAGTGTGACTGCTTATGATCTCCAGACCCAGGTCATTGACAAGTTTTAAAAATTCTTCGGGCTCATAGCCGTAGAACCTGCCATCTGCATAATCTGCCAGTTCCACATATTTATACCCGAGTTCTGCTACTCTCTTCAGTGAGCCGGGTACATCGGCAGCCATTGCATCACGTATGGTATAGAGCTGAAGTCCGATACCACTGTCTTCGGGAACATCTGATTTTGCCTCAGGTTTTCCGCCTGATTTACAGTTATACTGTGACAGTACAAGAGCTCCTACAGCCCCAAGGGAGGTTACTTTCAGGAATTCTCTTCTCGATGGTTTTTCTTTCATAATAACAATTATTTAGATTAGTCAATTTGTACTTTAATAATATCGGTCAATGTTTTTTTTCAGATAATAAAAATAAGCAATAGTTTTAAAATGAAACACCGGATATAAATTCTTTCTGATAATTTTGCCGTATCGACATGGAAATTATAAAAACCGGAGACGGATCACATACAATCTTTGTTCCTGAGATTGAAGAACATTATCATTCTGTTCATGGTGCAATACAGGAATCGGGGCATATATTTATCAACAACGGTCTCAGTTTCTGTACTGCTGATCCTGTTTCCATTCTGGAAATCGGTTTTGGTACCGGACTTAACGTTCTCCTGACTGCCCTTAGTGCTAAGGAGTCGGGGAAAAGAGTTTTTTACACATCTGTGGAAAAATATCCGCTTGACGGCAACACGATAAGATCTTTGAATTACATTGAGATGACCGGAATTACAGGCCGGGAGTTGTTCAGCAAAATTCATTCTCCGGTCTGGGGTTATGATGAAGAAATCTATCCTGGCTTCATCCTCAGGAAATTAAATAAAGATCTGACAAAAGCTAAACTTTCAGGATTATACAATCTGGTATACTTCGATGCTTTTAGTCCGGAGAAGCAACCCGGGATGTGGACCAAAAACATATTTTCGATGATATCGGATTTGACGGCCAGGGATGGCATACTTGTTACCTATTGTGTCAAGGGAGATGTTAAGAGAATTCTCAAATCGGTCGGGTTCAGTATCTCGGTGTTGCCGGGGCCCCGGGGAAAGAGGCATATCCTGAGGGCAATTAAAATTTAAAAAAAAGTCATATTTAACTATTTTACATTATGCAAAATATTATCTTTGCCAAATTAAATTTAAAACTGTTCAATATGAAAATCAATAGATTAGTAGTTGTCATAAGTGTAATGTCTTTACTGTTTGGCTCTTGTGTCAGGAATGCTGCCACGAACACAAAACTGAAAAACGAGAAGGATTCTGTTTCGTATGCTTTCGGGATAATGTATTACAATATGCTTATTAATGACAGCCTTATTCTTAATCCGATGGCAGTGGCAAAAGGAATGTCAGACGGTGAGAAAGGCAAACAGAAGATGACCGATGAAGAGGCAAGAAATTATCTAATGGGATATGTAAATAATCGTGAAATTGAAAGATCAGAAAGAGAGGCAGAGATGAACAAAGAGACATATAAGGAACATATTGCAGAGAATGAAGCCTTCCTTGCAACGAACAGGGGCAAGCAAGGCGTTACGGTTACTCCGAGTGGACTTCAATATGAGGTTATTAAAATGGGGAACGGAGCCAAACCAACTATTGACAATGTAGTAAAAGTACATTATGCAGGAACCCTGATTGACGGCACTGAATTTGATTCATCAATATCCAGAGGTGAGCCTGCCCAGTTTCCGCTATCCGGAGTTATCTCCGGATGGACAGAGGCCTTGCAGCTGATGCCCGTTGGTTCAAAATTCAGGATATACCTGCCTCAGGAACTTGCCTATGGCCCAAATGGTGCCGGTTCGGCTATTGAACCCTATTCCACCCTTATTTTCGATGTGGAGCTTCTTGAAATTGTTGAGTAAGCAGGATAAATCAATGGCATTCGAGATTACAGGCAGGATAATAGAGGTATTACCCGTTAACCAGGTAAGCGACAAATTCAGAAAAAGGGAATTTGTTATCGAAAAAAAGGAAACGGGAGGAAGTGCTGTATTTGTCGATTATATCAAATTCCAGCTTGTTCAGGACAAGTGTGATCTGATCAACGAGTCTTTCCTCAATGAGGAGGTGAAAATATGGTTCAACCTGAGGGGCAATAAGTGGGAAAGAGACGGCAGGGTAAATTATTTCACAAATCTGGATGCCTGGAAAATAGAACGTATATCTGACGAAACAGCAGGTCAAAACGTTCCTCCATCCGGCACTATTGAAGATATTCCGCCCGAATTGGATGACCTTAGCGATCTGCCTTTCTGAGAAGAGCAAGTATGAAAAGCATACATAGATCATAGCAAAGTGAATCCGCTTCTTCAATACTGGGACACACCATTTGAAGCACCACCTTTTCATCTTGTAAAACCGGAACATTTCAGGCCCGCCCTCGAAGAGGCTGTTGCACTTACTGAAAAGGTAATAGTATCGATTGCTGAGAACAGCGATCCACCTTCATTTGAGAACACTGTGGAAGCCCTCGAGAATTCAGGGGAACTAACAGGTAGAATCTCTTCAATCCTTTTTAACCTTAATCTGGCTGAGACATCAAAAGAACTGCAGGAAGCTGCCCAATTTGCTGCTGCAGCTCTTACCCGGCTTTCAAATGACATAACTCTTAACAGGGCTCTGTTCAGCCGTATCGAGGCTCTTTACGGGAACAGACTCTCGCTGAACCTCAACGGGGAACAGTTAATGCTCCTGGAAAAGAAGCATCTCAGTTTCATCCTTGGCGGAGCTGCACTGGATGAATCCAGAAGGGAAGATTTCAGGAGAATTTCTTTGGAATTATCGGGGCTCTCTCTCAGGTTTGAGGAGAATGTTCTTGCTGAGACAAATGATTTCGAGTTGCATCTTACAGATCATGGGGATATTTCCGGATTACCGGAAGGGATTGCTGCACAGGCTTCTGCCGAAGCACGCAGAAGGAAAAAGAAAGGCTGGGTCTTTACCCTTCATTATCCCAGCTATATCCCGTTTATGCAATACTCGGACCGACGCCATCTTCGGGAGAAGATGTTCAGGGCATACAATTCAAGGGCATTCAGAAAAAATGAAAAGGACAACAGCCAGCTTGTCAACAGGATGGTATCGTTGAGATACGAGCTGGCTAAACTACTGGGATACAACTGCTATGCGGAGCTGGCCCTGACCGACAGGATGGTCAATACCCCTGAAAAAGTCTATTCCTTCCTTAATGAGCTTTCAGGATATGCCCTCGGGGCTGCAAAACATGATTACATTGAGCTGAAAAATTTTGCCTCGGAAGGCGGGCATGAGGGAGATCTTGAGAAATGGGACTGGGCTTATTACTCAGAGAAGCTCAAAAAACAGAAATACAATATCGATGATGAGATACTGAAGCCCTACCTGAGCCTTAACAGAGTACGTGATGCCATTTTCGGACTTGCCACTGAGCTTTTCGGACTGAAGTTCATAAAAACGGATGAAATTCCGGTCTATCATCACGAAGTTGAAACATGGAAGGTCATAGACCGTGATGACCTGCTTATGGCTCTCCTCTATACTGACTTCCATCCCCGTGAAGGGAAAAGCGGCGGGGCATGGATGACCAGCTACAGGGAACAGAAGAAAAAGGAAAAGGAGAATATCAGGCCATTGATATCTATCGTTACCAACTTCAGCAGGCCAACAGAGGACAAGCCCTCACTTCTGACTTTCAATGAGTTCACCACCTTCCTGCATGAATTCGGCCACGCTCTTCATGGTGTTCTTTCAGACTGCACTTACGAAACGCTTTCAGGAACAAATGTTGCCCGTGATTTTGTGGAGCTGCCCTCGCAGTTTATGGAAAACTACGCATTTGAACAGGAGTGGCTCAATAAATGGGCCAGGCACTATGATACAGGGGAAATAATACCCTCTGATATTGTCAAAATGATCAGGGAAGCTTCGGTTTTCAACGAGGGCTATGCATGCAACAGACAGCTCAGCTTCGGCTTTCTCGATATGGGGTGGCACACTATCACCTCCCCTCCTGACCAGGAGGTCCATGAATTTGAGTCTGCAATAATGAGAAAAAGTGATTTTTTTCCGGCTGTTGAGAATACATGTATGAGCTGTTCCTTTTCCCATCTTTTCAGTGGTGGTTATGCTGCAGGATATTACGGATATAAATGGGCCGAAGTACTTGATGCTGATGCCTTCGGATACTTCAGGGAAACAGGTATCTTCAACCGCGAAACAGCAGATTCCTTCAGGAGAAATATTCTTGAAAAAGGAGGAACAGATAAGCCGGAACTGCTTTACAGAAAGTTCAGGGGTAAGGATCCGGCCATAGAGGCCTTCCTGGTCCGAAGCGGACTTAAAAAGTAAATTATACTATATTTGCCGTGGACTGGAATGGATGCAATAACTGAAATCTTACAACACAAAATATTGATCATCAACTATGATTCTTTTTTTTGAAAGTAATTCCGGCGCTATTATTGCAACCGGTGCGGATAATTTATTACAGGCAGATGAAATCGCAAAACTTACATGGCTATTTGGGGTTGCTTCATTAACAGGCCGAGACACTATTGATGGTAATTTTATCGGCCCCAGGAAGGAGATGATAACCCCATGGAGCACAAATGCCGTGGAGATTACCCAGAACATGGGGTTAAAAGGCATCTCACGTATTGAAGAATTTTATCCTGCCGGTAACCCGGTTGCAGAATATGATCCCATGCTGCAGGCTCTCTATACCAATCTCGACCAGGATCTTTTCACCATTGATCATCCGCCTGAAGGGATACGTCACATTGATGATACAGGCAGATACAATGAGGAGGAGGGTCTGGCGCTGAGCGACGAAGAGATAGCATATCTTGAAAGATTATCGGTGTCTCTTGGAAGAAAACTGACTGACAGTGAAGTATTCGGATTTTCGCAGGTCAATTCTGAGCATTGCAGGCACAAAATATTTAATGGCAGGTTTATCATCGACGGTGAAGAGAGGAGCTCCTCTCTTTTCAGTCTTATTAAAAAGACAACCAGAATCAATCCCAACCAGGTTATTTCGGCATACAAGGATAATTGCGCATTCATCCTTGGTCCTGTGGTGGAGCAATTTGCTCCTGAAACTCAGAACAAGTCTGATTTCTTTTCGGTTGATAGTTTTGAATCGGTCCTGTCACTTAAGGCTGAATCACATAATTTCCCTGCGACTGTTGAACCATTCAACGGAGGCTCAACGGGTACCGGTGGTGAGATAAGGGACAGGATTGCAGGTGGCAAAGGTGCGTTTCCTGTTGCCGGCACAGCTGTCTACATGACATCATACCCGAGGCCTGACGGAGGTCGTCCCTGGGAAAAGATGAGTTCTGCCAGGCCGTGGCTTTACCAGACACCTGAAGCCATACTGATAAAAGCCTCCAATGGGGCAAGCGACTTCGGCAATAAATTCGGCCAGCCACTGATATGCGGCTCTCTTTTAACTTTCGAACACTTTGAAAACCAGAAAAATTACGGTTACGACAAAGTTATAATGCTTGCCGGAGGTATTGGTACAGGGAAGCTGAAGGATAGTGAAAAGAGCGTCCCGGAGAAAGGTGATCTTATCGTACTTCTGGGAGGTGATAATTACCGGATAGGGATGGGAGGCAGTGCAGTCTCCTCCGTGGATACCGGCGAGTATCACAGCAAGATTGAACTGAATGCCGTTCAGCGGGCCAATCCCGAAATGCAGAAAAGGGTTTATAATGCCATAAGGGCGCTCTGTGAATCGGATTTCAACCCTGTAATATCAATTCACGATCATGGAGCCGGCGGTCACCTCAACTGCCTTTCGGAACTTGTGGCATCAACCGGGGGAAAGATCGATATCACCAGGCTGCCACTGGGAGACCCCACTCTTTCTGCAAGGGAGATAATAGGAAATGAATCGCAGGAGAGGATGGGTCTGGTGATAAAGGAGAGAGATTTCGGGGTACTGGGAGAAATTGCTGAGCGTGAAAGAGCACCTGTTTATATAGTAGGTGAGGTAACATGCGATATGCAATTCACATTTGAAAACCCTGAAACAGGTGAAAAGCCGATTGATCTGTCACTGGCATCCCTTTTTGGAGAACCGCCTGTAACAACGATGACCGATCAAACACCGGATACACGTTACAGCAAAACCAGATACTCTTCTGAAAAAATCGCGGAATATCTTGAAAAGGTACTCCAGCTGGAAGAAGTTGCGTGTAAGGACTGGCTGACAAATAAGGTTGACAGATCGGTAACAGGACGTGTGGCAAAACAACAGTGCGCAGGCATCCTGCAGCTTCCTCTCAACAACCTTGGGGCCATCGCTCTCGATTACAGAGGCAGGACCGGGATGGCGACAGCAATTGGCCATGCCCCTGTTGCAGGTCTTATCGATCCTGAAGCCGGCTCTCTTCTCTCGATAGCAGAAGCTCTGACCAATATTGTGTGGGCTCCCCTAAGGTATAAGTTAAAGGGAGTATCATTATCGGCCAACTGGATGTGGCCATGTAAAAACCCGGGAGAAGACGCCAGGCTATATGCGGCGGTAAGCGCCGCCAGCAGGTTCGCAATTGAACTGGGGATCAATATACCCACCGGAAAGGATTCTCTCTCCATGACTCAGAAATACGAGGACAAGGTCGTATTGTCACCAGGTACTGTGATCATATCCGCAGCTGCAGAGGTAGATGGAATAAGGCAGATAATTGGCCCGGTAATAAAAAATGACCCGGACACATGTCTTATCTATATCGATATGAGTCGTGATGATTACAAGACCGGTGGGAGCAGCTTTGCACAGGTACTTAACACTCTCGGAGACGAGGTTCCCACAGTCAGGGACCCTGTCTATTTCAGTACGGTTTTCAATACAATACAGGATCTGATAAGTGACGGTAAAATCATTGCGGGTCACGATATTTCAGCCGGAGGGATGATAACAACACTGCTTGAGATGTGCTTTTCGAATATTGAAGGTGGCATTTCAGCCGATATGACATCTATTGGTGAAAAGGATACAGTAAAGCTCCTCTTCAGCCAGAATCCCGGCCTCATTATCCAGGTGAACAATGAGGCAGACGTGAGGGACGTACTTACCGGCAGGGGAATCAGATATCATGTAGCAGGAAAGCCGGTTAATAACCGGCAAATTACCATAAAGAATCACTCTGAAAGATTACAGTTCGACATAGACCTGATGAGGGATTACTGGTTCCGTTCCTCTTACCTTCTCGACAGGAGGCAATCAGGAGAAGGACCAGCCCTTGAAAGATTCAGAAACTACAGGAACCACGCGCTCACCTGCAACTTTAGAGGATTCTCCGGCACGTTCGAATCACTGGGAATCTCTCCAGACAGGAAAAGTAAAACAGGTATTAATGCCGCCATAATACGGGAAAAGGGAGTGAACGGCGACCGGGAAATGGCTTATGCTCTCTGGCTGGCCGGGTTTGATGTCAGGGATGTGCATATGACAGATCTTATAAGCGGCAGGGAGACGCTTGAGAATATCAACATGATAGTCTTTGTGGGAGGGTTCTCCAACTCGGATGTTCTGGGTTCAGCAAAAGGATGGGCCGGTGCCTTCATGTACAATGAGAAAGCCAGGATTGCGCTTGAAAGATTCTACAGCAGATCCGATACTCTTTCCCTGGGTGTATGCAACGGTTGTCAGCTTATGGCAGAGCTGGGGCTGATTTACCCACAGCATGAGAACAGACCGCTGTTGCTCCACAATAACTCACATAAATTTGAATCAGGCTTCGTCGGCGTAAAGATACCTGATAACAATTCGGTGATGCTGGGCAACATGTCAGGAATGGAGCTGGGCATCTGGATAGCGCACGGAGAGGGGCGATTCTCTCTGCCTTTTGATGAAGAGATTTACAATATACCACTCAAATACAGCAGGCAAAGCTATCCGGCAAATCCCAACGGTTCGGATCACGATGTTGCTGCTTTATGTTCTGATGACGGAAGACACCTGGCAATGATGCCTCATCCTGAACGTTCCTTTTTCCCGTGGCAATGCGGGCATTATCCCGAAGAGAGAAAATATGATGATGTAACACCCTGGATCAGGGCTTTTGTCAATGCTGCTGAATGGGTAAGAAAGGTTACCTTGTCGAGGGAGTAAGCTTAACTGACATAAGCCTTATATCGTCAGCCTGACGTTTATCCTGGTTTCTTGCCTCAACAGGCAATACCATCTCACTCATCACCTGAATACTGAATTCACCAGCTTCAGCAACGAAGAATGATCCCACATATGAATCGGCTCTGAAATAGGGGTAAGAGACTTCCGATGAGTTACTGATTATCCTGTCCGCTCCCGGCACAACCTCAAGTTCGGTGTCGAGCATAGTAACCTTAACATTTCCTGAAGAACTCAGATCAACAGTATCCTTAGTTGCACTTGACAGCCATACACCGTACCGGCCAGGTTTGGAAACATAGACGCTCCATTCGGCAGTGTTGGTTGCCGGATTTTCCACGTTCCTGTAAAACGCCGCGTCCTCCATCTTCAGAGAAATAGTCCCGTCATCCGCCTGAACAATACTGTTCTCCGACATTTTCTGGCTCTTCTTCCAACCTTCGTTGCCGCATGACCAGCCTGTCACAATCAATACCACTACCAGAAAAATCAATACTTTTCTCATAATCAAACAAATTAAATGGTGTATAAAATTACAACGTAAGAATAACAATCAGCGTATCCAATTGTTGATAAAACTACAAAAAAAATGCCAAATTTCTGCTAAAAGATATCAACAGATTCCTTGAGGGAATATGTCTCGGAAAGGTTATTTTTTTCAAGCTGGTGATCTGCAACTGCCTCTGCAGCAATTTCACATATATCGGCTACTTTGGTCGCTGTTGCCGATGAAAAAGTTTTTTTACAAAGGGGGCAGGAGGTAACCAGAACTTCAGGGTTAGAGGCAGTCAGCCGGGCAGCTGCATCTACTGCAATTTTTTGCCTGTCGCTGTAACTTATTTTTATGTTCGCCAGGCTTCCACCGCAACAGAGTGAGTTTTCATTTTCGTACTCTGTTTCATCAAGCTCCGCCACATGTCTGATCACATCTTTTGGCTCCTCATAAATGCCGGAGCCCCTCCCCAGTTCACAGGGAGTGTGATAGACTACTCTTGTGTTCAGGAAATTCATTTTCACAATATCCTCATCGATTAAATGCTTTATGAACTGGCTGTGATGAAACACTTCCACATCGAGGTAATAGCTCTCTCTGAATACTTTATAACATATTGGGCACGATGTTACCAGAGTATGTGCCCCCGATTGCCATATAAGTTTCGAGTTAAAATTTATAAGCTCTCTTGCCTCCCGGTCCTGTCCTGCAAGCATTAATGGCCTTCCGCAGCATGCACCCCCATCCCTGTCAAGGAACGACCATTTAAGTCCCGATGCATCAAGTATTCTGGTCATTGATCTGATAATACCCGGAGTAAGATGGGTCATACAGCCGGCAAAATAAAGCACTTCGGCCTTTTCGGCACTCTGATCTCCAGGCAGATAGCCGTAAGAATGATGACCATTGGCTTCATGAAGATCAGCGTGGTTCCTTTTTCTGAAATAGCCTTTCCATATATTTGTGAAACCTGACTCTGCTGAGCTCTCCCTTCTCTGTATCATTCTTACCGGAGAGAGCTCGATCCCCACAGGGCATTTCTGATCGCACCGGCCGCATAAGAGGCAGTTGTATGCAATATGCGAGGTATCTTCATCATTGCGTATCGCTTTCATCAGGTATACCGGCTGAATATTCTTTATTCCTGCCGCAAAGTTCATCTGACACTGGTCGATACATATTCCGCACGATGAACATGAGTAGACCTGTACCTCGGAAAAGCTGCCTGATTTGTCTCCTGTTCTGATGCCGGAATTTCTCATGAAGATCAGAAAAAGTTCAGTCGGGATATGCAGATATCTCGTCACGGGAAGCATTATGAAGAATGTACCCAGCGAAAGGGAATAGAGCCACCAGAAGGGATAGGCCAGGTCGTTTGCAGGGAGAAATGAGGCAAGCCAGGAGCCGAGTGTTCCTGTCAGGAAACTACCGGAATGATATGCTCCGCTTGTAAGACTCTCTGCAATAAGCCGTGCCGGAAATATAAGCCAGAGGGATGTAAGGGCTACCTTATCAAGGCCTTTTAGTCTTGTGGATTTTCGCATCCCAACCACCTTGGGAGAGAAGCGTTTAATAACAGCAAGTAAAAGGCCCGAAAGGATGAAGAGCAGTATAAGATCCATCAGGAATGCCCATACAGCTTCAAATCCGGCTCTCCCGTGTTCCGGGTTGAAGAATTTGAAGAATATTGCTTTGTAAGGATGATTAAGATGTTTCTCGCCAAAAATATCAGCCTCAATTGTCCCGAACAATATCAGAAGGAACCATCCGAAGGCAAGGCTCATATGCATATACCCCAGCCTTGGATTGGTTTTCAGAATCTTACGGTGGATGAGACTTTCCATGAATATCTCTTTCAGGCTCTGCCCAAATGCTTTACCGAAAAACCCCCGTTGCAGTCTTAGCTTGTCAGGCCTTGAAAGTCCTCTGAACCATATAATACTTCTTCCTACAACATAGAACAGGATAAAGTAAAGTCCGATATTAAATGGTATTACAAAAGGATCAAATTGCATGTGTCTCCTGATTTTTAAACGCTTTTTTTGCCAGTTCAATTATATTCCTTGTATTGACACCCCGCGGGCACACAAGAGAACATTTCCCGCAGAGCATGCATTTCCCGATATTCGTCCTGACCTTTTCATTCTCCCCCCTTTTCAGGAGTATTTGTAACTCCCTCAGGCTGAAAGGGGTATAAGCGCCGGCGGTACAGGTAGAAGCACAACAGCCGCACTCAATACAGAGCCTGAAGCTTGGTTCATTCCTTAAAATATACTCCGCAATACTTCTGTCGTTGGAATCAAGATCAATAACCCTAGCTTTCGATAATGTAAACCCAAACTTATCCATTTCTGATCTCCTCTTTCACCATTCCCGATTGTATATATCTGATAATTCGTCCATTGCGTGTCATCTTCATATCTTCTCTTTCAGGTAATCAATTACCTCAGCTGCTGCAGCCCTTGCATGAGATATAGTTTCGGTGATATTCATCGGAGCTGTGCAGCTCCCGGCATAAAATATCCCTTTCCGGTTACTAAGGTTGCTGCCAAAATGATTATCTGCCGGGGCAAAGAACCTGTTAGCACCTCTGTTAAGGCCAGCCATTTCAGAAACTTCGATACCTCCTTCCGACATTTCCATTCCTGCCATCAAGACTATCATATCAACTTTCAGCTTAACAGGCCGTCCGGCAAGAGTATCTTCTGCCTTGAGCAGAAGCTTGTGATCAATGGTTTCACTTACTTCTGAAACTTTTCCTCTGATAAAATTTACGCCATACTTTTCCTGTGCTTCGCGGTAAATCTCCTCATACATAGCGCCGCCCATCCTCATATCCATATAGAAACAATAGACCCTGGCATCCTTTATATACTCTGTTATCTCTATGGCCTGTTTTACTGCGGTTATGCAGCAGAGCTTGGAACAATACAGGTTTCCCGCTTTTTCGTCACGTGATCCCACACAATGCACAATACCAATTGTCTGTGGTATATTTCCGTTGGTAAGTCTGACCTCTCCTTCCCTGAACATTTCTTCAAGATCGGCCGAAGTAATGACATTATCATAAATATGATAACCGTATTCCTCCTTTCTCTCACTTCTGAAAAGATCAAATCCTGTTGCCACAACCACAGCATCAGCTGCAATTGTATCACCACCGGAAGTATTAATCAAAAAAGAACCATTATCGTGACGCAGCCCTGATATGGTGTTCCCGGTGATAAGTGTGATTGCCGTATGATCGATCTGACTGCGAAGATATTGTATCACTTCTTTACCGGCGCGTCTGTCGGGAAAAAGATGATGCCAGTTGTTAACATTGCCCCCTGTCTCCTGATTCTTCTCAACAAGGGTAACCCTGCAACCCTGACGCGCAAGTTGTCCGGCCACTTCCATGCCGGCAGTCCCTCCCCCGATCACTATAACATTGTTAGTCATCATCAGGCGTTTAGAAGATTTTGAGGGAGAGGCATCTGCTTTCCGGCCTTAGTTCTGTACTTGTCTTTTTCATCATATTCGACTCCCATTTTCCTCAGAAGAGGTTCTGACTGAACCATATGATACTGCAGGCCAAGATCCCATGGATTATAACCCATGACCAATCCGGCCAGCTCCTCATAAGTAAGGACAGGTATTGATTCTCCATTGGCCCCGTAAACAGAGCCATCCATTTCTCGTACAGTATATTGCCATTTATCCATGAACATATTGCATCCAGGACAATTGGTAAGCACCAGATCTGGTTTATAGGGTTCCATTGATTCAAATTTCTTAACGGTATTGGAAATTGAATAGCCTCTGTTTGCCTGGACAAGGTATTGCCTGAATCCGAAACCGCAGCAGTGCCTTCGCTCAGGATAGTCAATGACCTCGCCACCCCATGCTTCGATCAAACCACTTAGAACATGTGGAAACTCAGCTCCCCCGATACCGGATCTGGGAAACATTTTAGAATAATGGCAACCAATATGCTCAACTACTTTTAGCGGTTCTCCTGTTTCTGCATTTATCAGGGTATGTTTTGCCATTTTGGCAATCTCATCACGGAATTTATAAATTATATCACTCGTATGAGCCATATTTTCAGGAATATCAAACTCCCTGCCAGTTGCCTTTAAAAGGTACTCCCTTGTCTTTTCCAGTTCCTGCGGAAAATGCTTCCATGTTTCAATAATTTCTGTATAGATTCCAAAAGAGGTCACACATGATATTGCAATATTCTTATATCCTGACTCTTTCATCAGTGCGAAATGGCGCGCAACTACTGTCATTATTGTGGAGAAGGGTACTATGTCCCCATGATATCCAATTCCTGTGCATGTAGTATGTGAAGGATTCTCAAAGACATCTTTACCAAGGACATTCCGCATGAAATGCAGAAAAAACTGTTCCGAGCCCGGAAAAAAGCTTTGCCTGATACAGGATCTGACATAGAAGAAGTGGTCGTCTGCTATCTCTTTCTGGTATTCGGACCAGATCTGTTTTTTACCATCTTTTTTCATCCCGGCACAGATTGTTAAGCAGTGTGTGTATTGTTGTTAGCTGTAAATACCTCTACAAAGTACTCATTATCAATACCATTATTATCAAATTGCAGTCCCATTTCAGAAGCTTTTTTCCTGGAATGAGCTTCGATTGTATTGAAGAAATCCGTTCCTCCGGTCACGTCGAAAATCTTTTTCAGTTCCTCTTTTGCCCCCTCGTCAATCTTTCTTAATGGCCCTGCCCCAAGCTCATCTATTCTGCCACCCAGACGTTCATACACTTCCTTCGAGTGTTCGATGATATAATTCCAGACAGGACCCTGTTCGGGATGCATCTCAGGATTTACAGCATAAGCTGCAACACAATATCCGTATTTAAAGATGTTCTCGCCTATTGTTCTTTTTATCGCCAACTGTTGTCTGCCTTTCTCCGATTCAGTGAAATATCCCAGCTTTTGCGACAGGGTTCTCAAAGCCATTATGACCAACCCCGGTGTATTGCCCCTTGGACAGCGAAGCTTACACGACATGCACTCTCCGCAATACCAGATCTCTTCAGACTTTAGCAAACTTATTATCTTATCATTATCTTTTGACTGAACCGTATCGGCAATTTTTCGGGGATCATAATGATAGAATTCAGCTGCAGGACATATTGCCGTGCAGACGCCGCAGTTCATACAGGCTTTAAGGCCCTCTTCGAACCTCACATCCTGCATCAGCAGATCGTAATAACTCTCCATAAGATTTAATGAGATTATCAGCATTAAATACCTGACAGCAAAAGTACTCCATTTAATAAGCCTGTATAAGCGGGTTAAAACCTATTTTGGGTGTGGTATTTATACTTATAAAGACGGAAGACGGAAGACCCCCGCCTGACCGCTGACGCAGTCAGTCGGGCAGGGAAGACAGAAGACAGAAGACAGAAGACAGAAGACAGAAGATAGGAGCGAAGCGGAGATTCCGCGACAGCGGAACGGAAGAAAGTTGGCAGTAGCAGTTGGCCAGACCGAAGTGCGTCAGTTTCCTTTAAGTTTATCTGATATCAGAGTGCCGGATTGCAGGGTAACATTTCTGCCGGCATAATCTGCAAGGAGAGGATCGTGTGATACAATGATTACAGTTCCGCCGTTAAGATGATAATCCTTAACCAATGACATGAGCATCTTACTGTTTACCGGATCGAGGTTGCCGGTGGGTTCATCAGCGAGAAGCAGCAGAGGGTCATGTATTATAGCCCTGATAAATGCTGTTCTTTGCTTCTCCCCAACACTAAGTTCTGAAGGATACTTTTTCTCCAGATCCTTAAGCGAGCATTTTTCAAGATAATATTCAATTCTTTTATGTTGATCCCTGTCACTGCAGGCCAGCATTATATTCTCGGCCACATTAAGATAGGGCATCAGGTGAAACTGCTGGAACATGAATCCAAGCTCCATTTTCCGCAATTTATTCAGATACCCTTTCCCCTGTTCATGAATGTTTTCTCCTTTATAAAACACCATTCCTGAATCAGGAGTGACCATCCCTGCTATTGTATAAAGGAGTGTTGATTTCCCGGCCCCGCTTGGTCCGCTGACAACTACATATTCTCCCTTCCCGATGGTGAAACTCACATCAGCAAGGGCAGTGAATACTTCTTGTCCCGTTCCGTACCTCTTTGATATATTTTTTAATTCGAGCATCTTCTGAAGTTCAGCGTTGAGTGTTTATAGTTTTGCATTTATTCTTCACTTAAGGTTCTCGCTGCATCAATATTTGCAGCAACAAGAGCCGGTGCCCAGCCAGCCATCATCCAGAGGACCGGAAAAATAATTATCGTATAAAGGAAGAGGTTCCACAAGGGTTTAATGCTCATTGCCGTAAATCTGAAGATCTCCTTTCCAAAATATTCAGCAATGAGACTACCGGCAAAAAAGCCCGCGGCACCTCCGAGCAATCCCATAATGAAAGCCTTTGAAAGCACCATTAATATGATTGTACCATTAGTATTTCCCATAGCTTTCAGCAGGCCAATCTCCTTTCTTCTTGAGTTTACATTCTGATAAATCAGAAGTCCGGTTACGATCAGGCATGAGAGTACTACAAAAGGAATAATGAAAGCACCATACTTGTTCATCATAAGTCTTTGGTTTTCACGTGCATCGGCAATACTACTCATCTCAGTTACCTCGAGATCGGAGAAGATTGCCTGCACCTGGTTTCTTGCATTTTTTATCCTTCCGTCATGGCACACACAACCGAGCGCCTCAATCTTATTTATTTGTCCGGCCAGTCCAAGCAGATTCTGAAGGTCTTCAAGGTTAAATGAGACGCCCTGGTCAAGCATGCCTTTACCTTCAGTAAGCCTTTCATCAACCTCGAAATGATGTATCTTTCCGTCGGCCCCCCTTATTGAGAAGAGTTCTCCTTCCGGAATATTCCTTGACACCAGTGCTCCCAGCCTGACATAACCTTTTGGCACATCTGTTCCCATTATTTCCTGTTTAGCAAGGAAACGCTGCATAGCTTCATCCTTGTAGCCGGTAAGAAGTATCTGATGGGAAGAGCCGTTGGGATCCCGCCAGTCGGGATATTTAACCTGCAAAATGCCCGTAAGGTGTCTCACGGCATCAAAAGTCCGTGATTCTGCCAGAGAATCCACGTATGTTTCCGGAAAAGTTGAGAGGTTGGTAACTGAATAGAAATCAATCAGGTCGGTACCTTTGGGAAAAATATAGAGATTGAGTCCCTGTTCACGCATTATCTTCCTTGTTTCATTCTCGCTGGCCTTGCTGAGTGTGTAAACAGCAACGAAAACAGTGCTGGCCACTATTACTGTCAGGAGAATGACAGCTGAATTCACTTTGCGATAGAAGAGCTCTTTTATAACCAGCCTCAGTGTATTCATGCTTAAGATTTTTTGTTTTTTCGCAGAATGCTTATTGTCAGGAAAATGATGGTAAGGAGGACTATCAGTACTGTTACTGTAAAGGAAACCGGGAGAGACCTGTCCTCTTTCATCTCAATGCGCTCGGGCTGGTAAGTGTTGAGTCCATCCCGTTGATCGGTCAGCCACTTTGGTAAAGGTCTGTACTCAACAGAATCATATAGCAGAGTATCCTTTTCCATCTAGTGGTGCAACAATGAAGGATTTGTTTCGAGGATAGAGTTAACCATGGCGGGAGATGGATTTTCCCAGCTGCTTTTATATAGGATATTGACACCGGGGAGGTTGTCCTTGATCAGGCAACTGCAATCGGCAGTAAGAAAATCTATCATCAGGTTTATATTTTCCTGTGAGATCCCTTTTGCCAGAAGTGGTTCGAGAGCCGTGAATCTTCCGAATATTCCGAACAGCATCGGCTCATTAATAAATTTAAGATCACTTTCGACATTCAGAAGCATTGAAACAAAGTGCATCTCGTCCCTGTTGGTGCGGCTAAGTTCCATCACGGGTATTATCTTACCAAAGGGTGATGACGCGACTGTTTTCCGGATTACCTGCAAACCAGCTTCATCCTTCTCCCTGTTGCCAGATCTCAGGTAAAGGATCACACAGAGCTTACCTGACATCAGTTCTGCCGCAATCTTATCTCTTAGCGAAGATGCGGCCAGTTTGTCGAGTTCCCTGTAATCGTTATATTTTGAAACGAGCCTGTTCCTGTAGTGAAGTTCATAATATGGCTTCTCGGTACCCTCCCGCATTACACTTCTGAATATGATATTTGCCGTTTTAAGACTTCGTGTCAGCTCAGCATTCTGTTGTTTAGCAGACTCGGTAAGAGTTTTTCCGTGAACGTAAAGAAGTGCATACTGAACAGGCTCTGAGTTGAGCAGTACCCACTCCGACACCTTCGTGGTACATGCGAGGCTCAATATTCCTGCCAGGACAACTATTCTCAACTGTCTGGTTCTGTTCATATTTCAATCTGGTTTAGGAAGCATTGAGATTATCATCCTCGACAATAAGTTCTATGCCTGAAATAATGGTATTCCCTTTAACAGGGGTCAGATCGATCCTGATGCTGCCTCCGGCTTTTATTCCACTGAACGATTTTATGATTTCCTTATCAGCTTTTCCTGCCTCACTGACAATGTCCAGGTTTTTCAGCACAATATTATTCTGTATCCCGATATTAAAAACCCTCTCACCCTTCTGTTTATTTTCAAGCTCGGAAAAATAGAGGTTAACCGTGTAGGTTGTCTCCGGTGCATTTTTTTCTGCCGAAAGAGCTATCTCAAGGCTTCGTATTCCTCCCACGGCACTGCAGCTTATCCAGGGAGTTTTTTCAGAAATAACCGATATAGGTTCTTTCCTTATCCTGAAATAACTGACGGTATCCATCTTAATGCGTATTTCAGGAGATGCTCCTCCTGCAACCGGATATTCGAGCCACAGAATATTCTCATCAGAACTCCGGTCGCCGGGAGCATTGAGATTCAGGCCCAGCTTTCTGATCTGGCTCCCGTTCCAGATGTAATTACTGTTTGTCCAGTATGTCATCCAGGGCATATGGATCAGTGCCAGGGAAGTCTGATTCTGATAGGGGCACTGGCATGTCCTTGTGTAGTCGGGTGAGTTAAGCACACCATCAGCAACGATCAGGTTGGTTGAGCAACCCGGTTTCCATCCGCCGAGACTGGCAGTACCCTCAAATGTTCCAAGGTTCACGAATCCGGCTGATGCAGACCGGAACGTTAAAAGGTGTTCACTTGCTGCCACTATTCCACAGCCATATTCCCGCTTAAAGGTCCATCTGATCTCTTCACCGGTTATAGGGTCAGTTTCCGAAAGGATATCCCCTGTAAGAAGACTAAAGCCAGCGCCTTCAGTATATATTTTATCGTTGTGTATTATCGGGGGATTAGTGTATCGCATGGCTTTATCCCACAATTTTTCCCCGGAAACGGCATTATAAGCAATCATTCTGGTCCCCTCCTCGCCTGTAAGCATGTCACGGGATGGCCGGGTTGCCTGAAGAAGCAGTTTATACTGAGCGGAGTATCCAAGCCACGTTCCGAATATTTCCTCAGTCTTCTCGGAAATTGTTTCACCGGTCCTTATATCCAGGCTGAGGAGCCTTGAACCTTCCGGCTGAGGCAATCCCCTTCTTCTGTTCCGTGTTTCAAGATACTGCGGCAGTTTGTCGAGACAAAACAAAATCTCATCACCGGCAATAACAGAATTATGTATAAATCCGTGATTAGCTGCTATGCTCCATAGTCTCTCACCGGTAAAACGGTTCATCACAATCAGCTCCCGGCTTGCAGTAAGGTTGTAATCCGTAAATTTTGGATTTTTTAAAATGATGGAATCTCCTTCCAATCCATCAAATTCAGCAAAATTGCTGCCGAGTATAAGCAGGTCGTCATAAACTCCGATATATCCCAGTTCGCTTGTTTCCCTGTCGCCCGTAGTAAAAACCTTTATGAGGTCTCCTGTCCTGATATCTATCAGATTGCATTTATCACCCTCAATAAGATAAACATATTCCTTTGTTGCAATGAAATTTGTTCCTCTCGCATTGGCTCCGGGAAGATGTACCTGGTTATATTTTGTATCAAGAGGATTCTCTTCATCATAGGTCTCATCGTAATAGACAAGCCATGAGTCATCCATGAGTTTCTCAAACTCCCTTTTCCAGAGAACCCTGCCCGTATAAACATCTCTTGCACTGATACTGCTGATCCCCTCTATTATCAGCCTCCCGTCGATGACCTGTTCTCCGGGTCCGTGTCCGTGCCGTGGCAGGACATCCATATTGGAGTTACCTCCAAACCAGAGTATCCCGAGAGGAGCCCTGACGAGCATATCATCGGATTTCATGGTGTTTGCAATATCGCCATTATTATGTGTCCATGGTGATGAGCCCTCCAGCGGCCCTGTTCTTGAGATCATGGCATAGCCGAAACCACGGGTGATCTTTGCTCCGTGAAGGGAAGCATCCGATACTGTTGCGGCGAAAAGCCTCCTCTCTTTACCTCTGGTCCTCACCCATATCCTGCCATCATAAGGCCTTATGCATTCATAAAGTTGCTTCAGTCTTTCAACATCGAGATTTTCCAGATAGTATCTGTCATTTATCACAGTGAGCGATGAAAAATATTTGGGAACTGAAGCATATGTTTCATCATCAAACTTCAGGAAGCAGAGACGGCCGGAAGTGATTCCCTTCTTATCGAAATACTCTCTCAGTTCCGCAATCTTTTCGCTCTCTTTTTCATAGACGATGATGTTAAGATTGGTTTTGGATACAAGCCTTTTTAGCAGACCTTTTCTTCCTGATCCCAGAAAAAGGGCGTAACCTTCGCTGGTACGCGACGATCTGACTATCTTTCCCCGTCCGGGAAGGAATGTAGCGGCGGGCTTCCTGTCATTTTTCAGCTTCTTTACTTTTTCTTCAGGCCTGTCACCGAACACTGTAATTGTACCCTCTTCCGATACTGCGATAAGCTTACCGCCGGCAGCCAGCAGTCGCCCGACTTTATTTTCTGACTCATGGTGCCATAAGAGTTCCGGCTTGTTGTTATTACCGGGTCCGATTGCACTAATACCCGTCGAATCGGCTGCATAGAGTATATTCCCTGCTTTAATAAGGTCGCCTGTTGCAGCCACACTGATTGTCCAGAGCGTGTCAAGTATTTTATCCTCAGTCAATAATACAGCAGTAATATTATTACCTGAGAAATATATTGTATCACCATCCACCACCGGATACCCAAAAGCATTGGCTTTAAGCCTGTTGCCGTTTTCAGAATCATACATGAATGTGGTACGGTCGCGGTGATGATTGAAGAAGACCCTGTCGTTGCTGCATGTGAATGCACCACCTGTCTTTCCGCTGGCAGAAAGATGATAGTAGAGTTGTTCGCCTGTTCTCAGGTCAAAGGCAGCCGGTACCGAGCGACCGCCAGCCACCAGGAGCACATCGCCGCTTATTGTAAAGCTGCCCTGCGGGGCCACATCGGCAAAAGCCGGAGAGCGATGGGGCTGAAGAATATAGTTGCTTCCGGTGCTTTCATTCTTCCATATCACCCGGCCCGACTCAGCATCAATTGCAAATATGTAAGTACCCATAAGAGGAAATATGCTGGCAGCGGTATATATAATATTATCCCGTATCACGATCCCGCCGCGTGCCGGCCACATCGAAATAAGTCTCTTATTCCCAAGTAATTTGTTTGGCCCGGGCGCCAGATGGAGCTTCCAGACAAGAGAACCGCTCTCCTGGTCAATGCAATAACAATAACCGTCGTCCCCCGTAAAATAGATTTTCCCGTTGTTGGCGCAGAGCGGAAGCCTTACCGGTCCGTCAGCATAATAATGCCACAATTCCCTTCCGGTATTAATGTCGAGAGCAACCACCTTATCCTGATCATTGAAACCAATGAATATCCGGTCGCCTGCCACTATGGGTTCAAAGAGCCTGTCAAAATGCATCAGGTCCTGGTTGAGAGGATCATCCCACACCGGAACCCTTTGAGTATATTTAACCTGCCACTGCGGATAGAGATTTGTGGCAAGCTGCCCAGGCGTTACAGCAGAACGATTATGATCGTACCGCCATGCAGGCCAATCGTGAGAGCCTGCAAAAGAATGTGCACAAATGAACAGAAAGAGTATAAGCTGATGTACTTGTATAAAAGTTTTTCTGCTATGGTTGTGGTCAGCCATCATAAATTTTCTTTAATCGATAAATTAAGATATTGCTATACAAGCTATTATGTTCTAAAGAACAATCTCCTGTCCGCCTAAAGGTACAAAAAAAGGGAAAGGAAAAACTGTGAGAATGTTAATTATCATTAAATTGATAAGCATCATAAGGGAGATGATTTCAAAGGGTTAAATTTACGGGCGGAAAAAACGGTACAACTCTACAGCGGTACAACGGTACAACGGTGCAGAGGTGCAGAGGTACAGCGTTATAATGAAATTGCAGGTTATAGTATGGAAGGATTAAGGATCAGATTGAGATGGGTACTCACTATTAATATCTTTTTGGTTGTACTTACGGCAAGTGCGCAGGTGCATGAGATAGACACCGTTGTGATCAGGGCCAGGCCGGCAGTGGCAAGGCTTGCTGAACAGCCATTTGCAGAGCCCCTTGCCATACTTCCTGCAACGAGCATTATAAACCGGGAGGAGATCCGCATGCAGGGAGCGTTGACAATTATCGATGCCCTTTCACATGTTCCGGGAGGGCTGACAGAAACAAGGGGAAGACAGGTAAAGCAGTTTTTTTCAGTACGTGGACAGAAGTATCCCTATCCTGATTATGCCATCAATGGGGTTTGGCAGAAGGAATTTGAGGAGCTGCCCTACTTTTTTTCAGCATCCGATATAGAGGAGATTGAGATAATCAGATCGAGCGCTGCTCTTCTGACGGGTCTGTCAGGACTTTCCGGTCTCATAAATATCAAGACACGGGAATACAAATCTTCTGAAACTGTTATTGAAGCGGAATATGGAACTTTCAACTCGGCACATTTCCATTTATCGACGGGCAATACCATCGGCCGGTTCAGCTATGCAGCGGGAGGCGGTTATGACCGCACCGAAGGCCCTCAGGAAATGCATGCCAGGGAGTCTATGGCTAACCTGTACGCCAGAATGACATGGCAACCTGTCAGCTCGGTTATTCTGAAGGCAAATATATTCGGTCTCGACGGAGCCAGGGAACTGGCAATTGCACAGGAACCCGCCGGGCAGAGGTACAGAAACATGAGGCAAAGTTTTGATCCATACCGGGCATTGCTCTCTAATGTCAGAGTACAGTACAGGCCAGGTAATAACTTAACATCGGAACTTCAGATATTTTACTCACGACGAAATCCGACATTTATTGACGAAGTCAGGGAAACCGAATCCAACGAGATGGATTATGAATATGGTGCAAACTTTATTCAGTCAGTTGTTTTGTCTCCATCGAATGTTCTGAGGTTCGGAGGCCTCTACAACCGCTGGGTGGCTCCTAACGGAAAGAGGTTCTATACAGGCAAACGTTGTGATACAGAAACCTTTTCGGCGGTTATAGCGGACGAGCAGCAGTTGGGACGGATTACCCTCGATGCCGGAATACGCCTTACAGGAACATACCTCAATGAGTATGCAGCCTTTAACATTGAGGGAGATGGAGGCCTTTTCAGAGATGTAACCCCGGTGACTGATGAATGGGAAGCACCACTGATACAGGGAACAATTGGGGCAACTTATGATCACACAGGAAACCTTTCGTTTTATTTCAACTCAGCAGCCGGCCAGATCAAACCACGTCCCGGCACCCTTACAACATCAATGACCGAGCCTGAGAATGAAACACGGCTGAAGATTGATATCGGATCAATTTACAAGACGGGATTGTCGGGAAAATATTCCCTTACTGCCTTTGGAGTCTTTCAGAAGAATGCAATAGTACTGAGCGGCGCTACTTCGATATCTGTTGAAACAGGAGAAGTCAGGGTTTTATACCTGAACCGCGATCAGAATCAAATGGGTATTGAGTTTGAAGCGATGCCACCGCCGGTTAGGAACTCGATAAGGCCATTCTTCAATTTTACAATCATGAGATCCCTGATGGAAGATGATAACCAGATGGTCACCAACCGTGAACATCCGGTATTGATCTCATCGGGTGGTTTGTACTTCAGACAGAAAGCTTTTGATCTCAATATATTATGCAAATATGTCTCCCCGTTTGAAAACGACCGGTTTGTAAACCCAGAAGATGGCCCCCGGCCGCTTGGTGACTTCTTTGTTGCCGATATTAATGGAGGATACACAACAAAAGGATCTGTCCCTCTCAGGTTTTACCTGAGGGTCAGGAACCTGATGGATTCAAGATATTCTACCGTAAACGGGTATCCTGACTTCGGAAGGTTATTATATGCCGGAGTACAGGTAAAATTCAGCAAGGAGAAAGACTGATCACCAGATTTTCAGAAGTAAGCCGGCGGAGGCATAATGGAACAAAGAAAAAGTATAAACCTCATCATTTTCCGCACCGCCCTCAAGCAGCCGATAACCTGCTTTTAAAGAAACCCTGTCAGATAATTTGTATGCCAGAGCAATAAGCACATCCTCTGCCCTGCCCTGGGGTGCAGCCAGGGCATCACCTTCGAAGAGAACACCAAGTTTCTCGATGGGTTTCCAAAAAAGTCTGAAATTAATAATCGGCACAAACCCAACATTTATCTTCTCTCCATAAAGGTCCTGCGACTTAAGTGCAATTTTGGCATCTCTTATCTTGGCCGTGAACCCAAGACCGAATTCAAAGTGCTGTCTGTCAACTATACCGTAACGGTAGGTGAGCCTGTAGGAATTGAATTTATAAGTGGCATCAATATCGGTGTTAACCGGAAAATTAACCCCTGCAAAGAGTATCTCTTCCGCGATCCGGCCTTCTGAAAGTACTGTAAGGGGTGCATAGAGCGCCGAAATGGTATGTCGCCCTGATATTGTATAATTTAACCTCAGCCTGTAATATATTTTTGATCCGGCTTCAAGATCTTTGTTTAGCGAAAAGAGGGTGCCCTGATCACCCGGGATACGTACATCATTGTAACCTGTAGTTACCAATCCGGTCTCTGCATCCACAATAACCTGAGAATAGAGGCTCTGAGAATTAATTGTGAAGAAAGAGAGAATCAGAATAAAAAATACCTGAGCCAGAAATTTCATATTTTTATTTCCTTTTAATTATGACACATCAGAATTTACATATACATCAGTAACATAAAATCCCCGATTAGGTTCAATAAGTATCGTTAATTGCTTCCTTTAATGCCTGCAAGTAAGGGACAGGTGTAATATTCAGCATCTCTGCCAGATCATTCGGCCTGCAGATAATTTCGACCTTCATGCTGTCGACCAGATTGCGTGCAAGCGGATATGAAGCTGAAGTGATAAAATAAAGCCAGTATGACGACAATCCGGGTGTCATTACAGGAACAGTACCGATCCACCTCTTCAGTCCCGCTACTTTCGCATAGATCTGTAACATCTGTTTGTATGTCAAAATATCCGGTCCGCCGATATCATAGTTCCTGTTAAAGGTCTTCTGATTCATCAGGACGCCCGATAAAAACTCAATTACATTGGCAATTGAGACTGGCTGAGAGGGAGTATTAAGCCACCTTGGGGCGATCATTAACGGAAGTTTCTCCACCAGATCGCGTATGATCTGGAAAGATGCGCTTCCGGAACCGATAATAATCCCCGCTCTTAATGTGGTTAAAGCGTAATTCCCTTCTCCGAGTATTCTTTCAACATTCTTCCTGCTCGACAGGTGTTTTGACAGGTTCTCTTTATTTACAATACCGCTCAGATATATTACCTGCTTCACTGCGGTATTCTGCATCCGGTCTTTGAAGTTATTCGCCGAAACCTCCTCCATCTTTCTGAAATCCCCTTTAGAAGCTGACATTGAGTGAATCAGATAATATGCGGCATCAATACTTTCCGGAATATTCCCGAGAGTGTCAGGTTTCAGAAAATCAGCTTCGACGACCGACAGAGAATCTGACCCGTACTTTTCACTATTAATTTTTTTTGTGTCGCGAGCGGCACAAATAACTTCATGGCCACTGCTCATGAGTACAGGAAGTAGTTTTTGTCCGATATAACCGGTCGAACCTGTCAGAAGAATTTTCATGGCGAATTATTGGATTTAAAGTTATATTTTTATGATGAAATCATAGAAAATTAGCATGGACAAAGATACCATTCTGGAACAACTTTGTGATAAATACCCTCTCCTTTCGGCAGTAAAGAGTCAGATTGAGAATATTTCAAATGCTATAATAGAGTGTTACGAGGGAGGAGGTAAGCTTCTGATATGCGGCAACGGAGGCAGTTGTTCTGATGCTGAGCATATTGTTGGTGAGTTGATGAAGAGTTTTGAAGTATCGAGACCTCTTGAAAATGATCTCAGAAAAAAGATGTCTGAGATTTCACCCGCAAGAGGGGCATATATGGCCGGGAAGCTTCAGAGAGGTCTTCCCGCAATTGCGCTGACTGCGCATACGTCTCTTGCAACGGCAATATGCAACGACATAGATCCGGATCTTTTGTTTGCACAGCAGGTTGTTTCCTACGGGAAAGCGGGCGATCTGCTGCTTGCAATCAGTACTTCGGGAAATTCAAGAAATGTTACTGATGCCTGCATAGCTGCCAGGGCGCTGAACATGACAACAACAGGACTGACAGGTAAGAAAGGGGGAGAGATGAAGGAGTTCTGTGATATTCTGATATGCGTTCCGGAAGAGATTACAGCCAGTGTACAGGAACTGCATCTTCCCGTCCTGCATGTAATATGCCGTATTGTTGAAAACCATTTCTTTAAAACATAAACATTACAATATGAAAACCGGTTCAGTTAATGAAATAGTTGATGCAATAAAAGGAGTAAGGATTGCGATTGCCGGAGACTTCTGTCTTGATGCCTACTGGTTCGTCGATGAATCAGGCAGCGAAATATCTGTCGAGACCGGTCTTCCTACGCGAACAGTAAGGGAGCAAAGGTATTCTCTGGGAGGCGCCGGTAATGTTGCGGCAAATCTTGCAGCAATGGGGGTCGAAAATATAATGGCTTTCGGTGTTATCGGCAGTGATCCGTTCGGGGTTGAAATGGTAAAAATCATGAAAAGTACCGGAATATCTGCTGATAACCTGCTTATCCAGGATAAAGAGTGGTCAACACATGTTTATATCAAGCCCCACTCAGGTGAGTCGGAAGAGAGCCGGATCGACTTCGGCAATTTTAACTCACTCTCTGACGAGACAGCCGACAGGCTGATCCGGAATCTTTCTGACCAGGCCGGGAATCTCGATCTTGTGATAATCAATCAGCAGGTGTTATCGGGGATCCATACTGAATATTTCAGACATAAGATAGTTGAAACCATCAGGAGATTTCATAAAATAATTTTCATTACTGACAGTCGAAACTATACGGATGTCTATGAAGGATCATACCGGAAAATGAACGATACTGAAGCATCACGATTATGCGGGGTGATTAAAGAGGCTGGCGAGACAATATCCCGGAGTGAAATAACTGAGATGGCAGAAACTCTTTACGAAAGATTTAAGAAACCTCTGTTCATAACCAGAGGAGACAGAGGTTCACTTGCTATCGATGAGAAGGGTATTACAGAGATTCCGGGGCTGATGATACTCTCAAAAACCGATAGTGTAGGAGCAGGTGACAGTTATCTTGCAGGAACGGCTGCAGCACTGGCAGCAGGTTATAATACGGAAATAGCTGCTGAACTGGGCAGCTATGTGGCAGGGGTCACGGTTCAAAAGCTTTATCAGACGGGGACAGCATCTCCTGACGAGATAATCAGTATCGGATGCGATCCGGATTATATTTACCATCCCGATCTTGCAGAGGACCATAGGCATGCTCATTACATTGAAAATACTGACATTGAAATTATAAAGAGATGGAAAAGTGATCTGCAGATACGTCATGCCATTTTCGATCACGACGGTACAATTTCCACAATGCGGGAAGGATGGGAACTGATTATGGCTCCCATGATGATCAGGGCTCTGCTCGGAGACAGACATAATGATGTCAGCGAATCCGAATATAATAAAGTAAAAAGCAGAGTGAATGATATCATCGATAAAACGACCGGTATCCAGACACTGATGCAGATGAAGGTTCTTGCCGGTCTCGTAAAGGAGTTTGGCTATGTCCCTGACGAACAAATCCTTGACGAACATGGATACAAACAGATTTACAACGATGACCTTATGCAGATGGTGAGAATGCGCATGGAGAAGCTGCGCAGAGGAGAGTTGTCGCAGGAAGATCTTACTTTAAAGAACAGTGTCGCCTTTCTTAAAATGCTTTTCGATAAGGGTATCAGGCTTTATCTCACAAGCGGCACCGATGAGGAAGACGTTAAGAACGAAGCCGCCGTGCTCGGATATGATTACCTTTTCGAAGGAAGGATATACGGCGCTACAGGTAATATACGGGATGAGGCTAAAAGAATCCTTCTTGATAACCTTCTTGATTCAATAGGATCGTCTGAGGCCGGTACCATAATTACTTTCGGGGACGGGCCGGTTGAGATAAGGGAAACCCTTAAAAGAGGTGGTTACACTGCCGGAATCGCCAGCAATGAGATAAGGCGCCATGGTCTTAACAGAAAGAAACGGGCCCGGCTGATCAGGGCAGGGGCCGATATTATCATCCCGGATTTCTCGCAGGCAGACCCTATTCTCAAACTTATGAATATATAGTGATATGCCGCATTTATTGTTTAACCGTGACAGGCTTGCGGTAAAGAAGCTCGCTGAACGAAAAAACAACAATCTCCTGGATCAGTTGTCATTACAGACTTCCCCGGAACCGTCTGATATCCCTGAGCAAGTCCTGGGTATAATTAAAGAATGTGCCCTGAGAATAAGGATTGCCAGAGATAAAAACAGATCCGTGATGCTTGCTTTTGGAGCACACACGATTAAAAACGGGCTCGCTCCGGTTCTGATCTCTCTGATGAAGGGAGGGTGGCTCACCCATCTTGCCACTAACGGAGCAGGGATAATCCACGACTGGGAGTTTGCCTACCAGGGTGCAACCGGTGAAAACGTCAGGGAAAATGTGGATAAGGGGCAGTTCGGAATATGGGATGAAACAGGTTTTTATATTAACCTGGCCATTGCAACGGGTGCATACCTCGGACTGGGTTATGGTGAATCTGTCGGAAGAATGATCCACGACGAAGGTCTGGAAATACCCGGTAAGGATGTGTTAATCAGGCAGGCAGGAGATCTGGCAGAAGAGTCCACTGATAAAGCCGCAGCGGCACTGGATCTCTTATCGGTAGTCAATAAATATAGCCTGAAGCCCGGATTCATGGAGATACGGCATCCTTTCAGGGAATATTCATTGCAATGTGCGGCATATGAGATGAAGATACCATTCACCGGACATCCAATGATAGGACACGATATCATTTACAATCATCCGGCAAACAACGGTGCAGCAATTGGGAGGAGTGCCCTCAGAGATTTTCTCTGCTTCACCGAGAGTGTGAGTAACCTCGATCAGGGTGTTTATATGTCATTAGGTTCTGCGATAATGTCTCCCATGATTTTCGAAAAGGCTCTGTCTATGGCTCAGAACATAATGATACAAAGTGGTTCACATATCGATAACCATTACATACTTGTTGCTGACCTGGCCAGTGCAGAATGGGACTGGACAAAGAACGGAGAGCCTCCGCCTGACAATCCGGCCTATTATTTAAGGTATAACAAAACGTTCAGCAGAATGGGTGGCGTAATGCGATATATCACAATAGATAACCGCGACTTTCTGGCTGCGCTTCAAAGGGAACTATCGTCAGGTTAAACCCTGGTTCATATATTCTCAAGAACAGACTGCAATCGTTTTATGCTCTGAACCATTGCCCGTACTGTGTGGTAATTTATTTTCCACGAATGAGACATGTGTGTCCAGATGGGCTCCCCTGTGCGTGTCATAAGCGGGAACCACTCTCCCACCTTCCTGTTGATCATTTTATCAAACACGAAACGGTGAACTGCCCTGTATGCCCTCCAGTATTCAGTCTCTTTGAACATTAAAAATGCGTCAAGCATACCAATCAGCACTTCTGCCTGCTGCCAGAATTCTTTCTCCCTGTCGTAAACACCCCCCGAATGGGCACCTTCAACATAAACACCACCGAATTCATAATCTATCCCGTTCTGAACAGTATGATCGAATATGATCCTGAAAAGGTCTGCATAATTCTCAGGATCGATCTTCATGATATCCAGTGCATGCAGGAAGAGCCATGCAAATTCGGTATTATGGCCATAGCTGGTGTTGTCAGTCGTATTTGCTTTCTGACCCTCGCCGGTAAACCTGTCCCATCCCCAGACAATATCGAATTTTATCTGTGGTGCTATTTCCCAGTTTTTAAAGAACTGAGGAATACCGGTTCTGTAAACGGGATGCAGGAAACGATAAAGAAGCAGATCTATAACCTCAAGAAGTTTCCTGCGGTGAACGTCGAGGCCGGTGCATTCATACAGGGTCGTAAATGCTTCCATCAGGTGCATATGAACATCGAGCGTCTTCCTGTCACCACCCTGACTTCCGGGTCCGCAGAGTGTCCAGTCGCGGTGAAACATCTCCCAGTAGCCTCCGTGCATGGTGTCAGCACAATATTTCTGGATCAGGTCAAACACTTTTTCTGCATATTCCCTTCCGCGAGGATCTCCGGTAGCCAGAGTGTATTCACTGAGGCAATAGAGAGCGAAACTGTGACCGTAAATAATCTTACTGTCAATCGTGATGTTGCCTTTCCTGTCGGCTGTCCAGAAAAATCCACCATGCTCATGATCCCACATCTTTTCAATCAGGAAATCGACACCATGTTTTGCCATTCCGGCCAGTTTGCCGTCACCATATCCTGCACGGTGTGCTGATGCAAGTGTATAGACCGACCTTGTCTGGGCTATCAGTGATTTCTCATCCTCTCCCGTATCATTGCCATTCCTGTCGAAGTGAGTTATGTAGCCTCCGTTTTTCTCATCGATCATCCTGCTGGTCCAAAACGGCAGAAGTTCATTAACAAGATGATTTTCAGCCTCATGTTTTAAAGATAAAACCTCATTTCTATCCATATCACTATTCTTTATCAATCTAACGACAAAATCTGTTTGCGCCATTAAGTTAATATTTTTCAGCAAAGAAGCACTCCAGCCTGCGAAAATTCATAATTTTGATGCAGGGTCTGTTTTAATGAAGTATCAAACACCAATGAAACATTCACATATGACTACAGGGAGCCGGTCGATAAAAGCTTCCGAAATTAAAGTGCCGTTACTTCTGCTATTAATAATATCGTTCGGCGTACTTTTAAGCTGCTGTAAAAGGGAAAGAGTGGTAAGCCTGAGAAGCCTGCTGATTGAAATGACAGACAGGGAAAGTCTGACACGCTTCCCGGAGCCTTTTTATTACCTGAAGCAATTCAGCAGTTATGACAGAAGATCTGATCTGGATGGTATGTCGAACTGGTTTGCCAATTCCGACTATACCCATTTTACGGGAGTGGATTCATCATCCGGCAGAAAGGAGTATATCCTTTTCGACGCAGGGGGTCCCGGGGCAGTTGTGAGATGGTGGATGACCTTTGCCGGGGAAGGGAGCTCAGAAGGGATTATCAGGATATACATTGACAACAACCCTGATCCTGTTATTGAAGATAATGTATTGAAAGTGTTAAGCGGACAACTACTGGCAGGTGAACCTTTAAGTTCATCTGTTTCTCCGGAATCAGAAATGCACCAGAGGGGACACAATCTTTACCTGCCGATACCTTACCGCATTCACTGCAAAATCACATACGAATGTGATGCAGTAGTGATCACACCGCAGTCCAGGAGGCCCAGTATTTACTATAATATCTGTTACCGTGATTATGAAAGAGACACACGAATTGTCTCCTTTTCCCTGGATGAGCTTCAAAACGCATCAGCCCTGATCAGCAGGGCCAATGAATTGCTGGAAGAACCAGGACTGACCTATTCCGGCAAAAAGAGAACAGACTCTGTTTCCGCAACCATTTCTGCCGGTGATTCGGCAAGCACTGTCATAAAAACAGGAAACTCTGCGATAAGCAGTATAAGATTGAATATTGATTCTGATAATCCGGAACAGGCGCTTCATTCGACGATCCTGAGCATTGATTTTGACGGGCACCGGACGGTCTGGGTACCGGCAGGTTATTTCTTCGGAACAGGCTACAGGAAAACCACTTCCCGGACATGGGTCAGCAGTGTGGAGAATGGATCTGAAATGCAGGCTTACTGGCTGATGCCCTTCAGGAGAACCTGTAAAATTACATTTCTAAATTTAAGCGAAGAGCCTGTTGATATTGATTGTTCGATCGAAATAACAGGTTACAGGTGGGATAAGAAGAGCATGTACTTTGGTTCCGCATGGCACGAGTATCATCAGATTGAGGCTGCCGGATCTGAACTGACCGGAGGCACGGGTCTGCACACCGATATCAATTTTGCGAATATAAAAGGAAGGGGTGTTTATGCCGGCGACGCAGTAACAGTGTTCAACACTGTTGATGCATGGTGGGGAGAGGGAGATGAGAAGATATATGTCGACGGTGAATCATTCCCTTCGAGCTTCGGCACCGGAACCGAAGATTATTACGGGTACGCCTGGTGCCGGCCGGAGATTTTCTCTCATCCGTTTATTGCACAGCCGGATGGCAGTGGAAACTTTCATCCCGGGACAACGATAAACATAAGATATCGATCGCTGGATGCAATCCCCTTCAGGTCGGAAATAAGCTCAAACATAGAATTATGGCACTGGCTTCCTTCTGTGATAAATTACTCGCTTACAACATACTGGTATGTTATTCCGCCGTACAACATCAATATTCAGCCTGATCCTGAGGCTGTGAAAAGACCTGTTCCGGCTCAACCGGCATCTGCTTCTTCTGACTGATCGTGGAAATCGGGCCGGCATAATTCTCCCTGAAGGCAGTTACAGTGCCATAGCGCCAGGTCCTGAGCAGTATCCTGATAATAAAAAGAGCCTGAGAAAGAAGAAATAAAAGAAAGACACCGAAGCCTGATGCCGGTCTTATTTCAGGTATAAATTTCAAAATCAAGAGGCTGAGAAGAATCTGAAACAGCAGAAGAACGACCATCATCAGCCATGATCTCAGAATGTTACGGAATGTAAGGGTGAATCCTTCACCGATTGCTTTGAAACACGATTGTCTCTCCTGTGTTGCCTGCCATGCCCTCGAATAATCCGCGACAAGAAGAAACAGGGGCATCAACAGAAGAAAAACACCTGTCAATATCATCCCTGAGTTGTAAGCAGCACCTTCGGAAATGGTATCCGACTGCATTATGACCGAAACAGGAATAAGGATCAGAATAATAGCCAGACCTATAATCATCAGATTTATCAGTATCGTAATAACCAGGAAAGACCAGAAATTACGGGCAGATTCTTTAAAGAAATCTGAGAGCCTGCTGCTCCCTGCATATTCTCTCACACCGCCGAAGAGCCCTCCCGCAAAAAATACATTTAAGAGGAATCCTGCCATTATCACAAGGAAAAATCCCGAGAGAAAAAATGAAACAATTCCTGACAGGTGGTTGCCCAGGTCAGCAAAAACCTCAATATCTATTCCCTCTGCCAGTCTTTCTGTTATCAGGCTGTCACCAAGACCTGTTTTCAGGGCTCCTCTCAGGGGAGTTACAAAGATTGCTGCCGGTAAAAAGGAAAATAACCAGACAATTAAAATTCCCTTCCAGAGGCAGAGTGCGCGACATGCACCGGCTTTCAATGACTTAACTATCTGCATATAAACTATGTTATATCGATATCATGCTGATGAACAATTGTACAAAAAGCATTAATTTGCCTGTGATACGCCTGACAGGACCACGGTCAGGATCTGTTGTCATAGAATTGTTTATGAAGTTAACATCCATCCTTATCCTGTACTCCGGATCTATTTTCACCCACGCTATTTTCCTGTCACCTGTGTATTCATACTCTGTGTATCTCTCTTTTCCATCCCAATATTCTGTTATTTCTTCACCATCGTCAAATCCTATTAGTATTTCGACCGGGAGCATCACCTCCCCTACCCTTTCAATACAGGCAGTTGCTCTTATAAGTTTCTCATCTTCAGCTGATTCTTTTGTGACTGCAGTATCGGCCGCAATTCCGCCCATGCCGGATTCAGTAATAATCCTGTTGCTAATGGAGGAGACTTTGTAGTCGCATATACCCGTTCCGTAGAGTGTCTGATCGAAAAACCAGTTCATGTCCGGTCCGAACTTATTGCCGTGTATCCTTACGACAACGTCGTTAACAACATCAATAAAATCTTTCCCTGAAGGATGTTTAAAAGCCCACCGGTTATAATACTCCCTGAAAATCCCGTTCATGGTCTCCTCCCCTGTAATACCCATAAGGGTGAAGAGCCAGGTAGCAGCCTTATTGTATGACATCATGCTATAGGAACCCCGGGGGTAATTCCATGAATATTCATCATTGCTGACCAGCTGTTTCAGAGGGGAGGTAGTGTAAACCAGCCGGGAAAGAGCAGCATCAGGGATTTTCAGAAGCCGATGATCGATCATGGCTGAGTTTTTCCCATAGTAATGATCTACTATTCTCGCCTCCCAGAATGAGTTTACTCCCTCATCAAGCCATGGTTCCTCAAACTCGTTGCTTGCAAGGATCCCCATAAAATAGGCATGTCCGAATTCATGAATGGTGACCATTTCCGGCAGGCGTACCCATTCAGGCATCCTGTAAGATGAAATGGTTGTAAAGAGGGTGGTATATTCCATGCCTCCTGCTCCGCTGCCTGTTGCCGGGGGATCAATAAAAGTGAGATGTGGCCACGGATAGGGCCCGACATTTTCCGTCAGGTACTCCAGTGCATATTTAACTGCGGCAAACTGTCTGTTAACCTGCTCCAGTCTGTCGGAGGGTAAAAGAAGTGTAATATCAACATGCTTCCATTTATCTTTATGGACCGAGTATCCCGGCCATGCTGTCCATGCAAAATCAACGATATCTTCTGCCCTGAACAGCATTGTTTTTGAGCCATCGTCATTTCTCTTTTCCGAAAGCAATAATCCGCCACTACCCACAACATATTTTTCCGGAAGGGTTATGGTCACATCGTAAGCACTATGGTTTGAATAGAATTCGGAGTTTGCATGGAACTGATGGCAATTCCATCCGTCGGTCAGTGCATATCTCATCCCTGTTGTCTCATAAACACCGAATTTCGGGAACCATTGGGCAATAAAATAAAAATCTTTTGTGTATCCCGTCCTTCTGATGTTCGAAGGCATCTTTGTTTTAAATTTTATTCTGACAAATGCTGTGTCGCCCGGTTTAACAGGTTCCGGTAAAACTATCCGTATCACTGTGCTGTCATACGGATTACCGTCGTCGGGACTGAAATATTGAATAAAGGGCATCAGGTCATTCCCCGCACCACCGTAAAACTCAATAATATCTATCCAGCCTGCCTCAGAGGCTCTTATGCGCCCCCCGTAACCTTTGTTGAAAGTTGTTCTGCTGCTCTTAAAGGCATTCATATAGAGATGCATATGAAGGTCGGGAACGGCCGCTGTTGAATTATTTACCCAGAATGCGTCCATGACACCCTCAACGGTTTTCGATTCATCATCAAGCCTGGCGTCAATGGAGTATCCCGTCAGTCTGGGGCTGAGGGGTTCTTTAAGGATAATCTGCGAAAAAAGAAGATTTGATGGCAAAAATGCCAATCCCAATATTAAAAAAAGTCTCTTCACTCTGTCAGATCGGTATTTTCTTCACGAATACGGGAATGACCCGGCAAACAATTATTTCTTCACTTCTTCCCTCACCAGTGTTAACGGCACCTGTCCGTCCGGAGTTGAAGCGGCACCGGACATTTTTATATTGCTCTCCATCTTCAGACCTATGTTTATATCGGCTCCTTCGATATAAACCGTAAAAAAGAGCTGGTCATTTTCAAATCTGACCTTTTCACCCGGAATTTTATAATCGCTTCCCGGGAATCCGATAGAGGCAGTCAGTTTATTATCGGTATGGCCAATCTGTATGGTCCCTGTATTATAACCCTCGGGAGCATAAGGTGCCTCAAATTTCCAGTTTCCCACCGGATCGTTTCTGGTCTGCTGTGCCTGTGCCGTTATTGCCGGAACACAAATTAAGATTGTCAGAATGAATGGAATGATACGTTTCATGGTTCTTAAAATTTTTATTAATAGTAAGGATTATTTCACGGTTGAAGATAAAAAAAATAATGATAAAATGACATCAGGAAAAATTTCACTAATTTGGGATTCTTAAATCTGGTTAAGCCAGTATGAACATTCTGCATATTGAAGTGTTAAAAGATAAAAAAGTTAAATAATGAAGAAATTACTTATTCTGGGTGCCGGTACAGGAGGCACAATGATGGCTAATAAAATGCGTAAAGAGCTGCCCAGGGATGAGTGGAAAATTACGGTAGTTGATCAGAACAAAATTCATTATTATCAGCCCGGATTTCTTTTCGTCCCTTTCGGCTACTACAAGAAGGATGATGTAACAAAACCCAAGCAGAATTTCCTTCCTATAGGTGTGGAATCGGTTTATCAGCAGATTGATCGTATTGAACCTGCCGACAACAGAGTTTATCTGGTCAATGGAGAAGTACTTGGATATGATATTCTGATCATAGCGACAGGGACACGGATAATTCCCGAAGAGACACCCGGCCTTAAAGGGGAACTCTGGCATAAGAACATCTTTGATTTTTATACCATAGAGGGAGCAGAAGCTCTTGCCAGATTCTTCAAGACATGGGAAGGCGGGCATCTTGTGGTAAATATTGCTGATAATCCCATAAAGTGCCCTGTTGCCCCACTTGAATTTTCATTTTACGCTGATGCATTCTTTACAGAAAGAGGCATGCGCGATAAAGTTAAGATAAGTTATGTAACCCCTCTTTCAGGGGCCTTTACGAAACCGAGGTCGTCTAAACTGCTGGGCAGTCTTCTTGAAAACAAGAATATTGAGATGATAACTGATTTTTTCCTCTCTGAGGTAGATAACAAGCAGAAAGTCATTAAGGATTTCGGTGGGCGGGAGATACCGTTTGACTGTCTTGTAACCATACCGCTTCATAGTGGAGATATAGCAATATCAAAGAGCGGACTGGGTGATGAATTTGGCTTTGTAAAAGCAGACAAGCATACCCTTCAGTCAACACTTCACGGCAACATCTTTGTTATAGGTGATGCAGGTAACTTCCCGACCTCAAAAGCCGGTTCCGTGGTACATTTCCAGTCAGAAATTCTTACTGAAAATCTGATGTGTTACATCGAGAAGAGGCCTTTTACGGGAAAATTCGACGGTCATTCCAACTGTTACATCGAAACCGGGCATGGCAAAGGCGCGCTGATAGACTTTAACTATGAGACTGAACCGCTCCCGGGTTATTTCCCGTTCCCTGGTATAGGTCCCTTCAGTCTTCTCAAAGAGAGCAGACTGAACCACTACGGCAAGCTCATCTTCAGATGGATTTACTGGCATATCCTGCTTAAAGGAAAAGAGATGCCCATCGATACACATATGACAATGGCAGGTAAAAAAACAGATTAACAGACTCTGGCATGAAAACTACGGAAAAACCGATACAGGCGCAGATAGATGAGATCAACAGGAAACTGGATCTGATTCTGGATGAGGTGTCAGTCCAGCGTCAGAACAGGGAATCTGTTAACGACCTTATTGATGATGCTGCCATTATAGGAAAGGACGTGTTCCACCAGATGGTGGTACAGCTCGACAATGCAGGAATAGAACTGGACGGTGACGCCCTCAGATGTCTTGTTCTCAGGCTCGTAAGAAATGTAAGCAGTCTTGGAATGGTACTGCAGACCCTTGAAAGCTTTACAGACCTGGTTAAAGATCTGACCCCGATAGTGAAACAGATCGGTCTCGACGGTGTGCAGAAGTTCAATGAGCTGGAGCAGAAGGGATACTTCGATCTTATCAATCAGCTTACCATCACTTTCGACACTCTGATAACAAGATATAGCAGGGAGGATATTCAGAAACTATCCGGGAATCTGATACCTGTTACTGAAACCCTGATGAACATTACCGATCCCCGCCTGTTATCTAAAGTAAATGCTGCCACCACAGCACTAAGGGAAATCAATCCTGAAGATATTGAGGAATACTCTGTCTGGAGGCTCATGAAACAGCTCAGGAAACCGGAAGTAAGAAAAAGCATAGGGTTCATCATGGCATTTTTAAACAACATATCAGGAACAGTTAAAAAGAATTAATCATTCAAAATCTTATTAATACGATGGCACAAAAAATTTATGCAGGAAAACCAGTTGATGTAAATGAGGAGGGATATTTTACAGATCCCTCACAATGGACTAAGGAAATAGCTGTTGAAATAGCGAAGGAAGAAAATATTGAGCTGACTGAACAGCATTTTGCAATTATTGAATTTCTGCGCAACAGACATTCGGGTGGCGATCCGCTTTCAATAAGGAGCATCAATCATTCAGGAGTAATCGATGTAAAAACATTTTATCAGCTCTTTCCCGGAGCACCTTTAAAAAAGGCAACCAAAATTGCCGGTATTCCAAAACCGGCGAGTTGTGTATAATTAAAAACATAAACAGATGGCAACTGAACAGAAAAATCCGGTAAAAAAAGTCAATATCATATGCGCCAAAGGAGCGGTTGAAGATGTTTATGCAACGCTTATCCTTGGCAACGGAGCAGTAATGGAAGGCATTGAAGCAAATATCTTTTTTACCTTCTTTGGCCTCGATGCAATAATCAAGTCGAGAATGGACAAGCTCCATACAGCAGTTGTGGGAAATCCGGCTCTCAGGCTGCCCGGGGGAATGAGAATGCCGACACTTCTTGGAGTTATCCCGGGAATGGAAGCCTTTACTTCGTGGATGATGAAGAAGGAAATGGATAAGCTTGACATTCCTCCCGTAAGTGAATTCCTTGACCTTATTACTGCCGGAGGAGGTAAGATTTATGCCTGCAAGCTTGCTATGGATATGTTCAAATTCAGGAAAGAAGATCTCAGCGAGCACGTTATAGATATTCTGACTGTTGGTGAGTTTTATGAACTGGCAGGCGGTGAGGGATCACATATAATATTCACGTAGTGGTATGGGCGTTGCATGCAGCGCCCCGTACCATCTTACAGATCAGAATACCAATAATTTGAAGCCCAGTAAATTGACAAGTTTCTGACCGGGGCAGAAGATAGTGTATGCCATAGGCCATACTTTAGAAAGGTGTGCATCCTGCTGGTCCCTTATCAGAACAATAAGTTCATCGAGTTCATGAGGATTTGCTGAAAGGCTGTATTTATAACCGAGTGTTTCAATAAGTACTGCCAGATCGTTGTATTTTCCAAGGTTCTGCGTCATCTGATCTATTTTCTTTTCAAGTCCCTTTACTGCACCCTGCTTAAGAGGCCTGAAAAACCAGAGCTGATAGAGGAAATTTTTTGCCTTTTTCCTGAACTCATGCAGGTTATCCGGCTTAAGATTGTTGCGTGCAGACAGATAACTATGAATGACACTGTTATATGTCTGTTCCAGATCCCTGATAAGGATTACGGGATCTGTTTTACCGAGGCTCAGAAATCTTATCCTGTAACCCGATTTTTTCAACAGCTCCAGTATCTGTGCTGATTGCTCCTTTCTCTTCTCAATTGTCTCTTCTACGGGTTCTGAAATGTTAAGCAACTGGTTAAGAGGTTCGTAATCCTTCAGATCCGAGAATAGTACGGCATGTGTTTTCCTGAGGTTCTTAAGCACCTTCCTGTGAACAGATGTTTCCCTCCATGAACTCATCAGCCTTCCGACCTCTCTCAGTGCCTGATACTCCCGCCTGTATGATTCCTCATCCATTTGTGACCGCACAAGCTGAAGAACCGCCCTCGATTTCTTCATAAGGACCCTTATGTCATGAACGGCCTTGTCATCAGGTAATTCATTCTTTTTAAGCAGCATCTGTGCTTCACTTATATAACCTGCCAATGCAGGCTTGACCTCTTTAAGCTTTATGTAATCAAGTAACATGTTGCTATTCTGAAGTTACTCCTCGATTTTCTAAAAATAAGCATTATTAAAATCTTTTCAAAAAACAGGTGATTCAGGTGAGCTTCGGGAGTACCGGAATTAAAAAATATTTTCTGGATCCGGTGAAAAAGCTAAATTTGCTTAATATCTGAAATAAACATCAATTATGGCAAAAAACAGTAAGGGCCTCAGAATAGGTATTCTGACAGCGGGTGGCGATTGTCCGGGCATTAATGCAGCCATACGCGGTATAGGGAAGACCGCTATCGTCAAGTACGGGATGCAGGTAATCGGGATAAGCGACGGTTTCTCGGGACTGATCACGAAAGAGTACACCGAACTGACAGAACGGGATCTTTCCGGAATACTAACCATGGGCGGTACTATTCTGGGAACATCCAGAGAAAAACCCTTCAAGAGCAACGGCAAAAAAAAGAACGAAATAAAGAAACCTCTTCTTATAAAGGAGCATTATGAGCAAATGGATCTCGATTGTCTTGTATGCATAGGCGGCAATGGCACCCTTAAGACAGCTTACCTCCTTTCAAAGGAGGGGTTGAATGTTGTTGGAATACCGAAAACAATCGATAATGATGTCTGGGGAACTGATATTACTTTCGGATTCGATTCTGCGGTAAATATAGCAACGGAAGCTATAGACAGGCTCCACTCCACTGCCAATTCACACAAGAGGATAATGCTCATCGAGGTAATGGGCCACAATGCAGGGTGGCTGGCCCTCTACTCCGGGATTGCCGGTGGCGGGGATGTGATACTGATCCCCGAAATACCTTACGACGAGGAAAAGATTGCTGAGTACCTTATGCACCGGGTAAGTGAGAACAAACCATATTCCATTGTTGTTGTTGCTGAAGGCATAAAGATCCCCGGCAAGGAGAGATCTCCTGCCCAGTATCTGACCAGAAGAATATTTGAACTCACAGGTCTTGAGACACGTGAAACGGTTCTCGGTTACATTCAGAGAGGCGGCAGCCCGTCTCCCATGGATCGTGTTCTTGCAACAAGATACGGAACACATGCAGCTGAAATGATTGCTAAAAGGAACTTCGGAAAGATGGTTGCACTTAAAAACAATGAAATAAAAACTGTAAACCTTGATGAGGTTGCCGGCAGGCTGAAACTTGTTGATCCCGAGAGTCCCCTCGTTTCAAAAGCCAGAAATATGGGTACAAGCTTTGGAAACTAAGGTCAGGCTGAATCTGACTCTTCCGGTATGATTACAAACTATTAACAGTAAAAGGATGAAAAGATTGATATTCGTGAGGCACGGACGGGCAGAGGAGCTTCCGCCCCAGATAACCGATATCGAGAGAACCCTCACAACCAAAGGGAAGGTTGTATCCAGACAGATGGCCATAAGACTGAAAGACAAAAATATAATTCCCGACATCTACATCAGCAGTCATGCATTCCGCGCCTTGGAGACTGCGCTTATCTTTGCAAAGGAATTTGAGCATAAACCCGATAAAATACTCGTAAGAAATAAATTATACTTTAATATCAATTTCAATACACTGTCAGAACTATTATCGGATTTAAGCGATGATGCGACAACTGTAATAATGTTCGGACACAACCCTTCATTCACTGAACTTCCCGACAGGCTTTGCCGTACAGGATGCGATTTTTTGCCTAAAAGCGGTATGGTAAGCCTCGTATTCAAGACCGATGCCTGGAAAGAGCTTATCAGGGAGAAAGGGAAACAGGAATTCTTTATGAGACCCGAAAAGACATTATGAACAAGACCTTCATACCTAAAGAGATAAGCTGGCTTGCCTTTAATGAAAGAGTGCTTCAGGAAGCAGAGAACAAAGAGGTGCCCCTCGTTGAACGCCTCAAGTTCCTTGGAATCTATTCCAACAACCTGGATGAATTCTTCAGAGTCAGGGTAGCTACCCTCAGAAGATTGTCGCAATTCGGACCGAAATCAAAGAGCATCCTTGGATACAGCCCCAAAGCAACTCTCAAAAAGATCCAGGAAATAGTGCTCATTCAGAATACAAAATTTGAAAAGATCTACAATAACCTTCTCCAGGAACTGGCGAAACACAAAATACACATAATCAACGAAAAACAGCTTAACCAGGAGCAATCGGAATTTGTAGGGCACTATTTCCACTCGGAAGTGAGAACAAGGCTTATGCCGTTTCTTATCAAACCAGGTGAAAATTTTCCTAACCTGACAGATGATGCAATATATTTTGCCATTAAACTGGAGAAGAAGAACAGCCAGAAGGTAAAATACGCCCTTCTTGAAATACCGGCAGATATACTCCCCAGATTTATTTTCCTGCCGGAGCACGATGATAACAGGTATCTGATATTCATAGACGATATAATCAGGTTTGGCCTGAGAGAGATATTTTTCATTTTTGATTTTGATTCTGTTGCTGCATACACCATAAAACTCACCAAAGATGCAGAACTCGAAATAACTGATGATATTTCTGAAAGTTACATAGATAAGCTTGCACGAAGCCTTCAGCAAAGAAAGTGGGGTTCACCTGTAAGATTCATTTACGACAGGGAGATCCCGCCTGATCTGCTTAAAATAGTCACAAAAAAACTTAATTTCGGCCCGGATGATGTTATTGTTCCAGGCAACAGGTACCATAATTTCAAGGACTTTGTAAATTTTCCGGATCCCGGCCGTAAAAAATTCTACTTCGAACCCCTTTTACCTCTTCAGCATAAAGATATCACTGAGAGAAAAAGTATCCTTTCAGCAATGAAGAAAAAGGACATCATGCTCTTCTTCCCTTACCATCCCTTTGACCATTTCATTGATCTGCTGAGGGAAGCATCCATCGATCCGCTCGTCAGTTCAATACATATAACACTATACAGGCTTGCCAGAAATTCAAGCGTGATAAATGCCCTTCTCAATGCCGTCAGAAACGGAAAGAGAGTCACCACTGTTGTGGAACTGCAGGCCAGATTCGACGAGGAGGCAAATATTTACTGGGGAAATAAGCTTATGGAAGAGGGTGTTAAGGTGATCTATGGTGTCCCGGGCCTAAAAGTACATTCCAAACTTTGTCTGATAACCAGGATTAACAATGATATAACCGAACGTTATGCAGCAATCGGAACAGGCAACTTTAACGAGAATACTGCAAGAATCTACACGGATCATCTTCTCCTTACCACAAACAAAAAAATAACATACGAGGTTTACAAGGCATTTAATTTCTTCAATATAAACTATAAAAAAGATAACTATTATCACCTGATCCTTTCACCTTTCTTTCTTAGAAATAAAATTAACCAGTTGATTGATAATGAAATAAAAAATGCACAGGCAGGGAAAAAATCTTATATATATATAAAGATCAACAATATAACCGATACGGAGATTATTAATAATCTTTACAGGGCGAGTCAGGCAGGAGTTACAATAAGGCTCATCATCAGAGGAATGATATCCCTGGTACCGGGGATCAAAGATGTAAGTGATAACATTAAGGCTATAGGAATAGTTGACCGTTTCCTTGAGCATACCCGCTTCTTGATTTTCTGCAACGGAGGCAATGAAGAATGCTATATTTCTTCTGCTGACCTGATGACCCGTAATCTCGATCACAGGGTTGAGGTAACTTGCCCAATTTTTGACAAGAATATCAGAAATGAGATCAGACAGATCTTCGAGATACAATGGAGCGATAATATTAAGGCCAGGAAAATAGATGCAGGACTTACCAATAAATTTGTAAAGTCAGGTAATAAAACGGTCCACTCACAGATTGAGGTCTACAACTATCTAAGGAAAGTACACGAGAAATCGTCAGATAAATTATGATTATCAATGAATTACACAACACTAATCACAGGAACAATACTTATTGCTCTCTTCTCCTGGTATTATTCGGTGAAATACGGACGTTATCACGGAATACCCCGTTTTTTCTCATTTGAAAGCATATTCATTTTAGTTGTTCTCAACCTTAAAACATGGTTTCATAATCCTTTTTCCACTTTACAGTTAGCCTCATGGATATGTCTTATTTCCTCGGCATACATGGGAATAACAGGTTTCCTTTTATTATGGAAAAGAGGTAATCCCATAAAGAATCTGGAAAACACAACCGTGCTGGTAAGATCAAATTTATACCGTTTCATCAGACATCCGCTCTATTCATCTCTGCTCCTCATTGGCACCGGGGTAATGCTAAAATATCCTGCACCATTGCAGATAGCTCTTGGAATGGTGAACATCATTGCCTTATACTTTACTGCAAAGATCGAGGAAAAGGAGTTGATCGAAAAATTCGGGGACGAGTATTCAGAATACATGAAGGAGACAAAAATGTTTATACCTTTTGTTATCTGAGCTTTATAACAATTTGTTAATTAATTAATTAATCAATGAAATGAACTCTTCCTGCAAATTGTTGTTATAGTCAAAACAACAAATTATAAGAATGAAAAGAAGAGATTTAATTCAGAAGATTATTCTTGGCGGGGCAACTGTAATTATAGTTCCTTCAGTTATCAGCAGTTGCTCAAAAGATGAAGATGATACTGGTGGTGGTGGCGGAGGAGGAACAGCTCCTAAGCAGCTTACTATCGATTTGACAAGTCCGACCTATTCTGCTCTGAACACAGCCGGTGGCAGTGTAATAGTCCAGAATATAATTGTGGCCAACACGGGCAATGACGTATTTGTCGCACTGAGCAGTGTTTGCACTCACGACGGGTGCGCTGTTGGATATAATCTGGCGGCAAACAATTTTCCGTGTCCTTGTCACCAGTCAGTTTTTGCCGCCAACGGAAGTGTTGTCACAGGGCCGGCAGCCACATCTTTAAAATCGTATGCTATTAACAAATCAGGCAATACACTTACGATCAACCTGTAATAAGTTCGTTGAAGCTGGTGCGTTAAAAATAAGTTTACTTTATTATTTTTGTTGTTGAGGTGGTCTCCATTTCAAGAGGGAAGTTCATCTGACCCGAAACATCAATCATTCCCTGCAATTTGCCTGTCACATTTTGTTCAACAAAATAACCCTCCCTGATGGCAAAAAAGAGGGTTGATTTACCTTCGAACGACCCTGAAGTAAATACCCCCATACCCTGTGCTTCTGTACTCATCGTTTGTGTACCTTCCAGATCTGAAGTTATCCTGGCGCATTCGATCCCGCCAATTTTCTCAATCCCTTCGAATATGCTTACTGAATTTGTGATGGTTCTCATCGACATGCCCGGAGTAACCAGATCAGCAGTGTCTGTTGAGCTCCAGGTCTCTCCGGGTGACAGAGAAGCAACAGGCAGCTTTGGAAAGAAATCATAAAAGGCCTGTGAGGCATTTGTCTGACTGCTCCCATCATATGAATATACAATTTTTTGGGCTTCAGAAATATCAGACACCTTACCGGCGGTGGTTAAGCCCAGATTAAATACTTTGCCTTTAATAGCCTGAACAGCCCCTCCACCGAATCCTTGCGGAGAATCGATTGTTTGTCCCAGAGTGTCAATACGGATCTCAAGTTTCAGACCAGAACCCGATGGTCCGGCTCCTTTTACGGAGCATCCCAGACTTGAATTTACATTAACCTGCATGGATTGACCCTGAATATCCATCAACTGAATTATTCTGTTGTTCTGGAGGTATTTCACATAGTTGCCGTCAGGGTAGTTGTAGGCAAGCTTAACGGATCCTTTCTGCTGAAAAGAGTCTGTGCCATCATTATTATAACCTGATGAAATTAAAACCATTAAGGCTATCAATAATGTTACTGTCAAAACTGAAGTGGAGACTTTTGCTTTCATAATATCTGATATTAATTGATGGAAGTATAAAATTACTTAAAACGAATATCATAAATGCATATGACCGGTAATATTATTTCTCACTTGTATCGTCTCAGACCCGTAATTTAAATCTTTTCACACCAGGAGTAAAAAGGATTACTATGGGCGGGCACGGAATCTCATTACTTCAGTATCTTTACTTCCAGGGTTCCGCCGATGCCTGCCTGATCATCTTTAATTATTACAACAGATTGTATGTCTGATTTCTGCAACATCAGATCAGCAACTTCCCTTACCATGTTCGCGTTTTTTACCATATTGCATGCTGCCGTTGCCCATGCATCAGCAAGGGCTCCTGAACGGCATGCGATTAAACATGCATCCGCCACGCCAGAACTGTAAGAATGCCCCACTGTTCCTGAAGAACAACAGACCGACAGGGGTGTCTGAGCAGGTTTTATCTCCAGACCAAGTTTGTCTGAAAGTGGTGAAGAACCTGCATAAACCGATACTGTCACCGGCGAGGTGATCTTCATAAAGATATCTCCTCCGTTCTCAACAACAACTTCAGGAATTCCGAACCCGGAAATCAGATCCATGCATACATGTTCTGCCATAGCGCCGGCCACACTGCTCATAGGACCCGTTCCGGCCTTTTCAGACGCCTCATACATCTCCCTGATAAGAAAGTGCGGATCACCAGACGCCTTGAGCGGCGAGAGTGAGTGGAGGAAATCAGGATTTTTCCTGATATGTTCCTCCAGTACCTCTCTGTAAAACAGAACCCTGTGCTCTGCATAGTCCTCAATTTCAGGCGCATAGACCTCTGCACTTACGGCTATCCACAGATCAGTTTCCTGACAACCGGCAGTGAAGGATCTCCACCTCTCGTTCCCCATTGACCCGCGATAGAGTCTGGGCTGATATGTATCACTTTCAGTCAATATCTATTGAGAAAAGATTAAGCGGGCACGACCGCAGGCAGAGTTCACATATAACGCATTTTTCAGGTTCAAAAAGGAGCTCCGCTGTACGCCTGTCCATTGTAAGTGCTCCGGCAAAACAGACGGCAGTGCAGGCGCCGCAATGTATGCAGAGATCTTCCCTGCAGTGGATCTTCTTCTCAATAGGTTCACATTCCACGTTTTGCTGGCGGATGTATTGCATACCCTTTTTAAGGATTGCAGGGGGTGCAGTCATCTCCATAACCAGATGGCCTATCTTTCCCGGTGAAACATCAGCTTTCACAATGTTCACCATGATATCATATTTCTTTATAAGGTTATATGTTATAGGTTCACCTGTCGCATCAGGAGAAAAAGTCAGTACGAATCTTTTACTTGTCATTGCTTGATTTATTACCTGTTAAACTCAAAGTCTGATATCCAGTTTATTCAATCCTGCTGTTGTGGGGAAGAGGGCCACCGGTTCGGTAAGCAGAAACCGGCCTTCAGATATTTCCTTTTTCAGCAGATCAGCTATCTCCCGCGCCACTTTAACGCTCGACAGGGGAGCTGTCCGCACCTTTTTACCATTAAAGGATATTTCACCTGCAAAAAGTGATTCATAGTCAGTCTTTCCGAGAACCTCAAAATTACCTGACCCGTAATCAATAATATTTGTCTCTATCTGGCTGTTCCTTATTGTCAGCCTTCGGGCCATCTCCTCATCCAGTACAGGGATCGGAATTCCGATGCCAACGAACAATGTTACACCGTATTTTTCGAAATATGCAGCCTTAATAAACTGAGTGTTCATCTGTTTTGCATCGCCTATCAGGGCAAGTGTTGCTGCATTTCCTACCGGAACACCATGTTCGTTCAGTGGTTTTCCCGTATTAAACTGCGTTCCGTGCCATGCAACGTAGCCATGGGTCCCGCCGAAAAAAATACGTGTCCCGACTCCTATGGTTCTCAGTTCGGGATCATTCAGCAGGGGACTCAGTTCACCTGATGTCGAGAAATTTGCATTGCCAAACTGAGGCAGCAGGGTCCCCATATAGGTGAATTTCAGTTTTGAAGTGCTGTTCACCGCAACGTTATAGTTCTGGTATGCATTTCTCGGGTTAAACATAAAAAACTCATTCACTGAGTTCCTGTTTATGAATGTTTTAATCTCTGTTCGGGGGTAGCAATCGGTTCCCTTGGCCATAGCCTGAAGGATAACATCTTTACCTGCAATCAGATCTTCAATCACATGAGCGCCCCCGTATGTATCGTATGGCATTGCCGTTTCGGTAGCTCCGATATATGCATCGACCGCTGCAATGCCACCATAAGCAGGGACATTGTTCAGCGTAAGCTTTTCCATGCGCATAGGCGGAGAGGAATGACCGAAGTTGATAAAAGCTCCCGAGGAACACATTGGCCCGAATGTAGCGGTTGTTACCACATCGACCCTGCGGCTGATCTCCTCAGGAGTCATCTCTTTTCCCATTGCCGAAACCTGTTCGGCGGTCAGGACAACGGCTTTGCCGTTCCTGATCTTCTCATTGATCTCCTCAATGCTTCTTTTCTTTGACATACGTATTAAATTAAGTGTTCATAAAGCACTCTTTCAGCAGTCTTTGTTACTGACATAAAACTTTTTAAGGCTTTGTGCTGTTCGCAAAAACTTCAATTTATAATTCCCTTTCCGGGTAGGTTTTAGCACCTTTCGGAAAATTTTATCCCGCGGTTGCTAGAGGATCGCCGAGCCTAATCTCTCCCCTCTTCTCTATAAACCAGACTTTTCCTGCGAAAAGGATGGATACGGGGCAAATATAATGTTTACTGTTGAAATATGCAACAGGACGTTCAAGGTTCAAGTGCAGTTGGCAGTTGGCAGTTAAATCACACAAATTGTCGATGCCTGAAATACGTTGACCGAAAAAACGGTTAACGATATGACAAAAGT
>CAZWFL010000003.1:0-146407 GCA_964633195.1 uncultured Rikenellaceae bacterium | reverse complement strand
GCACTGCGTGCGTCATTCAGCGCTACGCGCTGTCATTCGGCCTGCGGCCGTCATTCATTGTATTACAATTAAATGACAACTAATAGATTATTTAATGACACCTGAATCCGGTTTGTCTGTAGGTCCAATTGTTTTGATATAATTATTAAGCTTCACTCCAATATTTCCTATCTGCTTGACAAATAGTTGATAATCAGAGGCGTTTATCAGATTCCTGTTGTGTGCTTTGGTTAACCATGTTTTTGTTTCGAACAACGACCCTCTGGAATAGTAGCTGAAGTTTATTTTCTCCCTGAAATGATACCTTCCGAATCCTTCACTGAGATTTGATGCAATTGAGTCAACCGCTTTCACCAGTTGCTTCCCAACTGTATCCTTTGCAAAGTAATCCCATCTGATCACAATTGACCAGATTCTTTCACCCATCTCCATTGATAGGCTGTATACCTGTAATTCCTCTAATTTCATATCCTTTTAGCACTTGATTTCTCAATATACAAAATAATTACAATGTACAGAGAATTATTAATTATCCTGATACTACCACTATCTAATGACCATTGAATGACCATTGAATGACTATCGAATGACTATCGAATGACCATTGAATGACTATCGAATGTCGAAGCGCAGCGGAGATTCCGCGACAGCGGAACGGAAGACCGAGTCATTCGGCGCTGCGCGCCGTCATTTGCCCTGCGGGCGTCATTTGTCCTGCTTACGTCGGACGTCATTCATCGCTAAACAACTGTATGACAATTGAATGACCATTGAATGACTATCGAATGACTATTGAATGACTATCGAATGACTATCGAATGACTATCGAATGACTATCGAATGACCACTGAATGACAATGGCACTCCACAATTCCAACTTTAGTATTGCCTGCATACTTAAGTAGGAATTTTCTGCAAACACTACATTGGTATTGAAACCGTCATAAAAAGAGAATATAATTTTACTTCATCAATTATTTAAACTATTTATTAATCAAAGATGAGTATCGGTTATGAATAATAAAACAATGTTTGAAAATCAATTATTTGCCCTAACCCTAAAAGAAAACATTATTACTTTCGGATACTCATATTAATCAAAAAATGAAAAGCATGGAAACTACAAATGACTACAAACTGTTCCCGACCTTTGGTGACAGTTTCGGGACAGGATGGAGGGTAATGATGGACAATTTCCTCAGGCTGTTGCTTGTGGTATTTGTCCTGGTGATACTTACCGCTCCAATGAAGCTTCTTGATATCAAGTTTGATATCGGTGATCTTAAGGGATTTCCGGGATACTGGCATGGTGAGTGGGATAAGCTATTCGGACTGGCTTCTCTGGGGGTATTTGCGGCATTCTTTATGCTGATAGCCCTGCTTTATGCCTTTCTGGCCAAGCCGGTAATAGAGTACGGAGCAAAGATGATCTTTGTCCAGTCTGTCAGGAAGACGAAGCCTGATTTTGAGTATCTGATTAAGGGCTTCTGGGAGAATTACCTTTCAATAGTACTCGCGAACCTGCTGGTATTTGCCCTCGTGGCGATAGGATTATTTGCCCTGCTAATTCCCGGGATCATAATAGCATGCAGGCTTGCATTCACCGCCTATCTTGTAATGGACAAAAAACTTGATCCTATAGAAGCAGTTGAGACAAGCTGGAAGCTCACAAGGGGCCACGGATGGACCATCTTCCTGATGGGATTTGTTTCGTTCTTTATCTATATGTTTGGATTTATCCTGCTGTTTGTGGGTATTTTTCCTGCCACAATATGGGTAAAGAGCTCCTTTGCGGCGCTGTACCAGTCGGTCCTTCTTGAGAAGGAGAAGCCGGTGGAGGCAGCAGCCTGATTCTTCTTCAGCCCCCCTTCAGGGGGGTTGGGGGGCTGTCACCATTTTAGGGGTTGGGGGGCTGGGGGGATGTCCCTTCAGGAGGTTGGGGGGCCGACCTTCCTCAGCTTTGCGAACCTGAGCAGCAGTTTTTTTGTACCGTTGTTTTTGAAATCGACTGTGGCTGTAATGTTTGGAGGCCGGCCTTCAATTGAAACAATCATACCTGTGCCAAAGCGGTCATGTTCAACTTTGTCTCCTTCATTGAATTCAGCCGGTTGTGTGTCGTTGAAGGTTGTTACGGTGACAGATTCAGCCCTGGCCAGTTTTCTTAACCTGTTTTTTTCCGGGTACCCGGTTGTCTCCTCACGGAACGAAGGGTATTTCTGACCCGGGAAAGACCTGTTGCCATAAGGTTTGCCGCCCGTGTGAGGGTAATCGAGATACTGCTGATCAATCTCGCGGAGGAATCTGCTGGGATTGCTTCTCTCGAGGTTTCCCCACTTGTACCTGTTAAGCGCATAGCTGAGGGTTGCCATCTTCTTTGCCCTTGTAACAGCGACATAGAAGAGACGTCTTTCTTCCTCCAGTTCCCTGGGATTGCCCGACGAGAGCGGTGAGGGGAACAATGTATCCTCCATTCCGGCAATATAGACATGTTCGAATTCAAGCCCTTTTGCAGAATGCATGGTCATAAGTGTTACCTTGTCGCGCTGCTCCTCCTTTTCATTATCCTGGTCGGTCAGCAGGGCAACGGTAGCCATGTAAGCCACAAGATTGTCGGGATCGCCATTGGTGAGGGCAGCCTCAGTAAATATCTTAATCGCGTTGAGCAGCTCTTCAAGGTTTTCATAGCGGCTTATCTCCTCAGGCGATCTGCCCTCTCTCAGCTCTTTCATTATGCCCGATACCGTTGATATTTCTCTTGCTTTTGAGTATGCATCGGTCTCATTCACACCTGCCGAAAGTGACGAGATCATGCCGGCATAGCCCAGGAGCTTCTTTATCGTACCTGCATTGAAATGCATGGTATGTTTGTCAGATTCAAGCAGGATCTCCCATGGTGTTTTGCCTGAAAGGGAAGCAAGCTCAAAGATTTTGCCGGTTGTTGTATCGCCGATCCCCCTTTTAGGATAATTGACCGTTCTTTTCAAAGCTTCCTCATCCGATTGATTGATAACCATTCTGAAATAAGCGAGGATATCCTTTATCTCTTTTCTTTCGTAAAAAGAGAGCCCGCCATAAATTTTGTAAGGTATGTTCTTTCTCCTGAGTGTCTCCTCAAATATTCTCGACTGGGCGTTTGTTCTGTAGAGAACGGCAAAATCAGACCATTTACGTTGAAGCGAAAACCTTTTATCGAAGATGTCCGACGCTATATTGAAACCCTCCTCGGAATCTGTAAGGGCCTGTATGACCTGGATCTTTTCCCCGGTTTCATTCCTCGAAAAGACGCGCTTGCGTATCTGCCCTTCATTCCTCTCGATTATCGTGTTGGCTGCATCAACTATTATCTGTGTCGAGCGGTAATTCTGTTCGAGCTTGAAGAGCCTGTACCCGGGATAATTGTTCTTAAATTCCAGGATATTCTCAATCCTTGCACCCCTGAACGAATATATACTCTGGGCATCATCCCCCACCACACAAATATTATTATGGGCCTCAGCAAGTTTTTTTACAATAAGATATTGCGAGAAATTTGTATCCTGGTATTCATCGACGAGTATATAATTGAATCTTTCCTGGTACTCTCTCAGCACATCGGGGAAGTCCCTCAGAAGGATATTGGTATTGAGGAGAAGGTCGTCAAAATCCATCGCATTCGACTTGAAGCAGCGTGATGCATAATGCCTGTAGATATCGGGCATAAGGGGCATTTTTGACGCCCTGTCATATTCCTGCATCGACAGGTCGGCTGCATACATCGGGGCGGTTACAAGGTTATTTTTTGCCGCGGATATTCTGCAGGCTATCACCCCCGGCTTGTATACGTTATCATCGAGGTTCTGTTCACGTATGATGGAGCGGATCAGGCTTTTTGAATCGGTTGTATCGTAGATGGTGTAATTTGACTTATAGCCTAGTCTGTCTCCCTCCTTTCTGAGAATCCTGGCAAATATTGAATGAAAGGTGCCCATCCAGAGAAATCTGGCAACTTCATACCCTGCAATTCTGATGATCCTTTCCTTCATCTCCCTTGCTGCCTTGTTGGTAAAAGTAAGGGCCAGTATACGTGAAGCAGGTATCCCTTTTGTCAGCAGATGAGCAATCCTGTAGGTCAGTACCCTTGTTTTTCCGGCACCGGCACCTGCAATCACGAGAGCGGGTCCTTCGGTATGAATAACCGCCTCCTTCTGAGCCTCGTTCAGGTCGTCGAGATAATTGTGTATCATCAGATATTTTTTACAGCGCACCGGATTCGGCAAAATTAACAATAACATAATCAAACACCGGCTAATCGACAATTATTTATCAACATCACAATATATGTGGTACGGGCGTTGCATGCAACGCCCATACAATAAGCAATAATTTACATCATCCTAATATATGTGGTACGGGCGTTGCATGCAACGCCCCCACCAAGCAATTTACGGACCTGTTGTACGTTATTCATCAAAGAACCGATTACCTGTGCGTTTTGTCTTATTCATAGCGGTGTTTGTCCTGCCTCTTATTTCGAAGGCTCAGCTTACTGCACCGGACGTTAATGCTGTGCGTTACACATCTTATCCCTCAGCCCCGGGGATAAAGGATCAGGTTTTTATTTATTGCAATGTCTCAGGTAATCAGAAAGGAAGCCTGAACGCTGTGAGCCCGGGAGGGACAGGCCCTTATAACTTTTCATGGTATAAGTGGAGTGACGACACAAAGAGTTTCAGCATGCTTCTCCGAACAGAAACAGGCGTCATGAGTTCTTCACTTGCCGCTCTTGAGGAGGGGGGGTACAGGGTTAATATAAGCGACGGGGGAGGCTACACTGCAAGCCTTACAGGATGGATATTTCTTGACCGGCCTCATGCCATGGCGGAATTATATAACCGCACCTGCGATTATGTTGCCCTGAGCGGCCAGGCCGCCGTCGATACATTCTACTATAGTGATCCTGCAAACGGAGACCGTATAAGGCTGCCTAACGGTGTCAGGTTTCTCTGGTCATCCACACCAGCTTCCGCAATACCGTATCCTGAGATCGAAATCAATCCCATTACTTTTACTCCCCCTCTCGTTGATGTTATATACCGCCTGCAGGTCACCGACAGTTTCACTTGTGTGACCGAGTCATCCTTTCCGTATGAATCAATACATGTCAAAGCCGGATTCTCCGCCAATCCCCTGACAGGAGAAGCGCCTCTTGAGGTGACATTCACCGATCAGTCGGTACGGGCATCATACTATAAATGGGAGTTCGGAGACGATACAATCTCTGACTCTTCCATTCCCGGGACGCATACCTATTATGTTCCCGGTGAATATTATGCAAAACTTACCATTGAGAGCGATCTGTACTGCCTTGCTGTGTCCGACTCTGTGAAAATAACGGTGGAACCCTCACTGCTGCATATCCCTAATGTATTTACCCCCGACGGAGACGGCCTGAACGACGTATTCAAGGTTGAGGCAAAGTCACTCAGATACCTTAATGTTGAAATTTTCAGCCGCAGCGGCCTGAAGGTTTACAGTTTCAGCGGACAGGATTCGAAACTGAAGGATTGGGAAGGCTGGGACGGCACCGTGAACAACTCATCAGTAAGGGCAGCCCCAGGTATTTACTTTTATATTATACGGGCCCGGGGCTGGGATGATGTTGTATATGACAGCAAAGAGTACCGGGGGTTTGTTTATCTGTACAGGTAACGGTACAACGGTACGACGGTACGACGGTACAAAGGCGCAGTGGCTCAGCGGCGCAGCGGCAAATCCGTTACGCCGTTACGCCATTACGCCGCTACTCCTTCGCCAAGGCTTCGGACTTCGCCCGACGTAGTCGGCTTCGTCCGACGAAGTCGGAGTACAAAGTATGCCGTTACGATATTACGCCGTTATGCCGTTACACCGTTATATTGTTATCTTTCTTCTCCTGGCTGCGACCTTCCATTCTTCCGTAACTTTACCGTCCCGTGCAACATAAACAGAATCGTAACGGTCGACCGTGGGACAAATATGATATGGTATTCCGTAAAAAAGGTCGCCTGTTCTGAACTTTCTGTCTTCGGGTGTCTTTACAACAAGGTGTTCCTCGTTGTGACCGGTTATCTCATAGCTTGTAAGACCCAATATCTTTATCCGGGGCTGGGGCATTTCGGAGGCAACAGCTTTGTGGCCCAGGTCGAGGCAAAGGAAACCCTCGGAAGGTTTGCTTATAACCCTCATTATCAGTACGGCAGCAATAAGGAAATGCATGTCGCTGAACGAGGATGAATAGCCATGGTCCCACAGCAGTGTTGTGCCAGGGCTTAGTTCTGTTCCCTCCCTGAATGCATGCAGGGGAAAGGTGGGGGAGCCTCCGGCAATAATCTTCACGGGTGGGAATCCCTCTTTAGCGAGATCATTTATCATTATTTCAACAGGCCTGAATGATTCGTCACAGATCATTTTTCTGATACCCGGGTCAGATTCGTGTATATGCCCGTCGTAGACGTGAACTCCTTCTGCTTCAAGCATGGGAAGGCGTGAGATCAGCCTGTAAAGGTCTTTGGCCTTTTTCCCCGGGATAACTCCCGTGCGGTTCATGCCATTATTAATGTCGAGCCATATGGAGGCTTTAAGGTTTTTTCTGACAGCCATGGCTGAGATAAGCTCAATATTATCTGCATCGTCGGCAATGCATGATATATGGCATTCGGGAAAAGACTGGATCAGCGTGAAGAATCTTTCTATACCCGGTCCGACGGACTGAGAGGCCAGGAGAATATCTCCGGCGCCGTTCATGGCGCACATTTCTGCTTCAGCAATGGTGGCACACTTGAACTTCATAATGCCATGCTTCATCTGAAGACCTAATACCTCAGCTATTTTATGTGTTTTGATGTGGGGTCTCAACCTGTTTGTCCCTCCGGCAATTGAGATCATCGTTCTGATATTCTGTTCAATTCTGCCGGGGAAGAGTATCAATGCCGGAGTGAAAAGATCATCACCATTTGCTATAGTATACCACTCTTCCGATAAATGTTTGGGATTACTCATGAAATCTGAAATAAAATTGATTATAATTATGACTAAGAAACTGTACCTGAATATACACTCCCCCTTCTTTATGATGAAATAGAGAAGGGGGTAGGCTTTGCAAGCCGAAGCTTCGGCGAAGGTTTGGGGGATGATTACATGTTGAGTCGAGATATAGTTTATTAAACCAGGGGAAGGATCCACAAAGGAGAATCGCCGGGAAGCAACCTCATGACATTAAACCAGAAGCGTAGCCCTGAAAACCGTTTTTGCCTGCCCGGAAATCTCCACCCTGTTATCTTTCAGCGAGATTTTCATAACGCCGGTCCGGTTTGAAACCTGCTGGACTATAAAATCGCTCCTGTTTGTCTTCATGTGCCAGAAGGGGGCAAGGATACAGTTGGCCGAACCAGTAACAGGATCCTCGTAGATGCCCAGTGAAGGGACGAAGCAGCGCAGGCTGAAATCAAAATTGGTTTCCGACGACGGTGCTGTAACTATCAGATGGCCCAGATCATTCTTCATCATCTTATTGAAGTCGGGCTTCATGGTCCTCAGTTCATTTTCGACATTGATAAGCACCAGTTTCCAGCCGTAACTGCTGCTGTACATCTCTACAGGTCTGACCCCGATTATTTTTTCTACACCCTGAGGTACAGGAATCTGTTTGATCGGGAAGGCGGGGAAGTCCATTGTGATCCATCTTTTTGAAAGCCGTGCCCTCAGTTCACCGGCCTTTGATGAGAAGACAATCTCCTCATCCCGGTTGATACACCCTTTTTCGAACATTATATGAGCAGCAGCCAGTGTTGCATGCCCACATAACGGCACTTCCTCAACAGGAGAGAAAAATCTGATCTGGTTAACCGGTGTTCCCGGAATTATAAAGGCTGTTTCTGAAACATTCATTTCAGCTGCAACCTTCTGCATCCAGCTTGTGGAGGCGATTTCACCCAAAATGCATACTCCTGCGGGATTCCCCTTGAATGGTTCGCTGGTAAATGCATCGACCTGATAAATTCTCTTATTCTCTGACATAATATCACCTTAATTACTCTGCCAAGATAAGAATTTTTCAGCTTAATCCTCATGCCCAGGAATGATTTATGGGTGATATAATGGTCTTCGACCCAATTGATTCAGCCGCTGTTCACCGGTAAAAAACAGACGTTTACTGACTTTAACGATTATTTAACGAAAAAAACTTTGAAAACCCGAATAGTTTTCTCATTTTTGTGCCGCTTAAAAATTACAGATGGATTCAAGACAGAGGATAATAAACGAAGCCGCGTTGATGTTCCGGGCTTATGGGATAAGGGCCGTTACAATGGATATGCTTTCTTCCCGACTCGGAATCTCAAAGCGTACCTTATATGAGGTATTCAGGGATAAGGATGAGCTCCTGAGGGGTGTTATGGAATGGATGTCGGAAATGCAGAAAGAGCTTATGGATAAGATAATGAATGATTCGGAGAATATTATCGAGGCGATTTTTAAGATGCTCAGGATAATGAGCGATCATTACAAAGAGATGAGCCCGGCATTTAAGATGGACATGAAGAGATTCTACAGCAACATTCCGGAGAAAGATGATTTATCACGAGAGCTGCCCCATCACAGGCAGAATTCTGAGATTCTGAAAAGGGGGATAAGGGAAGGCGTTTTCAGGGATGACATCGATATTGAGATCACAAACCGATGCCTGACAGAGTTTTCAAAGCTCTCGCAGGAAAGTGATTCTGCATCTCCCGACACGGTGATGGATGAAGACGTGATGAGAAATATCTTCATCAATTACATGAGGGGTATTTCCACACCTAAGGGCCTCGAACTGATAAATTACCATGCCGGTCGTGGTGATGAGGGCAGAAAATAATTAACACATGGAGGTTTTCCCGATAAATCTGGACGACTTGTCCCGCCTCAGGCGGGAGGCTATCATACCATTAAAATAAATTATTATATGATGAAAAGAAAATTTTTTATAGTACTGGTTGCATCATTGATCTTCTTTGGTCTTGAGACTCCGGCACAGGTAGATGAAATGAGGCTTTCACTGGAGGAGGCAAGGCAATATGCCGTTGCCAACAATAAGATGGCAAAATCGGCAAGAATGGATGTTGAAGCATCAGGCATCTCAGTATGGGAGACAATCTCTTCGGCTTTGCCCAGGGTTGAGGCAACAGGCTCATTTACTGATAATCTTAAGCTGATGACCACTCTTCTTCCGGGGGAGTTTTTCGGCCAGCCGGGAGAAAAAATACCGGTCACATTCGGGTCGCAGTTTAATTCGGGAGCCTCTATCCAGGCCTCCATGGTTCTCTTCAACGCACCTTTATTTGTAGGAATAGAGACCACAAAACTGGCTAAAAAACTGAGTGAAGAGAATCTGATAAGGACAGAGCTGGAGATCAGGGAATCAGTCAGTTCAATCTACTATCTGACCCTTGTCTCGGAGCGGACACTCAAAATACTTGAGGAGGATATAGCCAATCTATCAGAGACCCTCAGATCGACACAGGCAATGTATGCTGCCGGTATGGCAGAGTCAACTGATGTTGATCAGATGGCTTCGAATGTGACAATGGTGGAAAACAGCAAAAGTTCCCTTGAACGAACGATAGAACTTAATTACAATCTGTTAAGGTTCCAGCTCGGTGTATCTACCGACACAAGGCTCATTCTTACAGAGACACTTGAATCGCTTACGGAGGAGATTAATGTTGAGGCTATCCTGTCGCGTGATTTTGATCTGAATAACAATGTTGATTACAGATTAATTGAAGGACAGGAGATGCTGTCGGCCCTCGACCTGAAATCGCGGAAAGCATCAACGCTTCCGACTCTTGCAGGTTTCTACAATTACGGAACGAATGGTATGGGCGATAAGATCTCCGAACTCAGATGGTTTCCGAACTCGATGACCGGCCTGCAGGTTTCGCTCCCTCTCTTTGCAAGTGGTCAGCGTTACATGCAGATCCGGAAGGCTCAGATTAACCTCGACAGGGCCAGGACTACAAAAGCCCTGATGAGTGACCAGCTGAAGATCCAGGAAAAGCAGCTGAGATATAATCTGATAAGTGCAAACCTTCAGTATCAGAGCCAGAGAGATAATGTTGAAGTATCAAAAAGGGTATATGCCAGTATGGAGAACAAATACAGGCAGGGAATGGCCTCGAGCCTTGAGCTGACCCAGGCAAACTCAATATATCTGCAGGCAGAGAATAATTATCTGACGGCATTGATGAACCTCTTACAGACAAAACTTTCATTGGATAAACTTTTGAATAACATTTAATTAATCAGGAAAATTAATAATCAGGAGATGAAATACAGATTGACAATTCCGGCAATAGTAACAGGTATAATAATCATCACTGCCTGTTCTTCAGAAGGCGGCAGAACCAATCCTTCGGCGGGATCTGCAACGGATACCGAAAAGGCATTGATACCCGTAAGAGTTATGACACTGCAAAAAACAAAGATTGCGAGAACAATTGACTATACGTCCACGGTTCTGGCATATGAGGAGGTAAATGTTGCCCCCTCTGCTCCCGGGCGGATAGAGAAAATATATGTTGAAACAGGTGACAGGATAAGCAAAGGGGATAACCTTTTTCTGATGGACCGCACACAGCTTTACCAGCTCCAGCTTCAGCTCAGCAGCCTGGAGAAGGATCTGAGCCGGATGGACACTCTGCTCAGGGCAGGAAGTGCCAAACAGCAGGCTTATGATCAGATGAAGATGCAGTATGACGTATTGGAGACAAATGTTGACTTCATGGAACAGAACACCCTGCTTAAGGCCCCGTTTAGCGGGATTGTCACTGGCAGATATTTTGAGGACGGAGAAATGTATTCAGGAACTCCCACAACTCCAACAGGGCGCTCTGCCGTTGTAACGGTTATGCAGGTGAATCCCCTGAAAGTGAAGGTCGGTATTTCCGAACAATATTATCCCCTTATCAAGGAAGGAATGAAGGCTGTTATAACTGCTGATGTTTATCCCGGGGAGAAATTTTCAGGGACAATTTTCCGTGTGGCCCCGACGATCAGTCCCGATACCCGCTCCTTTATAGCAGAAATAGAGGTTCCTAACAGAAACAATCTCCTTAAACCAGGCATGTTTGTAAGGGTCTCGATGGATCTCGGGGAGGTTGAGACCTTCGTTGTTCCGGCCAATACGGTCATGCTGCAGGAAGGAACCAACATAAGGTATGTTTTCCTGGCTGACGGGGGAACGGCAAAACGTGTGGAAGTGCTGTTGGGAAAAAGGTTTGACGACATGCTTGAGATATTATCGGATAATATTAAGCCGGGCGATCAGATAATTACTGACGGACAGGCGCGTATGCTAAATGAAGACAGAATTGAAGTTGTAAACTGACTGACAGATTTCAAAAAGATTAACAATGAGCATATATAGTACATCTGTAAAAAAACCCGTAACAACGATCCTGATTTTTGTTGCTGTGATTGTTATTGGTCTTTACTCTCTGGTTCAGCTTCCGGTAGATCTCTATCCGGAAATTGAACTGCCGTTTGTTACGGTAATCACAACTTATCCCGGAGCGAGTGCGACGGATATTGAAAATAACGTCACGCGAACACTTGAGGATGCCCTCAACTCTGTGAGTAATCTTAAGGAGATAACATCCAGATCGAGTGACGGTCTGTCGGTGATCTTCCTGAGCTTTGAGTACGGATCGAACCTTGATGAGGCCTCAAATGACATACGGAGTAACCTCAATTTCGTTACGAGATTTCTTCCTGAAGATTCCGAGGATCCTTCAATAGTGAAGTTCAATTCAAGCATGATGCCGATAATTTTCTTTGCAATTACAGCCAGTGAAAGTTATGCCGGTCTTGAAAAAATACTTGACGAAAAGATTGTCAATCCCCTTAACAGGATAGAGGGGGTGGGTGCGGTTACCCTTACAGGCGTACCGGGCCGCCGTATCTATATAGATGTAGACCCCCGCAAGATGGAGGCCTATAATCTTACTATCGAACAGATTGGTGCGGTACTGAGGGCTGAGAACATGAATATGCCGGCAGGCTATATCGAGATGGGGCAGACAGATTATCCGCTTCGTATTCAGGGAGAATTTCCTGAAAGCGATCTTCTGAGGGATATAGTCATCAGTCATTTTAACGGCAATGCAGTCTATCTGAAGGATATCGCAGAGATTCGGGACACATTCCGCGAGTCAAAGCTCGACACCAAGATAAACGGCTCACTGGGCATGGGGCTCTTTGTACAGAAGCAGTCGGGTGGCAATACAGTCAAGGTAACAAAGGAGATTGAGAACACTCTTGAGGTGCTAAAGAGAGATCTTCCTCCGGATGTCGAAATAGAGAAGCTCTTCTCCAGCGCGTCATTCATAACGGATTCAATCAATAACCTTTCCGAAACACTGATGTTCGCCGCAATATTTGTGATTCTGGTGGTCCTGTTTTTCCTTGGCAGGTGGAGAGCTACACTTATAATTATCCTGACAATACCCATTTCACTTATTGTGGCATTCATCTACCTTTTCGTCACCAATGCCTCCATTAATATCATCTCACTTACCTCGCTCTCAATTGCAATAGGGATGGTGGTTGATGATGCGATTGTGGTTCTTGAGAATATCACCAAGCATATTGAAAGGGGCAGCAGGCCGCGCGAAGCAGCCATTTACGCCACTAACGAGGTATGGCTTGCTGTTATTGTAACCACTCTCACTGTCGTTGCAGTCTTCTTCCCGCTTACTTTTGTAAAGGGTCTCACCGGTGTACTTTTCAAGCAGCTCGGTATGATAGTGACCATTACGGTGGTCACCTCGACAATTGCTGCCATTACTTTCACGCCTACACTCAGCTCGCTGATGCTGAGACTTTCTCCGATAAAACAAGATGCCTCTTTCTGGAGCTATGACGGCAGCATAAGAAAGGGCCTTGATAAGTTTGACAATTTCTATGAGAAGACGCTTAACTGGGCGTTGCATCATAAAACGTTTGTATCAATTATTGCCCTCGTGGTTTTCGTAGGATCGATGAGTCTCTTCACTTTTGTTGACACCGAGTTTTTTCCTGAGGCAGATGAATCCAGGATATCGATAAACATAGAGTTGCAGACCGGAACCCGGGTGGATAACAGTATCAGGGTTGCCGACAGGATTGACAGTCTCCTTGCCGCAAGATACCCCGAGATAGATCTTATATCAACTTCTACGGGAAGTGATGATCAGGGAGGCTTCTCCTCGATATTCGGAGCCGGCGGCACACATATTATAACCCATAGCCTGAGACTGGTCCCGGTCGATGAACGTGAAAGGGATGTCTGGGAAATCGCTGAAGAGATACGCAACGACCTTTCCGTTTACCCTGAGATCATTAATTATAACGTTACAACGGGTGACGGTGGGGGCGGTTTTGGAGGAAATACTGTTGATGTTGAGGTTTATGGCTACGATATTGCAGCCACAAATATCGTCGCACAGGAACTTGCAGACAAGATCCGGGTCATTCAGGGTGCAACGGATGTAACAATCAGCCGCGACAAGTCGAAACCTGAGCTTCAGATCATTCTTGATCAGGCAAAGATGATAAGCAACGGACTCAACACTGCCACTGTTGCCACAGCTGTCAGGAACAGGGTCGACGGACTTACGGCAACCAGATTGAGGCAGTCGGGCAATGAATATGATATTGTTGTACGGTTTACAAAAGACGCAAGGAGTTCACTCACCGATATTGAGAATATAGGGATAACCAATCCTATGGGAAGGATAGTGAGACTTGGCGAGATAGCCGAGATAAAGGAATACTGGGCTCCGCCTCAGATAGAGCGCAAGCGGAAGGAGAGGATAGTGACAGTGTCGCTGACGCCATATCAGCGTTCACTTACCGATCTGCAAAGGGAGATACAGAAAGCAATTGACTCGACTCCAAAGCCTTCAGGGGTGATGGTTCAGATATCAGGAGCGATTGAAGAACAGATGGAAGCATTTATGGATATTGGGATGCTGTTAATAGTAAGTCTTATTCTTGTCTACCTGGTAATGGCCTCACAGTTCGAATCGCTGAGGATGCCGCTGATAATAATGTTCTCGATACCTTTTGCCTTCTCCGGTGTGGCGATGGGGCTCTTTTTCACCAGCACGCCGTTAAGTGTGATATCGGCTATGGGAGCAGTGCTGCTGATTGGGATAGTGGTGAAGAATGCCATAGTCCTTGTTGACTTCATCAATCTCATGCGCGAAAGGGGCAACGATCTCTACAGCGCCATACTCATATCGGGTAGATCGCGTCTGAGGCCGGTTCTGATGACCTCTGCCACAACCATACTGGCAATGTTCCCTCTTGCAATAAGCGCAGGCTCGGGGGCTGAGCTCTGGCGGCCGATGGGGATTGCGGTTATAGGCGGACTAATCTTCTCAACGTTCGTAACGCTTGTCCTTGTACCTGTTGTATATGCCATTTTCGTTACAAGGAAAGAAAGGTGGAAATACCGTGAAGCCTACAGCGAACTGCAGTACCTGAACGGTAATAACGGCAACGCTGAATAAACAATTTAAGAAGCAAGTATATGAAAGCTATAATGATTATATATAACCAGGCACATACCGAAAAAGTAGAGTATGTTCTTGACAGGCTTGGTGTAAGGGGCTATACGCTCTGGGAAAATGTACAGGGCAGGGGCACCGGTACCGGTGTCCCTCACCTGGGCACCCATACCTGGCCCGAGATAAATAAAAGTCTGCTTACTGTGGTTGAAGATGACCTTGTAGGGAAGATACTCGACAAGGTTAAGAAGATTGACTCGGTAAGCGAGGATGTCGGCATCCGGGCATTCGTGTGGGATATTGTGCAGACGGTATAGGGGGGTATTAGGGGCATTGCATGCAATGCCCCTACATTAAATTTATTCCTCCTCTTCTTCTTCAGAGTAGGCTTTGATAACAGCTTCCTGAACGTCGGACGGAACCTGTGTATAATCGGCGAATTTCATGGTATAGAAAGCTCTTCCTCCTGTTATTGAGCTAAGGGCTGTCGAATATTTATTCATTTCTGCCAGAGGGACCTTGGCCTTGATAATCTCAAACCGCTTTTCGCTCGACATTCCCAGCACCATCCCCCTCCTTCCCTGCAGGTCGCTGATAACATCTCCCATACGGTCGGAGGGAACCATTATCTCAACATCATAAACAGGTTCAAGGATCTTGGGACCGGCATTTTTGAATGCCATGCTGAAAGCGTTACGGCCTGCCAGCCTGAAAGAGATCTCGTTTGAATCAACGGGGTGCATCTTACCGTCATACACATAAACCCTGATGTCTCTTGCATAGGAGCCGGTAAGCGGCCCTACTTCCATCTTTTCCATTATACCCTTAAGGATTGCAGGCATAAAACGGGCATCAATTGATCCTCCGACGATACAATTCACATATACCAGCTTACCTCCCCACTGAAGTTCGATGACCTCCTTGTCCCTCACTGAAAGCTTTATTTCCTTGCCCCCTGTCCGGGATACTGACAGCTCCGGAGACCCCTCTTCATAAGGCTCTATGATCATGTGCACCTCTCCAAACTGGCCGGCACCTCCTGATTGTTTCTTGTGCCGGTAATCGGCCTGGGCTGACCTGGTGATTGTTTCGCGATATGGTATTTTGGGAACATTGAAATTTGACGGGATCTTATAGATATTGTCAAGATGCCACTTCATTATGTTCAGATGATATTCTCCCTGACCATGCACGATAATCTGCTTCAGCTCTTTGGAATATTCGATTATTATTGTCGGATCCTCAAGGTGAATCTTGTTAAGTGCCTCCCCCAGCTTCTCGTCATCACTCTCGCTCTGTGCCTTTATTGCAACCCGGTATTTGGGTTCGGGGAATTTCATCCCTTCGTACTTCCAGTCGTTGCCCGGTGCATTGAGAGTATGTCCGGTCTTTGTGTTCTTCAGCTTAACAAAGGCTCCGATATCTCCCGGATAGAGTTCAGAAATCCTTGCACGGTTCTTTCCGGCGCATACATAAAGCTGTGAGAGCCTCTCCCGGGTTCCGTTGTTGCTGTTAATCACATCGAGGTTCTCGGTTACTTTGCCCGAAAGGACCTTGAAATAGTTGATCTCGCCAATATGTTCTTCAATGGATGATTTGAAGATAAATACTGATGCCGGTCCGCTGGTTGCGGGTTTGACTTCATTCCCTTTACTGTTGACAGGTGGAGGCATATCGGTTATGGCAGGTGCCTCGTTTATTATGAATCCTGCGAGGGAGTCAATACCCGTATTATGCTTTGCAGAGATGCAGAATACCGGGAAAACCGATCTGGTCTGGATCCCTCTGGCAATTCCCTTCCTTATCTCTTCCTCGGTGAGGGTATCGTTTGCAAAGAACGATTCCATAAGCGACTCGTCACTCTCGGCGGCTTTCTCGACAAGTTCATTATGCAGTTCTGTGGCTCTGTCAAGTTGATCGGCAGGTATTTCGGAGACCTTCCCGACTCCCCCCTCTTTCGGATACTGCAGCATCTTCATCAGAAAGATGTCAATCACCGAATTAAATCCAACTCCTTCATTGACAGGATACTGTGTAAGCATTACATTATTGCTCAGGCGCTCCTTCATCATCTCCACCGACTTTTCAAAGTTGGCTTTCTCATGATCGAGGCCGTTGACAACAATTATTAAGGGTTTATTCATATTCTCCGCATGGCGGAAGTGGATCTCAGTCCCGACCTCCACACCATTCTGTACATTAACAACAAGTACCGTACACTCGGCAGCATAGAGTGAAGAAATGACTCCTCCGCTGAAATCATCGAGCCCGGGAGTGTCAAGGATATTAATTTTCTTATTCTGGATTTCAGTATACAAGACTGTTGAAAAGACTGAATTTCCGTTCTCCTGTTCAATAGGCCTGTAATCTGATACAGTATTCCCTGATTCCACCGTACCTCTGCGCTCAATAATGCCGCCATTGAAGAGCATAGCTTCAGCCAGAGTGGTCTTCCCTGAACCTGAGTTTCCCAGAAGGGCAATGTTCCTTATCTGGTCGGTCTGGTATGTTTTCATATCGTTCCGGATGTTATATTTATAATAATTAGTGTCATGCGGAATTTGAGGGGACAAAAATAATAATTTTTTGAATCAGTTGTGGAAAGATGGTGTAATTCCAAAATTATTATTTTCTTTGCATCAGTTTTTTGAAAACCAGGAGTACCGGTTTTTTCTTCAAGGTAAGTTTACAAAAATTTTCATCAGGAGAAAGTCGGGAAGGAACCTGTTAACAACTTACATCATTGTTAAGAAATATCGGGTTAAGATCAGGCTCAACGGCTCATTAATGCTGGTGATATTGCATTTGGTGCCGGGAATGAAGACTGGTATAAAAAATTTGAATTGCAAACTTGTGAAATAAGAAATAAAAACAATACCTTTGCAAACCATTTTTTCAGAGTTAATTAAAGCTTAAATAATTGGATTTATGCCGACAATTCAGCAGTTAGTAAGAAAAGGCAGGAAGAAGCTGGTAGATAAAAGTAAGGCTCCTGCTCTGGATTCATGTCCTCAGAGACGAGGCGTTTGTGTGCGTGTTTATACAACCACGCCGAAGAAACCCAACTCTGCCATGAGGAAGGTGGCCAGGGTAAGGCTTACCAATCAGAAGGAAGTCAATGCCTATATCCCCGGCGAGGGGCATAATCTTCAGGAGCACTCCATAGTACTTATCAGGGGCGGAAGGGTTAAGGATCTGCCCGGCGTAAGATATCACCTTGTAAGGGGAGCTCTCGACACCTCTGGTGTTGACGGCCGTACCCAGCGGAGATCAAAATATGGCACCAAAAGGCCAAAGAAATAACAACAGTTAAAGGAATACGATAATGAGAAAAACAAAACCAAAGAAGAGGATTCTGTTACCGGACCCGAAATACAACGATCCGTATGTGACAAGGTTTGTAAATAATCTTATGTATGATGGAAAGAAGAACCTCGCTTTTAAGATTTTCTATGATTCCCTTGAAATTGTTGGTGATAAATTGAAGGGTGAAGACAAGACCCCGCTCGAGATTTTCAAGCAGGCCCTGGATAATGTAACGCCCCAGGTTGAGGTAAAAGCCCGCCGCGTAGGAGGTGCAACATTTCAGGTCCCGATGGAGATACGTCCCGACAGGAAGGTAAGCATCAGCATAAAGAACATGATATCCTTTGCCAGGAAAAGGGCAGGACATTCGATGGCTGAAAGGCTTGCCGCTGAGCTGATGGCTGCTTACAAACTTGAAGGCGGGGCGTATAAGAAGAAAGAAGATACACACCGGATGGCTGAGGCCAACAAAGCCTTTGCCCATTTCCGTTTCTGATTTTAAATTCGGCTGGCAGAAGAAGTATGAACAGCAACCTGAAATATACCAGAAACATCGGAATCATGGCTCACATCGATGCCGGAAAGACCACCACGACAGAACGTATTCTGTTCTACACCGGTCGTACGCATCGAATGGGTGAGGTACATGATGGCAATGCTCAGATGGACTGGATGATTCAGGAGCAGGAGAGGGGTATAACCATAACATCAGCCGCAACAACAACCTACTGGAAATACAGGGGGGAAGAGTATAAGATAAATATTATCGACACACCCGGGCATGTTGATTTTACTGTAGAGGTTGAAAGATCCCTCAGGGTGCTCGATGGTGCTGTCGCTGTCTTTTGTGCCGTCGGAGGTGTTGAGCCCCAGTCAGAAACAGTCTGGAGGCAGGCAAATAAGTACGGGGTGCCGAGGCTTGCCTTTATAAATAAAATGGACCGTGCCGGTGCCGATTTTTCAGGGGTGGTACACCAGATAAAGAAAAAACTGGGAGCCAGACCGGTTCCCGTACAGATACCGATAGGCTCGGAAGATGAATTCCGGGGTGTGGTCGATCTCATCAGAATGAAAGCCTTAGTATATTATGAAAACGATATTACGGGCTCCGGTTTTGAGATTGAGGATATCCCTGAAGAGCTTATGGATGAAGCACATGAGTGGAGACACAAACTAATTGACGCCATAGCAGATACTGATGATGTAATTCTGGCCGGGTACGTTGAGGATCACAATTCGATTACCGATGAGCAGATACTCAATGCAGTGAGACTATCAACAATCAGGGGAAATATCGTACCGGTAACATGCGGTGCTGCTTTTAAGAATAAAGGTATACAGAGTCTTCTTGACGCAATTGCCGCATTTCTGCCGTCACCGGTCGACATTGGAGCGGTGAAGGGAATTGATCCGAGGAACGACAACGAAATAGTACGCAATCCTGATGATAATGATCCATTTGCAGCTCTTGCATTTAAGATAGCCACCGATCCCTTTGTCGGGAGGCTCGTCTTCCTGCGTATCTATTCCGGTATCCTGAAAGCGGGCGACATAGTACTGAATATCAGAACAGGAAAGAGGGAAAGGATAAACCGGCTTTTCCAGATGCATGCCAACAAGCAGAGTCCGAGAGACTCTATCTCAGCCGGGGATATATGCGCCGGTGTAGGATTCAAAGACCTTAAAACAGGCGATACCCTGTGTGCAATACATAAACCTATTCTGCTGGAGTCGATGGATTTCCCCGAGCCGGTGATAGGAGTGGCAATTGAACCAAAAACGCAGGCTGATGTGGAAAGGCTCTCGATTGCCCTAAGCAAGCTTGCAGAAGAGGATCCCACTTTCCAGGTAAAAGCTGATCCCGACAGTGGACAGACAATTATCAACGGTATGGGAGAACTTCACCTCGAGATACTGGTCGATCGCCTCAAAAGGGAATTCAAGGTGGAATGCAACCAGGGAGTCCCGCTGGTTGCCTATAAAGAGGCTATCACCTTACAGGCCGATTTTCGCGAAGTGTTCAGGAAACAGACAGGAGGGAAGGGAAAATTTGCCGATATATCTTTCACCCTTATGCCAGCCGAAGATAATATAAGAGGACTTCAGTTTATCAATGAAGTGAAGGGAGGTAATATCCCGAAAGAGTTTATCCCTTCTGTGGAGAAAGGATTCAGGGAGGCGATGTCTAACGGCCCGCTTGCCGGATTCCCGATGGATAACCTTAAGGTGCTGCTTAAGGATGGCTCGTGGCACCCGGTCGACTCCGATACACTGTCATTCGAGATAGCCGCAAAACAGGCCTTCAGAAAATATTCGGGAAAATGCAATCCGGTCCTTCTCGAACCTATTATGTCAACAGAGGTTGTGACACCCGAAGAGTATGTCGGGGATGTTATAGCCGATTTTAACAGAAGACGTGGAAAGGTTGAAGGAATGGAGACCAAAGCAGGCTCAAGGGTAATAAGGGCCAAGGTACCTCTGGCCGAAAAATTCGGCTATGTTACAGTTCTCAGGACAATCACCTCAGGCAGAGCAACATCGACAATGGAATTTTCTCATTATGAAGAGGTCCCGGGTGAAATAGCCAGAAGAATAATTGAAATTACAAAAGGAAAATTTTTTTAATGAAAAGATATGAGTCAGAAAATTCGTATTAAACTGAAATCTTACGATCACAACCTGGTGGACAAGTCTGCCGAGAAGATCGTAAAAACGGTAAAATCAACCGGTGCTGTGGTGAGCGGCCCGATACCGCTTCCTACTCACAAGAAGATTTATACTGTTCTCCGTTCTCCGTTTGTGAACAAAAAAGCAAGAGAACAATTTCAGCTTTCTTCTTATAAAAGGTTGCTTGATATTTACAGCTCAACGCCAAAGACCATCGATGCTCTGATGAAGCTTGAGCTCCCGAGCGGGGTTGAGGTTGAAATTAAAGTGTGAAACCAGAAAAGTTAGAGAGATATGCAGGGATTAATTGGAAAAAAAGTAGGAATGACCTCCGTCTTTGATGAGAACGGAAGGCTTATACCCTGTACCGTGCTTCAGGCCGGTCCGTGTATGGTCACGCAGGTAAAGACAGTGGAGAATGACGGCTACAATGCTGTGCAGCTGGGATTCGATGAGAAGAAGGAGAAGCACACGACCAAAGCAGAAATGGGCCACTTCCAAAAGGCAGGTGTAACACCGAAAAGGAAACTTGTCGAGTTCACAGGCTTTCCGGCGGGAGAAGTTAAACCGGGAGATGTGCTGACAGCCGAACTCTTCAGGCCCGATACATGGCTTGATGTAAGGGGATGGTCAAAAGGCAAGGGATTCCAGGGAGTGGTAAAACGTCATGGATTCGCAGGCGTTGGAGGCCAGACACACGGACAGCATAACAGGGGAAGGGCACCGGGTTCTCTCGGAGCTTCATCATTCCCTTCACGCGTATTTCCCGGTATGAGAATGGCGGGCCGTATGGGAGGCCGAAAAGTGATGGCGATGAGCGCGAAAATTATAAAACTTATGCCGGAGAATAACCTGCTTTTAGTACAGGGAGCGGTTCCGGGACCAAATGGTGGTTACGTAATAATTACAAAATAATGGAATTAGCGATTCTTAATATTGAAGGAAAAGAGACCGGGAGAAAAATAAGTCTGAATGACTCCATTTTCGGTATTGAACCTAACGACCATGCTATTTACCTTGATACAAAACAATTTCTTGCCACTAACAGGCAGGGAACCCATAAATCAAAGGAACGGGGAGAGATAGCTGGCAGTACAAGAAAGATTAAAAGGCAAAAGGGTACAGGGACAGCCCGGGCCGGCAGTATAAAAAACCCCCTTTTCCGCGGCGGTGGCCGTATCTTTGGTCCCAGCCCCAGATTCTACGGATTCAAGCTTAACCGTAAAGTCAAGCAACTGGCAAGAAAATCAGCACTTTCCTATAAAGCGACATCCAACAATATCATCATCCTTGAGGATTTCTCGCTGGAGGCCCCCAAAACAAAAGAGATGCTGAAAATTGGAACCAGTCTCAACCTGATCAAGAAAAATTCAGTCTTTGTTTTACCGGAACAAAATAAAAATATATATTTGTCATCCCGAAATGCGCAAGGCGTCGAGGTTATAATTGCCAGTGAATTAAGTACATATGCAATTATGAAAGCTTCAACACTTATACTAACGGAGAGAGCAGTTGACGTTTTGCAGTCAACTTTTGGAAATTAGAAAATTTTGAACGATGAATATTTTACTTAAACCGATAGTAACGGAAAAGATGACGAAACAGGGCGATGTGTTTAATCGCTACGGATTCATTGTTGCCAGGAGTGCCAACAAGATACAGATCAAAAGAGCTGTAGAGGAGCTCTACGGTGTTACTGTTGAATCCGTGAATACAATGACCTACGGTGGAAAAGTAATGACCCGGAATACAAAGTCCGGGGTACTGGCCGGAAGAAGGGCAACCACTAAAAAGGCAGTCGTAACCCTTGCAGAGGGCAATAAAATTGATTTCTACAGCAATATTTAAACAGCTTTATGGCAGTCAGAAAGATAAAACCTGTTACACCAGGACAGAGACACAAGATCATCAGTGCATTTGACACCCTTACCGGCACTCTGCCGGAGAAATCCCTCCTGCGGCCTTTAAAGAAATCCGGGGGAAGGAACGTTAACGGTAAGCAAACCATGAGATATATCGGGGGCGGTCATAAAAGGATGTACAGAGTGATTGATTTCAGGAGGGATAAGGATGGTATGCCGGCCACAGTGAAGTCAATAGAGTACGATCCCAACAGGTCTTCACGCATAGCTCTGGTATGTTATGCAGACGGCGAGAAAAGATATATTATCGCTCCGGCGGGCCTTCTGAAAGGGCAGACGGTGATGTCGGGCAGGGAAGCACCTCCCGAGATAGGCAATGCCTTGTTTCTTAGCGATATACCTCTCGGAACCATTGTACATAACATAGAACTGAAGCCGGGCAGGGGCGGATCGCTGGCAAGAAGTGCCGGTACCTATGCCCAGCTGTCGGCACGCGAAGGAAAGTATGCCACGATAAAGCTGCCCTCCGGAGAAACAAGAGCTATCCTTACCTCATGCAGGGCCACTATCGGAACGGTGTCGAATCCTGATCATAACCTCGAGAGGTCGGGAAAAGCCGGACGTTCGCGCTGGCAGGGGCGCAGGCCAAGGGTGAGAGGCGTTGCCATGAACCCGGTCGATCATCCTATGGGCGGAGGCGAAGGAAGAGCATCAGGAGGCCATCCGAGATCAAGAAAGGGAATGCCGGCCAAGGGATATAAAACCCGCAATATAAAGAAATACTCGGCGAAGCATATAATTGAAAGAAGGAAGAAATAACTGATACATCATGAGCAGATCTATTAAAAAAGGACCGTTTATCGATTATAAACTCGAGAAGAGGATCCTTGAGATGAACCAGGGACATAAGAAAACAGTACTCAAGACATGGTCGAGAAGATCTGTGATCTCTCCGGATTTTGTGGGTCAAACAATAGCAGTTCATAACGGGAACAAGTTTATACCGGTCTATATTACTGAGAATATGGTTGGTCATAAGCTTGGTGAGTTTTCGCCAACCCGTATCTTCAGGGGACACGCAGGTAAGAAATAAGGGGATATAGTACTTTGAAAAACTAGCAGAAATGGGTGCAAGAAAAAGAAACAGAGCAGAAGAGCGCAAGGAAGCAGCGAAGAGCAGATATCAGGCGGTTCTCAGAGAGTGTCCCACATCCCCGAGGAAGATGAGGCTTGTAACGGACATGATAAGCGGTATGGAAGTTAACAGGGCGCTTGACGTGCTGAAGTTCTCTCCCCAGGAAGCATCACGCAGGCTTGAAAAACTTCTGTTGTCGGCAATAGCTAACTGGCAGGCAAAAAACGAAGGCGTCAGGGTAGAGGAGAGCGGACTCTTCATTAAGGAGATCAGTGTCGATGGAGGCCGTATGCTTAAAAGGCTGCAGACAGCTCCGCAGGGGAGGGCATACCGGGTAAGGAAAAGATCTAATCATGTCACTCTGGTACTCGACAGCATGAAAAATGAAATTGAAAACAGCACAAAATAATATAGATGGGACAAAAAGTAAATCCGATAAGTAACAGGCTTGGCATCATCAAAGGGTGGGATTCAAACTGGTTTGGGGGAAAAGATTTCTCCGGAAAACTGGTTGAAGATACCAGGATAAGGGAATATCTGAATGCACGTCTGGCAAAAGCCAGTATCTCCAGGATTATTATTGAGCGTACCCTCAAGCTGATAACCGTAACTGTAAACACGGCCCGGCCCGGAATAATTATCGGAAAGGGAGGACAGGAGGTTGACAAGCTCAAGGAAGAGCTCAAGAAAATAACAAAGAAAGAGGTTCAGATTAACATATTTGAGGTAAAGCGTCCCGAACTTGATGCAAATATCGTCGCCAATAATATTGCGCGACAGGTAGAGGGTAAGATATCCTACCGCCGGGCAATAAAAATGGCAATTGCCTCCACCATGAGGATGGGTGCCGAAGGCATCAAGGTGCTGATATCAGGCCGCCTGGGAGGTGCAGAGATGGCACGCAGTGAGACCTATAAAGAGGGTAGAATACCTCTGCATACTTTCCGTGCCGATATCGATTATGCCCTGGCCGAAGCACACACCAAAGTGGGCCGTATCGGAATAAAAGTCTGGATCTGTAACGGGGAGATATACGGGAAAAGGGACCTCAGTCCCAATATTGGTGCAAGGAACGCAAAGAGCAAAGGACTGAAAAGAAAAACAAGAAAATAACAGGGAAGGATTCTTACAATATATTAATTTTTGAGCCATGTTACAACCGAAGAGAACCAAATACAGAAGAGCCCAGAAGGGAAGGATGAAGGGCAATGCTCAGAGAGGAAACCAGCTCGCTTTCGGATCTTTCGGGGTTAAAGCCCTTGAAGAGTCCTGGATAACTGGTCGCCAGATCGAGGCAGCCCGTCAGGCCGTAACACGCTACATGAAACGTGAAGGTCAGTTATGGATCAGGGTTTTTCCCGATAAGCCAATTACCAAGAAGCCTGCTGAAGTGCGAATGGGAAAAGGGAAGGGAGCACCTGAGGGTTTTGTCGTGCCCGTTACACCCGGAAGGATCCTCTTTGAAGCCGAAGGAGTGCCTTATGAAGTGGCAAAAGAGGCTCTTCGTCTCGGAGCTCAGAAACTACCGATCACAACAAAATTCGTTGTGAGACGCGATTATGTTCATGAATAAATAGTGCGACAAATGAAAATATCGGAAATAAGGGAACTAAGCACACCGGATCTTCTCGAACGTATTGACACCGAGAGGACAATGCTGGTACGCATGAAGCTGAACCATGCAATTACACCTCTCGACAATCCGCAAAAGATCAGGCAGCAGAAGCTGACGATTGCACGGCTGATAACTGAATTGCGGGTCAGGGAGCTGAATGAGAAAACAAAATAGCAGGACCACCAATGGAAAGGAAATTAAGAAAAGAAAGGACAGGGATTGTTGTCAGTGCAATGATGGACAAATCAATCGTTGTTGAAGTTAAGAGAAGGGTCAAGCATCCCATCTACGGAAAATTCATCCACAGGACAAAGAAGCTCATGGCTCATGATGAAGAGAATGCATGCAATATCGGCGATACCGTCCGTATATCGGAGACCAGGCCTCTGAGCAAGAATAAAACCTGGAGACTGGTTGAAATAATTGAAAGAGCTAAATAGTCATGATACAGCAGGAGAGCAGATTAAGCGTGGCCGACAACTCTGGAGCAAAAGAGGTATTGTGCATCAGGGTGCTTGGCGGCAGTAAAAAGAGATACGCCACCATAGGCGATAAGATTGTTGTAAGCGTTAAGAGCGCGATTCCTTCCGGCGATGCAAAGAAGGGATCCGTCAGCAAGGCGGTGGTGGTGAGAACCAGAAAGGAGATCCGGAGACAGGATGGTTCATACATCAGGTTTGACGATAATGCAGTGGTACTGCTCACCAACCTCGATGAGGTGCGCGGAACACGAATATTCGGCCCGGTGGCCAGGGAGCTCCGTGACCGCTATATGAAAATCGTTTCGCTCGCACCTGAAGTGTTGTAATATAAAATGGATTACCAATGCAGAAAAAATGTCATATAAAAAAGGGGGATACGGTTATGGTGATAACCGGTGAATCCAAAGGTCAGAAAGGAAGAACTCTTGAAGTCGACAGAAGCAAAGAGAGAGCTATCGTGGAGGGTGTCAACCTGGTTTCGAAGCATACCAAGCCCAATGCCAAGTCGCCTCAGGGTGGAATTATACGCAAGGAGGCTCCTGTACATATATCAAACCTCATGCTTGTCGACCCGGCTACAGGAAAACCGACCCGGATAGGTAAAAAACTCAATGCCAAGAACAAATTAGTACGTTATTCAAAAAAATCAGGAGAGGAGATCAAGTAATGTATACACCTTCGTTAAAAACCAAGTATAAAGGAGAGATCGTTCCTGCATTGATGAAGGAGTTTGGTTACTCTACCGTGATGCAGGTGCCCAGGCTGAAGAAGATTGTCCTTAATCAGGGTGTCGGACAGGCTATTGCCGACAAGAAACTATTAGAGTTCAGTGTCAGGGAGATGACAGAAATAGCCGGACAGAAAGCCGTACAGACCTTTTCCACAAAAGATATCTCCAATTTTAAGCTGAGAAGGAACATGCCCATCGGAGTAACAGTAACTCTGAGAGAGGAGAGGATGTACGAATTTCTTGAAAGGCTTATTGCCGTTGCCCTGCCGCGTATACGCGACTTCAAGGGTGTCAGCAGCAAACTTGACGGGCACGGAAACTATACTCTGGGAATAACGGAGCAGATAATATTCCCGGAGATCGACCTCGACAAGATTGCCAAGATTATGGGATTGCAGATAACCTTTGTAACATCAGCCAGAAACGATGAAGAGGCACTTGCCCTTTTAAAACACTTCGGATTACCTTTTAGAAACTTAAAGAACTGATTATATGGCTAAAGAATCAATGAAGGCCCGCGAGGTCAAGCGTGCCAGGCTGGCTGAAAAGTATGCTGCCAAACGTGCCAGGCTGAAAGCTGAAGGCGACTATGTAGGACTGAGCCGCCTGCCAAGAAACTCAAACCCTGTCAGGTTACATAACCGGTGTAAGATAACCGGCCGCCCGAAAGGTTATATGAGGCAGTTCGGCATAAGCAGAATCACATTCCGGGAGATGGCATCATTCGGAATTATTCCGGGAATAAAAAAAGCCAGCTGGTAACAGCTGAATATAAACTATATTAATTAATATAAGATGACTGATCCGATAGCAGATTTACTGACCAGAATTAGGAACTCGATAATGGCCGGTCATAAAGTTGTTGAAGCGCCAGCCTCAAAGCTCAAGGAAGAGATAGCAAGAATATTGTATGAAAAAGGTTATATACTGAGCTACAAGGTTGTTGAGGAAGAGGGAAAGCAGGGCACCCTTAAGATAGCCCTGAAGTATAACCCCAGAAGCAAGACTCCGGCTATAAAAAGCATCATGAGAGTAAGCCGCCCGGGTTTAAGAAAATATATCGGAGCTGATGAAATGCCAAGGGTTCTTAACGGACTCGGTATAGCGATTATTTCCACCTCGAGGGGCCTGATGACTGACAAGGAGGCGAAAAAAGAGAATATCGGCGGAGAAGTTTTATGTTACGTTTACTAAAAAGAAGGATTGATCTATGTCACGAATAGGAAAATTACCGGTACCCCTGCCAAAAGATGTCACTGTTAGTGTCAGCGATACTAATGTGGTGAGCGTTAAAGGTCCGCTGGGAGAGCTTTCCCGGGCAGTTCACAGGGATATTAAAGTGGAAGTTGTTGACAATAATGTGATTGTGTCGAGACCAACTGAATCGAAAAGCCACAAGTCGATGCATGGCCTTTACCGGGCACTTATCGCAAACATGATTACAGGCGTTTCGGAAGGATACAAGAAAGAGCTTGAGCTTGTGGGAGTCGGTTACCGTGCCGAGGCAAAAGGTCAGCAACTGGAGATGAGCCTGGGTTATTCGCACGAGATCATTATCGAGCTGCCCGAAGAGGTTAAGGTTGAAACCAAAACGGAGAGAAGGAGCAATCCTGTGATCACCCTGAGAAGCATCGACAAGCAGCTTATAGGCCACGTGGCAGCAAAGATAAGATCTCTCAGGCCACCTGAGCCATACAAAGGTAAGGGCATCAAGTTTGTCGGTGAACAGCTGAGGAAAAAGGCCGGGAAATCAGCCAGTGTGTAGGGTCTATTTGAAAATGGCAAAAACTGTATAAAGATGGCTTTGACTAAGTTAGAAAGAAGAACGAGGATCAGGATGAGGATCCGGAAAAAAATAAGCGGCACCGCCGCTAAACCCAGGCTTGCAGTGTACCGCAGCAACAGGCAGATCTATGTTCAGGCTGTTGATGATCTGAACGGGGTTACCCTGCTTTCTGCATCTTCAAGAGAGAAAGAGGTTGCCGCGAAAACAGGTATCAGCAAAACAGAACAGGCTAAGCTTGTCGGGAAACTGATGGCCGGGAAATGCAGGGAGAAAGGTATTGAAGATGTTGTCTTCGACAGAAGCGGATACAAATATCATGGCCGGGTGAAATCACTGGCTGACGCCGCCCGTGAGGGGGGATTAAAATTTTAACAGGATATGACAAGCGGAATTAGAAAAGTTAAGACCAGCGATCTCGAGCTAAGAGACAGGCTCGTCAGCATTCAGAGGGTTACAAAGGTCACCAAGGGTGGTCGTACATTCAGCTTCTCGGCAATTGTTGTCGTGGGTAACGAGGATGGTATTGTGGGTCACGGGCTCGGCAAGGCAGGTGAGGTGACAACTGCTATTGCCAAGGGAATAGAAGATGCAAAGAAAAACCTTATCAAGGTTCCGGTAATAAATGGTACAATACCCCATGAACAGGTTGCCAAATTTGGCGGAGCAAAGGTCTTTCTCAAACCTGCAGCAGCCGGTACCGGTGTTAAGGCAGGAGGTGCCATGCGTGCAGTCCTCGAAAGCGTCGGAGTACGAAATGTGCTTGCCAAGTCGAAAGGATCTTCCAATCCCCATAACCTGGTGAAGGCAACATTCGAAGCTCTTCTGGAGATGCGCGACGCATTTACTGTTGCCGGACACAGGGGCATAAGCATGGACAAAGTTTTTAACGGTTAGTAAAACTGGATCACTATGGCAAAGATTCGTATCACACAGATAAGGAGCAAAAGCGGCAAACCCGAGAGACAGAAAAGGACACTTGAGGCATTGGGTATCAGAAAAATGAATCAATGTGTCGAACATGAAGCCACACCCCAGATCATTGGCATGGTGGAAAAAGTGAAACACCTTGTCAGGATTGAAAAGATTTAATTACAAACGATATTATTATTAAAGAAATGGATTTGAGCAATTTAAAACCTGCTAAAGGATCAATTAAGAGAGGAAAGCGGCTGGGGCGCGGACAGGGTTCCGGAAAAGGAGGAACATCAACCAGGGGCCATAAAGGAGCAAAATCCAGATCGGGATATTCGAAAAAGATTGGTTTCGAAGGCGGACAGATGCCACTTCAGCGTCGTGTTCCGAAGTATGGCTTCAGGAATATCAACCGGAAGGAATACAAGGGTATCAATATCAGTACTCTTCAGAGCCTGGCTGAGAAAAATAACCTGGAAAGGATTGATCTGGAGGTGCTTATGAAGGCAGGGCTCATTTCGAAAAATGACCTTGTCAAGATACTTGGCAACGGCACCCTTGAAAGGAAGCTGGAAGTACATGCCCACTCCTTCAGCAAATCTGCTGAAGAAGCAATAAAAGCTAAAGAGGGAACTGCAGTAAAAATTTAATTTCATGAGACTGATCCAGACCATAAAGAACATCTTTAAGATTGAAGACCTTCGTGCAAGACTGATTTATACATTGGGAATCATTCTGTTGTACAGGCTGGGAAAATATATTTCACTTCCGGGTATTGATCCGTCCCAGCTAGCGGGACTCAAGAGCCAGACCTCCTCGGGAATTATGGGTCTTCTTGATATGTTTTCAGGAGGAGCCTTCTCCCAGGCTTCAATATTTGCTCTGGGTATCATGCCTTATATCTCGGCATCAATCGTTGTGCAGCTCCTTGGTATAGTCTTTCCCTATTTCCAGAAGCTCCAGAAGGAAGGAGAGAGCGGAAGGCGGAAGATGAATCAGTATACAAGGTATCTCACGGTGGGTATTCTCGTTCTCCAGGCTCCGACATATCTGGTGAACCTGTCAGCTCAGCTGCCGCCCAGCGCATTCATCCTGACGGGTTTTTTCTTTAAGTTCTCGTCGGTGATTATCCTTACGGCTGGCACAATGTTCGTGATGTGGCTTGGTGAGAGGATTACGGACAAGGGTATAGGGAACGGTATTTCACTTATTATCATGATTGGTATTATAGCCCGTCTGCCTGCAAACTTCGTCTTTGAGGCCGGCACAAGGATAAGCGGGGCAGGAGGACTCATAGCTGTTGTTGCCGAGGTGCTTATCCTTTTCGTCGTGATCCTCGGGACAATATTACTCGTTCAGGGAACACGAAGGGTTCCGGTGCAATATGCGCGGCGAATCGTAGGTAACAAGCAGTACGGCGGTGTACGTCAGTACATACCTCTCAAGGTTAATGCCGCAGGAGTAATGCCGATAATTTTCGCGCAGGCGATTATGATGCTGCCGATAATTATTGCAGGTTATTCCCAGTCAGGGTCAGGATTTATGATAGCTTTCTCAAATATGTACGGGTTCTGGTATAACTTTGTAACGGCCATACTGATCATTCTGTTCACATATTTCTATACGGCCGTTACGATCAATCCCGTTCAGATGGCCGAAGATATGAAAAAGAACGGGGGGTTCATTCCCGGCATTAAACCCGGCAGGAAAACTGTGGAGTTTCTTGACACCGTAATGTCGAGGATCACCCTCCCGGGTTCGTTCTTCCTGGCTCTGGTCGCAATTCTGCCGGCCATTGCGGTAAGAGCGGGAGTAACGCCGCAGTTTGCTCAGTTCTATGGGGGGACATCCCTCCTGATACTTGTGGGAGTTGTGCTCGACACGCTCCAGCAGATAGAGAGCCACCTGCTGATGCGTCATTACGACGGTCTGATGAAGTCGGGCCGTATTAAAGGAAGATCTGGCGCCATTACGACAGGTTAAAAACAGATTAACGTTCTTTGATGTTGTATTTCAAGACTGATGAAGAGATAGAATTGCTGAGAGAGGCTAATCTGCTAGTATCCAGAACACTCGCGGAGATAGCCGGATTCATCAGGCCGGGGGTGACAACCAGATATCTCGACGGGATAGCCGAAGCGTTCATACGCGATAACGGAGGAGTCCCCGGATTCAAGGGATATGGAGGATTCCCCGCAACCCTCTGTACATCTGTCAACGACGAAGTTGTCCATGGTATCCCTTCCGACAATCCTCTCAACGACGGAGATATCCTGTCAGTCGACTGCGGCGTGATCCTTAACGGATGGTATGGCGATACCGCATACACATTCCCCGTTGGTAATATCGATGATAAGGCCAGACGCCTTCTTGAATACACCAGGGCCTCACTCGAGGAGGGGGTAAAGGAAGCAGTATCGGGAAACAGGATAGGGGATATCTCTTATGCCATACAGTCGAAAGCTGAAAGCGGAGGATATTCTGTAGTAAGGGAACTGGTAGGTCACGGTCTGGGAAGGAGACTGCATGAGCCACCCGAGGTGCCAAACTTTGGAAAAAGGGGATCGGGTCAAAAGATGCAGAAAGGACTTGTCATCTGCATCGAACCAATGATCAACATGGGGAGAAAAGAGACAAAACAGATGCGTGACGGGTGGACCATCAGGACAGTTGACGGAAAGCCGTCAGCACATTTCGAATATGCTGTTGCCGTGAATAGCGGAAGGGCAGATGTATTGTCAACGTTCGAATATATTGAGGAAGTATTAAATAAATTATAAACCAATGTCAAAACAACCATCAATAGAGCAGGATGGGACTATCATTGAAGCCCTTTCGAACGCAATGTTCAGGGTTGAGCTCGAAAACGGACATGTTATTACTGCACACATCTCCGGGAAGATGAGGATGCATTATATTAAAATATTGCCGGGTGACAGGGTTAAGGTTGAAATGTCACCATACGATTTGACAAAAGGAAGAATTACGTTCAGATACAAATAAGAAACAGTAAGATAATGAAAGTAAGAACATCTGTAAAAAAGCGGAGCACCGACTGCAAGATAGTCAGGCGCAAGGGTCGCATTTACGTTATAAACAAGAAAAATCCCAAGTTCAAACAAAGACAGGGATAATTTAATTAATTTTGCAACTTATTTAAGAAAAGTTAATATGGCACGTATTGTTGGTGTTGATTTACCGAGAAATAAAAGAGGTGAGGTTGGGCTTACCTATATTTACGGAGTGGGCAGAAGTATAGCGCAAAAAGTACTTGACGAGGCAGGTGTTGACAGAAACATGAAAGTTCAGGACTGGACCGACGATGATATCAATTCCATCCGCAGGATTCTGAACGACAATTTTAAGCTTGAGGGTGAACTGCGTTCAGAAACTCAGATGAACATCAAGAGGCTTATGGATATCGGCTGTTACCGGGGTGTGCGCCACAGGATCGGCCTTCCTGTAAGGGGTCAGAGTACAAAGAACAACGCCCGTACGCGCAAGGGCAGGAAAAAGACTGTCGCAAACAAGAAGAAAGCTACCAAATAGATAATTTAATATGGCAAAGAAAACCGGAGCATCAAAGAAAAGGATCGTTAAGGTAGAACCGAACGGACAGGCTCATATTCATTCATCATTCAATAATATAATTATTACCCTGACCAATAATTCCGGGCAGGTAATATCGTGGTCATCTGCAGGTAAAATGGGATTCAGGGGCTCAAAAAAGAATACCCCCTATGCAGCCCAGATGGCATCGGAACAGTGTGCCAGGATCGCCTACGACCTTGGATTAAGAAAAGTCAAAGTATTTGTGAAAGGTCCTGGCTCAGGCCGTGAATCGGCAGTAAGATCAATAAGTAACACTGGAATTGAGATTGCTGAGATAGTGGATGTTACTCCACTGCCCCATAACGGTTGCAGACCTCCCGGCAGGAGAAGAGTATAGGAGAAAGAAAAAGGGTATTAATAGAAAAAATTAAATTTCAGATGGCAAGATATATTGGCCCCAAATCAAAAATCTCCAGGAAGTTCGGTGAACCACTCTTTGGTCCCGATAAACACCTGGAAAGAAAAAATTTCCCGCCAGGCCAGCATGGGATCAACAAGAAGAGAAAGAAGAGTTCTGAGTATGGTTTACAGCTCCAGGAAAAACAGAAGGCTAAATATACCTATGGAATCCTGGAACGGCAGTTCCGGAATACATTCGAGAAAGCTTCAAGAAGCAAGGGCGTTACAGGTGAAGTACTTCTTCAGATGCTCGAAGCAAGGCTCGATAATGTTGTATACCGTTTCGGAGTGTCCCCTTCAAGGGCAGGTGCCCGCCAGCTGGTGTCACACAAGCATATCACGGTAAACGGGAAAGTAATAAATATCCCGTCTTATCAGCTCAAACCGGGTGATATTGTCGGTGTACGGGAGAAATCAAAATCACTCGAGTCAATTGTCAACTCTCTGTCATCCCGCAGATATTCAAAGCTTTCCTGGCTTGAATGGGACGATACTCAGATGGCAGGTAAATTCATGAATATGCCCGACCGTGCAGATATACCTGAAAATATCAAGGAACAATTTATTATTGAATTATATTCAAAATAACCACATAAGACAAACTCTATGGCCATATTATCATTCCAGAAGCCAGACAAAGTCATAATGCTTGAAGCCAGCGACAGGTACGGGAAATTTGAATTCCGTCCCCTGGAACCAGGCTATGGCATTACGGTAGGAAATGCTTTGAGAAGAATTCTTCTCTCTTCCCTCGAGGGATTTGCCATCACAACGGTTAAGATCGAAGGGATTGACCATGAATTCTCAACAATCACAGGCGTTATTGAAGACGTAACCGAGATAATACTTAAGCTTAAACAGGTTAGATTCAAAAGAATAGTTGAGGACATTGATGAGGAGAAGGTTGTTATTAAGATAAGTGGTCAGGAGGTATTCAAGGCCGGCAATCTTAACTCCGTTATGAGCAGTTTCGAAGTGTTGAATCCGGAGCTTATAATCTTCCGGATGGAACCTGATGTTAAGCTGACCATGGAGCTGTCAATCAGCAAGGGAAGAGGTTATGTGCCTGCCGAAGAGAATCAGCCTGAGGAGAGCGAGTTCGGACTTATTGCACTCGACTCAATCTTCACACCCATAAAAAATGTGAAGTATACGGTCGAAAACTTCCGGGTCGAACAGAAGACCGACTACGAGAAACTGCTGATCGAAATTGAGACCGACGGATCGATCCATCCAAAGGAGGCCCTGAAGGAAGCTGCAAAAATTCTGATATATCATTTCCTGCTCTTCTCGGATGAGAAAATTACTCTCGATTCGGATGAGAAGATGGCAAATGAAGAGTTTGATGAAGAGATACTGCACATGCGCCAGCTCCTGAAGACAAAACTGATCGACCTTGACCTTTCGGTCAGGGCACTTAACTGTCTTAAGGCGGCAGAAGTCGAAACACTTGGCGACCTGGTCAAGTTCAACAAGAACGACCTTCTCAAATTCAGGAACTTTGGGAAGAAGTCCCTCACCGAACTTGATGAGCTGCTCGAATCCATGAGCCTGTCGTTCGGGATGGATGTGGTCAGGTATAAGCTTGATAGAGATTAATTTGAATAGTTTTGAGGATAAAGAGAGATGCGACATAGAAGAGTTATTAACCATTTAGGGAGGAAAAGTTCCCACAGGAAAGCCATGTTGTCCAATATGGCTGCTTCACTTGTTATTCACAAGAGGATAACAACAACTGTTGCCAAGGCAAAAGCCCTGAAAAGTTTTGTGGAGCCTGTTATAACAAAGTCAAAGGAAGATACAACACACTCAAGGAGAGTCGCTTTCAGTTACCTGAAAGACAAGGAAGCCGTTTCAGAACTCTTCAGGGAAGTATCGCCAAAAGTCGGCGAGAGGCCGGGCGGTTATACCCGTATACTGAAGACAGGAAACAGGATCGGAGACAATGCTGAAATGTGTATTCTGGAGCTCGTCGATTTTAACGAGAACATGCTTGGCGGAACTGCAGCAAAACCGAAGGCGGCAAGGAGAAGGCGATCATCAAAGAAGAGTGCTGCAACAGCAGCAGCTGAGCCTGCCAAAACTAAAAAGAGCAAGCCGGAGCCTGAAAAGGAACCCGGAGCAGAAGGATCAGGTTCAGAGACAAACGACTGATTGTTAAATTTTTTAAAATAAATTTTTATGGGTCAAATAGTTAGTGTTCATGCACGAGAAATCCTCGATTCCCGTGGCAATCCGACAATTGAAGTTGACGTAATAACTGCAAGCGGGTGTACAGGAAGGGCAGCCGTGCCCTCCGGTGCCTCGACAGGTGAGAACGAAGCTCTCGAGCTAAGGGATGGTGACAAAAGCAGGTACCTGGGTAAAGGTGTACTCAAGGCGGTTCATAATGTGAACAATGTGATTGCTGAAGAGATCACCGGTATGGATGTCACCGATCAGGCCGGAATCGACAGAAAAATGATCGACCTCGACGGAACAAAAACAAAAAGCAATCTTGGAGCAAACGCCATTCTGGGAGTATCCCTGGCAGTCGCAAAGGCTGCTTCCGTTTACCACGGACTACCGCTATTCAGATATATAGGCGGACCAAATGCAGTAACACTGCCCGTTCCGATGATGAACATTATAAACGGAGGATCCCATTCGGATGCCCCTATATCTTTCCAGGAGTTTATGATACGTCCGGTGGGTGCACCCTCATTCAGGGAAGGCCTCAGGATGGGAACAGAAGTGTTTCACACACTCAAAAAAGTTCTGAAAGAACGCGGACTAAGCACCGCAGTAGGAGATGAAGGCGGATTTGCCCCTTCACTCAACGGCACCGAGGATGCACTCGAAACAATTTTGAAGGCAATATCCGCAGCTGGATACATACCGGGAAAAGATATTACAATTGCACTCGATTCAGCAGCATCAGAGTTCTATGTTAACGGAGTGTACGATTACACGAAATTTGAAGGTCCGAAAGGAATGAAAAGAACTTCAGAACAACAGGTAGCGTATTTTGAAGAACTGGTAAGCAAATATCCCATCGATTCGATAGAGGACGGAATGGCCGAAAGTGACTGGGACGGCTGGAAGCTGATGACAGAACGGCTCGGCGATAAAATACAGATCGTCGGCGACGATGTCTTTGTTACAAACGTGGAATACCTCAGAAAGGGTATTGAACTGGGTTGCGCCAATTCGATCCTGATTAAAGTGAACCAGATTGGAACACTTACCGAGACTCTTGAAGCGATTGAAATGGCTCACAGGGCAGGCTACACAACTGTAACCTCCCACAGATCGGGCGAAACGGAAGATTCTACAATTGCGGACATCGCTGTTGCAACATGCTCGGGACAGATTAAGACCGGTTCAGCAAGCAGAACCGACAGACTTGCCAAGTATAACCAGCTCCTGCGGATCGAGGAAACACTGGGAGAACTGGCTGTCTACGGCTACCGGAGATAGTTATCAACAATTGTTAATAACCCCTGTTTATTTCCCGTGTATAATTAGAGACACAAAAATTATGTGTCCTTCCCCTTTTTACACTATATTTGTTTCATCAGGTGAGCGATAAAAGACTGCTCAGATTGCATGGAAACAGAATGTGAATCTTAAATGAAACACGATCTGTTTCGGTCAGACCTCCGGGTCTGCATGTGTGAAGAGCCGAAGCCTGAACAAAGGGACTCAGGTCCCGGATGTTCGGCAGGTCAGCGAAAACCGGAAACGATCTTTCAAAGACTGGGTCACAGGGCTGAAGAGGAAAAAAAGCTCCGGCTTTCAATCCTCTGAAACTTAATGACAAACCCTTCGGGGAATGACTAAAGGGCCTGACTGACGCTTCGTCCCGGAATCCTGCGCAAGCGGGAGAAAGGACAGCCGGAAGGTGCTGCTGTAACAGGCAAAACCTGAAAGCTCAGGGTTGCACAACATGATTTCGGTCGTGAAATGCAACCGGTCAAAATAACAGTAACCTGACGCCCTGTGCGGCTTCGGTTGCACAAGGTGAATGGGAACTAATCCAAGGAATAGTTCCCATTACTGTTTTTATATACCTGCATTACCCGTTTATACACCCTCCTGTTTATTCCTGTTTGATGAGCTGGAACAGGTTTATTGAATATCTTTATGACTCATTAATGCTTTCTTATGTCCTGGACCGGATTATCTGAATTTGTAAATGCCCTTGAAAAGGCCGGGGAGATTCACCGGATTAATACTTTCGCTGATCCGGTACTTGAAATGGCAGAGATTGCCGACCGTATTGCCAAAAACCGGGGGAAGGCACTTCTGTTTGAAAACAACGGAACGGATTTTCCGGTACTGATGAATGCCTTCGGATCAAAAAAACGGATGGCAATGGCACTGGGCAGGGAAGATCCGGGCCAGGCAGGCAGCGAGATACTGGATATCATCGATTCACTGTCTGACACAAGCGGAGGGATCGCCGGAAAAATCCTTAAGTTGCTTAAGCTTGGCAAAACAGCCGGCTATATGCCTGTAAAGCTTCGAAGGAGAGGCTTATGCCAGCAGGTGATTGTGAAAAATCCCGACCTTGGCATACTACCTGTACTTCAGTGCTGGCCCTACGATGGCGGGCGATTTGTAACACTGCCTATGGTCCATACCCGGCACCCCGAAACGGGCAAGACCAATGTGGGGATGTACAGGATGCAGATACTTGGAAAGAACAGCACCGCAATGCACTGGCAGAGGCATAAAACAGGCGCGGCTCATTTCGGGGAATGGGAAAGAAGCGGAAAAATAATGCCTGTGGCCGTCGCTCTCGGAGGTGATCCGGTCTATACCTTTGCTGCCACGGCACCTCTCCCCGAAAACATCGACGAATACATCCTTGCCGGCTTTCTCAGAAAGAGAAGAGTGAACCTTGTAAAATGCATAACCTGCGACCTTTATGTGCCGGATGACGCCGACATTGTCATTGAGGGATTTATTGACCCGGCAGCCGGTACAGTCACCGAGGGCCCTTTCGGAGACCACACTGGTTTCTATTCGCTCGCTGATACCTATCCCGTCTTTAATGTTACATGTATCACGCACAGCCATAATGCCATTTATCCCGCCACAGTGGTAGGGATACCGCCGCAGGAGGATGCGTGGTTAGCAAAGGCAACTGAACAGATATTTCTGACCCCGATGAAAATAGCATTCCTGCCTGAACTGACAGATCTTCATATGCCCGAACCGGGAGTGGCGCATAACCTTGTTATTGTTAAGATCAACAAGAGTTATCCCGGTCAGGGAATGAAAGTAATAAGCTCTCTCCTGGGAGCAGGCCAGATGATGTTTACCAAATACCTGGCTGTGGTAAGCGGTGATGTAGATATCAGGAATTACAGGGAACTGTTATATAATATTTTTATTAACACCTGTTTCGAACGTGACATCCTTTTCACCAGGGGACCTCTCGATGTGCTCGATCATTCGTCCGACAGCTTCTCTTACGGGGGAAAGGCGGGAATCGACGCTACAATCAAGCTGCCCGAGGAAAGGGAAGGAAGAGGCCGCAATGTATTGATTCCCGGTGATGAAGCCATTGACTGTGAATGGATAAAAACACTTGCAGACCGGAATTTGACAGACGATCATAATACCGGGCTGCTTACTGATGGCATTCCCGTTGTGGTTATTTCCGTCAATCCGTCACAGTCCCCGGGTATTGTTGAGAGGGTGGCTGAAGAGATCAGGAAGACGGCAGGCGAAAAGGCCGCAGGACTGATAATTGCCGTTGATCACACGGTTGATGTGAATGACCTTTATATGGTAGCATGGCAGGTGCTGGGAAACTCCGATCCTGTGAGAGATCATTTCTATATCAACCCCGCGACTCTCCTTGTCGACGGGACCATCAAGTATTACCGCAGGGACGGGTTTTCCCGGAAATGGCCCAATGTAGTATGCTCCGATACAGATACCATAGACAGTATAAATAATAAGTGGGGTTTTATGGGCTTTGAAGATTTCTATCCTTCTCCATCGCTCCGTTACAAAAAGCTGCACCGCAGGGGGCGCGACTTTATCTCAGAGGATGTTCTTGATCTTGTCGATTAGCAATGCCGGCTGGTAGGGTTTACTGATATAGTCATCGATGCCGGCTGAAATGCATCTTTCCTTATCACCAAGCATCGCATTGGCTGTAATGGCTATAATGGGAACATGTGAATCTGTGCCGGCTTCCAGTTCCCTTATCTTTTCTGCTGCCACAAGTCCGTTCATCACCGGCATCTGGATATCCATCAGTATAAGGTCATATCTGGAAGGCTTGAATTTCTCTATGGCCTCCCTTCCGTTAGAGGCCGTGTCGATGCTGTTGACCAGAGGCTTAAGCGTCAGATGAGTGATCTTCTGATTGATCAGGTTATCTTCCACCAGCAGAAGCCTTACATCTTTCAGCTCCTTTTTTACCCTTGCTCTCTTTACGACAGCCTCAGCCTTCGGCATCGGGATATCCGGCTCGGCCCGGGGATTACTGAATGGAAGGATAATATTGATTACAGTATAGTTGCTGCCCGACTCCTGACTGAAACTGCCATTTATTGATGATATCAGCTTTACTGCATTCAGGTTGATTAAACCATTTTCATTAGTAAGAACGATTTTTCTGTCAGCCTGGATCCTGAATCCGATAAATATTTCATTTCTCACTTCTTTCTCCTGCTTAAGACTTATTGTGACCTTTACCGGCCGGTCAGCGGAAGCTGAAGCCTCAATGTTATTGAAAATGTCGAGGAATATCTGCTTCATTACCACCGGATCTCCGGTGAATTCCATGTCGGAGAACTCTTTCTTGTTCAGGATGAAATCAATATTGGCATCCTCCTTCAGGTTAAAAAGCTCAATAGTATTCCTGAGAGTGGGTATTATGCTGAATTTAATATTCTTTCTTGGTTCATACTTAATCCCGGCCGCCGATTTCATGGTCAGCTCATTGACTGTATTCACCATATTGTTGGTGGAGGCAACAAAGGTGTCGAGAAGCTCCCTCTGTTTCTTCTGGAGATCCGATGCCATAAGCAGGTCGATGATAATGACAAGGTTATTGAGAGGCTCCCGTATCTTGTGTGAGAAAACAGATATTACATTGCCCTGTTTCTCATTTTCCTCAGCAGCTTCATTAAGCGATTCCTTCAGGTTCCTGATCATGACTGAGGCTTTCTTCATCACAACGACAATCATCGCAGCTCCCCCTATCACAAGAGAGCCCGCAATCAGCCTTTGTCCGAAGGAGATGAGAATAACAGCAAGAATCAGGCATATAATTCCTGCTACCGAATAGATCTCAAGGTTTTTCATCCTTCCGGAGAATAACCGGTCTGAGAGCTGATTTATATCATCTGTTTTCCTGTTTTTTCCCGGATTATCAATCATCGACATCTGTTTGCAGTATCGTAAAAATATAAAATATATTGTAATTAACACATTTCATGATTAACTAACTTAGCATGAAAATGAGTATTTTTGACAAAATTGGAGCAAAAATGGTATAAAATTTGTTCCTTAATTATTAAATAACGGCAAATCATGAGGAGGGTTTATTTGAAACATATTCTGGCACTGTTTCTGTTTTCTATAGCTTGTCCCTTGATTATCAATGGTCAGGATGGTGAGGATCTGGTTAGATTCACTCCCGATTTCAGGTTTAAGGAGGGTATTTATATGAATTTCGAACAGGTTAAGCTTAACAATCCCATACCCAAGGCCAAGATTCTGACATCTGCTGATTACAACGATAAAGATTTCTTCAAAAAGGTACTCTCAACCGAGAAGGTCTATTTTTACGATGGCATGGGGCTGAGGCAGGAGATTGAGACCAATAGTATCTGGGGTTATTCCCGGAACGGCGTCCTTTATATTCAGGTTCAGGGAATTTTCAACAGGATTACCTATGTTGGCAGCATCAGTCATTTTGTCGCGGATGTCTCTTATTATGATAACCGCAACTACAATTCACCTTATGGTTATTACGATCCTTACTATTCCCCTTACTATTCTCCTTATTCATCTTACTACTCGCCATCTTACTACGGAGGTTACTATTCACCATACAGATCAATGTATTCTCCGTACCGGCAGAATGTCGTCAGAAATGAAGCAAGACAGTATCTTATTGAATTTGAATCAGGCAGGATACTGGAGTATGACATCAAGAATGCAGAGATGCTGCTCATGAAGGATGGCGAGCTGCACGATGAATATATGAGACTCTCAAGAAAGAAAAAGAGAGAGCAGTTGTTCGTATTTATCAGAAGGTTTAACGAAAAGAATCCTCTGTTTCTTCCCGCAAACTGATATAAAACATTAGTTTTGTCTCCTGTAATTAACACTAGCTTTTTATCTGATGAAAAGAATTCCGGCATTCATTGTATTGTTGTGCATTGTTGCGGCAACAAATGGGCAGGCTCCTTTTCCGGGCAGCAGTGAGATAAGGCAGTTTACAGAGTCAACAACGTGCGTTGTCTCTGATAGTGATCCTTTCTCGCCCTTTAATCTTTACATAAGGCAGGCTATGGATGATTTCTGGACCATTACGCCTTACGAATTCATAGGTGAGGAGGAGTTTGAAGCGCGTCGTGCCGATCCGTCATGGTCGTTTATTCTTGTAACAGAAACAAGTTTCGACAGGGATAAATCGAATTCAAGCTTTTACTTTATCAATCTTCTTCAGGGGAAGAAGGTCAGGCAGCTGAATGAGATGCCTGAGATTTGCGCCGTTCCGCTCGCATTTGCCGGTGAGGAGGACCTTGAATACGGGTACAAGCTCGGTGCGATCCTGATGTTCATGCAAAACCATGCCAGGCTCATCTCTGCCGAGCCATCAGTATCAGGCAGACGGTTTCTGACATACTATAACAAGAATATACCCCGGGTTGCAGAAAAAACGATCCTGGTCGTTCAGGAGGACCTCTCTCCCGCCATAAACACTGCAGAGAGTATAAAATCTTTCTACAGCAGTAAGATTGAGATTGTTACGGAAGAAGAGATAATAAAGGCAGTCAGTGATAAGTCTCCCAACACCGTTATTCTTCATATGGTTGGTCCACCGGAGGGGAGAAATGCAGGATACTGTTTCAAGATGCTGATAGGGACAGACGATTCAGAGATGTATTACTATAACCAGCACAGGATCGACAGAAATAATCCCGGGGGCCTGCTGCCTTCAGATCTGAAGCGCCTGTCAAGATTCTGACCATGCATCATTTAACGAATTTTACCGTCTTTTTGTAAACACAAGATTGTCATGAGAGAAATAAGGGAATTATCGGAACCGGAACGGAACTGGGCAATGCTGTGCCATCTCTCCGCTTTTGCAGGCTACTTCTTCCCTTTCGGGGGAGTGATAGGCCCCCTGATCTGCTGGTTATCCAGGAAAGATGAATCGCAGTGGGTAAACCAGAACGGAAAAGCTTCACTGAATTTCCAGCTTTCGATACTCCTGTATATGATCCTGGCTGCCCCTCTCTCCATTATTATTATAGGTATACCTATTATCATCTTCCTGGGGGTGCTTGAGATAATATGCATAATCATTGCAAGCATCAGGGCTTCAAAGGGTGAAGAATACAGGTATCCGATCTCCATCCCCTTCATCCAGTAGAGACTACTCACCACTCACCACTCACCACTCACCACTCACCACTCACCACTCACCACTCACCACTTTTTATTTCCCCCTATCTTTAATACCTTTGACCGGTATCTTACTTTTACCATTTTACTTTTATCTTTTTACTTTTGTCTTTTATCTTTAATCTATGTCCAAACCATCCATACCAAAGGGAACGAGGGATTTCTCGGCAGGAGAGATGCTGGGAAGGGATTATATTTTCGATACGATCAGACAGATTTTCAGGCTTTATGGTTACAAGCCGATCGAAACCCCCGCAATGGAGAATCTTACCACACTTCTCGGCAAGTATGGTGATGAGGGCGACAGGCTTATTTTCAGAATACTTGACTCCGGGGATTTCCTTTCGGAGATAGGTGATGATGAGCTGGCAGGAAGGGATCTTAACAGGCTCTCACTGAAGATGTGCGGGAAAGGGTTACGTTATGATCTGACCGTGCCGTTTGCCAGGTATGTCGTTCAGCATCGGAACGAGATAGTCTTTCCATTCAGGAGGTACCAGATACAGCCTGTGTGGAGGGCTGACAGGCCGCAGAAAGGGAGGTACAGGGAATTTTTTCAGTGCGATGCGGATATTATAGGAAGTGATTCGTTACTAAATGAATATGAACTCATCAGGATTACAGATGATATCTTTAAGAGGCTTGGTATAGCCGCTGGTATAAAGATTAACAACAGAAAAGTACTTGCAGGACTTGCGGCTTATATCGGTGAGGCAGACAGGATCATTGACATAACCGTTGCCATTGACAAGATGGACAAGACAGGCATTGAGTCGGTTAAGGAAGAACTCAGAAGCAAGGGGATCCCCGATTTTGCAATAGGGAAACTGGAACCGGTTCTGAATCTGAAAGGCGACACTGCATCAAAACTAAAGAAACTGGAGAGTATAGTGGCCGGAAACGAGACAGCCATGAATGGTGTTAAGGAACTGAGAACCCTATTTGACCTTCTGGAACCGGCCCGGCTGGTTTCGGAGCTGGAATTTGATCTTACTCTGGCAAGGGGCCTGAATTATTATACCGGAGCAATAATTGAGGTGAAGGCAAAGGATATGGCAATTGGCAGCATAGCAGGAGGAGGCAGGTACGATAACCTGACAGGAGTCTTTGGGATGGAAGGTGTCTCCGGTGTCGGTATCTCGTTCGGGGCCGACCGGATTTATGATGTCATGATGCATCTGAACCTTTTCGGGGAAATCAGTTCATCTGCAACAAGGGTTCTGATCCTTAATTTTGGTGAAGAAGAGACAGCTTATGCACTCAGATTATCGGACCTGCTTAAAAACAGGAATATAAGCTCAGAAATATATCCCGACCCCGTGAAGATCAGGAAGCAGATGTCTTACGCCGACTCCAACAGGATACCCTTTGTAGTTCTTGCCGGAGAGGAAGAGATCCGTAATAATGAAGTGACTGTAAAGGTAATGGAGACAGGTGAGCAGATCAGAATGACACTGAATGAACTGGACCTTTTTGCCGCGAACAATCTTAAAATGACGAACTGATGGCATTGCAGTGCGGCATTACGGGAGTCACAAATGTTGGTAAGACAACGATCTTCAATTGTATATCGGGGACCAGGGGAGAGGTGAGCTCATACGCTTTCAGCGCCACTAAATCAAACATGGGAATCGTTCAGGTTCCCGACCCACGACTTTATGAGCTGGCAAAATACCAGGTAACTGAAAAAATCGTTCATACCACAATGGAGATCGTTGATGTTCCCGGTCTTGCCCGGGGCTCAAGTCATGGAGAAGGTGTCGGGAACAGGTTTCTGGGAGATATCAGGAACACCGATGCGATAATGCATGTTCTCAGGTGTTTCGACAGCGATACCCTTCAGCATATAGACGGATCTGTCGATCCGGTGAGGGACCTTGAGACAATCGATTTCGAGCTTCAGGCCAGGGACCTTGAATCTGTGGAGAAAAAGATACAAAAGCTTGAAAAGGCTGTAAGGGCAGGAGAAAAGGATGCAAAACAGGGATGTGAGGTGCTTTATAAGTTCAGGGACCATATCGGTAATATGAATAACGCCCGGACACTGGAGATTAAGAATGAAGACCGTAAATATATCGACGACCTCTTCCTGCTCACGATGAAACCCGTTATATATGTGTGCAATGTTGATGAACAATCGGCTTTAAGTGGCAACCGTTATGTTGATAGTGTAAGAGTTCATATGAAGGGAAGCGGATCGGAAATACTGGTGATTGCCGGCGCACTTGAGGCTGAAATAGCCGAGCTTGATAATAATGAAGACAGAATGGCTTTCCTCAGAGACGCAGGACTTGATGAGCCGGGAGTTGATAAACTGGTAAGAGCTGCATACAGATTGCTGAATCTTCAGACTTTTTTTACCATCGGGCCAAAGGAAATAAGGGCCTGGACCATAAAAAAAGGTATGACTGCCTCACAGGCAGCAGGTGTTATACACAGCGATCTCGAAAAGGGCTTTATCAGGGCCGAGGTAATAAAATACAACGATTTCATGGAACTCCATTCGGAACATGCCTGCAGAGAGGCCGGCAGATTGTTGATAGAGGGCAGGAATTATATCGTTGAAGACGGAGATTTACTGCATATCAGGTTTAACGTCTAAACCCCGGATGACAAGGTGGCTGATCATATCAATCTTAATATTTCCTTTCTGTTTTCATCCGTCCTATTCTCAGCCAAACCATCAGGATCAGGATCTGCTGGAAATAATAAGTGAAAGGGGCCAGGCTGAAGTGATTATTGGTTACCCGGGACAGAAAGCTTTCGACCTGCTTACCCGTAATGTCTCCATAAGTAAAGTAATTGGTGGCCGGGTTCATATCATACTTTCCCGTATTACCGCTGCCTGGTTTACCAATCAGCAGTACCGGTATGAAATAAAGGTTCCGGAGGAACACAAGGGAAGAACAAGTGCCCGCAACAAAGCTGAAGCCATGGAGTGGAACACCTACCCTACATGGCAGCAGTATGATTCGATAATGAATTATTACGCTGACAGCTTCCCCGGTCTGTGCAGGCTCGACACAATCGGGACCAGCATAAACGGCAGAATAGTATATGCCCTTAAGATATCTGATAATGCTGCTGAGGACGAGGAGGATGAGCCGGATGTTTTCTTCTCTTCAACAATACATGGTGATGAGACCGGTGGATTTGTCCTGATGCTCCGTTTGGCTGATTATCTGCTCACAGGTTACAGCGCCGGAGGCACGATCAGGAACCTTATGGATAACCTTCAGATATGGATTAATCCTCTGGCAAATCCCGATGGAACTTATAACATAAGCGATACAATCACTTCTCCCGTAAGATTCAACGCAAACGGGTATGACCTTAACAGGAATTTTCCGGATCCTGCCGGAGTTAATCCGCCAAGGCAGAAGGAGACTCTCGATATGATGAAATTCCTTTCAAAACATCGCTTTGTTCTGTCAGCCAACTTTCATTCGGGTGCCGAGGTTGTGAATTATCCCTGGGACAGATGGCAAAGATACCATGCCGATAACAGCTGGTTCTACGATATCTCTGAAGCTTACGCCGACACGGTGCATAATTACTCGGAAGCTGATTATATGACAATGTTCAATAACGGCATTACCAACGGTTACGAGTGGTATCAGATATATGGCGGAAGGCAGGACTACATAGTGTATGAATTGCAGGGCAGGGAGGTAACCATCGAACTTGACAGGGACTATGTTACACCGCCGGGGAGGCTGGATGATCTGTGGGAATATAACAGGGAAGCGCTGACCGGTTATCTTGAAAATGCATTATATGGAATTCACGGGAAAGTAACTGACAGCAGAAGTGGTGACCCGGTCCCTGCCAGAATCTTTATTGAGGGGCACGACGGGGATAGTTCGCATATATATTCTGACACTTTATCAGGAAGATTCATCAGACTTATCGGTTCCGGCTCGTGGAGCCTGACCTTCAGTGCAGATGGTTACAGGGACACAGTCGTGACCGGCGTTGTTGCCGGTTCAAGGCAAAGGTACGACCTGATGGTTCAGATGGAACGTATTCCGGATCCTGTGGATACTACCACTCATTCCTTGCCGTTATTATATCCGAACCCGGCTGCATCCTGTATTAACGCAGTTATACCAGAGGACCTGCGAGGGAACCTCAATATAGCGATATATGATATAGCGGGGGTAAGGATAAGAGATTACGACATTGAGGCAAATGACGGGAGTCCGGTCATTATTGATATAACGGCTATGCCACCGGGAATCTATTTGGTCCGGTTCAGGAACCGGGTCACGGGTTTTATATCAACGGGACGGTTTGTTGTGGCAGTGCGGCACTGATGAACGGTTTTTGTGTTTACCTGTTGCAGCTGATCTTAAAAAAGCTACATTTGCCCCTTTGTTGCAGGAGGGAGGAGACTATGAATCTCTTCGGCACTGGTTGGTAATTATTTTGAGATTAAGAGATGATAAAAAAGGGATATTTTACAATTGTATTTGCACTTTGTATGGCATTAAGGCTGGCAGGTCAGGGTGCTTACCTGCCTCCTGACAAACCCAGGCTGGTTATCGGGATAGTTGTTGAACAGTTCAGGTACGATCTGCTTGAAAAATTCAGGGACAGGCTCTCGGACAATGGTATTAAGAGGCTTATCAATGAAGGCACTTATTTCAGGAACGCCTCTTTTCAGTATATACTTACACAGGGTGCACCGGGTTTTGCGACCATATCTACCGGTACTGAACCTGCATTTCATGGTATCACCTCGGATAACTGGTATGTGCCGTTGAAGAATGAACTTATCTTCTGCACGAAGGATATATCGGTAAATCCTGTAGGAGGAAGTTTTGAGGCGGGGCTCCATTCACCGGTCAATCTTATGGCTTCAACATTCTCTGATGAACTGAGGATGGCATCAAAAGGAAAGTCAAAAGTATTTGCGATAGGTATGAAGGAGTACGCTTCGATTCTGGCTGCAGGACACTCTGCCGACGGTGCTTTCTGGTACGACAATACAACGGGCACATGGATGTCGTGCACTTATTATATGAATAACCTTCCTTTCTGGGCGGAAGAGTTCAACGGGATGAAGGGTGCAGAAACATATCTCAACTCATCATGGCTTCTTTACCGGCCCGGGAGTTACTATGCCGACTGTCTGCCTGATACAAACATTCATGAGGCAGGTTTTTCGGGACAGAACTATTTCCCGTACGACCTGAAGAAGATAAGCTCGGGGAAAACCAGAGGGTCGAGAATAGATTACTCGCTGTTGCGGGAAACTCCTTTTGCAGATTCCTACACCACCGATTTTGCCATTAAGCTGATTGATAAGGAAGGACTCGGAAGGGACGATACGCCCGACTACCTCTCTATCTGCTACTCGTCGACCGAATATATCGGTCACAGGTTCGGCCCCTCGTCGGTCGAGATGGCGGATGCCATACTGAGGCTTGACCATCAGATAGAACTACTGCTAAACTATCTCAATGAAAATATCGGTAAGCGGAATGTCCTTGTTTACCTGACGGCTGCGCACGGGATTTCCGAAACACCGACAGTTCTTGAAAGCAACAGGATACCATCAGGTTATTTCAGGCAGAATCAGGCGCTTCAGCTGCTGAGAAGTTACCTCAATGCCGTTTATGGTGAAGGTAACTGGGTTAAAGGGTATTCAGAAAAGCAGATCTTCCTTAACAGGATTCTGATAGAAGATGCGAAGATTCCTCTTGAGGATATTCAGAGGAGGGTTGCACGATTTATGGTACAATTTTCGGGTGTCAACTCTGCATATCCCTATTCTGCTTTTGAGGCAAATGATTTCAGCAACGGTAATCTGCGTCGGATAATAAATAATTTCAGTCCGCAGCGATCGGGTGATGTGATAATAATCCTCAATCCCGGCTGGATAGAAAAAGAGGGGGATGATGTTACCAATCACAACTCCCCGTATGAATATGATTCCCATGTTCCGCTTATCTGGTACGGATGGACCGTTAACAGGGCTACCGTGACAAGGAGGGTCAACATGACTGATATTGCGGCGACTCTGTCGTCGCTCTGCAGGGTTCCCAATCCCAATGCCTGTTCCGGAGAGCCGCTCTTCGAACTTTTCAGGTAGAGGATTGACCTCTGAGAGAGTCTCTAATTCTGCACGCTTCTGCCAGGAGGTCGGGATTCTTTTCACAGCCGTTGCCGAGTATAATGAGATCAGCTCCTGCTTCAAAGGCGTTTCTGATGTCCAATCCCTTCTTTAAGCCTCCACCAACAGCTATCGGGATTTCCACGTTTTCCCTCACTGCTTCTATCATTCCGGCAGGAACGGGAGTAACCGAACCGCTGCCTGCCTCAAGGTAGATCATGTTAAGCCCCAGCATCTCACCCGCAAGGGCAGTGGCCACAACGATATCGTTCTTGTCGGCAGGAATAGCTTCGGTCTGGCTGATATACTCCACAGATGTTTTTGTGCCGCATCCGATAAGGATATAACCGACTGATATGAGTCTCTCCTTAACGCTTCTCAGATATGGAGCGGCAATGACGTGGTTGCCGATAAGAAGTTCGGAGTTGCGTCCTGAGATGAGCGAAAGAAGGAGGATGGCGTCAGCTTTCAGGCTTAGCTGTAGCAGATTTCCGGGGAACAGAATCACCGGTATTGAACACGACCCTTTCACCAGGCCGATCAGATGATCGATGCTGTTGAAGGTAATGCTCCCTCCGGCAAGAATATAGTCGGCCCTGCATTCTGCGGCAACAAGCAGAATAACGCGGAGCGATTCATCTGTGATCTTATCCGGATCGAGCAGAAGACCTATACTCTTTTTCTTTGGGAAGTCACTCTTTATCATAATTCTTCTTTGTCCATACTATGGCATAATTATCATATCTTGTATAGAACAGGTCGAAAGAATCATTTATCTTCTTTGTATGAACAAATCCTTTTATTTCACCCGAATCTTTCACCTCAAACGGTTCGATGGTAATATTCCTTCTGATGCTGATCCCTTCCTTGTCACATATTTTGTAAAGAGCTTCTTTGGCGCACCAGTGCAGATACAACTGATATTTTCTGGTTTCCGGTTCCCTGCTGGTTATCTTTTCCTTTCGGTTGATGAATTTGAAGGCTATTGAGTTGATATTTGCCCTCATGTATTCCAGGTCGATCCCAACCTTTTCGTTAGTGCTGAGGAGGATGGCTGTTAGCTTATTTGAATGGGTTATGCTCAGGAATCTTGAACCATCTTTGAGGAAGGGCTTGTTATTCTTGTTATAAACGATTCTTGCATTTCTGCCAATCAGTTCCTGGAGCAATGCACGAACACTGAGAAACTCAAGTTTACGCGATGTACTGGCAAAAACCCTGTATCTTTTTTTATCTTCGGCATCCATTTCAACCATTTGAAGAAGAGTATCCAGATCCTCCTCTATCTTCCATACCCCAAGTAATGAATTTTCGTTAAGATAATGTTTTGTGATACACCCCATAAGCTTGTCAAAGTTAAGTTATTTCCATCTCAGGGTCTCAATCAGATGAATAATATCTTCCCTGAAGAACTCCGTGACGGGTGCAAGGGAATCGGCGTGAGGTTCCGCATCAAAATAGAGCGATCCTCTCAGGAAATGATTATTGCTGTCGGTCACAAAAAATTGTACCGAGGTTGCAGTATTACCCCTGAGGTCATATAAGATTCCATATATATTTCTCTCATAGTCGGTTATGATCTGTTCGTTTATTGCATCGGCTTTAATAATGTGGTTCCTGACGTTCATGCGGTATGACTGTTCTATAAGACCTGCCAGATCGTTATTAACAGCTTTGTATGTAAGGTATATCCTGGCCCTGTATTTCGGAAATTCGATATTGAACCAGCCCGGTTCCGGAGCATTGTCCGATTTGTAAGAGATCTCACCATAGGCAGGATATTCGAATGTAAGAGGGATCTTTCCTTCAGCAGAGGTTTCTTCAACATATTGCCTGTATTCATGTACCGGCAGATCAATCCTGAAATGACCCCTGGGCTTTGGAACGGCCACTTCCCTGCATCCGCACAGAAATGACAGCAAAAACAGTATCGGGATGCTAATTCTCCGGAGCATTCTCATCATCGCTTATTTCAACTCTTATCTCCTTTATTCTTCGCTTGTCTGCCGCTTCAATCCTGAAAACGAATCTTCCATGGCTTATTACCCTCCCTTTCTGAGGGATCTCCCCCGTTAACTCCAGCAGTAACCCTGCAAGAGTCTCCGATTCTCCTCTTGCTTCTTCAAAGGGATCATTATCAGCCCCGATAATTTTACAGAAATCATTAAGCAGGACTTTACCCTCAAAAATGAAGGTGTTCTCATCTATCTTCCTGTAGTGATTCTCTTCCTCGTCACTTTCGTCGGTTATTTCACCAACAATCTCTTCAAGGATATCTTCAAGTGTTATGATTCCTGAGGTACCTCCATATTCGTCAATCACAACAGCCATATGTATCTTGTTAACCTGGAACTCCTTGAGCAGGTCGTTTATCTTTTTTGTTTCCGGCACGAAATAGGGAGGTCTCAGCAATGACTGCCAGTTAAAAGTATCGGGTTTATCTGTATGTGGCAGAACATCTTTGGCGTACAATATCCCTTTCACCGTATCAAATGACCCTGAATAGACGGGGATTCGCGAAAAGCCCGATTCAATTATCAGGGGTATGATCTTGCTGAAGCTGGTTTTGATCTCTATTGCAGTAACATCAATTCTGGGACACTTTATTTCACTGACGTAGATATTACCGAAGTTTACGATACCTTTCAGGATTTTTTCATCTTCATTATTATCCTCCGAAGCAAGTTCAAGAGCGTCGGAGAGAACGTCCATACTTATATTCTTATGTCTGAACAGGGCCCTCTTCTTCACTACTGATGCTGAACTGATAAGCAGGGAAGCAACCGGGCTGAATATCTTCTCGAGTATTATGAATGGTTTTGACATGAACAGAGCTACCTGCAGGTGATTTTTTGTGGCATATACCCTGGGTAGTATTTCGCCGAAAAAGAGCAGCAGAGAAGTAATTGCCACTACTTTGAGTATGAATACGAGTACAGGATTATCATGGAAATTGAACATTCTGGTGCTCAGGTATGCTGCAAGGAGTACTACAGCAACATTAACGACGTTATTTGCGACCAGGATTGTGCTCAGGAGCCTGTCGGGTAGTTTCAGGAGTTGCAGCACAAGAGCTGAGCGTCTTGATCTTGAAATCTTTAGTTTGTTAATATCTTCAGGTGTAAGTGCGAAAAAGGCAACTTCTGATCCTGAGATCATGGCGGAGCAAAAAAGGAGCAGTGTCAGAACAGCGAATCCCGTTAGCAGCTTCACATCAAGGGCATGGTAAGTGATCTCTGAAAGAGACATTAAATAGAGGAATGGTAATTGAGGTACCAAGTGAATCTCTGTTTGGAAATACTAAAAAGGCAGATCGTCTTCGCCTTTGCCGTTTAATTTATCATATGATCCTTCGGACCCCGGATCATCATCCGCCGGCTGAGAATTACCCGTTCCGGGACTGTTATTCAAATTTTCACTGGTATTATATGAGGAAGAAGGTTCATTCATTTCGGAGAATCCCTGCTCGCTCTCCCGGGCGGGTTTTCCACCCTGGCCGGTTATTGAACCGGAGCTCCCCGGGCTGGTCTGCTTCCTGTCAAGAACAAGGAAAGTATCAGCAAGTATCTCTGTAATATATTTATTGTTTCCGTCCTTATCGACATATGATCTTGTCTTGATCTTTCCGACAATATAAACCTGTGTCCCTTTTTTTATCGTTTTCTCGGCAACTTCAGCCAGTGAGCGCCAGAGGACTATGTTATGCCATTCAGTTGTGGTGATTGTCTCACCCTGCTGGTTTGTGTATGTTTCGCTTGTTGCCAGAGGGAAAGTTGCTTTGGCAACGCCTCTGTCAAAATAACGAATCACGGGATCTTTCCCGACATTGCCAACAAGAATAACTTTATTTATTGACATAGAGGTATTTAATTAAATGTTACCAGTCATTCAGATATGCAAATTTAACAAAAAAACAGCTTTATACCATCAACATACCATATTTACACGAAAAACCATATTTTCAGTGTATTATAAATTCATGCAGAAATCTGTATCTTTACAGTTTATGGTTATCTGAAAGGATTCAGGTTTATTGTGATTTTTCTATTTCATTGTGATTAAGGCTTTAATAAAAAAATATTTATTAAAATTATTACGTAAGTGTTTCTTTTTAAATAAATAATATTTTTATATTTGCACAGTTGAAAAAAACGAATACTCAAAATAATTTGTTGAATTTTAAACTTCACGAAAATGACTAAAGCAGACATTGTAAATGAAATTGCCAAGAACACTGGTATTGAAAAGGTGACAGTACAGAAAACTGTTGAAGCCTTCATGGAAACTGTAAAAGACTCGATGGTCGGTGGTAATAACGTGTACCTGAGAGGTTTTGGAAGCTTCATTGTAAAGAAAAGGGCTAAAAAGACAGCCAGGAATATCTCCAAGAATACTACAATAATAATTCCTGCCCATAATATTCCAGCTTTTAAACCGGCGAAATCATTCATTACAAAGGTTAAATCAAAAGTTAAGAAGTAATCCTCCATGCCAAGCGGAAAAAAGAGAAAAAGACATAAGATGGCCACGCACAAGCGCAAGAAGCGTTTGCGCAAGAACAGGCATAAGAAGAAATAGAAGGGTCGGCTTGTGGTCATAAGAAAAATAGATAAACCTAAAGGTCTGATGATCTTTAGGTTTGTTATATAAGCATGTCGGGAGCCTATTGAAAGAAATGCAGATTAATGCGGTGAGGTGATAAGCAAGGATTTAATCATTGATGTCGGTGAATCGGAAGTTGCCCTGGCTCTGCTGGAAGACAAGCAGTTAACAGAGTTAAACAAGGAGAAGCGCAGCATCAGGTTCTCAGTTGGGGACATATACCTGGGAAAGGTCAAGAAAATAATGCCCGGGCTTAATGCTGCATTTATTAATGTTGGATACGAGCGCGATGCATTTCTTCATTATCTTGACCTTGGAGCTCAGTTCAGGACACAGCATAAGTATTATCTGTCGGCTGTTCAGCGGCAGGGGAGGATCCCCCCGTTGCACAAAATAAAATCCGAGGAAGATATAAACAAGGATGGCAGAATAGCAGATGTATTGACTGCCGGTCAGACGGTTATCGTTCAGATAACCAAGGAACCGATATCCACCAAAGGGCCCAGACTGGCATCTGAGATTTCACTCGCCGGAAGGAACCTCGTACTGATACCTTTCTCAGATAAGGTGTCAATCTCGTCAAAAATTGAGAGTGCCGAGGAGAAAAACAGGCTCAAGACCCTTCTCCAGAGCATAAAACCGAAGAATTACGGTATTATTGTAAGAACGGTAGCCGAAGGTAAAAAAGTTGCTGTTCTTGATGCTGAACTGCGTGAACTGGTCAGGAGGTGGGAATCTGCCTTCAGTTCAATCCGAAAGGAGACAAAAACTCCACGGCTCTTTATTGGTGAGATGAACAGGACATCCACCATACTTAGGGATATGCTGAATGTTACGTTCAGCAGTATTCATATTAACGACTCTGTTCTTGCCGAAGAGGTGAGAAAATATATCAGGGAGATAGCGCCCGAAAAAGAGAAGATTGTCAAGATCTACAAGGGGACTCTGCCGATTTTCGACCATTTCGGCATTAACAAGCAGATAAAGGCGCTTTTCGGCAAAACAGTTTCATTCAAACACGGAGCATACCTTATTATTGAACACACCGAGGCACTTCATGTTATCGACGTTAACAGCGGCAACAGGGCCAGAACCGGCAATAACCAGGAAGCAAATGCCCTCCAGGTAAACATTGAAGCGGCCACCGAGATCGCCAGGCAACTGCGCCTCAGGGACATGGGTGGAATAATCATAATAGACTTTATTGATATGCAGTCGGCCGAGAACAAGCAACAGCTCTTTGACAGGATGAAGGAGGTGATGGCCGGCGACAGGACCAAACATAATATACTCCCTCTTTCAAAATTTGGGATCATGCAGATAACGAGGCAGAGAGTGAGACCCGAAATGAATATTGTAACCAACGAGAAATGCCCTTCCTGCCTCGGAACAGGAGTAACGAGACCTGCCATACTCTTTACAGACGAACTTGAAAGAACCCTCGATTTTATCCTCGGCAGGATAAAGACCCGGAATATACTGCTTAATGTGCATCCTTATGTTGCAGCATTTCTCAAACATGGATTTTTTCCCCTTTTTATGAAATGGAACCTTAAATACAAGGTATGGCTTAAGGTACAGGCTGTTGCATCATACCACATGCTCGAACATCACTTCTACGACCATGATGGCAATGAGATAGATCTTGCCTGATTTAATTGTATCAGTGAACCATTTGCCAGGGTTTTTCGTTAAGAGTTGTTGGATATACAGTTTTAATTTTTTATTAATATTCACTGCTGATGATGAGAAAAATCTTTCCGATTGCCATATTGTTACTGGCCACCGGCTTATCTTACGGCCAGATATATGATCCTGTTACATGGGAATTCGGTTATGAAAAAAAGAGTGATAATCAGTATGAGCTTGTCCTGAATGCACAGATAGAGAAGGGATCATATATATATGCAATGGACGTGCCCGATGGGGGACCAATACCAACAACCATTGTAATAGATACCACTAATGAGTATATTCCTGACGGCAAGCCCTTTGAAGTTACTGAATCAGTTGAAAAATTTGATGAAGCATTCGGATTCAGGATAAAAACCTTCAGTAATACCGCGGAGTTCAGGCAGAAGATAACTGCCGTTTCACCTTCTTTTACGGTAAGGGGCGTGGTGAACTATATGTCGTGCAATAACCTTACCTGTTCTCCTCCAAAAGATGTTGAATTTGAGATCAGGATTGGTGCCGCGGGTGAAAGTCGTTCCCTTATACAGGCAGAGGATGCGGTTCCCGGAAGATCCGGAGGGGGTCTGCTCAGATTTTTCATCATTTCGATGCTTGCTGGTTTTGCCGGCATCCTTACACCGTGTGTCTTCCCGATGATCCCAATGACTGTTGCTTTCTTCTCAAGGGGATCGGAGAACAGGAGCAGGGCAGTTTTTAAGGCAGTTGCTTTTGGACTCTCCATAATGCTCATCTACTCCTCTCTCGGGATAATAGTCTCATTGACCAGTGCCGGAGCCGGATTTGCAAACACCCTCAGTACACACTGGATCCCCAATATCCTGTTCTTCTCTTTATTCGTCGTGTTTGCCATATCTTTCTTTGGTGCTTTTGAGATAGTTCTGCCAAACAAATGGGTTGCCGGCGCCGATTCAAAAGCTGACAGAGGAGGGGTGTTGTCAACCTTCTTTATGGGACTCACAACGGTTGTAGTCTCTTTCTCCTGCACAGGTCCGATAATAGGAGTCCTGCTCGTCGAAGCAGCCGCAGGAGATGTGTTGAGACCCACAGTTGGCATGTTCGGATTCGGCCTCGCGTTTGCACTGCCTTTTACGCTTTTCGCACTTTTCCCCCAGGTCCTTGGCAAATTACCTAAATCGGGAGGATGGCTTAACTCGGTAAAGGTTGTCCTTGGCTTTATAGTGCTGGCATTCAGCATGAAGTTCCTGATGACCATCGATGCTGTCTACTCTCTCAGGATACTATCGAGAGATATTTATCTGGCAATCTGGATAGTTATCTTTTCCCTTCTGGGGCTTTACCTGATGGGCAGGATTAAATTCGCACACGACAGTGACCTGCCATATATAGGGACCTTCAGATTATTCCTCATAATTTCTGTCTTCTCATTCGTTGTCATTCTTGTTACAGGATTATTCGGAGCTCCGTTGAAAAGGCTTGCTCCTCTTCTTCCTTCTTCATCAACTCCTGCAGTAAGCCTTTCAGCAACACCCCCCGGACAGGGCAATCCCGCACTGTTCTCTGCCTCCGATCCTTTAAGCTCAGGTACTCCCTGTGCAACTCCACGTCACGCAGATATTTTTTACATGCCTCACGGGCTTACAGGATACTTTGACTATAAGCAGGGACTGGAATGTGCGCGCCAGCTTGGCAAACCGGTATTGCTCGATTTTAAGGGCCATGCCTGTTCAAACTGCAAGTTGATGGAAGCCAGGGTATGGTCCGATCCTGAAATACTTCAAAGGCTCAGGGATAATTTCGTGATAGTTGCCCTCTATGTTGACGACAGAAACCAACTCCCCGAGGAGGAGTGGATTGTATCTGCGGTGGACGGAAAGGTTAAGAAAACTATCGGGAAGGTGAATGAAGATCTGGAAATATCGATGTTCAGGACCAATACAATTCCCCTTTATGTTATAACAGACCACGAAGGTAATTCCCTGAACACTCCGATGGGAACAAATATGAATATTGGGGAATATAAGCAATGGCTCGATGAAGGACTGGAGCTGTTTAATGCCTTGAAGTAAAACAAATTATAAGTTTAATCCGGGCTGCCTGATGTAAATATTGCCCCTTGTGGCATTTATTGCTGTTTTCCTGCTTCCCGGATTCCTTCCTATTGTTGCGGAAATAAAATACTCTCTTCTCTCCTCGTTTAGTGCCTCCTTCCTGCTTTTTATATTGCGCCCGGGTAAATTAACATTTGCATTCATATATTCTATTTCAAGCGAGAAAGCTGCATCGGGGTCGTAGGTGAGTGTTACATCTGCATAGGAGGATATGATATTAATATTTCCGAACCGCGGACTAATTCTTTCGATACTAAAATTTCCGTACCGGGTATTAATATCGGCTCCTGTCAGCATTTCTTCAATACTGAAATCGGTAAAGTAGGAGTTACCCGAGAGTGATGAGATGGTATTAATATAGAATTTGTCCCTGCGCGATTCTGCATTAAGGCTTTCTGTTTCGGTGAGGTCAAATCGTGACGATAAGGAATTTACTCTCAGGTTTCCACATTTTTCAATCGATATCTCAGAAAAGGAAGCATCTATTTTTCCTGAGGCAAGAGATCTGACTGAAGCGTTGCAGAAACTGAGGGTCAGGGAGCACTCCTCTTCCAGCGATCCGGCCCTGAAATCGCCGTTAGTAAGTGTGGCGGTAAAGTTGCCACTGCAGTTTTCCATGAAAACATCGCCGTAACGGTTCTCGATCCTGAGGTCAAGATATTCAGGTATTGTGATATAGTAGTTGATCTCAACTCCCGAGCTGTAGTCTATAAACCGATCTGTAATCCCTTTGAAACTCTCAAACAACATGCTTATATTCTGCTCGAAGTGTGTCTCCACCCTGACCAGTTGACTGGTTTCTGACATGTTGATCGTGATACCGTCGAATATTTTCCTGAAATATTCTTCGTTCGTACCATAAGCTTCTATCTCCGTCTTTATGGATATGCTGTCTTTTCTCCAGCTGGTAAGATGAATTGATCCAAACCTGTTTGACAGTTCGAGAGTTGTCTCCCCCGATGCAGGCACGGACCGAAAATAGCTCCTCGTTTCTGTAACATTCTGGGCTGAAAGGGCAAGAGTAAATGAGAGCAGAATCAGACTTGCGGATAGTTTTATAATATTCATTGTCTGTAAGGTGTTATTCAAATAAATGCTCTGACTCTTATAAAGACGGATAAACCTGTAAAGGGTTACATCAGGATTTGCCGGAGTGTGTAAAAATATTTCTTAAGAAATTAAAGATAAATAATTTGACAATTATTAACAAGCTGATGATTACCCCGGCATAAAAGATATAGTCTCCATATCTTACATATGGAGTGATTCTTTTCTCAGGGACAATATTACCCCTGAGGGTCTCACTGGTCCACCAGCCGGTAGTGGCCGTGATTTTCCCTCTTATGTCAATAAAACATGATATTCCGGTATTTGCAGCCCGGGCAACCGGCCGGCGGGTCTCTATTGCCCTCAGGGAAGCGTAGTAAAGGTGTTGCTTATACCCATTGGTGTTTTTCCACCAGCCGTCGTTGGTAATAATAAAGAGCATATTTGCTCCCTTTTTAACAAAGCCGGCAACATGTTTTCCAAAAACCGATTCAAAGCAGATTATAGGTGCTGCGTTATCATTAGTTATTGGATGCCGGAAATTAATGATCTCTTTATCTTTTGAGTAATTACGGCTGGAACCACCAAGCTGGGGCAGGACTCTGTCAAGAAGCTTTGCCGCTGCGGGAAAGAATCCGGTCTCAAAACCCGCCACAAGCTTTGTTTTATGATAGATACCTACTCTGCTCCCGGTATCAATCAGAAGGGCAGAATTATAAATATCGGTATTTTGCATGGGTTGGACTGTATCAGATATTGAAGTAATATTATCAGTATCCGCAACAGAAGATTTAAAGGTAACCATTCCGGTTACAATGCATAAACCGGGGTTATCCATTACTACACTTTTCATCATCCTGATATATTTATCACCTTGCAGGTTACTTTCATTAACAGGGTCATCTACAGTCGTTTCCGGGGCCACCAGCCACTTTGTTTCCCCGGTTATTTCAGGTTTTGCCATTGAGACGACTTTTTCAACCTGTTCTTCAAAGGGTATCGTGAATTTCTGAGTAAATGGATCCATATTAGGCTGGACTATGAGGATCTCGGTCTGCCTGTAATCAGCCGGCTTTATAGTTTCATATCTGTATAATGATGCAACTGAGGGGATGATTAAAATGGAAAGCCATAGAATTATCAGCCTTTTTCTTTTTATTTTTTCTGTAAGAGATCCGGTAATTATGGATGTAAGTATCAGGTTTGAGGCAATGATCCACAAAGTTCCTCCTGATGTTCCGGTTATTTCGTACCACTGTATAAATCTGATATCTTTTGCCAGTCCGTTGCCCAGGTTGACCCATGGTGAGAAAAGATCGAAGGATAAGAAGATGAATTCGAATGTTAGCCAGAATGCTGCAAAGGAGAGCCAACCTGCAAAAATGCCCCTTTTCATTTTTACAACAGATGCAGCCCACAGGCTAAAGGACATCATGAAGGAGAGGGTGATAATTACTGTCAGAGTAGCAACCATACTCACGGCTCTTATCCATCCGAGGGTTATAAGACAGAACACGACAAAACCCGGTATCAGGAATATAAAAAATGCATTCCCTGTGTATCTCTCCCTGTTTTCAGATATATGATGTTCTATTAAAAAGAAAGGTGTAAATCCGATCAGCAGAACCAGTCCCGGGCACCAATCGGTCCAGGCGAGTCCTGAAAAAAATCCCCCTGTAATGGATAGTATTATCAGAGTATATTTGTTCATGTGTTGCAATAAACAGATAGCCAGTAATATATTATGCCTGACTATCTTTTGGATAAAAAGTCAAAATTACCTGAAGATAAGAATGATTTTTATTGCATTTCATGAAAAAACATATTATATTTACAGGTGAATTTGATCGTTGGTCTTAAAAGGGAACTAAATTATTTGAGATACATAAAGTTGTAATGCTTTAAAAAGAAGCTTTTACTGTCCAAAAGCAATTTTTCCATTCTTTTCATGGCTGCCCCGACTTCAACGTCGGGGCTTTCGCTTATTACTGGTGGAATCCCCGTTAAACGGGGCAGGTTCTCCGGGATAAACTCCGTGCAGATTCCACTCAGCGGGAGGGCGAGAAGGGGTGAAGAGGAGAAAAGGAGAAGGGGAGAAGGGGAGCTAATACTGTTTGAAGGATTACATGTTGCTAACTCGCTGTTGCTTTTCTTTTTCTATGATCTTTTGTAAATCTGTTCGGTTTTGTGGAAGATTATTTTTTGCAATTTCCCAAATAAGCTCGTAGTCAATTCCAAAATATTCGTGGGTAATTAAGTTCCTGAGTCCGTACATTTTTCCCCAGGGAATTTCAGGATATTTTCCCTGTATTGCTTCTGGGATTTTTTTTGACGCTTCTCCAATAATCTCAAAGTTCCTTATAACAGCATCCACAACAATGCAGGTCTTTTTAAATTCATTAAAGTCAAGGTCACCAAGATATTCTTCAATTCTTTCCATTGATAGTAACATATCTTCAAGGTAAAGGATAAATTCTCTTTTAACCGGACTCATATATACTTTACACTTTTTAGAATTATTTGCTTTAATTGCTCTTTTAATGCTTTTTCTGATACTAAATCAACCTTCAATTTCAATTCGTTTTCCAGAAATTCCTGCAGATCAAAAAAATCCCATCCAATTGGTTTTCTGAAAGAAACTAAAATATCAATATCAGAGTCATTTGTCTGTTCACTTCTTGAAAAAGAACCAAAATATCCAATCTTGTCCACAGAATACTTCTGGAATAAAACGGGTTTTAATTCTCTCAATTTATTCTCTATCTCTGATCTTGTTTTCATGATTCAAATTTAATCAAATTTCATTTCAGTCTGTCGTCGTTTTGATTAGTATGTATGTGATAATCGGAAATAAGGGAATGATCTGAAAAATTCAGTCCCTCTATTGTACAACCATTTAGTCCTGTCATCCTGAGCGTAGCCTCCAACATAGAGTATTATGTCCTGCAGGATTGCAGTATTGTTGGAACCCCCCGATTGATCGGGGTAAACCTCCTGGTTTATAAGATGTGTATAAAAAGCAGACCGGCCGGCGGACGGGGCTTATGTTTCAGCTCAGGAAAGTTCTGCTTCCAGCTTTATGTTCGTACCTGTCAGTGCACGGGATACAGGGCAGCCTTTCTTGGTCTGTTCAGCTGTTTCGAGAAATTTATCCTTTTCAAGACCATTAGCTTTGACTTTGGTTTTCAAAAGAATTTCGGTTATTGAAAATCCTTCTGCTGTCTTGTCGAGGGTTACCTGAGCCAATGTTTCAACTTTTTCAGGTTTGTTCCCGGCCTTATCAAGGGCATGTGCCAGTGCCATTGAATAGCAGCTGGCCAGGGCTGCACCAATCAATTCCTCGGGGCTTGATGCTGATTTGTCCTCTTCAAAACGGGATGTAAACTTCAAATTACCCTCATATCCACTCGTTCTGAGGTGGTATTTGCCTTTTCCTTCAGTAAGGTTACCTTCCCATTCTGCATTTGCGTAATGTTTACTCATATTATTCTGTATTAAAATTAAACAAGGTATAAGGTACTAAAAAAAAGTGACTCCGGTAACAGTTCCGGACTTTTCATTAAACAATCGTCCTGCCGGATTGTTCTGCTGCAGTTATTCATGGGAGAGAACCAGGTATCACTGTTAAATAGTGTTAAATGTTTGGGAATGAGGATAACGGAAGATCTTATTTTATATATCTTGCGGCACAAATTCCTAACAGGATTATGAGAAAGTTAATAGTTATTCCACTGCTGCTTTTACTTGTTACAGGTTGCGGAACTGAAGAAGAGAAGCTGATCAGGAGAGCTGACAGGATACACTCATCCATACTTACTGTTGATACACATTGTGATACACCGATGAGTTTTTCAGATCCTGATTTTGACCTTGGTGTAAGAAATGAGGAGGGATGTGTTGATTTCCCGCGGATGGAGGAAGGGGGACTGGATGCTGAGTTTTTTGCGGTATTTATAGGGCAGGGACCCAGGAATGATTCTGCTTATGAGGCAAATCATCAGAAAGCCCTGGGTATTTTCAGAGCAATACACGATAATGTGGGGAAGAATAATGATATGGCTGAGATAGCATTATCGCCCGATGATGCTTACAGGCTGAAGAAGTCAGGTAAGATAGCCGCCTTCATAGGTGTTGAGAACGGTTATCCGGTTGGACTCGATATCGGGAAAATCAAGGAGTACTATGATCTTGGAGCAAGGTATATAACACTATCCCATTCGAAGAACAATGATATATGTGATTCTTCGACCGACTCGTCAGGTCCTGAGCATAACGGCCTTTCAGCCTTTGGTGCTGAGGTTGCGAAGGAGATGAACAGGATAGGGATGATGGTAGATGTTTCCCATATATCAGATAAGGCTTTTTATGATGTCCTTGAAATATCCGGGGCACCTGTCATTGCTTCCCATTCATCCTGCAGGGCACTTTGTGAAAGTCCGCGTAATCTGACCGACGATATGCTTCTGGCACTGCGTGAAAATCAGGGTGTGATACAGATTTGTATACTCAGCAGTTACATAAAGGCACCAGAGCCCAATCCCGAACTGAATGAAAAACTGAAGGAAATAAGGTCAAAGTACGGGGACTATAATGATCTTACGGAAGATATGAAAAAACAGATGAGGAGCGAATACAGAGCTGTCCAGAAAAAACATGAGAAGCTTGCCACTGTAAAGGATGTTGTGGATCATATAGATCATGTTGTACAGGTGACAGGTATTGATTATGTGGGTATCGGCACCGACTTTGACGGAGGAGGAGGAGTGGATGGATGCAGGGATGTTTCCGAGATGAAGAATATAACCATTGAACTTCTGCGCCGTGGCTACTCCAAAGCAGATATCGCCAAGATATGGGGAGGAAATCTCATGAGGGTGTTCCGCGAAGTTGAAAAGGTCGCTTCTGTCAGCCCCTGAACCTTGAGTATCTCAGGAATCTGAGCAGCCAGTCCGGCAATGGTTTGAACTGGTCTCTTTTACGAAGGTCGATGTACCAGCCCAGCTTTTTAACGAGAGCAATCTTATGTGTCTCAACAAACTCGATCAGGACGCCGTCAGGATCCTGGACGTAGGCAAAGTGTCCTGCCGCTTCACCCATATCGAAACTGCTTCCCGACTGGCTGCTCATGCTGTCGACAAGAAAGGGAAATCCTATTGTGTCGCAGTGTTCTCTCAGGGCATCCATTCCTCTGATATCGAAGCAGAGATGCATAAATCCGGGATCGCCCCATAACCGGCCCTCATAGGTTTTTTTACCCGGATTTCCCGGTGTGCTTACCAGTTCGATAACACTATTGCCGAATATCCTGCTGAAAGGTCCTGCAAAAGGCTCTGACCGGCGCAGGAGTACCCTTCTGCATTTTCGGCTTCCCCCCGGTACATGTTCCAGATCAGGGAAGAAGCCTGTCTCATCATACACAACTTCATCGTAGCCCAATATGTCAGAGTAAACAATTCTTGACTTTTCGATATCCGATACTCCGATCATCGCTCCGTATGATCCTCCGGAAATCTTTTTTTCATTCATGAACCAGTCATCAGCTTCAAGGATCTGGAAGATGTTCCCGTAAGGATCTTTTAAGAAAAAGCTCTCTGTTCCTGAAGGATCTTCTGCAGGACTTCCCAGTAATCCCGAACCGTTGCATCGGTAGTGATTGTAAGCATCAGACAATTTCTTAACTTTCATCTTGCACACGAGTATGCCAAGATCTCCGATCATAATCTCCGACGAAGGCATTAAGGGTTCTCTTCCCAGATGCTGCCAGATTTCAAATCCTCCCCCGCTCTGAAGATTAAGGGCCAGAATGGCGTGCCTCCTGCGTGGCTCTCCCCCTGTAAACGGCAGCATAAGATATGCCTCGGCTTCTTCTTCAAAGATACGGCAATCCATTCCGAACTCTTTGATATACCACTTCCACGATTCTTGTACGTTGCAGACCCCTATTCCCATCTGCTGTATTCCGCTAATCAGAAATTTCTTCATAAATGGTTTCTCCTACATTGATTTAATTTTATCGGCTATCCTGAAGAACAGAAAAGGGAAAAATCTCCTGATATGCAGCAGGATCATCTCTCTGCTTCCAACGAGTATCTCCCTTTTATCCTTTACTATGCCCCTGATTATTATCCTTGCCGCTTTTTCAGGTGTGATACCGGCAGCCTGTCCGCTGTCCATTTTCCCGTGCTCCCTGCCTTCGGCGTCAAGAGCGTGCAAAGATATGTTTGTTTTTACTCTTCCGGGAATTATTACGGAAGAGCGTATGTTAAATTTCTTATTCTCGAGGTAGAGGGTCTCAAAGAATCCGTGCAGCGCCTGCTTGGAGGCTGAGTAAGCAGATCTGAGAGGGAAGCCGAATCTTCCTGATATACTGCTGGTTGCGAGCACATGCCCCGATCTCTGCTTAATCATGTAAGGCAGGATGGCCTTGGTAAGAGCAATGGTTCCGAAGTAGTTGATCTCAAAGATTTTTCTGTCGAGCCACATGGGAGTCTCGTCTATCCTGCTTCTCTGGCTTACTCCGCCTATGTTCAAAAGGTAATCGATCCTGCCTGACCTGTCAACCTGTTCCCTTACCAGATCGCTGATACCTCTTGTTTCGGAAAGATCGAAGGGAACACAGAAAATATTTTCTGAATAGCGGCCGGCTGATTCCTTTACCCTAAGGAGGCCTCTCTCATCGTTTGAAGATGCAATCACAAGTGCCTCCCTGCCTGCGAACTCGTACACCAATGCTTCCCCGATGCCGGATGAGGCACCTGTTATCCAGACTATTTTTCCGGAAAATATATTATTCTTCATTATCAGGGATCTACAAGCTGTTTACAAGTCTTATCAATTCGTCATAACTGTTTTTGAGCCTGGAATAATTTTCATTGCCGCTGTTTAGATAGTTCCTTACCCTGAATCCTCCAATTATTCTTCTGTACAGGATATTGTAGTTCCAGGAAAAAATTCCTGCCAACGGGATTGTGGTAAAGATTGCCAGTCCCAGCCATAAGGGTTTAAAAATTATCAGTGATATTATCAGGTATATTGGTAAAAAGACGAATGCGAGAGCCAGGGAAAGGACATATCGGAATGAGCCATGAAACTGGATGTCTTGTATTTTCCGCACCCTGAACTCAGGAAGGCGGATGAATGTGAGTGTAAAGATATTTCCAAAAAGAAAGAGAGGCAAAGTAAGAAATAATCCGGCCATCCCGCTGATCAGCCAGCCGAGTGAATGCTTTTTCTTTTCAAGCAGGCGATAGCTTGTTTTCAGGTCTTCTGCTTTTTTCTTAACGATAATGCTCAGATTACATATTCTTTCATAAACGGATGGATTCAGCTCTTTGAGGCGGTTCATTTTTTCTATAAGTGTCCTGTCCCTGAATAGTTTGGGTCGCTTAATATCATCGCTGAACCTGCCGTTTACAATACTTCTTAGTTCATCGATGGCTTCATAGTCCTCTGTCGATTCAATGTGAACCATAAGGTTCTTGATCTCTTTCGATAGCTTGTTACGGAGTTCTAGAAGGGCTTTCTCGGGGTTCTCCCTGTAAAGGTCGTGGTATTCTGCGATCTCAATGGGTTTCCCATAAACAACTGTAAGTACCTGTCTGAACCGGCTGTAGTTGGAGAACTCAATTCCTACAGGGATGATCTTGATGCCAAGACTGAATCCGGTTGCCTCATCAGCATGGAAGGCAACACGGCAGATACCCTTTTTCAGCTGCCTGAGCCTTCTGTATCCTGCATGATCCCCCTCCGGGAGGATCACCAGGCCATTCTTGTTCTTTAAAATATCGATCGTTTTTTCAAAGATCTGATCATTGGATTTCAGACTGCTGAAGCCATCTCTCATCCTGTAAACGGGAAGTATCTTGAGGAAATAGAGTATTGAGGCTGTCAGTTTGCGCCTGAAGATATCGGCCCGCGCAAGAAAAACAGGCTGACCCTTGTGAGTGAACAGAACAGCGAGAGCATCCATCAGTGCGTTCTGATGATTGGGAGCAAATATCAAATGGTTATCCGGATTAATATTCTCGCGACCAAGCACTATCACTTTCCTGTAGAATATCTTATTATGCCAGAATCCGGCGGACCTCTTCAGCAAAGCATATCCCGCTGAATATTTTTCAATATTATCCCTTCCCATAGGTTAAGCTTCAATACACGTTCAAAGGATACTTCTGGTTCCTGATCGGAAAAGTGTCAGGCTGACTGCAATTTAAAAAAAATAGAGGCTGATATTTCAGGTACCGGGTTAATTTAATGACAAATTCTGCAAAGAATAGGTCTTTATACCACCATCACAGATGGTTTATTCCATCACTCAGCCTGTCGAGTGATCTCCTTTCCTTTTTTGTAGGCCGGCCGGCACCTTTTTCCCTGTATCCGCCAATAAGCGATTTCCTTAAGAGCAGCTTCGATTTTTCTTCTTCCGGCGTGAGGTCCTCAATCAGTGACGGGACTATCGCCGCAGAGACCCTGTTACCGGCAGGCTTCAGAACTTTATAAGTATAGGTTACAGGAAGTTTTTTGACCACGAGGATATCATCTTCCGATATTATCCTTGATGGTTTGGCTTCAATGCCGTTGATAAGTATTTTACCTTTCCTGCAGGCTTCAGAGGCCATACTCCTTGTTTTGTAGAGTCTTGCTGCCCACAGGAACTTATCTGTCCGTACTGTCGTCCTGCCTTCCATCTGATTATACTTTTAATTGTCCTGATTTACCCCGGGCGTTTGTCCGGCTGAATCTTCATGACCTTTCTCCGCATTGATATCTTTCCCGGTTTTGTTAAATCTTGTCATTGCGAGTTCGATCCCGGATGTGGCGAAAGTGATTATCATTTCAATCACAACGGAGATCCTTTCATCAATCAGTTTCTTTTCCTTCTGAGTCCATCGGCCCAGTACGTAATTAACCTGAGAGCCTCTGGGATAACTGCTGCCGATACCAATCCTTATTCTTGCGTACCTGTCTGTTCCCATTACAGAGTTGATATGAGCAAGTCCGTTATGTCCTCCGTCGCTTCCTCCCGGCCTCATTCTGAAGCTCCCCGTTGGAAGGGCAATATCGTCAACTATGATCAGAATATTTTCCAGAGGTACTTTTGCTTTTTTCATCCAGTAGCGTACGGCATTGCCGCTCAGGTTCATATATGTAGAGGGTTTGAGCAGGATAAAGATTCGCCCCTTATGCCTGATCTCACATACTTCTCCGTATCGCCTGTCCTCAAATGATACACTATTGATTTCAGCCATCCTGTCAAGCATGGTGAAGCCTATATTGTGCCGTGTATCGGTATACTCACGGCCTCTGTTCCCCAGGCCAACTATCAGATATTTCATTGTGCCTGTTTAATATTGAAAAATGATTAGCTTATTCCCCGGCAGGTGCCTCCTCAGGCTTCTCAGCGGTTTCAGGGCTCTCCTCTCCGATTTCTGCCTCGCTCTTAAGTGCAACACGGGATGAGGCAACTGTAAGTATGGTAGAGGTCTTAGGATCAAGCAGTTCCAGCTTATCGAATGCCAGGTCACCTACCTTTACCGATTGATTAATTATGACATTGGTAATATCGACTGTCAGAAAATCAGGTATATCGTTGGTGTAACCCTTAACCTTGAGATTTCTTCTCTTCATCCTTAGTTTACCTCCTGCCTTAACCCCTGCAGAATCGCCCGTGACGTTAATCGGTATATTGATTATAACGGGTTTGTTGTCAAATACTTCAATGAAGTCGATGTGTATTATTTTATCTGTAACAGGGTGAAACTGAATATCTTTCATTACAGTTTTGATCTCTTTTCCATCGATATTCAGTTTTACCAGATGAGTTTCGTGTGTGTAAACAAGGTTTTTGAAACTGTTTTCATGAGTATAAAAATGGGTATTTCCACTGGCGCCGTAAATAACACAGGGCACATTTCCTTTTTTTCTCAGCTTCAGCGATGCTCTTTTTCCCAGGTCTTCTCTTGATGCTCCTTTAATCTCTAAGGTTTTCATTTTTTTTTTTGTGTTATTGTGCTACTCAGGCTCTCACTGTCTCTTCCGGTGTTTTATCATCGGGATTTTTTTCGGAAAATACCGGTACTACCTTTGTAAAAAGACAGAATTATTTCTTCAGAATAATTTCAGAAAAGCCTGCATTACACGGTTAATAATTGAAAAAATTGGCCTGCAAATATATCACAAAGGAATCAGAAAACAAAACTGGTGCTGATAGAAAGATTCTGATTAACAGCCTGGATTGTTTTGGCAAAAATATCGGCTATAGAGAGCACCTTGATTTTATCGGATATTATCCTTAGTGGGACAGAGTCGGTTACTACCAGCTCCTCAATTGGTGAGTTGTTAATTCTTTCGACCGCGTTACCTGACAGGATTGGATGAGTTGCAAAAGCCCGGATGCTCTTTGCTCCGCACTCAACCATTTTCTGGGCGGCCAGAACCATAGTACCGGCTGTATCAACCATATCGTCAACTATTATCACGTTCTTCCCGTCCACATCACCTATTATGGACATCTCTTCGACTACATTGGGTTTCTTGCGGAGTTTGTAGCAGAGAACCATCTCGGTCTGGAGATGGCGAGAGTAGGCATTTGCTCTTTTAGATCCACCCATATCGGGAGCTGATATGGTAATGTTGTTAAGGTTGAGGTTCTCTATATAGGGTGCAAATATTGCAGATCCGAAGAGGTGATCAACAGGCACGTCAAAAAATCCCTGTATCTGGTCAGCGTGAAGATCCATAGTTATTACTCTGTCGACACCTGCCGTGCTCAGGAGGTCAGCAGAAAGCTTGGATCCGATAGAGACTCTGGGCCTGTCTTTTCTGTCCTGCCGGGCAAAGCCGAAATATGGAATAACGGCAATAACCTTGTATGCAGATGCCCTCTTGGCTGCGTCAATCATCAGGAGCAATTCAAAGAGGTTGTCTGCAGGGGGATTTGTTGACTGCACTATAAAAACCATTTCGCCCCTTACCGATTCATCAAAACATGGTTGGAACTCACCGTCACTGAATTCGGTTACTGAGCTTTGTCCCAGCCCGATACCCAGTTGATCGGCTATCTTCTCTGCCAGATCTCTTGATGAGCGGCATGAAAACAATTTCATAGGTGCTTTTCCGTACATTTTTCAGCAGTTTTGCTAAGGATTTTTCAGATTTTTTGCTGTTACAAAATTATAAATTCCGGATAAAATCAGCCTCCGGATGAAAACTTGTTGATAGATTCTTTTATGTAATCAAGTATTTCAGTTTTCCCTCTGCGGGTAACTGCCGAGGTAATAATAGTAACAGGCAGCGTTTCCCATCTTTCAAGCATCTCATTGTCATATAAAAGAATGCTCTTTTTCAGCACTGTTTCTGACAATTTATCACTTTTTGTAAAGATTCTTGCAAAAGATACCTGGCTCATTCCAAGAAAATCCATGAATTCAAGGTCTGACCTCTGAGGTTTTAATCGTGAGTCGATAAGGACAAAAAGACTCACCAGGTTCTTTCTTTCAAGGATATATCTCCTGACCAGTGCTGTCCATTCCTCCCTCATCTTAACAGGTACCTTTGCATATCCGTACCCGGGCAGATCGGCTATGTACCATATGTCATCCACGGAGAAATGATTGATTGTTTTTGTTTTACCGGGCTGGCCGGAGGTTTTTGCCAGACGGGGCACCCCTGTAAGCATGTTTATGAGCGATGACTTACCTACATTGGATCTTCCTATAAACCCGAATTCAGGTTTAAACGGGGCAGGATAATCACCCGGTGCGAGACTGCTTTTTATGAATGTGGCAGACCGGATTATCATATTAATCCGTTTATATCAGATCGTTATATGGCAAATCAATCCTTTTGTATGCCAGATAGTTATTGCTAAGGCCCGTCAGAATCTGGGCAATAACGCTCATGTAATTTTTCTGGGGAGTACCTGTTTTCCTGAGATCAACATATGCCTTACCGTCTCTCACGGGAAGCATCGTCAGTTTCGATGTATCAAAAACACCATTATAATATTCACCCACGAAGAATTTTACTCTTGTACCCTGGTTTGATAATGACAGATTTACCCTTACAACGCCTTTAGCATTATAATCGTCGCGGATATCGGCCACTATTTCAGGATAACCTTTTATCAGCCTGCCATCGCGTGTGTATTCCTCAAAAAAGGTTGTTCTGAACCCTTTTGCATATTCCAGCCTTGCCCTTTTGGTCCCGTTTCTGTAATACTGCATCTGTATACCGTGTATGGTATCATCTTTAAAAGGGGTTGACCGGAAGACCTGCCCCTCAGGATAATACCACCTTGCCGAATCCTGTCTTAACCCGTTCTCGTACCAGAAAGTCTGGTACAGTTTGCCGTCAGCATAATAAGTCTTGGTCTCACCGTGCCTGATGCCATTCTTGAATGTTACCTCCTTCAGCAGCAACTGTTTACTGAAATATTGCTTAATACCTGTGTAGCCTGTATCGGGAACGGTTACGGTGTCAGCCTCAGTTTCAGCCTGCTTGCTGCCTGTACCCCTGCCGGTGCATGCCGCAAGAGCTGTAAAAAAAACAATAAATAATAATCCTGGTAGTAATCTCATGACAGATATGTGTTTGATAATTAATTATTTTAGGTTGTTTCAATGTAAATCTCAAGTACTGTTGATCTGGTCTCCGGAACCAGAATAACCTCTCTGATGCAGGCAGGGAGGAGGCATGTTTCTCCCTTTATGAGTATTTCTTCACCATTTTTCCATTTTACCCGGAATCTCCCTTCGGTACAAAGGTACACAACAAATGAATCAAGAAGGTTATAGTTTTTGCCAATAAGCCTGTCAAACTGCATAATATTGGTTGTAAAAAACTCACAACTTACCAGGTTCTCACTTTTATTGAGCAGGGGTCTCTTTCTGACAGCAGTTTCTCCTGCCGCATTAAAATCAATTACTCCGGGTGCAAGATCATTATGAAGTTCCCTTACGTTATTGCCCGGACCGATTCTGCCCCAGTCATAAATCCTGTAGGTTATGTCTGATGTCTGCTGTATTTCAGCAAGAAGAATGCCTGCGCCAATTGCATGTATCCTTCCGGCAGGAGTGAAGAAGGTATCTCCCGGAAGGGCATCCTCCGCATTGAGAAGATTCACAATTTCTCCTTTTTCCAGTGCTTCCGTGTAAATTTCCCTGGTTACAGGCTCCCGGAATCCTGTATATATTTTAGCATCTGTTTCACTTTCAATAATGTACCACATCTCGGTCTTGCCATATGCGCCGTGCCGCTCTCTTGCGGCATCGTTTCCCGGATGAACCTGAACAGACAGATTCTCCCTTGCCTCGACAAGTTTGATAAGAAGCGGAAACTCGGCACCGAATTTCTCATAAATCTGATCCCCGGTAATGTCGCCCAGGTAGACTTCAATTAGCTCTTCAATATTATTTCCCGCAAGAAATCCGTTGCTTACAACTGATAAATTATCCGAAACAGCTGATATTTCCCAGCTTTCGCCTATTTTTCCTGACCCGTTCTGGCTCTTCCCGTAGTGCTTTGACAGGGTTTCCCCACCCCATATCTTTTCTTTCAGCAGAGGTTCAAATTTCAGCGGGTATAATTCTGACATGAGTAAGTCGGGAGTTTGAAGTGTTAAGATCCTTGTTGTTATCAATCGGCATACTATAACAAAGATAAGCATAATTATTGTCGCTGCACATTTTCACCTTAAATGGCGAAGCTTACTGTTGTTTTTTAGGCGCCTTGTTCTGTAAATTATTATTTTTGATGTTCATAAACAGAGATAAAGAGGATGCTTATTGTTGGAATAGCAGGAGGCACCGGTTCGGGCAAGACCACTGTGGTGAGGAAGATAATGGAAGCCTTACCTGCCGGCCAGGTGGTCGTTCTGCCCCAGGATGCCTATTACAGGGATAACAGTGCCATTACGCTGGAAGAGAGGCAAAGAATCAATTTTGATCATCCCGGTTCGGTGGAATTCAGCCTGCTGGCACAACACCTGGAGATGCTTAAAAAAGGTCTTTCGATAGAAATGCCTGTATATTCATTCCTGACCTGCGTGAGGTCACCGGAAACAATACAGATAAAGCCGGCAAGGGTCGTACTGGTGGAAGGTATTCTGATTCTGACCGATACTGCTCTTCGCGACATCTTCAATCTGAAGGTATTTGTTGATGCTGATGCCGACGACCGGCTAGGCAGGGTCATTCAGCGTGATATAGCCGAAAGGGGACGGACTCTGATGAAGGTGCTGGAGAGATATCACGACACCGTAAAACCTTCTCATCTTCAGTTTATTGAGCCTTCAAAAAGATATGCCGACCTTATTATCCCCGGTGGAGGAGAGAATCGGACAGGTATTGAAGCCCTGATATCTATAATAGAGAAACACCTTTTAACAGAAAAAACCTAAGACAATGCTTGAAAATATCAAACCCGGGGATCTTATGTTCCTGGATATTGAAACAGTGCCGGTGCAGCACTCTTTCGACGATCTTGACCCGGCTTTCCGGATGCTCTGGGATAAAAAATCAAAGCAGTTCAGGAATGACAGCCAGTCACCTGCTGATGTATACGAGAGGGCAGGAATATATTCCGAATTTGGTAAGGTGATTTGTATCTCTGCAGGAGTGATTTCGGATTCAAAGCCACCGGGTCTCAGAATAAAGTCCTTTTATGGCGACGATGAAAAGAGTCTTTTGTCGGAATTCTCGCTGATGGTAAATAAGTTTGCGGGTAACAGGGATGTACTGTTATGTGCCCATAACGGCAAGGAATTCGATTATCCGTATATTGCAAGGAGGATGCTGATCAACGGACTGAAGATTCCGGGTATTCTGGACAATGCGGGGAAAAAACCATGGGAGATCAGGCTTCTCGATACAATGGAGCTCTGGAAATTCGGGGATCATAGAAATTATACATCACTCGATCTGCTCACGTCGGTGCTCGGGATCTCCACCCCCAAGGATGATATTGACGGGAGTATGGTGGCAGGGATTTACTGGAACGAAAGGGATATAAAAAGGATAGTCAGCTATTGTGAGAAGGATGTACTTGCTGTGGCCCAGGTTCTGCTCAGATTCATGAATATGCCTCTTATTGAGGCTGACCGTGTCGAATCTGTCACGTTGTTTTGAGGAGGTTCAACCGAGAAGTCTTAATAAACCCTCCGCAACCTTATCCGGGCTGTCGGCCTGGATCCAATGACCTGCCTGTCTGACCTTTATCAGCTCCGCAGAAGGGAAGATTCTTTGTATATCCCTGAAATCGGTGTCGGGGAGATAATCAGACAGTTCTCCTTTAAGAAATATTACCGGAAAACCGGTTACCGGTTCCGTGTCGGTTCCCGGCCGCTCTATACCTTCCATAATATGGCTGAGATTATCAAAAAGTGCCCTGGCATTTAATTTCCAGCCTAAGGTGCTGTCGGGCTTCCTCTCCAGATTCTTCATTATGAAGTCCCTTATCTTTCCTGATTTTATTTTATCACCAATCAGTGATTCGACTTCTGTCCGCGTTGATAATCCCCTCAGGTCGCTGTCAATTATTGTGCTGAGGATATTGATATGCTGTTTGCAGGCTCTATGATATTGAGTATCCGTTGTGAAAGGAGATATGTCGGCCACAAGCAGTCCGCTTAGTTTTTCCGGATGTTTCAGTGCGTAATGTATGGCAGTTTTGCCTCCCATGCTGTGACCTGCAAGAAAGAATTTTCCCAGCTGAAGCTCCACGGCAAGTTCATCAATATCGTTGCTCATAACCGGATAATTATGTTCGCTGCTGTGAGGAGAGCGCCCGTGGTTCCTCTGATCAGGCAGATAGCATGTAAAACTGCCGCTCAACCTCTTTGCGATATGCACCCAGTTGTCTGACGATCCGTAAAGGGCATGCAAAATTATCAGCGGGGGGCCTGAGCCATATTTCCTCCGGTAGAGCTTCATGGCAGACCAGATCAGATCAGCTGTCTCTTATAAAGCTGTATCGTATTCTCCAGCCCCAGATAAAGTGCATCGGAAATCAGTGCATGACCAATAGATACTTCTTCGAGCCACGGGATGGCCTGACGGAAATACCTCAGATTGTCGAGATTCAGATCGTGCCCCGCATTGAGCCCCAGCCCGGCTTCCCTGGCAATCTCTGCTGCCTTTATGTATGGCCTGACAGCTTCAACGGCATCACTGCTGAACATAGCAGCATACGGCTCCGTATAAAGTTCAATCCTGTCGGCACCTGTATATTTTGCATTTTCAATATTGACGGGCCCGGTATCAACAAACAAAGATGTTCTTATACCCTGTTTCCTGAATTCTGAAACAATATCCGACAGAAAATTCCTGTATGTAACTGTATCCCACCCGGCATTCGAGGTAATGGCATCGTGCTTGTCAGGTACCAGTGTAACCTGATCAGGTTTAACCGAGAGAACAAGGTTGATGAAGCTGTCGGAAGGATATCCCTCTATATTGAATTCAGTTTTTATGACAGGCCGTATTTCGAGAACATCCCTGAAGCGTATATGCCTTTCGTCGGGACGCGGATGGACAGTAATACCGTCAGCTCCGAAAAGCTCACAGTTAATGGCGGCACTCTTTACATTCGGAATATTTCCACCTCTGGCGTTCCTTATCGTTGCAATCTTGTTTATGTTAACACTTAGCCTTGTCATTATAATATTTATTATTAATTCACGTAATCTGATTGTGATGCAAATTTATAAGAACTGGCTTTTTTTTTACTAATTTAGATGAAAATTAAATGATCAATCGGTGATATGGTTGCAAAAGACTTGATTTCAGAAATCGTTCCGGCTCTGAAGACATCAGATTCAGGACAGACCGCCCTCAACTGGATGGAGATTTTCAGGGTTTCACATCTGCCCATTGTAAATAATCAGGATTTTCTGGGGCTTATTTCGGATTCTGATATTTATGACACCAATCAGCCTGAAGAACCAATTGGAAATCACCCTCTTACACTCCTTAAACCCTATGTCACAACCGACCAGCATCTGTTTGAGGTTATTGGTCTGGCCTCAAGGCTAAAGCTCTCGGTAATCCCTGTTCTCGATTCAAACAACCATTATAAAGGAGTTATAACAACAAACGACCTCATCAGACATATCGCAGGCATCTCATCCCTTGATCAGACGGGGGGCATAATTGTACTTGAGCTGATAGAGAGGGATTATTCCCTGTCGCAGATAGCACAGATTATTGAGGGTAATAATGTAAAGGTACTAAGCATGTATTTAACTTCCCCGCCTGATTCAACGAAGCTGGAAGTGACTCTGAAGGTGAGCAGCACTGACCTGGTATCAGTTATAAAGACGTTTGAGCGCTATAATTATGATGTTAAAACATGGGTCACAAGTGATGACTCGATGGACCGTTTTTATTCGGAAAGATTCGATCTTCTTATGAAATATCTTAACATGTAACGAAGGATGCTGAAGAGAGTGGCGATTTACAGCAAGGAGAACAATCCCAGGACTGAAGAGGGGGTTGCTATACTTGTAAAAGAGTTTTGCAGCCGGGGCATTCCAACGTTTATTTATCATAAGAGTGCCGGGAGCAAACCATGTTCTGCAACTGATCCTGACGGCTATTTTACTGATATAGAAAGTCTTCAGGAGCTTCCTGACCTCGTGCTCAGTGTCGGGGGCGATGGTACCTTTCTTGAAACGATGCTGAAGGTGAAAGACACAGGTATTCCGGTTGCCGGAGTTAATACAGGCAGGATGGGGTTCCTTGCCAATATCCCGGGCGATGAGATAACTCATTCTGTTGAGCTGCTGTGCAGGGGTGAGTTCGGGATTGTAGAAAGGTCTCTGCTTGAGATCACTGAACCGGCTGACCTTTTTAACGGCGGAGGCTCCACCGCCCTGAATGAGATAACAATACAGAAGGATACTCCGGGCATGGTAACAATAAGCGTATATGTTGACGGTGCTTATCTCAATACCTATTGGGCCGACGGGCTTATTGTATCAACGGCAACCGGATCAACCGCCTATAACCTTAGTGTAGGGGGACCAATACTCTCCCCGGGGGACGAGAGTATAATAATATCACCCATCTCACCACATAACCTTACCATCAGGCCGATATTGATATCGGGTGGAAGCCGTCTGAGGATGAAGATAGATGGTCGGAGCAGCGGTTACCTGGTAACATGTGATTTCAGATCGGAGAAGCTTCCCTTCGACCGTGAGATATATATTTCAAGGTCGCAGCAGAAACTGAAAACAGTGATGCTGAAAGGATTTGATTTTTACAGCACACTGAGAAATAAGCTGATGTGGGGCGCAGATAAAAGAAATTAGATTATTATATTTGTGATGTGAAAATAAATTATGCTGTAATGAAACGAATTGTATTACTGCTACTGTTCTGCTGTCTGACAACCACCTTTCTGGACGCCCAGCTATGGAGGTATAAGAGATGGGAAGCTTCTGCCGGTGGAGGAGCATCATTCTTCTTCGGAGACGTTGGCGGGTTTTCCAGGTCGGAAAACCTGCTGGGGATCAGGGATATAACATACAGGCAGACAAGATTTGCCGTTAACGGCAATATCAAATACAGAATCAACCGGACAGTCAACGCAAGAATAAGTCTTTCATACGCAATGTTGCACGGAGTCGATAAAAGGGGTTCGAATGAAGGCAGGGACTTTGAGGCAACCACAAATATTTTTGAGCCGGCTCTCCTCGGGGAATACTATTTCATTAAAAACAAATCGGAGAACAGTTATCTTTTTCTGCGTGGAAGAAGCCTGTGGAGGCTCCTGACTTCACTCGATCTCTACGCCTTTGCCGGAGCAGGCGCGGTCAGCTTTGACGTAACGGTTAATGACAACCTCGCGGCCAGGGGGCTTCCTACAAAGGGGTTTGTGCCTGTAATTCCGGCGGGAATAGGAGCCACACTTATTTATACGCCCAACATAAACTTCGGTTTGGAACTGGGCGGGAGATATGCATTCACCGATTATCTTGATGGTTATACTTCACAATTTTCCAGCTCTAATGACGTTTACTATTTTTTGAACTTCCTTGTCACGTACAAGCTGAAGAACGGGCCAAAGGGCTTGCCCTCCTTCAGGTAATATTGAGCTGGATCATTATTAATGAAGAAATTACACTGGTTTCTGATATTTCTTTTTTTCTCCCTGGCAGTTTCGGGACAGAGAAATGCTGATTTTGGTGCACTCGTGGGAGCATCAGCATATATGGGAGATATTAATCCCGACAGATTCATGTATTCCCCGCTTCCCGCAGGAGGTCTTTTCTATCGTTACAATTTTCATCCCAGGCAGTCACTCAGAACAAGTTTTTTGCTTGGCGGTCTGAAAGGGAATGATCTCGATTTCAGGAACGATTTTCAGGTCGCCAGGAATGCATCATTCTCCGGGTATGTTGGAGAGTGGGCTCTCCAGTTCGAATTCAATTTTCTGCCTTATTCAACCCGGGGGAAAAGGTGGAATTATTCCCCCTATATAGCTGCCGGAGCTGCTGTTGCATTTATAAATACCTCTGCCTCAAATGAATCAGCAGGCACCCAGGAGACTTATTTTACTTACGTTCCGGTGATCCCATTTTCATTTGGTTTTAAGATCAATATCAATAAAAATATGGGATTGGAAGCCGAATATGGTTTTCGTAAGACTTTTTATGATAACTTTGACGGCCTGAAAGATCCGGTAGATCCTTCAGACCATTCGTGGATCCACAACAACGACTGGTACTCGTTTGCAGGACTTGCATTCACGTGGAAGATATTCAACAGGCTTGCAGAATGTCCGGCTTATGATGATGTGGATTCAAAAAAGAAACGCAGGTAAGTAAGTATATGTCATCAAAGGAATTGATCAAAGCTGACAGACTGCCGCTTCACGTTGCTATTATAATGGATGGCAACGGACGCTGGGCGCATCAGAAAGGTATGGACAGGATATTCGGCCATCAGCACGGTGTGGATGCCGTGCGTGAGGTTATAGAATGTGCCGCCGGGCTCGGGATAAAGTACCTTACTCTTTACGCATTCTCCACTGAAAACTGGGGACGACCTGATGAAGAGGTGTCGGCTCTCATGAGAATAATGGTCAAATCTCTTAATGATGAGACAGATACCCTGATAAGAAATAATATCAGGTTACTGGCAATAGGGGATGTTGACAGGCTCTTACCTGATGTCAGGGAAAGGCTCATGGAAACGATAAGCATTACGGAAAAGGCGGACGGACTTAATCTGATAGTAGCAATGAGTTACAGCTCCAGATGGGAGATTACCAAGGCGGTCAGACGAATATCAGAGGATATATGTACTCACAAACTTGATCCCGTTACCATCGATGAACAGGTTTTTGAGAATTATCTGTCGACTCACGGGGTCCCCGATCCCGATCTGCTGATAAGAACAAGCGGGGAATTAAGGTTGAGCAACTTCCTTCTATGGCAGCTTGCATACACAGAATTATATTTTACCGATATACTTTGGCCTGATTTTGGTAAGGAGGATTTTTATGATGCAATTTACGATTATCAGAAACGGGAAAGACGGTTTGGGAGATTGACGTGACAGTTAGGGAAAAACAGGAATAAAATGTTGATTTACAGGTTGAGAAGGGTTTTAACTGCATTTGTGCTGATACTTGTAACTGTTTCTCTGAAGGCTCAGGAGAAGCAGGAAGTGGCAGATTATATGAATGCCGACGAATATGTTGTGGGTGGAGTGACAGTATCAGGAATAAGGTATCTCGATCAGAATGCCATAATAGGGATTTCCGGCATCAGACGGGGACAGAGACTGGAAATTCCCGGGGAGCCGATGACCCTTGCGGTCCAGAAACTCTGGCAGCAGGGGCTTTTTTCAGATGTCAGGATAAGCATAACATCGATTCAATCCGATACGGTATGGCTCGATATATTCCTGCAGGAGCGCCCGAGAATCTCAACTGTTAGTTTTGAAGGGCTGAGAAGCTCTGAACGACAGGACCTCACGGATAAAATAAATATGCCCGTCGGTTCGCAGCTGACATCATTTGTACTTAATAACACCAGGAAGATAATCACCAGTCATTTTGTTGAGAAGGGATTCCTTAATACAGAGGTGGAATTCATACAGAAAGATGATCCGGAACAGCCAAATAATATTGTCCTCAACATAATAGTGGATAAGAAGGAGAAGGTTAAGATCGGAGAGATCGCCTTTGAAGGGAACGAAAGTTATGATGATAAGCGCCTGCGGAGGGCCATGAAGAACACCAAGATCAGGAATATCAACATCTTTAAGGCATCAAAATATATAGGTGAGAAGTACGACGAGGATAAAGAGAATCTGAATGCCTTCTATAGTGATAACGGGTTTAAGGATTTTAAAATACTGTCCGATTCACTTTACACGATATCCGAAAGCCGTGTGGGCCTTATGCTGAAGATAAATGAAGGGAATCAGTATTTTCTTCGTGACATTAGCTGGGTAGGCAACAGTGTTTACAGGAAGGAGGATCTTAACAGTGTTCTCAATATAGAGAAGGGATCGGTTTATAACCAGTCGCTGATATCCGACAGGCTTAACGGGACGGCGGGAGCTCAGGATGCTGTCAGCTCTCTCTATCTCGATAATGGTTATCTCTTTTCCAGGCTTGTTCCCGTTGAGGCCAAGGTCGATAATGATTCTGTTGATCTCGAGATAAGGATTTATGAAGGGGATCAGGCATATCTCAATAACATAATCATAACCGGTAACACGAGGACCAACGAGCATGTTGCAAGGCGTGAGCTCTATACACTCCCGGGTGATCTTTTCAGCAAAGATAAAATAATAAGATCGATAAGGCAGCTTGGTGTTCTGGGGCACTTTGACCCGGAGAAGATTAATCCGACACCCCTCGCCGATCCCATAAACGGAACCGTTGATCTGCTCTACCAGCTTGAGGAGAAGGCGAATGATCAGTTTGAGATATCAGGCGGATGGGGTGCAGGCATGCTTGTTGGGACCGTGGGTGTAAGGTTCAATAATTTTGCAATGCGTAACTTCTTCAATCTTAAGGAGTGGAGACCCTACCCTTCAGGCGACGGCCAGTCCCTGAGCATCAGGGCACAATCGAACGGACGGGTGTACCAGTCTTATAATATTTCATTTGTTGAGCCGTGGCTGGGTGGTAAAAAAGCCAACTCATTCTCAGTCTCACTTTACAGGTCGATGATGACTAACGGCCGCAGAAAGACAGAAGACGGGCGCCAGTCAATGATTATCGACGGAGCATCGATCGGGCTGGGAAAAAGACTGCAGTGGCCCGACGACTTCTTCTCAGTATACGGTGAATTAAGCTATCAGCGATATAACCTCGACAATTACAGCGTTTACCGCTTTCTCTTTGAAAACGGAACCTCCAATATGCTGAGCCTTACGGCAAGAATCACCAGGTTCTCGACAAGCCCCAACCTTATCTATCCCAGAAGGGGCTCATCCTTCTCGTTATCGGTTCAGGCGACACCGCCATACACCGCCATTAGCGGCAAAAACATGGTAAACGCACCCGACGAGATTAAATATAACTGGATAGAATTCCATAAATGGGTGTTTAAAGCTGATTACTATCTGCCCATTTCAGGGAACGACAAGCTGGTACTCAACACAAGATTTGCCTTCGGATACCTGGGTCAATACAACAAGGATATCGGACCATCTCCATTTGAGAATTTCTATATCGGAGGGGATGGTATGACAGGCTACAGCTTCTACGGACGTGAGGTGATAGCGCTTCGTGGTTATACAAACGGTTCTCTGACACCCAGCGATCCTGTAAGAGGTGTCTCCTCGGGAAACGTTTATTCGAAGATGACTTTCGAGGTAAGATACCCGGTATCTCTAAATCCCCAGGCTACAATCTACGGTCTTGTCTTTCTTGAAGCAGGAAGAGCATGGTATCAGCTCAGGGATTATAATCCCTTCAGGATGAATCGGTCGGCAGGAGTGGGAGTCAGAGCTAACCTGCCAATGTTCGGATTACTGGGTATCGACTGGGCTTATGGCTTTGATCAGGTTCCCGAACCAGCTAACTATCCGGGCGCCAATAAATCACAATTCCATTTTGTAATAGGTCAGCAGTTTTAACAGTATATTTAATAAATCAGAATCATGAAAAGGATAATACTACTAATAGGCGCAATAGCTCTGGCATCATCGTTTGCTGTTGCTCAGAAATATGGTTTTGTGGATTCCGAATATATAAGAAAAAATATTCCGGCTTTTACAAGAGCCCAGGATCAGCTTGACAAACTCTCCCAGCAATGGGAGAAAGAGATATCCGACGGATATGCTGTCGTTGAAGAGATGTACAAATCTTATCAGAATGAGGCAGTGCTGCTTTCCCAGGATATGAAGATAAAGAGGGAGGAGGCAATTATTGCCAGGGAAAGGGAAATGAAAGAACTTCAGAACAAATATTTCGGAATGGAGGGAGAGCTCTTTAAAAAAAGGGAGGAGCTTGTAAAACCCATACAGGACGAAATACTCAAAGCGATCAAGACCATTGCAGTTGAGGGAGCATACGCAGTTATTTTTGACTCTGCAGCCGGAGGCAATATCCTCTTTGCCAACCCGAAATACGATATCAGCGATCAGGTACTGGAGATGTTGGGTTATAAGAATTAATTATATATTTTTGCAAAAAAATTAAACTATAAACAGAAGATGAAAAGAATAATTGGATTAGTTGCCCTGTTGAGTGTGATAGTGCTTGCCGGACAGAGCACGTCAGCCCAGGCCCTTAAATTCGGGCATATCAACAGGGATGAGCTTATAAGGACGATGCCTGAATTCGAGGCGGCTACAGGAGAGCTCGAAAAAATAAGGACTCAGTTTGTCAATGAGCTCGAGCTGTTACAGGTTGAGTTCAACAATAAATATGATGTTTATCTGAAGGAGATGAAAAACTATACTGACCTTGTCCGTCAGACCAAGGAGCAGGAACTGGCAGATTATCAGAACAGGATGCAGACTTTTCAAAATAACGCATCAACCACGCTGCAGGAAAAACAGGGTGAACTCTTTGCTCCCGTTACCCAGAAGGCCGATAAAGCAATAAATGATGTGGGAAAAGAAAACGGATTTATATACGTGTTTGACACTTCAATAGGGGTCATAGCATATTTTGACGAATCAAAAAGCATCAATGTTTTACCTCTTGTGAAGACCAAACTGGGATTGGATTGACAGATCCGGAAGAAACCGGTTGGCTCTGTTAATAGCCGGCCTCCATCAGGTTAATACCCAAATCCCCCTGAAGGTGACTGCCCCTGAATCCCTGCCTGCGCTGACGCTACGGCAGGCAGGCCCTGAAGGGGACTGCCCTTAAATCCGCTAAAGGGGACTGCCCCTAAATCCCTGCCTGCACTGACGTTACGGCAGGCAGGCCCTAAAGGGGACTTGCTGATTATGTAATACTTATCAGCCCCCCTTCAGGGGGGTTGGGGGGCAAAAGACCTTCAGGGGGGTTGGGGGGCAAAAGACCTTCAGGGGGGTCGGAGGGCATACCTTACAGGAGGTAGGGGTGGGCAAAAATAAAGTCTTTTGATAATGCCTTTTTTTTTAATATGCAGTCAGTGAATAATAAACCCATTGGAATATTTGACTCCGGAGTAGGGGGGCTTACGGTCGCACATGCGATCAAGCAGATACTTCCCGGCGAAAGCATTATATATTTCGGTGATACGGCACATCTGCCCTATGGTGACAAATCGGAAGAATCAATAAGGTTCTACTCCGGGCGGATTACACGGTTCCTTCTTGATTTTGACGTGAAAGTTGTTCTCGTGGCCTGCAATTCTGCCTCTGCATCAGCAATCGGAACACTCAGGGAAGAATTCAGCAGCAAGGCACTAATTGTTGATGTAATAGATCCGGTTGTAGAACATGTAAGTGCCAGGAAATTTCGTAAAGTCGGAGTTGTGGGTACAAAAAGAACCATTGATTCAGGCACTTATGAACTAAAACTTAAGGAGAAAGCTCCGACAACGGAAGTGGTTTCACTTGCAACCCCCCTCCTGGTTCCGATGATTGAGGAAGGATTTATTTATGACGATGTAAGTAATGCCATCATTCGAACATATCTGTCGAACGGATCGCTGGCCGGGATAGATGCCCTGATACTTGCATGCACGCATTATCCTGTCATAAGGAACCAGATCAGCAAATTCTTTGACTTTAACGTTGAAATAATAGATTCGTCCAGAATCGTTGCACTCCTGCTTCGTGATAACCTGGATAAAAAACATTTACTTAATGATTCCGGTTCAGCAGAGGACAGGTTCTTTGTTTCCGATTATACTCCATGGTTTGAAAAGATCGCAAGGATGTTTTTTGAAGGCGAGATAAACCTGAGAAAAGCCGATATATGGTCATGAAATCATAAAGGCCATATCTCTGAAAACATGACCAAAATCATACAGTATGTCATGTTTTTTATATGATTTTACAATTCTTAATAATTAATTTTGTACGACATAAGTAATTGATCTGGTGCCTTTCATGCATCGGAGAAAATGCAACCGGGATAATGGGTAAGAAATCAAAAATTATTGAGAAGGAAGAGGTGGTGATCCGGTTCTCGGGTGATTCGGGTGATGGTATGCAGTTGACCGGTACCCTTTTCTCCGATACGGCTGCCCTGTATGGTAACGACCTGTCTACATTTCCGGATTATCCGGCGGAAATAAGAGCTCCCCAGGGAACCGTCGGAGGTGTTTCAGGATTCCAGGTACATCTGGGTAAATCGGAAGTTTTTACCCCGGGGGATCTGGCAGATGTTCTTGTAGCAATGAACCCGGCTGCAATAAAAGCAAATGTGAAATGGACCAGGAAGGGGGGAACCATTATTTATGATCAGGATAACTTCACGGAGAAGAACATCAGGAAGGCAGGTTATGAAAAGGACCCGGTCAGGGAAGAGAATCTTGACGGATATACAATAATAGCAGCACCTGTCTCTTCTATGGTGAAAGAGGCGCTTAAGGATTTCGGTCTCGATCCCAAATCAGTTCTGCGGACAAAGAATATGTTTGCCCTTGGGATGGTTTACTGGCTTTTTGACCGGAAGCTTGATTATACCGAGAAATATTTTGAAAAGAAGTTCAGCAAGAAGCCGCAGATAGCTCAGGCGAACAAGATTGCACTCAGGGCGGGCTATTACTATGCTGAGACTATCGAAGCCCTTACACCTGTTTATAAGGTAAGTCCTGCAAGGATAGCCCCCGGTATATACCGTAACATATGCGGTAATGCCGCCACGGCATGGGGACTTATGGCAGCTGCCGAGAAAGCCGGACTGAAGCTATTTGTTGGATCATACCCGATCACGCCGGCAACAGGTATACTTGAAGAACTGGCCCTGAGAAAGGATCTTGGTGTCAAGAGTTTCCAGGCCGAGGACGAGATTGCCGGTATATGCACCGCCCTTGGTGCCAGCTTCGCAGGTTACCTGGCTGTAACAACTACATCGGGACCCGGACTGGCGCTTAAGACCGAGGCAATTGGACTTGCCGTGATGGCTGAACTTCCGGTTGTTATTGTGGATGTTCAGAGAGGAGGCCCTTCCACTGGCCTGCCTACAAAAACCGAACAGGCCGACCTTTTGCAGGCACTCTACGGCCGTAACGGAGAATGCCCGGTTGTTGTCCTTGCAGCAAGCACTCCTGCTGACTGTTTTGATTATGCCTTTCAGGCAGCAAGGATAGCTATAGAACATATGACCCCGGTAATATTGCTGACCGACGGCTATCTGGCTAATGGCACTGAACCGTGGAAAATACCTGAGATGAAGGACCTGCCGGAGATAAAACCTCCCAGACCGTCACCTGATGATATTCCCTTCATGCCTTATAAACGCGATGAAGAGAGGTTATCGAGATTCTGGGCAACACCAGGAACTGCCGGTTTTGAACACAGGATAGGCGGACTTGAGAAAACCATAAAGGGCACAGTCTCTTATATCCCCGATAACCACGAACTGATGGTAAAACTGAGGGCGGAGAAGGTTAACAGGGTGGCAGAGAAGGTCCCCGACCTTAATGCTGCAGGTGACAAATCGGGCGATCTGCTTGTAGTCGGCTGGGGTGGCTCTTACGGATATATAATGACTGCTGTGCGGGAGCTTCAGGCGGAAGGACACAAGGTGGGACTGGTTAACTTTAACTACATCCATCCTCTTCCCAAAAATGTAAGGGAAGTATTCAGCAAGTTCAGGAAAATAGTTGTCTGTGAGCTCAACATGGGACAGATGGCAGCCTACCTGAGAATGAAGTACCAGGAGTTCACTTATCTGCAGATCAATAAGGTACAGGGCCTGCCCTTTACTTCGCAGGAGATAAAGGAACAATGCATTAAAATACTGGAGGACAAATTAAATGGATGAACTTCGTACGTTTGAGTATACTCCGAAGGATTTTAAGAGCGACCAGGAGGTAAGATGGTGCCCGGGCTGCGGTGATCATGCAGTACTGAATGCCGTACAGAGGGCTTTATCGGAGCTCGGTATACCGCGCGAGAATTATGCATTTGTTTCAGGGATCGGCTGTTCTTCGAGATTCCCTTATTATATGAACACATACGGATTCCATGGAATTCACGGTCGTGCATCGGCAATTGCCTCAGGCATTAAGACAGCCAACACACAACTATCGGTATGGCAGATAACGGGCGACGGAGATGCACTCGCTATAGGCGGCAACCACTTCATTCATGTGGTCAGGCGTAATATCGACATCAACATCCTCCTTTTTAATAATGAAATTTATGGCCTGACAAAAGGCCAGTATTCTCCCACATCTGAAAGGGGTCTTGTAACAAAAACATCACCTTTCGGTACTGTTGAGGAGCCTTTCTCGGTCGGCGAACTTGTTATAGGCGCAAAAGGTAAATATTTCGCGCGGACAGTCGATTCAAATGTATCCCTTTCAACACAGATCTGCATAGATGCAGCCAGACACAAAGGGACATCAGTTATTGAGGTGCTGCAGAACTGTGTTATTTTCAATGACGGGATACACGATGTGGTTACCGATAAGGAAGTGAGAGAAGACAGAACGATAATTCTGAAACATGGTGAACCCATGCTGTTTGGGAAAAACAGCGACAAGGGCCTCGTTCTTGAGGGTCTTAAGCTTAGGGTCGTTACACTCGGAAACGGTATAACTGAAAAGGACCTGCTTGTGCATGACGCTGCCGAATCCAATCCGGGAATACAGTATATGTTAGCAAATATGAGGTATCCCGAATATCCGGTTGCACTGGGGATTATCAGGGCTGTCAGCGGAGACACCTATGAGAGTGCCGTTGAGGAACAAATCAGCATAATCCGCGAAAAATCACCCGTGAAATGCATGGACGATCTGCTTAAAAGCGGATCGACATGGGTGGTTGAATAGGGCCGGCCTTTCAAAATAATCAAATTCTTATACTATTTTAGTAATTTTAAGGATTATTCTTATTCGATCTGTCACGATGGAGGATCCGGCATATAATAATATTGAATATAAGCGTCTGCTCCACGAACAGCAGGAGAGGCTTAAGGAACTGGGCTGTATCAACCAGACCACCTATATTCTTAAGGAAGGGAAGCCTGTTGAGGAGACTCTGCAGCAGATAGTACTGCTGCTGCCGGCTGCATGGCAGTATCCCGATTATACCTGCGCACGGATTAGTTATGGAGGCAACAGGTTTGAATCGGTAGATTTTCAGGAGACAGAGTGGCGGATGATGCAGGAGTTCAATACAATAGACGACGAGAAAGGCATAATCGAAATCTTATATACCCGCGAGTTTAGCGTTGAAGACGAGGGCCCTTTTCTGAAGGAGGAAAGAGATCTTATTCAGAATATCGCCAGCCTTATAACAGGTTATATAAACAGCTACAAGGCAAGGGAACTGATTCATAAGGTTAAGCCGGTCGCTCAAGAGGAGGATCTTAAAAATATATCGAGTAAAAAGCTCCTGCAGAGATTTCTCGACCGGCATAATGCCGACAGGGATGTTTTTCACGACCTTCAGCCCTTTAAAGTAAAGGAGATTCTGCTTGTAGCTAACCTCTACGACGCATATTCAATAGAAGGGGAAGGAAGATTTTCCGACCATATTCTGGGTGAATATTATCATCTGAGCCTCTCCACATTGCCTCGCGTAACAGGTGTCTCAGGCGAGGATGAGGCATTTAACAGGCTGAAATCGAGGCATTACGATATGATTATCATCATGATCGGAGTCGATAAAGCCGGTCCTATGAGACTATGCAGAAAAATAAAACATAAATATCCATATATACCAACATACCTGCTCCTTTACAATCCCGGTGACCTCGGATACGTACAAAAACAGAAATCAGCAGGTGTCCCGTTCGATAATTATTTCGTGTGGACAGGTGAGTCTAAAGTCTTCTTTGCGATGGTGAACCTTCTTGAGGACAGAGTTAATGTTGATAATGATACGAGGAAAGGACTGACAGGGGTAATACTGATTGTTGAGGATTCAGCCGATTTCTATTCGAGGTACCTTCCCATGCTGTATACCCTTGTACTTGAGCAGACAAAAAATCTTATTGAAGATGTTTCAACGGACGAACTCTACAAGGTATTAAAGCTGAGGGCCAGGCCCAAAATAATTCTTGCTTCAACATACGAGGACGCACTTAATGCAATGAACAGGTACAGGGAGAACCTTCTTTGCGTAATATCCGACATGCGATTTCCCCGGAATGGTCTTCTTGACGATTTGGCCGGATATAACCTCCTGAGGCATGTCAGGGAAGTCCTGCCTAACCTTCCGACGGTGCTCCAGTCGTCAGATCCGGAGAATGCACAATATGCCTTTGACCTGAAATCAAATTTTATTAACAAGAATTCTGAGAGTCTGCTACGTGATATCAAAACGTTCATCAACTATTATCTGGGTTTTGGACATTTTGTGTACAGAGATAATCAGGGCAGGGAGATTGCGGTGGCTAAATCGATGAAGGAGTTTGAGAATTACCTTGAGTCGGTTCCTGAAGATTCGCTTGCATATCATGCAATGAAAAACCATTTCTCACTCTGGCTTATGGCTCGCGGAGAGGCAAAGATCGCTAAAATGATTAATCCCGTGAAGGTTAGCGATTTCAAAGACCTTAAGGAGCTCAGGGAGTATCTTATTGATATTATACGCCGGAGACGCAGGGAGATGAACAAGGGGAGGGTCATAAATTTTGAAGAGTCGGCGGTTATTGATGAGACGAATGTCGTGAGCCTATCATCCGGATCGCTGGGAGGAAAGGGGAGGGGGCTCTCTTTTATCAACACCCTTATTTACAGCTTTGAACTGGGCCGTCTTTTGCCGGGTATCAATATAAAGACTCCTGTAACGGCTATCATAGGCACCGATGAGTTTGACCTTTTTATGGAGCGCAATCATCTCTGGGAAAAGATCGGAGAGGAGAAAGATCATGACCAGCTCCGGAAGCTTTTTATAAAGGGCAGCCTGAGCTATACTCTGGAGAAGCATCTGAGGATTTTTCTCAGGCTGATAAACAAACCGCTGGCTGTAAGATCATCGAGCCTCTTTGAAGATTCACTCACTCAACCATTCTCCGGGATATTTGATACATATCTTCTCCCTAATAATCATCCTGAGACCGAAATAAGGCTCAAACAGGTTACGGATGCCATTAAGCTCGTTTTTGCCTCGATATACTCAAAGAGTGCACGAGCCTATTTTGACGCCATATCATACACAATTGAACAGGAGAAGATGGCCGTGGTAATCCAGGAAGTGGCAGGTAACAGATTTGACAATGCTTTTTACCCGCATATAAGCGGTACTGCTCAATCGTTTAACTTCTACCCGGTTGCACACATGAAACCTCACGACGGATTTGCGGTAATGGCACTCGGACTGGGCCAGTACGTTATGGAGGGCGAAAAGGCATACAGGTTTTCCCCGGCTTATCCCGACCTGGAAATGATTACTAAAGATGATCTGTATAAAAACTCTCAGGTGAAGTTCTATGCAGTAGATATGGCAAAGGGAAACCTGAACCTTCTGGAAGGGGAGAATGCAGGCCTTGTCACCCTCGATATAAGCGTTGCCGAAGAGCATGGTACCCTCAGACATTGCGCATCAGTATTCCATACAGATAACGATACTATTGTACCGGGCCTCGATTACCCGGGACCCAGGATAGTTAACTTCGCGGATATCCTCAAATATAATTACATACCATTGGCGTCAACTATCAAGACTGTTCTTGAGGTGGTTACGGAAGCCTGCGGTACCACCGTGGAGATTGAGTTTGCCGTCGATCTGAACAGGGATGAGAAAGGGAATGCCTCATTCTATCTGCTCCAGATCAAACCTCTTGTGGGAATGGGTGCAGGCTATTCTATCGACCCCGTAACAATTACCGAAAGTGACCTGTTGCTCCTCTCAGACAGGAGTATGGGTAACGGGATCATTGATGACATAAGAGATATTATTTACCTGCACCCTGATAAATTCAACAGGCTTCAGACAGAAGTCATGGCGGCAGAGATAGAAAAGATAAACGAGGAAATGGTCAGGGAGAACCGCAAATATGTTCTTATAGGCCCGGGCCGATGGGGGACGAAAGATAAGTACATCGGAATACCGGTTGTGTGGCCGCAGATCTCAAATGCAAAAGTGATTGTGGAAGTGAGCCTTCCCGATTTTCATATAGACGCATCTCTCGGATCCCACTTCTTCCATAATGTTACTTCGATGAATGTCGGATACTTTTCCGTAAACCAGGATTCCCCCTCATGCAGAATAGAGTGGGAGAAGATGAGAAATACACCGGTACTGGAAAAGAGAAAATACTTCCACCGTGTGCAATTTGAAAATCCTCTGCTTATAAAGATGGACGGAAGGAAAGGTATAGCAGTAATATCAACGAATCAACAAAAAGCTGACGGATGACAATTATTAACGGAATACTGGATCTGCAGAAATATGATTTTACCGACACTTCATTCGATCTTCTCATGCAGAAGAGGATACACCGGGTGCTCGTAATATGCAGTAATTATGATAGTTACATGCTTGAAGAGGATGGGCGGATTGATGAGCAGATTTTCAACGAATATGTATCTCTTAATCTGAAATATCCTCCCTCCTTCATACAGACTGACAATGCCGAAGATGCATTCGGGATTCTTGAGGAGGGTAATATCGATCTTGTGATCTCAATGCTGAGCCTCAGGGGAACAGATGTATTCGCTCTTGCCAAAAGGATCAAGGCCAGTTACAGGAAGATTCCCATCGTAGTGCTCACATATTTTTCGCGGGAAGTGTCGTTACGGCTTGAAGGGGAGGACCTGAGCGCCATTGACTATGTGTTCTGCTGGCTCGGAGATGCATCGCTTATCCTGGCCATCATCAAGCTGCTTGAGGACAGGATGAATGCCGAACACGATATAGAAAGAATAGGCGTTCAGGCAATCATTCTTGTGGAAAATTCAATAAGATATATCTCATCATACCTTCCGAATCTTTACAGGATAGTACTTCAGCAGTCTCTTGATTTTCAGAGGGAGGCTCTCAATGAGCATCAGCGGATGCTTAAGATGAGGGGGAGGCCCAAAATCCTGCTGGCCACTAATTTCAATGATGCACTTGCCCTATATGATAAATACAAGTATAATGTTCTTGGGGTAATTTCAGACATAAGCTATAAAAGGAATAATCTTGTTGATGAGAATGCCGGTATAGAGTTATGCAAGGTTGTGCTTGAAGATGATGATAATGTGCCTTTTCTCCTGCAGTCGTCCAGTACGGCACACAAAAAGATGGCAGAGGAGCTTGGAGCGGGTTTCATAAATAAATACTCGAAGTCGCTCTCTCTTGAGCTGAGGAATTTCATCATCCAGAATCTGGCTTTCGGGCCCTTCGTCTTTAAGAACCCCGACACGATGGAGCCAATAGCCATTGCCACTGATCTGCAGAGCCTTCAGCAGAAGCTGCTGACCATTCCTGATAAAACACTTGAATACCACGCCACGCGAAACCACTTCTCCAAATGGCTCAATGCAAGGGCTCTTTTTCCTGTCGCCCAGCTTTTCAAATACCTCAGGAAAGAGGATTTCGAGACGATGGATGAGCTGAGGCGTTTTCTTTACGTTGCGATATCCAGCTTCAGGCTTGGCAAGGGCAGGGGAGTGATAGCCAAGTTCGACAAGACGAGTTATGATGAGTATCAGGTCTTTTCGCGAATCGGCGAGGGGTCAATAGGCGGGAAGGCCCGGGGACTTGCATTTATAAACAGGCTGATAAAAGACAACAAGCTGTTTAATAAGTACCCTGATGTTTTGATAACGGTGCCCAGAACGGTCGTTCTGGGCACGGATATCTTCGATGAGTTCATGGATCATAATAACCTTTATGCCGTAGCGCTTTCTGACCTGCCCGACGAGGAGATCCTGAACAGGTTTATAAGTGCTGAACTTCCGGGCAGGGTTTACCAGGATTTCTATACCTTCCTCTCGGTTTCGAGAAACCATCCAATTGCGGTCAGATCTTCCAGTAAGCTTGAAGACTCCCGCTACCAGCCTTTTGCCGGTATCTATTCGACATATATGATCCCGAGGGTATCCGACAATAAGATGATGGTTACCCTCATCTCCGATGCCATAAAGGAGGTGTATGCCTCGGTTTACTACCGCGGCAGCAAGGCATATATGACTGCGACAGCCAATGTAATTGACGAAGAAAAGATGGGTATTATATTACAGGAGGTTTGTGGCAGCAGACATGGTGATATCTATTATCCTACCTTCTCCGGAGTGGCCAGATCACTCAACTATTATCCCATTGGTTCGGAGAAGGCAGAAGACGGCATAGCAAACATAGCTTTCGGTCTTGGAAAACTGATAGTTGAGGGAGGGCTCTCTCTCAGGTTCTCTCCGAAACATGCAAGAAAGATACTTCAGCTCTCTTCTCCCGAGGCTGCACTGAGAGATACACAGAAGGAGTTCAGGGCTCTCGATATGAATGTGGAAAGTTTTGTTCCCTCCACCGACGATGGCGTGAATATCAGAAAGATCGATATCAATGATGCCAACAACGATGGTGCCATGAAATTTATTGCTTCAACTTACGACTACAATAACAATATCCTTAGAGACGGGATAAGCCACTCTGGCCAGAGAGTGATCACGTTTTCCAATGTACTTCAGCACAAGCTCTTTCCCCTATCCGACATACTGTCAGCGATCCTGGAGCTGTGTCAGAAAGAGATGAACAACCCTGTCGAGATTGAATTTGCCGTTAACCTCGAGACCCCGGCAGGAACACCGAAAATCTTTTATTTCCTCCAGGTAAGGCCTATTGTTCAGACAGATGAATCGTACTATATCAACCTCGACAATGTAAAGCCTGAACAGACGATAATCTATTCTGAATCGGCCCTGGGGAACGGGGTCCTGAAGGAGATAAAGGATCTGATTTACATTAAACCTGAGTCTTTCAATCCTGCACGCAACAAGGAAATTGCCTCTGAAATTGAAAAGATTAACAGTCAGTTTGTTAAGAATGGCAAAGGATATATTCTTATAGGTCCGGGCAGATGGGGCTCCTCGGATCCGTGGCTCGGGATACCGGTCAAATGGCCGCAGATTTCAGCATCGAGACTTATAATAGAATCCGGGCTGAAGAACTACAGGATAGACCCCAGTCAGGGGACCCATTTTTTTCAGAATCTCACCTCATTCAGGGTAGGATACTTTACAATAAATCCCTTTATCGGTGAAGGGTACTATGATGTTGATTTTTTGAATGGTCTTAAGGTTGTTTCCGAGGACAGATATCTCAGGCATCTGCATTTTGAAGAGCCCCTCGAGATACTGATAGACGGAAGAAAACACAAGGGAGTTGTTATGAAACCAGGGCACTCCCCGTCGTTACGTCGCAGCTGATCTTTTTCACAAGTCCCTGCAGAACGGAGCCGGGGCCTGTCTCAATGAATTTATCAGCACCATCAGCTATCATATTCCTTATTGTGTCTGTCCATTTAACCGGCGAGGTCAGCTGGGCAACAAGACTCGACTTAATGGTCTGCGGGTCGGTTGATGGCAGTGCACTGACATTCTGATAGACCGGACAGACGGGGCTTCCAAAGGGTGCCGATCTGATTGCCTCTTCGAGTTCTGCGCGGGCAGGCTCCATCAGAGGTGAGTGGAAAGCTCCGCTTACCTGAAGCCTGAGAGCCCTTTTGGCACCTTTTGCCTTAAGGAGCTCAACAGCTTTGTCTATTCCCTCAAATGACCCCGATATCACTATCTGCCCCGGACTGTTATAGTTGGCAGGCACAACAATCTCATCTATAACTGAACAGACCTCCTCCACAATTTTGTCATCGATACCTATTATGGCCGCCATTGTGGAAGGTCCTGCCTCACATGCCTTCTGCATGGCTTCAGCCCGTCTCGCTACAAGCATAAGTCCGTCTCTGAAGGAAAGAGCCCCTGAGGCAACAAGTGCTGAGAATTCTCCCAGCGAATGTCCTGCAACCATATCAGGCCTGAAATTCTCTCCAAGCACAGCTGCCAGTATTACCGAATGAAGAAAGATGGCCGGCTGGGTCACTTTCGTCTGTTTCAGCTCTTCATCTGTACCTGAGAACATTATTTCAGTTATCCCGAATCCGAGCAACCCGTTGGCCTGCTCAAACATATCTCTTGCAAGAGAATTATTATCATAAAGATCCTTCGCCATACCGGGAAACTGGGCTCCCTGGCCCGGAAACACATATGCTTTCATGTCAGGGTCTGTTAATGTAGTTTTGTGCCTATCAGATGCATGAATTCCTCGCGTGTCTGAAAATTATCGAGAAAAATACCTGTAAATGCAGATGTTGTGGTGACCGAGTTCTGCTTCTGAACACCTCTTATCTGCATGCACATGTGCTGTGCTTCTATCACCACTGCAACACCAAGCGGATTCAGGCACTCCTGAATGCAGTTCCTGATCTGTGTGGTCAGCCTCTCCTGGACCTGAAGCCTGCGGCTGAATGCTTCGACTACTCGTGCAATTTTGCTGAGTCCGGTGATATACCCGTTGGGAATATACGCAACATGAGCTTTACCGAAGAAGGGGAGCATGTGATGTTCACACATCGAATAAATATCAATATCCTTCACCAGAACCATTTGCCTGTACTCTTCCCTGAACTTTGCTGAATTGATTATCTGACAGGGATTCTGGTTGTAACCCATGGTAAGAAAGGATATCGCTTTTGCAACCCTTACAGGGGTTTTTGTGAGTCCTTCCCGGTCAGGATCCTCGCCAATAAGCTTCAGTACCTTGTAGTATATTGAGGCGAGTTCCTCAATCTCTTCCTCATTCCATGTTTCAATTCTGTTATATCCGTTGGTGACACTCCCGTTTCCGTTAGTAAATGATTCGATTCTTTTAACCATAATATTCAATTGAATTATTCTCTGTCTCCTCTATTCTTACACAATGCAGCTGAGCCCCTGCTTTCTCAATATGAGGCCTGAGTTCATTCCACACCGCTATTGCAATATTTTCTGTAGTGGCAATCCTGCCCCGCATAAAATCAACCTCAAGATTGATATTTTTGTGATCTATCTTTTCTATGACCCTCTCCTTTATTATTCCTTTAAGAGTATCAAGGTTCATTACAAAACCCTTTTCCTCCGAAACCTCCCCTTTCACCGTAACAAATAATATATAATTGTGGCCATGCCAGTTCGGATTAGAACATTTTCCGAAAACTTCCATGTTCCTGTCATCCGTCCACTCTTCTCTGTACATCCTGTGGGCCGCGCTGAATCTTTCTCTTCGTGTCAGGTATATCATGCCGGCGGAGTATTAATTTATTGTCAGCCTGCAAAATTGTACTTTTTAATTCATAAAAACAATATATTTAGGCTCTTCTTTCAACCATGGAGGAGAGTTAAAATGGACCTGAAAGTATTGATTGTCACAGCCACTTCAGATGAAGCGGATTCTGTCAGAAATATTGAGGGGATTGTTCATCTGAAGGAGGGATTCGGGATAGGTGGTTGTATTGTGCAGTTGCTTGTTGCCGGAGTCGGATCTGTCTCAACCGCATGGGCAATGAAGCAATGGATAAGCATGCATTCGCCACCCGATCTGGCACTGAATGCAGGTATAGCAGGCAGTTACAGTGATAATATAGTACCGGGAGATGTGGTTATGCCTGTTTGCGACTGTTTTGCTGACCTGGGTGTCGAGACACCTGATGGCTATCTTACCCTCTCGGAAGCAGGTCTCAGCGATCCCGACCGGTTCCCGTTCAGCGCCGGTTGGATCATTTCCGCCAACAGGTTTACTGACACTGCCGTAAATTATTTTAAACCTGTAAGAGCAATAACGGTAAATACAGGTACGGGAACTGAAGCTACAATCAAACGTCTTTCGGAAAAATATAATCCTGATATTGAGACCATGGAAGGCGCATCTTTTTTTTATATTTGCGCCATGGAGAAGATTCCTTTCCTTTCGCTCAGGGCAATTTCGAATAAGGTCGAGCCGCGAAACCCTAAAAAATGGGATATCCCTCTCGCGCTTGATAAATTATCATCCGGGCTGAAGGAGCTCCTCTTAAAACTTGAATAGGAATATGAAACTTACACTGGGATTCTCGCCATGTCCCAACGATACTTTTATTTTTGATGCGATGGTTCATGGCAGGATTAATACCGAAGGGCTGGAATTTGATTTTTTTCTTGGCGATGTGGAGGATCTCAACAGGAGAGCAATATCATCCGGCGCCGATATCCTTAAAATCAGCACACATGTATATGCCCTTGTCGCAGGCAACTATCTGATTCTTGATTCAGGCAGTGCCCTCGGTTTCGGTAATGGCCCCCTGATAGTCAGCAGGGAAAAGAAGCTACCGGCCGGAAAAAAGGATCTGCGTATTGCCATACCGGGAAAGCATACTACGGCAAACCTTCTGCTCAGTATTTTCCGGCCCGACATTACCGACAAACCTGAATATCTGTTTTCGGATATACCCGGAGTAATCCTGCGGGGTGAGGCAGACGGGGGCCTTATAATACATGAAACAAGGTTCACTTACAGATCTTACGGGCTTTATAAGATATGTGACCTTGGTATGATGTGGGAGGATCTTACAGGTCTTCCGGTTCCCCTCGGATCAATAGTGATAAACAGAAGGATTCCTTATAATATAGCATTGAAAGTCAACAATATAATCAGAAGGAGCATCACTTATGCCCTTGATAATTATTCCGGATCATCCGAATTTGTTACTTCACATGCCAGGGAAACGGAATCTTCCGTTATCAACAGTCATATCAAACTGTTTGTTAACGAGTTTACACTTAACCTGGGTGACCAGGGAAGAAGGGCGGTATCTGAGCTCTTCAGAAGGGCAAATGAAAAAGGGGCACTGCCTGCAGTGACGGAAAAAATATTTCTTGCAACCATTTAAAACAGACAAAATATGAAAAGGTATTTAATCTCACTTTTAACACTTGTTCTCTTTTCACTCACGCTGGGTGCCCAACAGGATAAAGTTGTCAGGCGTATCATTGAACTTGGCCGGACCGATAACCGGACCATGCAACATCTCGATGTGATCTCCAATCGTTTCGGGGGGCGTCTCTCAGGCTCCGATGCTTATAACAATGCAGCATTATGGTGTGCATCGGAATTCCGGAAGTGGGGTATGGAAGTGATTCTTGATGAAGCCGGTACAGTACCGGTTGGTTTTAACAGGGGACCCTGGTTCGGACGGATGCTGTCCGATAACGGGATGATCCTCAATTTTGCTACTCCTTCATACACTTCCGGGACAAAGGGAGTTCAGCGGGGTCATGTTCTTATGGAGCCAAAGAGCCAGGACGAGTTCAACAGAATGAAGGGAGCACTGAAAGGTTCATGGGTGCTGATAGGAGGTATGAACAACGGGTGGCCGGTAGATCATTCTGCGGCAGGTGATTCAGTAAGGGCAGGGGTAATGATATATAACGATTCAATAGCAGCCATTAACAGGGAGATCATGCTTGAGAACAGAAGCAATCCGGGTCAGCCCCAGAAAGAATTACTTCCACTTAAGGAGGAACCTGCCCTTTTCTATCGGGAGATGAGGGAGGCGGGTATTCTTGGGATCATTCAGGCTTCAGAAGTACCCATAAGGGCACTTTACGACCGTAAGAACATAAATAAAATGAGTTTCGATAACCTGCCCACAGTATGCGATATTAAACTCGACAAACATCAGTATGCGATTATCGAACAGATGACCAGGGAGCGGAAATATTTCCTGCTTGAATTTGATATACGGAACCATTTTAAACCCGGACCTGTTCCCTACCAAAATGTTATTGGTATCATACGTGGCACACAGTTTCCCGATGAATATGTAATGATGGGGGCACACCTCGATGCCTTTGATGTGGCGACCGGTGGCGTTGATGACGGTTCCGGGGTATCTCCCGTAATGGAAGCCGCACGGCTTATTATGGCCGCAGGCGGTAAGCCAAGACGCACAATACTCGCATGCCTCTGGGCTGCAGAGGAATATGGACTTTTCGGTTCCAAACACTGGGTTGAAACAAATAAGGAGAAACTGCCAAAAATTTCAAATTATTTCAACAGGGACGGAGGACCAACCGTCGCCTCAGGCCTGACAGTACCTGAAGCCATGTATGATGATTTCAAAAAGGTCTGCGAACCGCTTAATGATATAAATCCCCAATTTCCCTTCACCCTTAACAAACGTACCCAGCCACCGCGTCCGAAACCGACTACAGCAGGCGGATCGGACCATGCATGGTTTGCCATCAACGGTGTGCCCACCCTGTCGTTCGAAATACCTGACGCTAAAGGGTACAACTTCAGTTATATGGAGATTTGGCATACCGAGCGTGATACTTATGATAAAAGTATTCCCGAGTACCAGGAACATACGTCGGTTGTGACAGCAGTTGTGGTTTACGGACTTGCAAACCTTAACCGCATTCTTTCTAGGGAAGGCCTCTACTCGGATTAAAGGTACAATTGCTTTCAGGACAGAACTTTTTCTTAATTTTACAAAATAGTTAATAATCTTTGCCATGCAGGATTTTGAGAAACTGGTAACTGCAACACGCTCCTTCAGGAGATTTGACGAATCTCACAGGATCACCATTGAGACACTTGAACACCTGGTCAATCTGGCCCGGTTATCTGCATCAGCTGCAAACAGGCAACCTCTGAGGTTTCTTTTATACAACACTCCTGAGGATTGTGCAAGGATCTTTCCAAAAACAGCATGGGCAGGCTACCTTAAGGAGTGGAACGGGCCCGGTCCGGGAGAAAGACCATCGGGTTATATAATTATCCTGGGCGACAGAACTGTAACGGAAGGTTTCGGGGTTGATCCCGGCATAGCTGCACAGAGCATTATGCTGGGGGCCACCGCATCAGGACTGGGAGGCTGCATGATAGCATCGGTAAGAAGAGACCTTCTGCGTGAAGAGCTGTCAGTCCCGGACAGATATGAGATATTACTTGTGCTGGCACTTGGGAAACCTGTGGAAAAAGTTGTAATAGATGATATTAAGGATGAGGATGTAAAATACTGGAGAGATGAGGATGGGATTCATCATGTCCCCAAGAGGAGGCTTGATGAGCTTATATTAAGACTATAAAAGAGAGAGTATTATGAAAAGGGCATTGCTCATATCCCTGCTCCTTGTTACAGTAAGTCAGATAATAAATTGCCAGCAACAGAAAGAGAAAGGATTAAGCCTGGCTTTTTATGGTGTTGTAATGGATGCCTCAACGCTTGCCCCAATTCCGAATTCACAGATCTTCATAAACAATTCTTTCAATTCAGTGAGCGGTAAGGACGGTTCCTTCGCGGTGCAGGTTATGAGGAACGATACCGTCAGGTTTTCTGTACTCGGATATAAACCCCTGATATTTCTTGTCGGTGATACCCTTTCCGGAAGAGAATTCAATGCCGGAATATTTATGCAGACAGATACGATGGAGATTGGCGAGGTTATAATCATTCCCCGCATAATCAACCTGCGTACGGAAATCCTTGGTTCACAGCCTCTACAGAGTACCGAAATGGAGAATGCCCGGTTCAACATGGCCTTAACAAGGTACCAGGGTATAGCCGGGCAGAGCAGTCTTGGCGATCCTGCTGCCAATTACGAAGTAATACGGCAAAAACAGAGAATTGAAGCGTATGAAAAAGGAGGAATACCGTCAGACAGGATGATCGGGCTGAGCCCTTTTCTGCTGGTTCCTGCTGCATATCTCCTGATACACGGGCTCCCAGAATCTCCCCCTCCTCTTAAGCCGGGTCTCTCAAAAAAAGAACTGGATCAGATATTCAGCAAATATTTCGAAAAATCAAAGAAAGAGTAAATCCGCTCCCGATTTGCGGGATTGCCTCGCTGCTTCCGTTTTACGGAACTTCGTCGGCTTCGCTCCTTCGGCTCCGCCAAAATCCGAACTCCGAACTCCGAACTCCGAGCTCCGAGCTCCGAACTTCTGACTATCCTTTATAGAATATCGCCCTGATAATATGGCTCGCCATTTTTGGGTTCTCTTTAAGGCGGCGGGTTGAATAGCCGAACCACTCTTTTCCGAATGGTACATAAACCCTCATCGTATGGCCTTCCCTGACTATGCTTTCGCGTAGCCTGGGAGTCACGCCATATAGCATCTGAAATTCATACATCCTCTTCGGGACACTGTATTTCCTGATAAGTCTGTAAGCACCCTCTATCAGAGGTTTGTCATGTGTGGCTATGCCGACATGAATTTTATTCTTAAAGATAAATTCCAGGTCCTCAAGGAAATGAGTGTTGATCTCCTCATATTTTTTAAACGCAATTTCTTCCGGCTCAACATATATTCCCTTGCATAATCTTAAGCTCAGAGGATGCTGTTCGTCGTTAAGACCTGCAAGATCCCGGAGGTCGTCCATCGTTCTGCGCAGGTAGGCCTGAAGCACCAGACCCACGTTACCGGGAAATTCAGTTCTCAGCTTTTTAAAAAGCTCAATTTCAGGATCAGTGCATGGCGAATCTTCCATATCGATCCTGATGAAGCCATTTAGTGAGGCTGCTTTTGCAACTATTTCCCTGATATGGCGGTAACAAATATCTTTATCGAGCAATAACCCGAAACTTGTGGGCTTAAGCGACAGGTTAAGATCGATCCCTGCTTCACTTGCACAGTCAATAAGATGCAGGTACTCCTCCATGTTTTTATCGGCCTCCTCAAGCGTTTTTATAAACTCACCCAGTACATCAAGTGTAACCCTTATATTCTTTGAATGGAACTCTCTTGATACATGGATGGCATCCTCAATAGTCTCACCTGAGATGTAGGGCCTTGAGAAGATCCATACAAATTTTTTCGGGAACCAGGGCAATATTGATGCAATGAATCTGTTAAACATTTTACCTGTAGGATTTTAAATTTACTGTTGCGCAATTTCTGATATTTTACCGAAAAATGATATCAAATGCGAATAAAATCATTCACAAAATGTTTTTAAATGATGTTTGTCACCGGTTTGGGATGATTTAATACATGATTTTCCTGATTTGACAAAAAGTTTTATCACAATGCAACCATTTATTTTTACGGGATGTCTTTTAAATGTCCCCGGCGTATTATGATGAAGGACCATCAGATAATAGAGGGATGCGCCAGGCATAACAGAAAGGCACAGCAGTTGCTTTACGACAGATATTCACGTTTTCTGCTGGGTGTTTGCACGAGGTATGCTTCCAACAGGGCTGAAGCCGAGGATATTTTACAGGAGAGTTTCCTGAAGATCTTTTTCAGTATAGGCGATTTTTCAGGAAAAGGTTCTTTTAAAGGCTGGTTGCGGAAGGTTGCAGTAAATACGGCAATCACTCATTATCATAAAAACCTGAGATACAGGTATTATGTTGATATTGAGGAATATGTGTCAACAGAGACAGGCATCGCAGATTTTGAAGAGGATTTTTGTACTGCGGATGAGCTTTTTGGTATCCTTAATGAATTGCCTGCCGGATACAGGATGGTCTTTAACCTGTATGCAGTGGAAGGATACAGGCATAAAGAAATAGCTAAGATGCTGAAGATAGACACAAACACTTCCAAGTCGCAGTACAGCAGGGCCAGGGCATTGATAAGACAAAAGCTGGAAAGCCTGAGAAAGCTGAAAGGCAGATATTCAGGGGCGTAGTGAGTTATATGGAATTGAATCGGGAAACGGTGAAAGCGAAAAACGAAGAGAGGATTATCAGGGAGCTGTTCAGGCAGAAGCTTGAACATGCTGAACTTGTACCTGATCCCTCAGTCAGGGAAGGGTTGATGAAAAGGCTTGCCTTCAAGGAATTTCTGCACTTCAATCCTGCCAGGTTCAATATCTGGTATCTTGGAGCCGGTGCGGCAGCCGTTCTGGCCGTGGTGCTGCTGCTATCGGGCGGACCTGACAGAAGTGATAATGAAAAGAACAATACGGCACCTCCTGCCGGGAATTATGATATGGATGTTACAGGCGGTCTGATGAATGATCAGGCTGGAGATCTCTACCCCGTTAAATTGAAGGAGGCCGGGAAAGAGATGACTGAGACCTGTGATATCATGTTGCAGGGAAGTCCGGATAGTGTCGGGGGTGCGGAGAGATCGCGGGTCAGAACAGACCAGGGAGAAGATGATATTTTCAGGACAGCTGTTGCAAAGTCGATCCCTGAAAATATCCTGTTACCGGCAGCCGGCCGTACCGGAAAGAGTCTCCAGGGGACTACTGCCTCAGGAGGATTATCGTTTACTCCATCGGTTACTGAAGGCTGTATTCCTCTGAGAGTAAACTTCAGGAACAATTCTACCCTGTCCGGGCCTTTCCACTGGAGTTTTGGAGACGGGGGGTACTCACATGAAAGAGATCCGGAGTGGATTTTTGATAATGGAGGCGACTATAAAGTCACCTTAACCACCCCGAGACCAGACGGCAGCAGTGAGGTTTCGTCGGTAACAATCAGTGCCTGGCCGGTGCCTTCTGCACATTTCGAAATTATCCGGCCCGATAATAACAGACCCGGGGGCGAGATCCGGTTTGTAAATTACTCCTCGGGTGCAGTCAGCTACAAATGGGATTTCGGCGACGGAAACACATCTGATTTCTTCGAGCCCCGTCACACATATGAGAAGCAGGGTAATTACAACATTACACTAACCATTTACTCTGAGAATGGCTGCCGGGCTTCACAGGTTATCGTTAATGCATTTTCCGGCTCAGGATATTTTATTCAATTCCCGAATGCCTTCATCCCGAACACCGGAGGGCCTGCAGGAGGCTACTATTCCTATACGAGCGATGAATCAGCAGCCATTTTCCATCCTGTATTTTCAGGTATCGACGAATACCAGCTTAGGATTTTCAGCCGCATGGGGTTGCTTATCTTTGAGAGTAATGATATAAATATAGGCTGGGATGGATACCTTAACGGACAACTTTGCGAACCCGGTGTTTATATCTGGAAGGTGCGGGGCAGTTACAGAAACGGTGAGACTTTCACCAAAATGGGCGATCTGACACTTCTGAAGAGAGAGTGAAGAACGAACAGAACTTACATTAAAGCTCATATTCTTCCCCAATTTCCCTTGCGAGACTACAAGGAGAGGATAATTCATTTGTTAATTGTTGAGCGAATTGTTCATAAAGTGTCACTTTTTGGGAAAAATTTCGTAAAACAGTTTATTTAATATAGTTACATTTGGCTACTTTCGTTAAAGAAACCTAACTTGTCCAGGCTTTGCTGAAGAGGATTAAATATTCAATTTTACTGTCGCTGTGCATTTTTGTAGATAGCTCCGGTCAGGATCCTACCTTTTCCCAGTTCTATGCAAATTCACTTTATCTGGCACCCTCTTTTGCCGGAGCTACGGAAGAATATAGATTTTCAATTAATTACAGGAACCAGTGGCCGGCCATACCCGGTGTTTTTCACACTTACAGCATATCATTCGACAAAGCCCTGCCGAATTTCAATTCCGGCATTGGCGTGCTGGCCACTTACGACGTTGCAGGTTCGGGGGACCTCAGCACCACCAACATAGGATTACTTTATTCTTATGACTTTAATATAACTGAAGACTGGCACATACGGCCGGGAGTCAATTTCAAATTCTACTATCTTGGACTAAATATCTACAAACTTGTATTCGCAAGCCAGATGACAGGCAGTGGCACTGTGCCGTCTGTCTATCCCCCTCCTTTCGAGAACGTTGCAGATGTTGATTTTGCCACATCAGCCCTTGTTTACAACGACCGTATATGGGCAGGATTTACGCTCGATCACCTGCTGGTCCCAAAACAATCCTTTTATGGCAACGACGCCAATCTGCCGGTTAAATTCAATCTGTTCGGGGGAATGCAGATTCTGCGAAAGACAAGGCTTAAGGTAAGGTATGAGGAGGTTCTTTCAATTGCAGTTAATTTCCAGAAACAGGCCAAATTCTATCAGTCCGACGCGGGCCTGTATTATTACAGGGATCCGCTTATATTTGGATTATGGTACAGGGGGATACCTTTTGCAACATCGCAGCCCGGCGATGCTATAATAGGCCTGATAGGGATAAAGACCGAACAGTTACATATAGGTTACAGCTACGACTTTACTGTCTCCAGTCTGATAAGCTCAACAGCAGGAGCGCACGAGATCTCACTCGTGTATGAATTCAATACCTTCTCGATAGGCGACAAGAGAAGGATCAGGGCAATCCCCTGCCCCGAATTCTGATCTGATAATCACAGACCATTACAATTCTGTTTTTCTTACGGATATAATAAATAGCGGTGATTATTAGGTTTGTGCAAATTTTACAGGGAATATTAATTTGTTTATATTTGCGCCTGATTAATGTTTAATAAATATTATTGCTCCGATGAAGAATCTATCCATTGTTCTGTTTGCCGCACTTTTTCTGGCAGTAGCTGCCTTGTTCGTGCTTCATTTTACTTCAGATAAGACCACAACGGCCTCCGATGTGAGGGAAACAGGTGTCGATATACCGGATATGGCAATTGCATACGTCAATATTGATACGATAATTTTCAATTTCGATATGTTCTTCGACAGAAGGGAAGAACTGCTTTCGAAACAGCAGAAAGCCGAGACAGAGCTTACAACTAAAGGAACCAGATATGAGAGAGATGCAAAGGATTTTCAGGAGAAAGTCAGCAAGGGTCTTGTAACAAGGGCCACCGCCGCTGAGATGGAGCAGTCGCTTCTCCAGCAGCAGCAGGATCTTATCAATCTTCGGGACCAGCTGCAGAACGACCTTTATGAGGAAGAGCAGGTCATGAACAGGCAGATAATAGACTATATAACCAGATACCTCGAGGAGAATAAGGACCAATACAATTACCAGTATATATTCGGTAAAAGCTTCGGCGGAGTAGTGCTTTACAGTAACCAAGCTCTCGATATTACACAGAAGGTTATTAACGGGCTGAATCAGCAGTACAAGACCGAGAAGAAAAAGTAAATCATGGATTTTGCCTCAGGCTGGCTTGACAGAAAAGCCCTGTTCCCTGAATTCATTCAAGAGGCACCCCAACCTGATACAGGAATAATAATTGTTGTTCCGGCTTATAATGAGCCCGGTATATCAGCTCTTTTTGATTCTATTGCCCGATGCATAAAACCTGATTGCAGTACTGAGGTGCTGATTGTTGTCAATTCTCCCCCCGTATCCCGATCGGGGCCCCGGCATTTCAATGAGGCAACCTCCTCAGCAGTAAGATTGTGGAAGTCGAATAATCCGGATTGTTTTTTCAGGCTTTATGAATTCACGGTCGATACTTCCCGCTTCTCCGGCTGGGGTGTTGGAATGGCACGCAAAGCAGGTATGGACGAGGCTGTAAGAAGATTCGGCAGAACAGGCAGAAGTGATGGTGTTATTGCAAGCCTCGATGCTGATTGTACAGTTGAAACCAATTACCTTGAGCAACTTTGTGAGGAGTTCCTGAAGAAAAGAAAGAAGCTGGCATGCTCTCTCTATTTTGAACATCCGTTGTCAGGAACCGGATTTCCGGATCTCTTCAGCCGTGCAGTTACTCTTTATGAACTCCATATGCGTTATTATTATCAGGCATTGAAGTACACCGGATTCCCATACGCCTTTCATACAGTGGGTTCCGCTTTTGCGGTTAAAGCCCTTCCATACATTAAATCGGGTGGAATGAACCGCAGACAGGCTGGTGAGGATTTCTACTTCATCCAGAAACTGTTACCTTCCGGAGGTTATTTCAGCCTCAATTCAACTACAATCTACCCGTCTCCCAGATCATCGGAAAGAGTGCCATTCGGTACGGGTGCAACAATCGCCAGAATGGCTGAAAGGCACAGTTGTTATCTTGAGACATACAATATCAAAGCGTTTGAAGAACTAAAGAGACTTTTCGAAATGATTGAGATAGTCTATCAAAGCATTAATAGGGACAGCAGTCTCCTCTACAATGAATTGCCTGAGACTGTAAGATCATTTGTAAGCAATGAGGAGTGGAGATCAAATGTCGCTGAGATTTCAGACAACACTGCAGGATTCATTTCATTCAGGAAAAGATTTTTCAGCTGGTTCAATATGCTCAGAATAGTCAGGTACCTTAATGCCGTTCACATCAGCTTCTGCAAAAAAGTGCCCGTTGCCGGAGCTGCCGGCATACTGCTCGCCAGGATAGGAATAAATGTTACATCTGATGATCCGTCAGAGCTTCTTATGATTTACAGGTCGATGGAGAGAAACGATCAGTAGCTTTTCCTGCTTAATTTTCTGTCTTCAGAGGGGGTGACAATGATGTACAGATCCTCGTCTGCTTTCTTCATGCGGTACTGTTCCCTGGCATACTTCTCGAGGTTGCGGCTATCCATTCTCAGCTCATGCAGCTTCCTGTTATCTTCTTCTATCCTGTTCCGGTAATACTCCATGTCGGCCCGCAGCTTATTAAGGTTCCGAAGCTCCCTGTACCTTGCAATGAGATTGTTTGAATCGAAGAAAAGGATCCAGAGTACAAACAGGAGAGAGGCCAGAAGATATTTATTTCTTAAGACAGGGGGAATCCGCTCTATGAGTCTGAAGTGCGTCATGATAATACAAACCTACAACTTTTTTTTTATCCTCCGCTCATCAGATAAAGTATCTGAACATTATCTCCATTGTGTATCAGGGTTGAGTCCTGTTTTTCCTTCGGGATCAGGATACCGTTCACTTTTACAACTCTCAGCCTGAAGGTAAACCTTTTCAATTCAAGCAGCTCACTTACAGTGATTGATTCACGTTCGAACGTCTCCGGTCTGTTATTAAGGGTTATATCCATCTGAAGGGTTGATAATTATTATTTTTTCATCAGGATCTCAACTACAACGTTTGCCTGCATGGCAGCGGTAATACCCACCCGGGGTGCCATGGGTGGCAGGTCGTCGGAAGTTTCGGTAGCTTCATCCCCGCATACATGCAACATATCGTCAATCTTCCTGTGCCTTATATCGTTGCTTTTTCCCCAGCCTGCGAGGCCTGAAGCTGCAACGACCGGGGTGCCGGGCATCATCTCATGCACTGTTTCGATAAGCATCTCTTTCATCTCTGCTTTGTCGAAGGCCTCTACAATAACGTCACATCCCGAGAAGATAACCGGGATATTCTCCCTGTTAAGCTTCTTCTGATATATTATTACAAAAACATCAGGATTTATTCTTGCCAGGTTCTCTTTCAGGGCAACACTCTTTTTCATGCCAATCTGACCGGTAAAATAGTACTGACGGTTAAGATTCTCCTTCTCGATCACATCAAAATCAGATATGACAAGTGTGCCAACCCCGCTTCTTGCCAATGTGGCTGCACAATTGGAACCAAGTCCGCCTGCACCGGCAATTCCAACCCTGAACTGGCTAAGGTGATCCTGAATATCTGCGAATCTGATCATCATCTGATTTACTGCTGTAAAGATATTTACAATTATTGTTTTTTGAAAACCCGGGACGATCCCTTAACGATTATTGATTATTGTCATACTGCAGATGATTAATAAACCCTAACTTTGATAATCGTGTTAGGCCAGGGATAACTAAAATTCAAAATATATGGATACTACTCTTAAAAGGGATCAGTATGAACTGATAAAGCGGTGGGAATATGTATGGACCCCCCTGAGCAGAGGTTACACCGATAAGATTCTTTATATTAATGTAGGCACTGCGGATATAAAGGAAAAGGATGTACCGGCTCTGATGAAAGAGAAGTTCATCGGCGGAAAAGGGTATGGGCTGAGACTTCTATGGGATGCGACAAAGCCTGAAACAAAGTGGGATGATCCTGAAAATGAAATAATCATATCGTCAGGCCCGATCGGCGGGATCACACAATATTCGGGAACCGGGAAGTCTCTCGTTGTAAGTATTTCACCTGAGACGGATTCCGTTATGGACAGTAATGTAGGCGGGTTTTTCGGACCCTTCCTTAAGTTCGCGGGTTTTGATGCCCTTGAGATCCAGGGGAAGTCCGACAGGGATGTGATGGTGTTCATTGACGGGATCAATCATAAAGTGGAGGTGTATGAAATGCCCGACGGAGTGCGCGACAGCCATCTGCTTGCTGAATACCTGACAGACATTTTTGCCGATGACGAGAGTGAGAAGAAAAACATCGGAGTTGTCTCATCTGGCTCAGCTGCTGAACATACTCTCTTCGGGATGCTCAATTTCAGTTTCTACGATCCGAAAAGAAAAAAGGTAAGACTGAAGCAGGCAGGAAGAGGAGGTATAGGCACGGTGTTCCGTAACAAGAAGATAAGAGCGCTGGTCTGTAAAATACCGGGAGTGAAAGGGAACCTTAACAATGTTGTGGACCTGGAAGCGATCAGGGAGCGTGGGAAGAGATTTAACAGGGAGATCCGCGAACTTGATGACAAGCAGTGTCAGATGCGCCAGGTCGGGACAGCTCACCTGATGGAAATAATGAACGACCACGACCTGCTGCCCGTTATGAACTTTAAATACGGTAACCATCCAGATGCTTATAAGATTGATTCCTCGGTATGGAAAAGCTTTTTCACCCAGAATATTCCGGATGGTTGCTGGATTGGATGTAACATGTCGTGCAGCAAGGGGGTTGATGATTTTATTATCCGGACCGGCCCCTATCAAGGGCATAAAGTGATCGTTGATGGTCCGGAATATGAAAATGCCGCCGGACTTGGTGCCAACTGCGCTATTTTTGATCCGGGGTATATTATTGAAGTAAACTTCTATTGCGATACATACGGCATCTGTACCATTACCTGGGGTACAACCACAGCCTTCATTATGGAGTGTTACCAGAATGGCATCCTCAATATGGAAAAAACAGGTGGTCTTGACCTTAAATTCGGAAATTCAGATGCCGCTCTTGAACTTCTGCACCAGACTGCCAGGGGAGAAGGATTCGGAAAAACAGCCGGACTGGGCGTCTACGCCATGAAGGAACTTTTTATTAAGAACGGATGGGGAGATGCCGGGTTTCTGAATGATATAGCCATGGTGAACAAAAGACTTGAATATTCACAGTATATGTCAAAGGAATCGCTCGCGCAGCAGGGAGGTTATGCCCTTACAAATAAGGGTCCACAGCACGATGAGGCATGGCTTATCTTTATGGATATGGTTAATAATCAGATACCAACATTTGAAAATAAAGCAGAAGCCCTCCATTATTTCCCGATGTTCAGAACCTGGTTCGGCCTGGTGGGCCTGTGTAAACTGCCATGGAATGATGTGGAACCGGAAAATAATGCTGAGACTGACGAACCGGCAAAAGTGCCCGAACATGTCGATAATTACGTTACTATCTACAAAGCGGTGACCGGCAGGGATTTTAACAAGCGCCGGCTTGTCGAAGATTCTGAAAGGGTCTATAATTTCCAGCGTGTCTTTAATCTCAGAAGGGGCTTTGGCACACGTCTTTACGACATGCAGCCATACAGGGCTGCCGGACCGGTTACAATAGAGGAATACGAATCGCGTGAGGAAAGATATGATAAACAGCTGAAAGAGATACTGGGAATTGACCCTGAAGGGAAAAATACCGGGGAAAAAATGAGTATACTGAGAAAATACAGAGAAGACCAGTATAATCAACTGGTTGATGCTGTTTACATGCGCAGGGGGTGGAATAGCAATGGTGTTCCAAAAATAGAATTCCTTAAAAAGATTGGTATGGATCTTCCCGAGGTGATAGATGTGGTTAAGAATTATCAGTAGAAAATGATAATGGGACTATATGAGAAAGCTGTTTACCCTGTTTTTTACATTATCGCTTCTTTTACCGGCCTGTAATAATCCGCGAGCGGGGGAAAAAGAGATAATTGTCTTTCACGCCGGCAGTCTTTCTGTACCTTTCAGGGAAATGGCGAAGGAATTTGAAAGGAACAATCCAGGCATTAAAATTTTACAGGAATCTGCGGGCAGCCTTGTTTGTGCCCGGAAGATAACGGAACTTAATAAACCCTGTGACATTATGGCTTCAGCTGATCATTATGTGATTGATGAACTGCTGATTCCCCAATATACTGGATGGGGTATCAGGTTTGCCACAAATGCGATAGTGATTGCCTTTAACAACAAATCAAAGTACTCAGGGGAGATAAACGCTGAAAACTGGCCTGAAATATTGCTGAGTGATGATGTGATTTACGGCAGGTCTGATCCTGACTCTGATCCGTGTGGATACAGGTCGGTCCTGACAATGATGCTGGCTGAACAATATTACGGTATACCGGGGCTTGCCGGCAGGCTTGCTGCCAGGAACAGGAATTACATTCGTCCAAAGGAGGTTGACCTGATCGCTCTTGCTGAATCCAATGTCATTGACTATATGTTTCAGTATAAGTCAGTTGCAATTCAGCATGGATTCAGATTTATTGAACTTCCATCAGAAACAGACCTCTCTGATCCCCTGAAAGACGATCTTTATGCAACTGTTTCCATCGAAATAGCCGGGCGCAGCCCGGGCGATAAGATAATAGTGAGGGGCAGTTATATCAATTACAGTCTGACTCTGCTTAACGATGCACCGGCAAGGGAGGAGGCAATCGCCTTTATTGATTTTATTCTGGGTCCCTCCGGCTCACGTATCTTAAGGGAGAGTGGTCAGGAACCCCTTATACCGCCTTTTACGGAGGCTCCCGGACTGGTTCCTGAACAGCTCAGAAAGTACCTGTCGGCGGAAATACCCCTGTAATAGAAATGATAAGATACAGCCCTTTTAACTGGATACTCCTCCTGCTCTCTTCGCTGGTCCTTTTGTTTATACTGGCGCCACTGGCAGGACTCTTCCTGCACACATCGGCCCCTGAATTCTTTGAAACAGCTGCCGACAGGGAAGTTCAGCAAAGTATCTGGCTTACTCTGTGGGTATCATTCGCAGCATCATTGTTCTCAGCAATAGGAGCTGTGCCGCTTGCATGGCTGATGGCAAGAAAGAACTTCCCCATGAAAAAAATTGTACAGGGAATAATAGACCTTCCAATTGTTCTTCCTCATACTGCAGCGGGTATAGCAGTGCTGGGCTTCATCTCAAGGGAGGGGGCACTGGGAAGGGCTGCCGACACCATAGGTTTAAACCTGGTTAATAATCCTTCTGGCATTGCAATTGCCATGGCTTTTGTCAGTCTGCCCTTCTTTATCAACTCTGCCCGCGATGGTTTTACTGCAGTCCCGGAGAGACTCGAAAAGGCTGCTCTCAATCTCGGAGCAGGCCGGGCAAGAGTCTTTTTTACAATATCGGTCCCTCTTGCAAAGCAAAGCATAATGACAGGCTTTATTATGATGTTCGCCCGTGGAATGAGCGAATTCGGTGCTGTTGTAATAGTGGCTTATCACCCTATGATTGCCCCTGTGCTGATATTCGAGCGGTTCAGTTCTTACGGCCTCCAATATTCGCGGCCCGCTTCTGTGCTCTTTATACTTGTTGCCCTGCTCGTACTGGTATTACTGAGGGTACTGCCAGGCCGGAAAAAAATGACTCAAAGAACCGGGGATGCTGAAGCTTGAAAACATAAACAAGAGGTTTGGCAGTTTCAGGCTATCTGAAATAAACATGCAGATCGGAGAGGGTGAGTACTATATTCTGCTTGGCCGTTCGGGTGCAGGAAAAACCCTTCTGCTTGAACTCATTGCGGGCCTTTCCATTCCCGACTCGGGAAAGGTCTGGCTTGATAAAGAGGATATCACTGTCAAGAGGATACAGGACAGGAACATAGGGCTTGTATTTCAGGATTATGCCATATTCCCCAATATGACTGTGTATGGCAATATTGCCTATCCGCTTGTGGCAAGGAGGATGAGCAGGGATATGATACGGTCAAGAGTAAAAATAGCCGCCTCAGAAATGAATATCGGGCATCTCCTTGAGAGGGATACAGTAAACCTGTCAGGTGGAGAGATGCAACGGGTGGCACTGGCGAGAACCCTGGTGACCGAACCCAGACTGCTTCTCCTCGATGAGCCAATGGCATCAGTCGACGCAAGCCTCAGGGATGATATCAGGTTAGTGCTCAGGCACCTCAACAGGAAAGGTCATACAATGATCCACGTGACACACGATTACCGGGAAGCCATTCACCTTGCATCAAAGGCAGGGGTAATTCATAATGGTAAAATTATACAGGAGGGTACTCCCGCCGATGTGTTCAGAAGACCTGTAAACAGATTCGTGGCAAGATACGCAGGTATCAGGAACTTCTTCAGGGTAACGGTTCTGAACCAGGAGGGCAAATGGAAGGCCGTCTGCGATAATAAGCTTGTTTTCAGCCTGTCAGAGAATACCCGGCCCGGAGAAGGAATAATAATAATACGTAATGAAGATGTCAGGTTGTCGCGGGTAAAACCCGAAGGTAATCACGACAACTGTTTTATGGGAACGGTAACTGATATAATACCCTCCGTGTACGGAATGGAAGTTATGGTTGACGCAGGGGAAAAATTCTGTGTGGATATACGGCAGGAAGAATTTGACTATCTTGGATTAAGGGAAATGGCAGATGTATGGATCACATTTCCGGCCCGGGCTGCCGTTATGCTTACGGATAATGATAATTAATCATAACGAAGGGTATTTGTTCAGTTTAGCGTATTTTTGTAAACGAGCAGATTAACCTGCAGGTTAACTGAAAGGATAATGAACATGGGGGAGATGTTAAAATTTGAAGAGGCACTGCGAATAGTGACTGATTCAGCCTTCATTACCGGCACCGGGGAGATTGATTTTACATCGGCCTGCGGCAGGGTTTTATCGGAAGATATTGTCAGCGATATTGATATACCTCCTTTTAACAGGTCGGCTGTCGACGGATATGCCTGCAGAAAAGATGAACTGACCTCTGATCTGGAGGTGGCAGGAGTAATCGCGGCCGGTATGGAACCATTGCCACCCCCCGGAAGGAACCAGTGTTTTAAGATAATGACCGGAGGAGTTGTGCCGGAAGAGTGTGACATGGTTTTTATGGTTGAGGATGCCGAGGTTCTTTCTTCCGGTAAGGTCAGGTTCAGGGGATTCTCGCTGAAGAATAATATCTCGCTGAAGGGCGAGGATATAAAAGCGGGTAGCACCGTTCTGCCCGCAGGAAGGAATATTGAGCCTCAGGATATTGCCGTAATGGCTTCTGCTGGGTGTACAAGGGTGAAGGTCAGAGAAAAGCCTTTACTGGCGGTTATTAGTTCGGGTGATGAACTGGTTGAACCATCTGAGAAACCTGCTCCGGGCCAGATAAGAGACAGCAACTCCTATCAGCTCGTCGCACAGGCGCTAAGAGCCGGAGCATCTCCAAGATTTTACGGAATAGCGAGAGATAATGAAAATGAAACCTTCGAATTATTAAGCAGGGCAATTTCCGAGAATGATATTGTGATCATTACCGGAGGCGTATCCGTGGGTGATTACGATTTTGTCCCTTCGGTGATGGAAAAAGCCGGGGTAACAATACTTTTTTCCAGTATTGCGGTTCAGCCCGGCAAGCCAACTACTTTTGGCCTGCATCCTGAAGCACTTATCTTCGGCCTGCCAGGTAATCCTGTTTCCTCTTTCATACAGTTTGAGGTACTGGTTCGTCCCCTTATCGACGTTATGACCGGAAGTAACCGCAGACCTGCGGAGATGACTATGAGAATGGGGGGCGATTACTCGCGGAGATCGGCTGACCGTATGGGTTGGCACCCCGTCATTATTGAACCCGAAGGTTATATCCTTCCGCTTGAATACCATGGATCGGCACATATTTCCTCACTGACAGGCGCCGATGGAATCATGAGGATACCTGAAGGAGTTTACAGGCTGGAGAAAGGTGCGATTGTGCATGTTCGACGGATTTAACAGGAAGATAGACTATCTGCGTATTTCAGTTACCGACCGCTGTAACCTGAGATGCAGGTATTGCATGCCTGAGGAGGGTATAAAGCTTCTCCGTCAAGAAGATATCCTTTCATTCAATGAGATAACGGATTTCACACGGGTTGCCGTGGATAACGGAATATCAAAGATACGCATAACAGGAGGTGAACCGCTGGTCAGAAAAAACATTGTTACACTCGTAAATATGATATCTGAAATCAGTGGAATAAAAGACCTTTCGATGACCACAAACGGAGTGCTTCTGGAACATTTTGCCCGTGATCTCAAAACTGCAGGACTCCAGCGGGTTAATGTCAGTCTCGACACAACCGACCCTGACAAATACAGGTATATCACCCGGATTGGTAATATTGATGACGTTTTTGCGGGCATTGAAACAGCAAAAAGGGCGGGATTGCTTCCTGTTAAGATCAACTGCGTTGTAAAGGAGTCAAAAGAGGAGGATGATGCACGAGGAGTGGCAGATTATTGTAAACTGAACGGATTGGAAATAAGGTATATTCGTCAGATGGACCTCTGCAGGGGATTCTTCTCAGTGGTGGAAGGAGGAACAGGGGGCAACTGCAGGATTTGTAACAGACTGAGGCTGACAGCACAGGGAATGCTCAAGCCATGCCTCTTCAGCCCCCTTGAGTTCGATATAAAACAACTGGGCTTCCTGAGAGCCCTTGAGCTTGCGGTTGAAAATAAACCGGAAGCCGGACACCAGAATAATAATGGTTCATTTTATAATATAGGAGGCTGATACGGTATGAAAAGACTTACTCATATTGATAAAAAAGGAAGGGCGGTAATGGTCGATATAGGTAACAAAAAGCAGGAACACAGATGTGCCAGAGCTTCCGGCCATATAAGTTTGTCCGGGGAGACCCTCCGACTGATTGAGAAAGAGGGAATGAAGAAGGGTGATGTGCTGACAGTTGCACAGATTGCAGGAATAGCTGCGGCCAAGAAGACCCCGGAACTGATACCGCTCTGTCATAATATACTGCTTGATAATATAAAGGTGGAACTGAAAACCGGCGAATCAGGCATTACTGCTGAATGCGAAGTTAAATGCACCGGAAAAACAGGTGCCGAAATGGAAGCCCTTACATCTGTCAGCATTGCACTGCTCACTGTTTATGATATGTGCAAGGCAGTTGACAGGAATATGGTTATAGGAGATCTTAAGCTTTTACAGAAAACAAAAAAATGAAACTGCCTGAAATATTTGAAATACTTATTATTACACTAAGCGACAGAGCGTCGGGAGGAGAATATGAAGACAGGAGCGGACCTGAGTTAAAGGAAAGAGTATCGGACTTCTTTAAAACCACCGGCTGGAGATATAACATCAGAACGCTTTTAATTCCGGATGATCCGGTTGCTTTGAAGAGAATCGTGGCAGAGGGATCTGAAGAATATAACATCATTATTACTACCGGTGGCACGGGTATAGGGCCGAAAGACATTACTGCAGCGATTGTCAGACCGCTTCTTGAAAAGGAGATCCCCGGAATAATGGAGTTTATCAGGGTAAAATATGGTTCGATCAATCCTAACGCCCTTCTGAGCAACGGAGTGGCAGGCATAGCGGGTAAGTCGCTGATCTATACCCTGCCCGGATCAGTCAGGGCTGTAGGCGAGTATATGACGGAGATCAGCAAAACACTTAGACACACCATCCTGATGCAATACGGGGTGAATGACCACACGGATCACTAACCGGATATGCGGTTAAGAGTATTTGCTACTATCGACCCGATCACGCGGTCGTACCGTTCGCGGGGATTGCGGTAATATACAATGATCAGGTAATCATTCTCCGTTTCGTAGTGACTCCCTTCAAACATCTCAGAGGTGCCCTCATCTGAGTTGTCTTTCAGATATTCATATTCAAAATTATACCAGCCTTGCTTGAGCAGTATGCTGCATTCGTATGCTTCATTTTCATAGTTATAGCTCATCCGGTTTACCGCGTCATTGTTCCAGCCGTTAAAAGCACCCGACACGTATACCTTTCCTCCGGTTAACGGATATCTGAAAGGGAGAGAGAAATAAATCCATACATAATCGGCATCCGTCTCATGGTTCTGTCCCTCCTGCACTGCAACATAATATTTGCCGTTAAAGTCCTGGTGATAAAAGTAGGGCCTGGCCTCCCTGTTCTCCGAAGGCTGAAGCATAATGTGATAGTTGGAGAATCTGTAATCGATCCTGCTGATGAATTCAGATTTATACCTGATGCTCCTTATATCGAAATACCTGAATTCGTTCCCTCCGGGGAAAATTGTTTTGTCTGATAATGAGCTGTATCTTAGTTCATTATTCCCAACAAAATCGGCTTTGAGATTTGTTTTTAAACGGTCCCATCTTCCGTTCTGAAGGACAGAAGTGTAAATATTCCTGAGAGGGTCGTTAATTGAGATCCCCTGGAAGCTTACAGTGAAATCAGCCTGCTGTCCCCTGTTATTGTCTGCAGTCATTTGTGGCCTTCTGAGGTTTACATTGATTCCCGCTGCATCCTCAGAGATAATGAATCTTCTTGTAAGAACAGGATGGTCCTGATTATGAGCCGGATAAACGATGAGGACATAGTTCCCTGAAAGCTTCAGTTCTGCCCTCTCGTTGGGAAATATCAACGAATAATGAATGTAATTTACAGTAGTATTGAACGATGGCCTGAATTCTTCAATCTGGTTTTCGGGAAATCCCTCAAGATAATCGTTTACAAAAATATCAGAAGGGTTCCAGTCCTTATCACAGTGAATGAATGTATAGTAATATGTTTCAGGATGATCACCCAGCAGGTCAAAACGAAGAACAAGTTTATCATTGCTTTTGAGTTTCATTACCGGGTATGACAGATTCCATCCCTCCCTGAAGAGCCTGACACTTTTGATCTTTTCGCTGTAAACCCTGTCGGAATATGACTGATCATACTCATTTACGGGTAACATCCGGGAGAGGGCAGAGAGTAAAAACAGAAGGAAAACCTGCATTAAATCATATTTTAATAAATTGTTGACAAAAATAATGCAAAAAAGTACAATCATGGCAGGTACTTTTCTTAAAATGTTGTAATGGTTTTTTACATTTGTATTTCTTCGTTAAACATTTAGCGAATTACTTTACCTTCAGAATTTTTCATTATCTAATCAGAGATGGCCGTATCAATTACCCTGAAAAAAGGGCTGGATTTAAAGATATCAGGTAAGCCGGAGAAAATTTTTGCCGGCGATATTGATCCTGCTTTTTATGGAGTCAAACCGGTGGATTTCCCCGGACTGATACCGAAGATATGTGTAAAACCGGGAGACAGGGTAAGTGCCGGATCCTCTCTGTTTTACAATAAGATGAATACGGTGATTCAGTTTACATCCCCGGTAAGCGGAGTTGTCAGAGAGGTGGTGAGAGGCGACCGGAGGAAGCTGTTGGAGATCGTGGTGGAAAAGAAAGGGAATGATTTTGCGGAGTTTGAGAAGATCAGCACAGAGAATCTTAATCGTGAAACAGTAAGGGAGCATCTTTTAAAATCAGGGTTATGGCCCGCCATAAGGCAGAGGCCCTATCATATAGTGGCAAATCCTGATGAGACACCCAAATCGGTCTTTATCTCGGGTTTTGACACGTCACCCCTGGCACCTGATTATAATTTTATTTCTTACAATTCGAATGGTTCGTTTTTCAGGACCGGAATCGCAGCGATCGCAACACTTACTGAAGGGAGGGTGAATCTGGTCCTTAACGGAAAGGAACAGCCCCCTGAGATTCTTAATGGCCTCCGGGGTGTTGAGGTATCATACTTCTCAGGACCTCATCCGGCAGGGAATGTCGGGGTACATATTCATCACATCGATCCTGTAAACAAGGGAGAGAAGGTGTGGTGTGTCAACTTTCAGGACGTTTACGCCATAGGCAGACTTTTTGAGGAGGGGGTTTACAGGCCGGAAAGGATTGTGGCACTTACAGGATCGGAGGTACTTAATCCGCAGTATTACAGGATGCTTTCCGGGGGCTCTGTTGCCCCTATGCTTAATGGGAATATGAAGAACGGCGACCTCAGATATATAAGCGGAAACGTTCTTACCGGCTCAAGGATAGAACCGGACGGTTATCTGGGCTATTATGATTCACAGGTCACCGTCATTCCTGAGGGGAACTATCACGAATTTTTCGGATGGGCTTCCCCTGGTTTCAGGAAATTCAGCTTCACAAAGACTTTTGCTTCGGCTCTGTTTCCAAGGAAAGAGTACAGATTTGACACCAACTATCACGGCGGCGAAAGGGCATTTGTCATTACCGGCCACTATGAAAAGGTCCTGCCTATGGATATCTATCCCATGCACCTGCTTAAAGCAATACTTGTGGAGGATATTGAACGAATGGAAAATCTTGGTATTTACGAGGTTGCAGAGGAGGATTTTGCACTCTGCGAGTTTATTTGTCCGTCGAAAATAGAGATACAATCGATCATCAGAAAGGGGATAGATCTGATGATAAGGGAAATGAATTAAAAATTTGTGTTACAGCTATTATAAATGAATTCTCTGAGAAAAACATTGGACAAGCTTAAGCCTCATTTTACAAAGGGTGGAAAGCTGTCAAAGCTGCAATCGGTATTTGAGGGATTCGAATCATTTATGTTCGTTCCCGACAAGGTAACCGGCATGGGATCTCATGTCAGGGACCCCATTGACATGAAGCGCACAATGATTGTTGTTGTGGTTGCCCTGCTCCCGGCCCTCCTCTTTGGAGCTTACAACACCGGGCTGCAGCATTTCAAAGCAATCGGGATTGAGACAGGTATACTTCAGAATTTCTGGTTTGGCTTTTTAAAGATTCTGCCTCTTATTATTGTAAGTTATGTTGTCGGCCTTGGCATTGAGTTTACGGCTGCCCAGATAAGGGGTCACGAGATAAATGAAGGATTTCTTGTGACGGGATTGCTGATACCACTTGTAATGCCTGTTGATGTTCCCCTGTGGATGCTTGCCCTTGCCACTGCATTTGCTGTTATAATCGGCAAAGAGATCTTTGGCGGATCAGGTATGAATATCCTTAATCCGGCTCTTACTGCAAGGGCCTTCCTGTTCTTCAGCTATCCGGGCTGGATGACCGGAGACAAGGTATGGATAGCAGGCCTGGCGAAAGGCCAGCAGGTTGTCGACGGGTTTTCAGGAGCTACGCCGATGGCGCTTTCAGCTGCCTATGAGACTGAGAGACTTCCCTCTTTTATCGAGATGTTCATCGGTACTATACCCGGATCGGTTGGTGAGACATCAACGATCGCGATACTCTTAGGGGCTCTCGTGCTTATTTTGACAGGAATCGGAAGCTGGAAAATAATGCTGGGCGTTTTTGGGGGAGCCCTGGGAATAGGTTTGCTTTTTAACCTGATCGCGGTAAATCCGTATATGGAACTGCCTGTTTATTATCATTTTGTAATGGGTGGCTTTGCCTTCGGAGCGGTTTTTATGGCCACCGATCCAGTCTCAGCGGCTCAGACAGAGACAGGGAAATGGATATATGGATTGCTCATTGGTGGATTTTCTGTCATCTTCAGGGTGCTCAACCCCGCTTACCCTGAAGGGGTTATGCTGGCCATCCTCCTGATGAATGTTTTCGCCCCCCTTATCGACCATTATGTTATCCAGGCAAATATCAGGAAAAGGCTTAAACGTGCCATGGTGGCAATGAACAACTGATAAGTCAATGAAACAGCCATGATAAATAAACATCAACTATACAAATGAAACAGTTCAGCAATACATATATCTTCATTTTCTCCTCGGTGATGGTGATCATTGTGGCCACTCTTCTCTCACTGGCGGCTACCCTGCTTCAGCCACTCCAGAGCCGGAACCTCGAGATCGAAAAGAAGAGAAGCATGCTGGAATCGATCGGGGTGTCTGCTGATAAGAAAAATGCAGGGGAACTCTACGAGAAATATGTCAGGGACTCTTTTGTGCTGAATAATAAGGGTGAAGAGGTGCAGGGGATAGATGCTTTCACTGTGGTGCTCAGGACAGAACAGAAGAAACCGCTTGAGGAGCAGTATCTGCCTCTGTTCACTGCCTTTCCGGACGAAAGCGAAGAAGTGATCATCCTGCCGGTTGAGGGGAAGGGCCTTTGGGGCCCGATATGGGGTTATATTTCGCTAAAATCCGACATGAACACCATTTATGGTGTAACCTTCGATCATAAGGGGGAGACTCCCGGACTGGGGGCAGAGATCAATACCACAGCTTTTGAAAGCATGTTCAGGGATAAGAGACTCTACGACGGGGAGAAATTTGTTTCGGTGAAGGTTATCAAAGGCGGGACAACCCCTGATAACCCTCACGGAGTGGATGCAATCTCGGGAGGGACAATTACCAGCAAGGCACTCGAGGAAATGCTGGCCGACTGCCTGGGTAAGTATAATGATTATCTATTAAAAAACAGGAATTAAGATATGAGTAATCAGGAAAGAGAACCTTTGTTCTCGGCGAAGAATTTAAAACTGCTGACCGAACCGCTGGGCAGGAATAATCCCATTACCGTGCAGGTGCTGGGTATATGTTCAGCACTCGCTATAACAGTGAAGCTTAAGCCGGCACTGGTAATGGCTGTGTCGGTGATTTTTGTGATCTCAGTCTCAAGCATTGTGATTGCCGCTCTGAGAAAGTATATTCCGGAAAGGATCAGGATCATCGTTCAGCTCGTGGTAATAGCTTCCCTTGTGATACTTGTCGATCAGGTTCTGAAAGCATATGCCTTTGATGTGAGCAAACAACTCTCCGTTTTTGTCGGACTGATAATAACCAACTGCATCATAATGGGCCGGCTCGAAGGTTTTTCCATGGCCAACAAACCATGGGCCTCATTCCTTGACGGGCTTGGCAACGGGGCAGGATACGGGCTGATACTGGTTATCGTGGCCTTCTTTCGTGAACTGCTGGGATCGGGAACCCTTATGGATTATCCGGTTATGGAAAAGCTGGGGCTCTATTCAACTGGCTATGAAGATAACGGGATGATGATTCTGCCACCTATGGCACTTATTGTTGTAGGATTGATTATATGGGTGCACCGGAGCCGTGATAAGAGTCTTGTTGAGAAAAATTAGAGTGAGAGACCATGGAAAACCTGTTGAACATATTCGTTAAGTCAATCTTTGTTGAGAATATGGTTTTTGCATTCTTCCTTGGTATGTGTTCATACCTGGCCGTTTCAAAAACCGTTAAGACATCGCTTGGCCTCGGACTGGCAGTGATATTTGTTCTGATTATAACCATCCCGGTTAACTACCTCATCGAGAACTATGTCCTGAAGAAGGGAGCTTTATCATGGCTGGGCCGGGGATTTGAAGAGGTTGACCTCAGCTTCCTGGCCTTCATAGTCTTTATTGCAGTAATAGCCGCCATGGTGCAGCTGGTTGAGATGGTGATTGAGAAGATGAGCCCTGCGCTGTATAACTCCCTGGGTATCTTCCTTCCGCTTATCGCCGTTAACTGTGCAATACTGGGGGGCTCCCTCTTTATGCAGGAGCGCGAATACCAGACCCTCATAGAGGCAACAGTATTCGGGTTTGGATCGGGAATAGGATGGCTCCTTGCCATTACGGGCATAGCGGCTATCAGGGAAAAACTCCGGTACAGCAATGTGCCCGATCCGCTGAAAGGACTTGGAATAACATTTATTCTGACAGGATTGATGGCAATTGCTTTTATGGGATTTATGGGTATAAAACTATAACTGAACAGACCGGGTCATGATATTAGCTATTTCAACTCTCTCCACAATTCTTTACAGCATCATTGTCTTCCTGTTAATAATACTGCTTCTGGTAACGCTGCTTCTCTATGCAAGGGACAAGCTTATCCCAAAGGGTGAAGTGACCCTTAAGATCAACGACCGCGAGTTTTCAGTATCACCGGGATCAAATCTTCTTTCAACTCTTTCATATAACGGCATATATCTGCCGTCGGCCTGTGGGGGAGGAGGTACATGTGGTTTATGCAAATGCCAGATAGTTGAAGGTGGCGGATCGATCCTTCCGACCGAAACAGGCTTCTTTACACGAAAGGAACAGCTTAACAACTGGCGCCTCTCATGCCAGGTCAAAATAAGAGACAGCATGTCGGTCATATTGCCGGAATCGGTGCTGGGCATAAGAAAATGGGAATGCGAAGTGGTATCAAACAGGAACGTGGCAACCTTTATCAAGGAATTTGTGGTTAAGCTGCCGGACGGAGAAGAACTCAATTTCGAACCGGGTGGCTATATCCAGATAGATGTTCCTAAATATAAACTGACATTCAGCGACTTCATTGTGGAGGATGAGTTCAGGGAAGACTGGGATAAATTTGAGATGTGGGACCTTTCAATGAACAATACCACCGAGACCTACCGTGCCTATTCAATGGCCAATTATCCCGCCGAGAAAAACCTTATCAAGCTGAATATACGTATTGCCACCCCGCCATGGGACGGTGTAAGGAATCAGTTCATAAAGGCACCGCCGGGTATCTGCTCCTCATACATATTCTCTATGAAGCCTGGCGATAGGGTAATGATATCAGGGCCTTACGGCGAGTTTCATATCAGGGACACCGAAAACGAAATGGTATATATCGGTGGAGGAGCAGGAATGGCTCCCCTCAGATCACATATCTTCCACCTGTTCCATACACTGAAAACAAAACGGAAAGTGTCGTACTGGTACGGGGCCAGGTCGCTGAGAGAGGTCTTTTATGAGGACGAATTCCGTGCAATCGAGAAGAAATTTTCTAACTTCAGCTTCAACCTCGCATTGTCTGAACCTTTGCCGGAGGATAACTGGAAAGGATACACGGGTTTCATACACCAGGTGCTTTATGATAATTACCTTGGTAAACATGATGAACCTGAAGATATTGAGTATTACTTCTGCGGACCCCCGGCAATGAACGGTGCCGTCATCAGGATGCTCGACAATCTGGGTGTGCCTGAAGAAAACATATCATTTGACGATTTTGGAATTTAATGAATCCCTTTAGAATCAGATTATCATGCCTGGTGCCTGCCCTTCTGGTGCTGTGGAGTTCATGCAGCAACAGAGAGCTTAGTTTCTCTTCCTTTGCCGGATTCACACAGGGAACCACTTATAGTATTATATTCCGCGATGATGGAAAAATAAATCCTGACACGCTTAAAAAGGAGGTCGAGAGAACCCTTCTTGGATTTGACATGTCACTCTCCATCTACAGGGATTCGTCGGTCGTGTCGAGGATCAACAGGAATGAAGAGGTTATGCCGGATAACTATTTTTTAGAAGTATTTACAAGATCAAAGGAGATCTATAAGCTGACAGGAGGAGCATTTGACGTTACCGTTGGTCCCCTTGTGAATGCCTGGGGATTCGGGCCTGATTCACGCAGGGGGTTCAGCGGAGAGAAAAGGGATTCTCTCATAAGGCTGGTAGGAATGGACAAAGTGGAGCTGAAGTCGGGCCGCCTGATTAAAGCCCTCCCGGAGGTAACACTCGACTTTAATGGTATTGCCCAGGGCTATGCCGTTGATGTTGTTTGGAAGTTACTCGACAGTAAGGGCATAAAGAGCTTTCTTGTCGAGATAGGAGGGGAGGTGAGAGTTAAAGGCGACAAAAATGGGGCAGGCTGGAGAATTGGTATTGACAGGCCGGAGGATTTAAACATGATGCCCGGTCAGAATCTGCAGGCAGTCATAATAATTAAGGACAGATCACTTGCCACATCCGGCAATTACAGAAAATTCTTCATTGAGGATGGCGTTAAATACTCGCATACCATCGACCCGGTGACCGGATACCCGGCGAGAAACAGGCTCCTGAGTGCCACTATACTGGCACATGACTGTATGTCGGCTGATGCTATAGCTACCGCATGTATGGTAATGGGACTTGAAAAGGCAGTTGATTTTGTAAATTCTGACCTTTCACTCGATGCTTATTTAGTCTACTCTGATGAAAGCGGAAACTTTCGCACCTGGTTCACTGAAAAACTGCGGCAACAAATCTCTGAAAACACTCCCTGACCTTTAACACTGAACCCACCCCTCACCTCTCATCCCTCATCTCTCATCACTCATCACTCACCTCTCATCCCTCATCTCTCATCCCTCATCACTCACCTCTCATCCCTCATCACTCACCTCTCATCCCTCATCACTCATCACTCATCACTCACCTCTCATCCCTCAGCCTTCGTCCCGATTATGCGGGACTACGGCTGACAAAGCCTGCTCCCTTCACATGCAGGACAGCCCGGAAAACCTTCCGTGGAATGACAACCGACATCGGTATTCTTTGCACAGGAGATTCCAAGCTTCCTCATTTCCCTGTTGCGTCCCGCATGAGTCTCCGGAAATTTACCTTCCCTTCTGAACAGAACTCTTATGCCCAGTCCGGCAAAAGCTATAAACAAAAAAACAGCACTCAGTATCAGTAGTTTTACAAACATCGGCTCAATTTGATCATTTTATTACACCCTGTCCTGCATAACAGATCATAAAATTAAACAACCTTTGCTATTATTTGTTTAACTTCTGAAAGAATTTTAATCCTCAACAATATGAACCAATCGGAGAAATCAGAAGAGATATTAAAAGACAATGAAGCCATTCTTTCTGATTACAGGCTCGCGGTGGTGAGCCGGAATCTGAGTATCACGGGCCGTCGTGAGGTCCTTTCAGGTAAAGCCAAGTTCGGGATATTCGGTGACGGGAAGGAGATTGCTCAGATAGCAATGGCGAAGCAGTTCAGAAATGGTGACTGGCGTTCGGGATATTACCGGGACCAGACCTGGATGATGGCTATGGGACTCTATGATTCAGTGGAGTTTTTTCATCAGCTTTACGGAAATACCGACAGGGAGATCAACCCTGGCAGTGGAGGCAGGGTATTCAATAACCACTTCTCTGTGCCAAATATAAATCCTGATGGTACCTGGAGGGATCTGACAAAGCAAAAGAATTCATCATCCGATATATCTCCCACAGCCGGACAGATGCCAAGACTTCTCGGACTCGCCTATGCATCGAAGCTGTTTCGTCAGAACACAGATCTGCATAGTTTCAAAACCCTTTCTCTCAAAGGCAACGAGGTGGCATTCGGTTCCATAGGTGATGCAAGTACCTCCGAAGGGCATTTCTGGGAGACAATAAATGCTGCCGGTGTACTGCAGGTCCCAATGGCTCTGTCTGTTTATGATGATGGTTATGGTATCTCTGTTCCGAAAAAATATCAGACAACAAAGGGAAGTATATCGGAAATCCTCAAGGGTTTTGAGCATGAACCGGATAAACCGGGAATAGTGATCTATAAAGGCAAAGGATGGGATTATCCCGGCCTGGTAAAAATGTATGAGGATGGAATCTCAATATGCAGACGGGATCACATACCGGTTGTGTTTCATATAGAAGATGTTACTCAGCCTCTTGGACATTCGACCTCCGGATCGCATGAAAGATACAAGAGCCCTGAAAGGCTGAAGTGGGAGGAAGAGTTTGATCCGATCAGGAAAATGAGGGAGTGGATAATAAGCGAAAATATTGCAACGGATGAGGAGCTTAACGGGATTGAAGCTGATGCGGAGCAGGAGGTGCGTGAGGCAAGGAAGAAAAGCTGGGAAATGTTCCAGAACCCGATACGAATCGAACGCGATGCTCTGGTGAAGATCATAGGAGACCGTAAATGCAGATGTTCGGAAGAGGCCAAAGAGAGCGCCGTTGACAGGATAACTGCAGATCTGCAGGGGGTGATTGCACCCATAAGAAAAGACAATTTTATGGCTGCAAGGAAGATAGTAAGGAACGTATGTAAATCGTGCCTGGTTGCCGAAAGCCTGAATGATGAGCTTAAGGGATGGCTTAAACGGAACATGGAGGACGCAGCAAAAAGCTACAATACTTTTCTTTACAATGAAACCCCAACCTCTGTCCTTAATGTCACACCGATAGCTCCTGTGTGGTCAGATGACTCTCCTGAGGTGCCGGGTCGTCAGGTTTTAAGAGATAACTACGACAGGCTCTTTGCAAAATATCCTCTTCTTGTCACCTTCGGAGAGGATACGGGTAATATAGGGGGGGTAAACCAAACCCTGGAAGGACTGCAGAAAAAATACGGTGAACTCCGGATAACTGATACGGGTATTCGCGAGGCCACTATACTCGGGCAGGGGATTGGTCTGGCTCTGAGAGGGATGAGGCCTATAGCGGAGATTCAGTATCTCGATTACCTGATGTATGCCCTTCAGGTCCTCAGCGATGACCTGGCAACAACCCATTACAGGACAGCCGGCAGAATGATTGCCCCCGTCATAATTAGCACCCGGGGCCACAGACTCGAAGGTATCTGGCACTCCGGCTCACCCATGAGCATGCTGGTTAATTCGGTGAGAGGGGTTTATGTATGTGCGCCGAGGGATATGACAAGGGCGGCCGGATTCTATAACACCCTTCTCGAAGGAATGGATCCGGCAATTGTTATAGAACCTCTTAACGGTTACCGGCTGAAAGAGAAGATGCCGGACAATATTGGTGAATACCGGATACCCCTTGGGATGCCTGAAATACTTCAGGAAGGGAAGGATATTACAATAGTCACGTACGGTTCCACAGTCAGGATAGCCCATGAAGCGGTGCAACAGCTTGCCCGTCATGGTATTTCTGCAGAGCTTATTGATGTACAGACACTTGTTCCGTTTGACATGAAAAGTGTAATACTTGAGTCTGTTAAGAAAACAAGCAGGATATTATTTGTTGACGAGGATGTTCCGGGAGGCACAACAGCCTATATGATGCAGGAGGTGCTGGAGAAGCAGGGCGGATATTATTATCTTGATGCACCGCCGCGGACACTTACCGGCAAGGAGCATCGCCCGGCATACACTACCGATGGTGACTATTTCTCAAAGCCCAATGCTGAGGATATCTTCGACGCCGTTTATAAGATTGTGAAGGAAGATAGTGCTCAGAGATTCTGAGAACTCTTCTTTAAGAAATCGAGACGCTTCTGAACAGCCTCGATGTATTGAGTGCCCACCGGAATCTTTAATTTGTTAAGGTTATCAAGATACATCTGATAATATCTTATCGCATTTCTGTTGTCTTTTAATTTTTCATCATAGATATTTGCGATCTTCATTATGTTGTTGGGATCAGGCCATTCAGTATGTGCTTTAAGATAGCTGTCGATTGACGCCTGGTAATCTGTTCCTCCGGACTGAGAATCCCCCAGAAGGACATAGGTCATTCCTAACTGCTGTTTGACCGGTGTGAGTATTCTTATAGCCCTGTTGTAATAATAGGAACTTTTCTGCATATCCCTGATCTTAAAGTAACTCTGACCCAGATAACTGCAGGTTTCATAATCTGATGAATCTGATTGATATGCTTTTAAAAGGTAAGGTATAGCTTCGCGCGGTTGAAGGTTATAGCAATAACCTATCCCAATCCTTTTTAAGTATAGTTTTGAAGAGTCTCCTGAGGCCAGAATGACCATATAATCATCCAGCGCCCTCTTCCTGTAGCTTCTTGCATAATAGATCTGAGCTCTTCTGACATAGAGATCCATATCGTCCGGATCAATCTCTATACCCTTGCTCAGAAGGTAAATAGCCGTATCAGAATTCATGGCATTCGTGTACAGGAAAGCCAGGTTTTTTATAGCCGCGGTATTTATGCTGTTTATAGCTAATGATTTATTATACAGATCAGTGGCTATCTCAAAATCCCCTTTTCTTAGATGGGCAAATGCCAGCTTATCCATTAAAGTGCTATTGATTGAATCCTGCGCCAGAAATCTTTTATAGATATTTATTGCCTCATCATACCTGCCAGATTGCATTAAAACACCGGTAAGATAATAAGCATACGACCAGTTCATGGTATCGGCAGAAACCAATGTATTAAGAAGAGGCTCTGCCTCCCTGTATTTGCCCCTGGAATAATATGATTTAGCCAGCATGAGGCTGTAATTCCTGTTCCCGGGACTCAGGGTAACGGCAGAATAGAAACTGTTTAGCGCAAGGTCCTCCTCAATAATATTCAGGTGCGCTAAACCAATTTTATAGTGGATATCCGGGTTAAGAGCATCGTACAGCAGGATCTTTTTACATGTATCGATAACTTTCCTGTATTCACCACGGATCAGCATCAAATCAATTTCTGAGCCGGCAGGGGTATCCTGTGAAAGCAGCCTTGGCAATGCGCTTATCAGCATTACGGTAATTAAAAATCTCTTTCTCATGGCGTTAATGTTAAGCTGATTATAACTATGGATCTTCACGTGTCATATTATTTTGGATCTTAGACCAAAGTTATGACGAAAATATTAGTTATGCAAAAAAGAATGCTAACAACTAAACGCCCTGAGAGTCGTCCGTAATGATTTTCAGCAATTCGATAGCTGCTTCGCGGGGGCCGGAGGTTTCATAGCCGGGTATGCCAAGGCGTGTTCTCATCTGGCCGACGTAAATATTGTTGCTGTAGAATGATTCAAAAAACCGTGTGGTGATTTCCTCATGCAGTTCCTTGTATTCGGGAGGGCCGAATATATTGGCGAAGTATGAATGCACAAGTCCGCAGGAGGTGGTTGTGCCTTTACTCATTACCGCACCTGTGCGGAAAACCTCAAGGGCTTTTTCAGCGGTATAAAACTTTTCAATTATCGGATGTTCGTTATCAATCTCCTCGTAGTTATTTGCATAAAGGAGATAATCAATTTTATGTCCTTTTATAATCGTTTCAAACCTGGTTACGGGGATAACTATCCGGGCATTTACCTGGTTAGGATTCATTATTATGGAGCGGTCGAGGTGACCATAGGCATAGCCTGGCTGGAGATCATCGAGCCTGAGAAACGCCCCGGTTTCTGTTCCGTAACCTGCCGGTACTCCTGATCCGTCAATCTCAATAGACCCCATATCATCCGCAATAATCGTCATCTCCCTTATGCGGTCCTCGGCAAGCACCCGGAATGCTTCGAGTGTTTCAGACTTGCCTGCGCCTGTATCTCCAATCATCAGAATAGTTGCTTCTTTGTCGCCCTGGAGCAGTATCCTGACCATTGCGCCATGAAAGGGCATATTTCCTTCTTTCATAACCAGGGAATTATGCAGGGTGAGAGTCATTTTCTTAAGATACCCGAAATATCCAAACTCCTCCCTCCCGGGAATGGCGCCGATAAATATACCGTTCTCTTCATCATCAAAAAACACTGTAGGATAATCAGCCAGGGAATCAAGCACCTCCCCCTGGGCTCCGTAAATTAAAAGTGCATCCGGACTTTTCTTCAGGTCAGCATCATCGGCCAGCTGAAAAAGGTTACATAAAGCAAATCCCAGTTCATAAAAAATGACATGAAAGTAAATCATTATCAGTTTTTTACCCACTTTGGCAGGAAAACAAAGCCAGTCATGGGGATTCAATTCGACAAGATCGAGAGGATTCAGGTATATCCGCCTGAACTCACCGGTGCGCCTGTTCATCGGCTGTTGGATCACAAGCGGCGGATAAATGAGCATCTGTCTTATGAGAGGGATGGAATTCAGTTTCTCATACTTCGGATGACGGAAAGCTATTCTTTTTGGCAGTGAAATTACAGCCATCTCGGCTCCGGCAGGTATCTGCCTGTAGACATTCGGGTGATACCCCGAAATGTTCTCCTGTATCTGTCTGTAGACCAGCCTTATAAGATGTGTAAGGTGTTCAATAGTCTCATTAAAGGTCCTGTATGGTCTTTTATCCAGCCGGTCCCCTTCCGAATCATTGATAATAAACCTGTCGAAATGACGCCAGTAATCGTAAAGTGATTCAACAAAATTAGTAAGGAGCTGAAGGTTATGCAGGAAATTTACTGATCCTTCGAAAATATGGGGCACAATCCTGTTCTCATTTTTTACCAGCAGAGTAAGGGTTCTGACCAATCCATCGACGGAGTTGTCGTTGATCTGAGTGTTGTTGAATATTCCCAGGAGAGGGGAGCTGCGTTTAAGAAGATCTGCAATGAAATGATCCAGAACCATTCTGAATTTTTTGCTTGAAAGCAATTCATCAGGTGTTTCACACATTCTATCACGCACGTTCAGAATCGCTTTTCTGCCTGTTAACCGTAATGTGCTTTTTTGCATAATTTTATTTTACAAAACGGCGCAAAATTAATTATTTTTCGCCGAAAATCATCACGTGATTAAAATAATTTATATCAAACATATCTGTTAAAAATAGAAGTTCAGGATTAAATCCGGAAATAAGTGTTAATTCTGCATTATTTTGGACGCTCATTTTTTTAAATAAGACAGGATTTCATATTTTTACCGGTAATAAATTATATAAATAACAGCGGAAAACGAAAAAGATGAAGCCCGAACTCGACCTCTTCACAATATTGCCTCAGGATAAGATACCTGAGAAGGGGAAGATTCTCATCTCAGAGCCTTTTCTGCCGGATACATTTTTTAACCGCACCATCGTATATCTGACAGAGCATACTCCGGAAGGATCGGTGGGCTTCATTCTCAACAAGAAGCTTGACATTAAAGTATCGGATGCTATCTCCGGTTTTGAGGGATGGAACGACGATCTTAATATGGGAGGTCCCGTTGCTCCCGACACGCTGCACTATCTGCACAGCCTCGGGACTCTGGTTCCCAGGAGCGTGAAAATTGATGATAATATATTCTGGGGCGGCGATATCGACACTATAAGGAATCTCATCAGGTCGGGATCGGTAAAACAGTCGCAGATAAGGTTTTTTCTGGGCTATTCGGGCTGGTCAGCGGGTCAGCTTGACCGGGAACTCAAAGAAAACTCCTGGGTCATACTTAAAGTGAATACAGGTGTGATAATGAGCAACCGCGGTATTGATACATGGAAAAGGGTGCTCAGAAGCTTCAAGAACAAATACCGTATGTGGGCCGATTTCCCGGAGTCTCCGGAAATGAATTAAGGGTATCTATCCCTATATATGCAGTATCTTATATACCAGTTCCTTAAGAAGATCTCCCGGATCAGTGCCGGGGTCACCGAATCCTTTTGACCTCATGTCATAAGTGCGGAGAAGGTTAATGACCTTTACAGTTCTGCCGACATCATACTTAATGGCCGAGGACTCGTAATCCTTTACGAAGTACGGATTTATCTTAAGGGCTGCTGCTACATTATTCCTTGATCTGTCGGTGAGGTAATGATATGTCAGCAGCTTACTGAAGAATCCGAAGAGTGAGGCAATGGTAAGTGTTATGGGGTTATCTTTCTGGTTGTCACTAAAATATCGTATTATCATATTGGCCTTCAGTATGTTTTTTTCACCAATCGCCTTCTGAAGTTCAAAATTGTTGAATTCCTTGCTTATACCGATATTCTTTTCGATAAGTGAGCTGGTAATAACAGGCTTGTCTGCAGGCAGTGTAATTATCAGTTTGTCGAGCTCATTAACTATTTTATGGAGATCAGTGCCAAGGTATTCTGTCAGCATGGCGCTGGCATTTGGATCGGTTTTAATTCCGCGCGACATCAGGTATCTCTCTATCCATCCCGGGATCTGGTAATCGCGGAGCCGCGGAGATTCGAAATAAAGCCCCTGTTTTTCCAGAACCTTGAAGAACTTTGTCCTTTTGTCGGGTGTTCTGTATTTATAATTAATAACAAGAATAGTTGACTGAAGAGGCATCTCAATATATGCGGCAAGCTCCTCAATTTTTTTCAGAGTCTGGGCTTCCTTAACGATAATAACCTGGTGGCTTGCCATCATCGGGAACCTGCGTGCAATCTCGATCACCTCATATATTGTTGTGTCCTCACCGTAGAGAACAATCTGGTTAAAAGCCTTTTCTGATTCCTGAAGGACTTTTTCCCCGATATAATCGGTTATAACATCAATATAGTAGGGCTCCTCGCCGGCAAGAAAATAGACCGGTTTGAAGATCCTCTTTTTAAGGTCGGAGATAATTTCCTCGTAAGAAACAGTCATTTTCAGAATCTGAGGTGTTTGACAGATATTCTGTTGTCCTTAATTTCGCGCAGTGCATCTATCCCGATCCTGAGATGCTCCTCGGCATACCTGTCGGTTACAAGCCGGTCGCTCAGCTCCGTTTTGATGCCTGTTGATATCATGGGCTGATCGGAAACAAGTAACAGGGCTCCGGTCGGCATCTCGTTTGCGAAGCCCACGGTGAAAATAGTGGCAGTCTCCATATCAATAGCCATCGCCCTTGTCTTTACGAGGTATTTCTTGAAGCGATCGTCATATTCCCACACTCTTCTGTTGGTGGTATAAATCGTTCCTGTATAATACTCTTTCTGATGCTTTATTATTGAGGCTGAGATAGCACTCTGCAGCTGGAAAGCAGGCAGGGCTGGTACTTCCAGGGGAAGATAGTCGTTTGATGTGCCGTCGCTCCTGATGGCAGCTATGGGAAGAATAAGGTCCCCAAGTTTGTTTTTTTTCTTAAGCCCGCCGCATTTTCCAAGGAAAAGAACGGCATCCGGAGTTACGGCGCTTAAAAGATCCATCGCCGTGGCGGCATTGGGACTCCCCATACCGAAATTGATTATTGTAATGCCATCGCAGGTGGCACTTGGCATGTTCTTGTCCCTGCCCTCAACTTCTACTTCGTGCCACCTGGCAAAGAGATCCACATAATAAATAAAGTTGGTAAGCAGAAAATATTTGCCGAAAGTGCCAATACCTTTACCCGTATATCGCGGAAGCCAGTTAGTGACAATTTCATCTTTTGTCTTCATAATTTTCTTAAATTAACGCATTCAAAAGTACAAAACAAAGTTGAAAGAGTTAAACCTGCCTCAATATTCATTCAGGATCAGTATGAGGGAGGGATCGGAGATGATATTCGACCCGCTCAGGAAAAAATATGTAAGGCTCACGCCGGAAGAGTGGGTGCGTCAGAATTTCGTCCGGTATCTTATGGATAAAGGTAACTATCCCCCGGGTCTTATTGCTGTCGAACACTCGTTTGTATATAATAAGCTGAGAAGGAGGGCGGATATCGTGGTGCATAACAGAAAAGGCGAGCCTGTTATGATTGTGGAATGCAAGTCGTATGACAAAAAGCTTGACGATGAAGTATTTGACCAGGTATCCTGTTATAACCGGCAGTTCAGGGTGCCTTATCTTGTTGTCACAAACGGCATGTCAAACAGGGCAGCAAAGTTCAATGAAGAACCGGATCAGTATGAAGAACTGAATTATATACCTCTCTATGAAGACCTGCTGCAATAAACTGAAGATATGATAGATGTGGCATGTGCCATAATAAGGAACGAGGACGACAGGGTTCTGTTGGTACAGAGGGGAGAGATGACCGACCATCCCCTTAAGTGGGAATTCCCGGGCGGAAAGATAAAAAAGGGAGAGAGCGGGGAGGAGTGCATAATACGGGAGATAAGGGAGGAACTGTCGATGGATATCGTAATTTGCCACAGGCTCGGATCAGTTGTCCACGATTATGGTCATAAGCAGGTTAATCTTATTCCGTTTGTCTGTGACACGCTGGATGAACTGCCACTCCTTTCCGAACATAATGATTACAGATGGCTCGATGAAGAAGAGATCCTGATGGCCGATTTGCTGGATGCGGATATACTTGTTGCAAGGATATATTTAAAAGAAGAATCAAAAACTCCTGTTAAACATCCTTCTGATTTGGTTGATAAAGACCTTACTCCGGCTGAGGAGAGCGACCTCATGGAGCTTCTGGAAAACATGATGAGCAGGAAGGAGGCTGAGTTTTTTGCTGCATCCGCCTTCGAAAACAAAGCTATCCTTCGCAGACTGCTTCACTATTCTGTTGGTTCTGAAGGTAAGCTTGCCTTCAGGGCATCGTGGACCCTCTCAAAGGTGTTTGACAGGTATCCGGAGCTCATATATCCTCATCTGAATTTCATTGTCAATAGTTTAGGAAAACTTGAAAGTGAGAGCACGGAGCGTTCATTTCTCAGGATACTCTCTCTTGCTGATCTTATGAAGGCAGATCCGGCGAATCACGGAGTGTTGGCAGATCATTGCTTCAATGCTCTTAAATCGGGGTTTTCAGCAGTGGCTGTCAAGGCATATTCGATGGAAATACTTTATAAACTTGCCCTTATTTATCCCGGACTGATATATGAGCTCAGTTCAACAATCAACATGCTTCAGGGTGAAAGCCAGGCAGGAATTATTGCCCGTGGCAGAATAATACTCAAAAAGCTTGCGAATATCAGTTCAGACCTTTTATCCAGTCAGCAATAAGTCTGAGGACATCTTCAGAGAAAGTCTCTTCAATCTCTCCGTATTCAGAGGGCAGGCCTGAATCGCTGTTCTGGAACAGATGGTTAAGTCGGGGCAGGTTCACTGTCGATACAGACTTATTACCACCCGCCTTGAGCGCTTTTTCAATAGCAGGAAGATTGATGTCCCAGGCAACCTGAAGATCCTTCTCCCCGTTAAGGGCCAGTACCGGGCAACTTACTTTTTTCCAGTACTTTACAGGATTAGTTGAAATAAAATATCTGTACCATGTGTATGAAGATTTTCCAAACGAAGCGGATAATTCCCTGACATTCTTTTCAATTTCTTCAGGAGTTACTTTCTTTTTTGCAAGAATTTTTCTGTAAGCAGCCATCATTTTTTCTTCAGCCTTGTCATTATCGGACTCTTTTTTGAGGATTGCAAAGAGCTTTCTGTTTATGGCAATATTTTCTTCAATCTTTTTTTCATCTATTCCCATAAGTGTGGATATATCTCTGTTTTGCCTGTGCAAAATTTCTTCACCTTTTACACCGGGTCCGGCAAGTGAAATGATAAAAGCCACACCCGGATTAACCGAGGCTACTATCGGTGCTATCAGTCCCCCTTCGCTGTGCCCTGCCAATCCTATTCTTTCTGGTTTAATCTCCGGTCTGGTTTTAAGATATTTGAAAGCAGCTTCGGCATCAGTTGCCAGATCAGCGGTAGTGGCTGTTATAGGGTTCCCCTGAGACTGACCAACCCCCCTGTCATCGTAACGTAAAACCGCAATTCCATTGCGGGTAAGATGATCGGCAATTACCAGGAAAGGTTTATGGCCAAGCAACTCCTCATCCCTGTTCTGGGATCCTGATCCGGTAACAAGTATAACAGCAGGAAATGGTCCTGCCCCATCCGGTATGGTGATTGTGCCGGCAAGGTTTATGTTGAATTCATCATTATGAAAAGTTACATCTTCCGCCTTGTAGGGGAAAGGAGGGGTAGGTTCCTGGGGCCTGTTGAGGGTGAAAATAGTTTTCAGCCTGCCAAGGTTCAGTGGGAATGTTTTTCCCGCCTGCATCCATGTCCCTTCTATAAGTGTATCGTTTATTATTGTACCGTTATATTCGGCAAGCATAGCACCAGCAGAGATCTTAATATCGCTGCCTGACAGAGTCACCGGTCCGAGTTTTATGTTTTTTACACCCTGATCGGGGCTATCCATGGATGCAATTAGTGAGTCCTTTTCAATAACAGAAAGATTGAAGATAATCCTGATACTGATTGCAGAAACATCTATCCTGCCGAGCCAGGAGCCTGTAATGGCTTGTTTTTCAGCAAGTATCTGGGCTGGGGCCTTTGCTGAAATGAGAAACACCACTAAAATAAACGCCTGAAATAAATATTTTTTCATACGAAAATAATATAAGTATATTATTGAAAATTAAGTGGTTCGCATGGAACCTTCATAGGTGAAAATTATTCTCATTCTCTTTTGTGCTTCTGTAACATGAAGGTTTCATCAGTATAAAGTTTATATCCTGTCGCCTATCTTCTATCGCCTATCTTCTATCGCCTATCTCCTCACTCCTCTCAGTTTATTCCTTTCGTTCACCGGATCGGCGTCCATAACCCATAAACCACGTCCGTGTGTGGCAATAATGATCATGTTGTCACGGGTATGTATTCCAAGGTCGTGGACATAAGAAAATGGCAGGGTACCCAGAACATCCCATTTTTTACCTCCATCTTTTGTAACAAATACGCATCCGTCCGTTCCGGCATACAAAATGTCCCTGTTGGCCGGATCTTCCCGTATTACATTCACCGGTCCCACGGGAATATTGCCGGAAATATCCTGCCAGGTATCGCCAAAATCAGTTGATTTCCAGATATAAACCTGAAAATCGTCATCCCTCTTGCCTGTCTGTGTAAGATAAACAGTGCCTATAGCGTATCTCGATGCCACAATCCGGGAAACAAATTTTTCAGGCACAGCCCCGCTCCTTATCTCTGACCAGTTCTTTCCGCCATCTTTTGTTCTCCAGATCCTGCCATCGTCGGTGCCGGCATAGATCAGGCCGAACCGAAGGGGTGATTCATCGAATACCGATATTGTCTGATAACTTATATCACCCATTTTTGCAGGATCGTTATAGGAAAGATCGGGGCTGATGAATTCCCATGTATCTCCCTTATCTCTCGACATCATCAGGTACTGCATTCCATGATAAATAATGTCGGGGTTATGGGGTGAAATAAGTGTCGGGGCTATCCATTCACCTCTCAGGGGTGTCTCTCCCGGCATTCTTTGAGGGAGCAGCCTTTTGGAGCTTTGCGGATAATTGTCTAACTGTGCCCTCTGAAGCTGGCCATAAAATCCGCTGGCATAGATTGTGTTGTTATCGGCAGGACTTATGTTGTGGGTGGATCCTTCACCGCCAAGGGTGCTTCTGAACTCAACGGAGGGGACCCTGTCCCGCCCCCTCGAGAGATCCACCACTCCGGAATAGCTTCCATGATCCTGTATCGATCCGAACACCCTGAACGGAGTGCTGTTGTCAAATCCCAGGTTAAAAAATTGTATAAGTGGGAGTTCCTGTATCGGATATTTCCATGTTTTCCCCTTATCATAGGAGATAGTCAGTCCTCCATCCTGTACATTGAGAAGGTAGTTTGAGTTGGCAGGATCGATCCATAGGCCATGATGATCAACATGGGGTCCTCTGAGCGACTGAAATGTCCTGCCACCGTCGGTCGACTGGTTAAGCTGGAGTCCCATTGAATAGACCGTATTTTCATCATTGGGGTCAACTCTTATCTGACCAAAGACCCATCCATATGTTGCAGAATGCCTTTCCATAAAGGTCTTCTGTTCAGGAGTAAGTCCGCTTACCTGTATCCATGTTTCCCCGGCATTGTTTGTCCGGTAAACGGTAGCACCCTTTATCACGTCCTGTCTCTGCCTGCCATAGGAATCGAGCTCACCGGGCTTGGCGGGGTAGGCTATCTCATAGTTGTCGACCAGTGCATATAACACTTTCGGGTTCGAAGCACAGACATCGATCCCGATCCTGCCAAGCCTGTTCGGTTCAGGCAGTCCGGTATTGATCTTCTTCCAGTTGCGTCCTCCGTCGGTTGATTTCCATATCGCATTATTTTTTGTTGTCTCATAGGTCCTCGGATCGTTCCATTTAAGCCTTATCCTTTCCCATGTCGTACAGTAAATGGTATTGGGATCCCTGGGATCAAGCACAAGGTCATAAACACCGGTGTTCTCATCTATATAAAGGATCTTTGACCATGTTTTTCCGCCATCGGTGGTTTTGAACAGGCCTCTCTCTTCGTTCGGGGTCCATTCGTGTCCTGTTGCGGCAACATAGACGATATTGGAGTTTTTGGGGTTGACCCTGATGCGGCCTATTGTGAAGCTATTCTCAAGGCCCATAACTCTCCATGTTTTCCCGCCGTCGGTGGTCTTGAAGACGCCACAGCCGGCATTGGAGCTCCGGAAGATATTCGCTTCACCGGTACCGACCCAAACCACATCAGGGTTATTGGGATCGATGGCAATATCACCAATCGAACCTGTTGGCATCTGATCAAAAACCGGATCGAAAGTTGTTCCCTCATTGGTTGATTTCCAGACACCACCGGTAGCTGAGCCGATCCATATGGTGTAATTCTTTCCGCGGGGCGAGATAGCTTCAACATCGGTGCACCTGCCGCTTATATTGACCGGTCCCACAAATTGCCATTGCAGGTCTTTATAGGGTGAAGATTTCAGCATCTCATTCTGTCTGGCGAAGAGTGCTACTTTCTCGGTTCCGGTTAATACCGGACTTTTAACCTGCCCTGAAAGGCCGGATGCAATCAGAAAAATTGCACAAAGGAGTAAAATAGACCTCACGATGTAATTCTTTTGTGGATTCATAACAAATTTTTTAGGTTAAACGGATCAAATCAGCTTGTTTCCTGTTAGTTGATACTTTCTCATGGTGGAGACAATTTTCGTTCATAAGGTATTGGTAATTTTGAAAGTTAAATATAAGAATAATGGCTCAATTATTACAAGCCAAATTAAGATGTAAGAGCATTAAGAATAAGCTCACAAAGGATTACGGCTGGCTATTTAGGAAGTGAGAAGAGGAACTCTGTTCCGCCTCCGGCACGGTTTCTTACAAGTATTTCTCCCTTGTGCAGCAGGATTGCATTTTTAACAATTGCAAGGCCAAGGCCGGTGCCTCCGCTCTTTCTTGAACGACCTGAGTCGATCCTGTAGAACCTTTCAAATACCCTGTTTATGTGCTCCTCGGGGATACCGACGCCATCGTCGGAGAAGGAAAAGTGGTAGAATTTTTTTTCTTCGTTATAAACCAGCACTTTGATAGTGGAATTATCACCGGCATAGTTGATGGCATTCTCAATCAGGTTCTGGAAGACAGAGAGTATCAGCGACTTGTTCCCTTTTACGGCAACCTCGCTGCCAACCTCTATTACAACCTTCATCTTCCTGGCTTCAATCGCCGATTTGAAGTTATCCCTCACCTCCCTTATTATCTTTTTGACCTTTACCTTTTCTATGCTGAATGAGGCTGCTGCTTCTTCTATCCTGTTCAGCTCCGAAATGTCATTGATCAGCCATGTCAGCCTGTCTGTCTGAGCCAGTGCCTTTTCAAGGAAATACTTTTGTTTTTCCGCCTCCATGGAAGGATCATTCAGAAGGGTCTCGATATATCCTTTAACCGATGAGACAGGGGTTTTTAGCTCGTGTGATATATTTGAAGTCATTTGCTGCTTAATCATCTTGTTCTTCCCTATTTTTGTTATATCGCTGATAATTACTTCAAAGCTCCTGTCCTTGAAAATAACGCATTGTACCCTGAAAAATCTGCCGTCCTTACTTACCTGGTATTCCATTTTGGGCAGATCCGTCACGGTTATCTCCGAATCTGAATACTTGTCAATAAAATCAGTTACCTGCGACAGTTCGGGAATCTCACTGAAATCTGAAGTGAAGATCTTCAGATCACCTGAGATCATGTTAAGGAAATGGATAAAATGATCGTTATTGAAGATCTTTTTATTGTCGTGGGAGAAGAATGCCACTCCTTCATTAAGAGCATCAAGATGATTGAAGAACTTTTCTTTTTCAATGGCAAGATCGTTCTTGGTCAGAAGGAGGTTATTATAGATGGTCATTATTTCTTCGCCAATTATTCCTATCTCGTTTTTCGGAAATTTCGTTCTGAAATCAAATGGTTCATTATTTCCTACCCTTAATGCAAAATCCTTAAGTTTTGTGATCGATTCACTCAGCTTGTTAGTAATCAATAACATAATAAGCCATATCGAAATAAATGACAGGAATATCACCAGAAGAAAGAATTTTTTTGCCTGCAGGAAGTTTGCAATCGTGACATCATACACCAGGGCTGACCTGATAAAATACCTCTCAAGGTTCCTGGCGTAGTAATAATATTCCTGCCCTGTTGTTTCTGAATTTCTGATGGCGGCACCGAAGGGTGCATCGACAGATTCAACTATTTCCGGCCTGTTCAGGTGGTTTTCCATTCTGTCCCATTCATGGACAAAACTGTCGAACAAAACATTTCCGGAGTGAGCTACGATAGTAACCCGCAGGTTGGATTGTGGCAGCAAACCGATCAGAGAGTCAATTTTCCGATAATCACCTGTTTTGTCAATACCGTTGGCCTTTATGTAATTATCGGTTATTAAGGTAATATTGTCAAGTTCAACGTTGAGTGCTTCAATGCGATAATCTTTCTCCCGCTTAAAAAGGTAAAGAAGAATCAATGCAGTAAAAAGCAGAAATACAATAGAATAATAAAGAAATAGATTGTTCCTGAATGATTTTCTGAATATCATTTTATCAGTTTCAGAATTCAAAGAAATACCCGTACCCTGTCTTATTCCTGAGTAACCGGCCGTAATTACCGAGTTTTGCCCTCAGTCTTGTTATGTTAACATCGACGGTACGTTCCGTTACTATTACATCGTTTCCCCAGACTCTCTTAAGTAGGTCTTCCCGTGAAAATACCCTGGTCTGATTGTCAAGTAAAAGTCTGAGTATTTCATATTCTTTCTTTGTAAGGTCAACCTTCTCGTCATTTATGATCACTCTTTTCCTCATGGTATCGAGTTCGATATCCCCGAACCGGATTATAGTCTGGGTTTTATTTTTTTCCTTCTGAGATCTTTTAAGGACTGCCCTGATCCTTGCTGTAAGTTCGTTTACAGAGAAGGGTTTGGCAATATAATCGTCGGCACCCAGGCTGAACCCTGTCAGGATATCATTTTCTTTATCCCTGGCTGTAAGGAAGATTATTGGAACACTAATCTCCAGTTCTTTACGCACAAAATCTGCAAACCTGAAGCCGGACATCGGTCCCATCATCACATCCAGCAGGATCAGGTCGAATTTATCAAGAGATCTTTTCATTGCCTCTTCGGCGGAATGCGCTACCTCAGTGTGATAGCCTTCATTGCTGAGGTTGTATTGCAGTATCTCGCAGAGATCCTCTTCATCGTCAACAATCAGGATCCTTATTCCTTTTTTATCCATATACTTCGTATTAATATGGTTTAACCCTCATTCAGGTACGAATATTTATTGTGTAAAATTACGAGTAAATAACAAATAATGGTATTACAATTATGTTACATAATATTGGTTAGCCTATAATTCCCTGAAGCTAATCTCTATACAATAACATTTAAGTTGAATAGATTCAGGTGAATGGATCCAAATGAAAGCGCATGTTTTTCAACATGCGCTTTCCCCGGTTTAAACTAATTATTATCTGTTATGTAATTAGTTTTCCTTCAGTATTGTTTTCCAAATATTTCACTGGTCAGCTTTAAGTTATTAAAAAAGGGCATAGCTAAGACGAAGGTGGAAGGTGATTCCGGGTTCAAGTTTTGTGAAAAAAGGATCTGTTACATTAAATGACCTGAAAACAGATTCTTTCTTGTCGTTAAGCAGGTTTTCAATTTTTATCCCAAGCTGGGTTCTGTTTTCCTTTCCAAAGCTTTTATTGGCGTTGAAATTGAGGCTGTGAAAGGGTAGTGTGTAAATATCAGGAAGGTCAGCGATACCCACATATTGCAGGGTAATACCCTGAACATTATAGAACAGGCCTGCTTCAAACCCTTTCCAGAATCCATCCTCACCACCATTGTATGCCAGTCCTGCATTTATAATGTAAGGGGCTTGGCCTGCCATAACCCTGGCCTTTCCGATTGTCTGGCCGGTCCGTGCATTTTCAATCCTTGACTGTAATTCAGTTGTGCTTAACTCGATACTGGACTTTGTGATGGCAAAATTGGTTGAGAGGCTGAAATTCTTAAGCGTTGAGCTTATTATGCTGAAATCCTGCCGGAGTTCCACCTCTGCTCCCAATACCTGTCCGTCGCCAACATTCCGTGGCTGAAACGACCCGGGTTGAGTGGCGTACTGGACTATTTCAATCGGGCGAATGAACTTCTTGCTGAATCCACTCAGTGAGATCAATTGTCCGTTTGACCGGAACATTTCCCATCTGATATCAAGATTATGAATAAAGGTACTTACAAGATTACCATCCCAGTATTCAACACCAATAGTTTCGTTGGCATCCCTGAACATTCCGCCGATAAAGGTTCTGTTGCTTACCGGGTCGGCGATCTCTGCATAGGATAATTCTTTGAAAGAGGGCCTTGCAATGGTTTTTGCATACGACAATCTTATATTCTGGCGGGCAGCAACATTGTAGATTATGTTTACTGAGGGGAACAGGTTTACATTGTCAAGTACCTTATCATTATTCAGAACATTGATACCGAGCTGGTCCTGACCCGTATAACGCTGGCTGAATTTTTCAAGCCTGACACCCAGAATAGCTTTAAGGTTCTTTGACACGCTCAGTTCAGTTGACATATAACCTGCCAGATTGGATGACCTTGCATCAAACTGGTTAGGGTTTAATGGCATAAAATGAGCTTCATAAGTTGTTCCGAACATCGTTTCGGTTCCGTTCAGCGGCCATAGGTTCTCAGGCCAGAGTATCTCATTCGGATCGCCGGTAAGGGGAATATTTCTTATATTAAAGGCATATTTCCTGATAATAAATTCACGATGCTTCCAGGTATATGCTCCCCCCATGTTGAACCTCGATTTATTTCCATTAAAATCAAAATCTTTGCTGATATGCAGGACACCGGCAATATTCATTTCCGACAGATCTCTCCAGATCCTTTCAGGAAATCCACCTTCAGTATTTATCCTTAGTGTTTGATTTTCCGTAACATACCTGATAAACCTGGTGTCAGGATCTTTAATTACTGATATGGTTGGTGAAAGTTTCCAGACAATCTCAAGTTTTGAATTATTCAATACATGTTTCCCGTCTAACAGAATATTGGTAAGGGAGCGCTGATTATATTCAAGATTATGCTGAAGTCCCGTGAAATTACTCCCTTTCTCTGAACCTTCATAATCAAATATTCCTGCCTTTGATTCACCATTCTGCAAATGCAACAGGTTAAGCCGGTATTTCGATTGCCGGGTTTTCAGTGCAACTCCTGCCATCCCGCTCATTAATACACTTTTCACACCGAAATCTCCTTTCTGAAATTCTCTGACTTCCAGTTCATTGATGTCAGGATTGGCTGACATGCCATATCTGCCGTATTCTGCATCCTGGTAAAACTCTGTGTTGCTCTTGTAGGAGAATCCTACGTTGTATCCAAGGGTGACCTTTTTCAGGGGAAGCTGGTTCCCAATTGATGTACTCAGGTTATAATCTACAAAACTATTTTGCCTTATTGCGGCCATTGTCGGGTTAAAACTCTCAAGGATTTCCCTGTAACGGATGCCTGATTCACTGTCAGGATCGCCTATAACACCGGCAAAGAATGGAATATCAGAAATAGCCGGAATAGAACGTGTTCCGTCATCAAAGCCAAGATAATCATATTTCCCCCCCGGATATGAGAGGAAGTCACTTCTTAAATGATAATCGGGATTGAAAGCTGTACTCAGGGAGAATGTTGCTTTTTTCTGCTCCGGAAAATCCTTGATGGCAATGTCAATTACACCGCCTGTGAAGTCGGCCGGCAACTCTGCGCTGAATGACTTATGCACCATTATGTTATCTATCACTGTAGTGGGAAAGATATCCATTTGCATGGTATTGCGGTCGGGGTCAAGCCCGGGGATATCAACACCGTTTACGATGGTTTTGGTATATCTGTCACCAAGGCCCCTCACATAAACGTATTTACCACCCTCCACCGTTACTCCCGTAACACGCTTCATGGATGATGCAGCGTCGGAGTCGCCTATTTTTCTGAAACCTGCAGCAGAAATACCGTCGAGTACGTTTGGTGATTTCATTTTCACGGTAAAGAGGGCTGTCTCGGTATTCCGTGCCATGCTGGCTGATACTACTACTTCGGAGAGGCCATGGGCAGCTTCAATGAGGCGCAGGTTGTCGAGCAGTGTAACCCTGCCGGCAGTCACATTTACATCATTTATTATCAGAGTCTCATAAGAGACAAAAGAGATCTTAAGGTTATAGCTGCCTGGCTCAAGGCTTATGCTGAACTTGCCATCTAGGTCGGCAAGGCCTCCCCTGGTAGTTCCTTCAACAACTACGGCAGCTCCGATAAGGGGTTCACCCCTTGTGTCATCATATACAGTACCCCTTATAAATCCGCTCTGGGAATAGAGGCTCAGGGAAAATACTGAAAGAAGGATCGCGAAAAAATACTTTAATAATTTCATAACAGATAATAATGGTTTAAGGTTATATCAAAACCCGCAAGACCGGTAACCTGCGGGTCTTGATTTATTGGTTTTATTTAAAAATCATTTAGCTGGTTCGCTGCACTGGCCCATGTCCATCCCTGGAATGCGGACTTGTCGCCTCCAACTGTTCTGGTAGCCGGTGTCACTTCAGTGGCATGGACGTCAGTGCCGTTCAGGAAAATGGATGTTAAAGCGACCCCCGCAGCAGGAGTTATCTGAAGATTGTTAAAGCTCAGGATTCCGGCGGCGAAATTGCTCTGGGTTGCTGCCCCGCTTAAAGAAAGATCTCCACGGCCACTGCTGGTTGCAGGATCGGGGAAATTGAAGAAGTAAATGTTCTCAAAGGTTCCTCTTGCTCCGTCCCTGAAATCACCAAGTTCAGCAACCGGACTTCCCTTTACCGAGCCATTTTTTACAGTATGGGCTGCCAGCATGCTACCTTCGGGACCATCAATCTCAAGAGCATGATCGGTGCCAGCTCCGCAGATAACTATGAAATTATCAAGAGTACCGGCCCATGACTGATCTGTATCAAGGGCATCATCATGAGAATTCCAGACAAGCGCATTCTTGACGTTAACGGTACCTCCAAACCATTCAATACCATCATCATCGTTGGCAACCACCTCAACATTTTCGATAATTGTGCCTGAACCGACACCACCAAGTGTTAAGCCGTTGATCTCATTGCCTTCGCCGATGTTCGAACCTCCGTGGCGTATTGATATATATTTTATGATGCCGGAATCATCCAGAGGATCGGTTCCTCCATAGCGGCCGTTAAGGTCAGACACGGGTATCCCTTCGATCTGCATCTCATCTGTGGAGGCTGAGATAGGTGCTTTCCCGAGTACTATAACCCCGCCCCACAGACCGGGAACAGTCGGCTCCAGATTAGGACTGGCAATCTCTCCCGGCAGGATCTGGTCTGCAATACTCGTAAATATAATAGGGGAGGACGCAGTTCCTTCTGCAATCAGTTTAGAGCCACGCGAAATCAACAGAGCAGTTGCATTTGATCCTGTGCCTTCCCGGCCTTTAATTATTACACCGGGCTCTATTGTAAGTGTGACACCGTCCAGCACTGTAATACGACCCTCAAGAACATATATCTTGCCGGTTTCCCATGTGGTGTTAGAGCTGATATTCTCTGTAACTGATATTGTAGGTCTGGATATTATATTCATTACGCCTGTTGCCTGGCCCGGTTTGTTGTTGTTATCGGTTACCGTCAGAACAACCGACCCTGCTCCGATAGTTCTTGATGCAGTAAATGATACTACCACTGAACCTGTTGTTGCTCCGGCAGACGGAGCTGTAGTTACGGTTGCAGATCCGCCTGTTGCAGACACGATGGCTGATTTGTAACCCCCTTCAGCAGTGAATGAAAAAGTAATATCAACGTTTTTGAGTACTTCAACATCAGTATTTGATGGCGGGGTGATTGCCGGCGCTCCCTTCTCAAAAAGCGAGAGAACAGCAACAGCATTCTCTGACTGACCTTCAGCATCTTTTACAATCAGAGTAACGGATCCGGCCCCTATTGTTCCTCCAGCAGTAAAGGTTACAACTATATTGCCTGTTGTGGCACCGGAGGTTGCATTTGTTTTAATAACAGCAGTACCTCCTGTGGCAGTTACAGTTGCCGAGCCAAACCCTGCTTCGGCCTTAAACTGGAAAGTGAGATCAATTTCTTTACTGACCTCCACGGTCGCCGAAGCCGGTGGAGTAACTTCCGGTAATTCATACTCCTTTTTACAACCAGTCAGAATAATAAAACCGGTCAGAAAACAGATTAAGATTTTTTTCATGATTTTTTAATTTGATTATTGGATATAATTACGTTCTCTTTTCCGTGGCGAAGGTAGGGCGATACTGTTTCATCGGGGTTAAGGAGTTATTAAGAAAATGTTACAAGAAGCGATAGCCATATATGGTTAATATTGAGAACCATGGCTATTATTAGGATTTATATACCTTTGATTGTCAACATAGGAGAGTATAATGTTATTTTCACGAAATTTGCATTTTCAAATTATTAACTGAATGTTTTACCAGATCCTCGATATATTCTTTGTGGTCTTCCATACTGCACTCATTCTTTTTAATCTCTCCGGGTGGATATGGAAAAGAACAAGGGTGCTGAACATGATAACTCTGGTGCTTACGGGCTCATCATGGTTGTTCCTGGGCCTCATTACAGGGACAATGGGCTATTGCCCCCTTACTGACTGGCATTTTGATGTACTGGAAAAGACGGGAAAGACAGGACTCCCCAATTCTTACATTAAATACCTGACTGACAGGCTGTCAGGACTCGATGTAAACCCGTCCCTTGTAGATAGTATAACATTGTATGCTTTTCTGGGAGCATTGGTATTATCTTTGTGTTTTAACATAAGGGATTTTAGAAGGCGAAAGTCAGTAAAGACGGCCTACAGGGCCGTTTCGAAGACAAAAGACAAAAGAAAAAAGACAAAAGGAAACAAGGTGAGAAACGACGCAGTTCCGCGTCAGCGGAAAAAATAAGAGTATAGACGGAAGACGGAAGACCGAAGATCGGAGCGAAGCTTGACGAACGAAGTGAGAAAATCCCGAGAATCGGGAGGAGATTCCGCGACAGCGGAACCGAAGAAAGTTGGCAGTAGCAGTTGGCAAACAGAATTACTCTCCTGCCCTGAGCCCTGCTTTGCCAGCCGTAGCCTTCTTTGACCGACGAAGCAATGGCGAAG
>CAZWFL010000002.1:86088-157623 GCA_964633195.1 uncultured Rikenellaceae bacterium | reverse complement strand
CCTGACCGCTGACGCAGTCAGTCGGGCAGGGAAGACGGAAGACGGAAGACGGAAGATCGGAGCGAAGCGGAGATTCCGCGACAGCGGAACCGAAAATCGGAGCGAAGCTTGACGAACGAAGTGAGAAAATCCCGAGAATCGGGAGGAGATTCCGCACAAGCGGAACCGAAGCCAACTGCCTGCTGCCAACTGGTTAATGTCTTTTATCTTTTACCTTTTTTCTTGTTCTTCAGACCTTTCACGATAAGATATCCCACAAAAGCAGCTCCCAGCGCAATAAGTATCGGTACCAGGTAAGGGAAAATCTGGTCTCTGACCTCATAGAGAAAATAGCCCACCACAGCAAGGATAATGTTCCAGATACCTGCTCCTGCCACAGTGTAGATTATAAAGGGTTTAATGTTCATCCCAGCCAGCCCGGCCGGTATCGATATCAGCTGCCTGACGGCCGGCACGAGCCTCCCTATAAATGTTGAAGATTTGCCATTCTTAAGGAAATAATCCTCGGAATGTTGTACCTTCTCCCCTGACAGAAGAAGCATCCTGCCCAATGTTGAATTGGCGAACTTATATACAAGCGGCCGTCCGAGATATTTTGCCAGGTAATAATTGATAAGAGCTCCGATAAGAGCTCCGATCGTACCTGCCAGTACAACGCCGAAAATGTTAAGATCTCCCTGGGCCGCCTTATATGCTGCAAAGGGAATAACCGCTTCCGAAGGGAAAGGTATGAACGAACTCTCAATGGTCATAAGCAACGCTACCGTGAAGTAGTTCAGGTGCGTCATGTACCAGTCTAACAACGAATGAAACAGCTCCATATCAGATCACTTCCTGTAACTAAAAATCAAAACGCTCAAAGATATGGGTTCCGTCTCAAAATCTACTCTCCTTCCCTTTACTGCTACAGATTTTTTTGAGGGAAATATCAATTTTGGATTGGTAATGCTATTGAAATCATAGAGGTTCTTCGCTGTTAAAAGCTCAACATCAGCAGTTTTGGCAAGAGTAACCCCTTCAATTGCCAGATTAATTTTTTTCGCTGATTTTGACGAATTGACAAGTTTAATATAGAGCTTCCCCGCATTCTGATCAATTACGGCGCTCGCATAGATGCTGTCGGCACCGGAAAGCGGTATTCCTCCGCTCAGTGCCGGAACGACATGGGTTCCGCTGTAGTTGGAAAACAGTTTATGCACATAGTAGTTGGGAGTTCCGGCAACATTCAGGTTATCGAACCATATCAGGTCAGGCCTCCACTGCCACGCTTCCACATGGGCCAGAAGTGGAGCGTATGAAGCCATGTGCACAATATCGGCATTCCGTTCAAGACCTGTCATAAATGCAGCTTCAGCAAGGGCGCTGTACCATGAGTTACGCGATTCGGCTTCGTCAGCCTCCCTCCCGTGAGCCGCGTACTCACCGGCAAAAATCTTCGGACCGTTTCTGTCATAATTGTCATACCTTGTGGCATTGGCCAGGAACCACTCCGGACGCATGTAATAGTGTTCATCGACCAGGTCGGGCTGCAGTTTCCGCAGTTCCTGCCAGGCGTAGTCAAAATAATCGCCGGATGCATAAGGACCAGATCCCGAAACGATCATGATCTCAGGGTGTTTCTCCTTCAGGACTTTCTCAAAAATCCTGTATCTCTCAAAATATTGCTCCTCCCATTGCTCATTGCCTATTCCGATATATTTCAGGTTGAAAGGTTCAGGATGACCCATGGAAGCTCTTAACCTTCCCCACTCTGTTGTTACAGGACCATTTGCGAATGCTATCAGATCGAGTGCATCCTGGATATAGGGATCAAGCTCCTCAAGCGGGACAACCTCCGCGGCATTGAACTGGCACGACATGCCGCAGTTCAGGATTGGCAGCGGCTCTGCCCCGAGATCCTCTGCAAGTTGAAAATATTCAAAGAATCCAAGCCCGAAGGACTGAAAATAATCGGGTGTCTGCCTGTTCCTTATCTCGACGTTCCACCTGTTCATTATCATTCTCCTCTCCTCAACCGGACCAACTGTCGTTTTCCACTGGTAGCGGTTTGTAAGGTCGCGCCCTTCAACGATACAGCCACCGGGAAAACGCAGGAATCCCGGCTTCAGGTCCGCTATCATTTCCACAAGATCCCTTCTCAATCCTCCGGGCCTGCCCTTCCACGTATCCGAAGGGAAAAGCGATACCATATCAATATCAATCCTTCCCCTTCCCGAAAACATTAATCTCATTCTGGCCTTTGCTTCCGTTTCTGAAGCAGTCACAGTGATCTTATGTGTCCGCCATTCAGGCCCGAACCCTGTCAGGACTGCCTCTCCCAGAACTTTACCGTCAGGGTCGGTAAGCTCAAGCCTCATCGTTATATCAGCCTTGTCATGCACCCTGGCTTTAACAGAAAAGTTATAGTTCTCCCCCTTTCTGATACCCATGCCCCTGAATCCTTCATTCATAAGACCGAATGCTCCTTCGGGAGCATCAACAACAATATATATGTAGCGGGGATTGGATTCATCCGCCGGAGTGTAAAAAGTCGGGACAACCCTGCCATTGCCTTTTTCCCTTACCTGTCTCCAACCCATCAGCGGCAAAGAGAATTCAAAAGATCTGTTCTTTACCAGCTCTGCATAGACACCTCCGTCAGCGGCAAAGTTTATATCTTCAAAGAAGACTCCCCACATCGTGGGCTTAATATCAGCCACAGGTTTGCCTGCCAGTATCTTTATATCATGAACCGGCTGAGCTGAAACAGATAAGTACATGACTAGCATGACCCCGAGAGCGCAATATTTCTTACATATACTCCTCATAACCTCGATTTAATAATATTTTAACCCTGAAACTTTGTAACTCTGAAACCCTGAAACCATAACCTGGTATCTACCTTATCTCCAGCAGCACCACCGATTTTGAAGGTATTGTTACGTTAAGCACGTCACCCCTCTTTGCTGCCCCATCGAATGAGGACACTTTGATATTGGAAGGATTGTCAAAGGTATTGATGTCAGTAATTTCTGCCGAGGTAAGTATCTGACCTGTAACAGAATTCCATTTAATCTTATTCAATGTCCCTGATATGGAAACAGGGTTATTTGGATCAATATTGACGAGTGTTATATGGACCACACCCAATGAGTCTTTTGAGGCTGATACGTTAAGTGCCGGGAGGCTCTGGTCACCCATCACATAATCAGGACTGCTGAATTCAACGGGCAGCATCATGGCATCATGATGAACTTTATACATGTCAAACACGTGATAAGTGGGCGTAAGAATCATTTTCGGCCCCTCTGTAAGAATCAGTGCCTGCAGCACATTTACTGTCTGTGCAAGCTGAGCCATTCTTACCCTGTCGCAATGGTTATTGAATATATTAAGGGTTGATGCTGCAATTATTGCATCCCTCAGACTGTTCTGCTGGTAAAGGAACCTTGGATTGGTGCCGGGTTCGGGATCGGTCCATATACCCCATTCACCAACCACAAGAGCCACTCTCTTAAGTGAATCATATTTTGTCATAACTGCATCGTGGCCTTCAATTATTTCTCCTATTCTGAGCGCATTACGTAATGTTCCAAAGTATGTTTCCTCCGTGAAACTGGTGGCAGAAGCCTGGCTTGGTGCCTGCGCTCCCTGCTGTGGCACTCCCTGGCTGGACGGACGTCCTCTCGGTGGTCTTGTGTAATAGTGAAAATCTAATCCCCACATTCCGGCTCTTCCCCTTCCGGAGGCAAGCTCCTTCATAAGCACCTCAGTCCATTGATAATTAGCTCCGCTGGCACCGGAGGCTATCTTGCGAAGGGCTGCTCCGGGATAGCTTTTGGCAAATGTTGAATACTGCTTGTATTGGTTCACGTAATACTCGGGCGACATGTTTCCTCCACAACCCCAGTTCTCGTTCCCTATTCCCCAGTATGAGACTCTCCAGGGATCTTTCCTTCCGTTTTGCTTTCTGAGCACGGTCATAGGGCTGATACCGTCAAAATTCAGATATTCGATCCACTTTGACATCTCCTCAACGCTCCCGCTGCCTACATTTCCCACAATAAACGGTTCTGTATCAAGTAATTCACAAAGAAGAAGAAATTCATGTGTTCCGAAACTGTTATCTTCGGTTATATTGCCCCAGTTTGTATTTATCATAGTGGGTCGCTGATCGCGGGGACCAATGCCGTCGCGCCAGTGATATTCATCCGCAAAGCATCCGCCGGGCCATCTCAGATTCGGGATCTTTATCTTCTTCAATGCATCCACCAAATCAAGCCTTATCCTCTCCTGCTTTGGGACAGGCATAGCCGGATCAACCCAGTATCCATCATATATGCATCGTCCGAGGTGCTCCGAGAAATGCCCGTAAATATGACGACTTATCTGATGTTTCGATGCACCTGCATCAACCACCAGTGAGACCGGCGTCTGGGCAGCAGCTGAAAATAGTGCTGCAATAAAAATCAAAACAATCGGTATCTTCTTCATAATATCAGGTATTTATCAGTTAAAGAAAGAAAGGGATAAAATATCTTCGAATATATGACTATTAAGATATTTATCCAAATTGCCGGACTCTACTTATTATCAATGATATTTCTTACATTGCACAAAAAAGATAGTAGCTCAGACCCTTAAGAAATATACCGATGGACATTTCAAGAACCTTTGATCTCCTCGAAAGATACAGGAAGAATTTCGACAAGGAAGATGCCCTCTGTTTCAAGCACAAGGGTATCTGGTTAAAATACAGCACAGGCCAGTATATTGAATACTCCGAATATTTCAGCTTTGGTCTTTATGAGTACGGACTGAGGAAAGGTGATAAGATCATCACGGTATCGGCCAATCGTCCGGAATGGAATTTCACCGACATGGGTATGGCGATGACGGGTATTGTCCATGTACCGGTGTTCACATCACTGTCTGACCAGGAATATCGTTATATTATTGAAGATTCAGGTGCAGGAATGATACTGGTGTCCGACAGCAAATTATTCAGGATCCTGAAAGACGTGGTAACCGGTGCAGGGTTTAAGGTTAAGATCTTCACATTTGATGACGTGGAAGGTGCAGAAAACTGGATGACAATAATTGAGAAAGGGAGGAATTGCCCGGAAGAGACCCGCAAGGCAGTGGAGGCTGTGAAAAAAAGTATCGGTCAGCAAGATATTGCAACACTTATATATACATCGGGTACTACAGGCAAATCAAAGGGCGTGATGCTCGCTCACAGGAATCTTGTAAGTAATTTTCTTGCAGCAGCAGATGTCTTCAGGCTTAAGCCTTCAGATAATTACCTTAGTATCCTGCCGCTCTGCCATGTGGGAGGGAGGCTCGGCAACTACCAGACACAATACTCTGGCGCAAGTATCTATTACGCCGAGAGTATGGGCACAATTGCCGCAAATATGCAGGAGGTCAGACCCGATGGATTTGATGCCGTGCCAAGGATACTTGAGAAATTCTATAACGTTATAATCTCAAAGGGAAAGAACCTTTCGGGCATCAAGAAATTCATTTTCTTCAGTGCAGTTAATATGGGACTCAGGTATAAACCTTTTGGTGAAAACGGCTGGTTTTACAGGCAGAAGCATAAGCTTGCCGACAAACTTGTTTTCAGCAAATGGCGTGAGGCCCTTGGCGGCAACGTCAGACTTGTTGGTTGCGGAGGTGCAAGCCTTAATCCCAGGATAGAAAAGGTATTCTGGGCCGCAGGAATAAATATTATCAATATGTACGGCCTGACAGAAACCTCTCCCATTATAACCATCAACAGAAATGAAAAGGGGAAAGTAATGCTTGGTTCGGTCGGTATGCCGATAGAGGGTGTGGAGGTCAGAATAGCAGACGACGGAGAGATATTATGCAAAGGTCCGAATGTGATGGCCGGTTATTATAATGATCCCGAACTGACAGCCACAGTCTTCGATGAGGAAGGATGGTTCCATACAGGCGATATAGGTCATATGGAGGATGGCAGGTTTCTGATGGTTACCGACAGGAAGAAAGAGATCTTCAAGCTCTCAAACGGTAAATTCATAGCACCACAGGTAATTGAAAATATCTTCAAGGAGTCTCCGGCGATAGACCAGTTAATGGTAATTGGAGAACACGAAAAGTTTGCGAGTGCTCTTATCTCGCCCGATTTCAAATATTTCGAAGACTGGAAAACCACTAAAAACTTATCCTTTTCAAACAACGAGGAACTAATACAGATTCCCATGGTCCAGTCATTCTTCTCCGAAGAGGTTAACCGGTTCAACAAACGGCTTAATCCTTCCGAAAAGATCCAGAGATTCAGGCTGGTAAAGGATGAATGGAACCCGTCTTCAGGCGAATTATCCCCCACCCTGAAGCTCAGGAGACAATTCATCAACGACAAGTACAGATCTCTTATAAGCCAGGTATACATGAAATGATTCGGATGACAGAAAATATTTCTACAGGCAGATGGAATTAGTGAAAGTGACCGGCAGAAGTACGGAGAATCTTTTTCTGGATACGGCGCGTGTAATTTACAGGAACGACCCCATATGGGTATGCCCTTTGGATAATTCGGTGAGAGCGGTATTTGATCCTTTAAAAAACACATACTTCAAACACGGAGAAGCGGAAAGATGGATCCTTTATGATAGTGACAGGAAACTGATCGGAAGGGTTGCGGCTTTTATCGATTACAGGACAGCCGCTTCGTATGAACAGCCTACGGGAGGCATGGGCTTTTTCGAATGTATAAACGACAGGAAAGCGGCTTTCCTCCTTTTCGATACCGCCAGGGAGTGGCTCAAAAGCCGCGGAATGGAAGCAATGGACGGCCCGGTAAACTTTGGCGAGACAGACAAGTTCTGGGGTCTTCTCGTCAATGGATTCACCCATCCTGCATTTGAGATCGCATACAATCCCCCCTGGTACCAGAACCTTTTTGAATCGTACGGCTTTATGACCTACTATAACATGGAGGGGTTCCATCTGGATCTTACAAAGCCCCTTCCGGAAAGATTTTCTAAAATAGCTGAGTGGGTTGTGAAGAAACCGGGTTACGAATTCCGGCATTTTACATGGAAGGAGGAGGATAAACTGGTCCGTGATTTTGCAGCTGTTTTTAACGAATCCTGGGCTTCATTCAAAACAAGCTTCGAACCCCTCGAACCTGATTATATCAAACAGGTACTGAGAAAAGCCAGAGTGATACTCGACGGAGAATTCATCTGGCTCGCATACTTCGAAGGGATACCGATAGCCATCTACTTTATGCTGCCCGATGCCAACCAGATTCTCAGACATCTGAACGGTAAAATGCACCTGGTCAACATTATCAGGTTCCTCTGGTATAAGAAGAGAAAAACCATCACAAGGGCCAGAGGGATGCTCATGGGGGTTATTCCGAAATACCAGGGGCTCGGCATCGAATCGGGTTTTATTCTTAACCTTGAGAAAGCACTTAAGAGAAAACCTCATTATAAAGAACTTGAATTTACATGGGTTGGAGATTTCAATCCCAGAATGAGGAAAATATTTGTGTCTGTGGGAAGCACACCTGTTAAGAACTATAAAACCTACAGGTATCTTTTTGACAGGACCAGGGAGTTTAAAAGGTATCCTATAGGGAAAGTGTGAAGTGCGGAGTGCGGAGTCCAAACTAACAATTAATTTTATGAAATATAACGCAGTAATAATAGGTGCCGGTCTGGGTGGACTGACTGCAGGTGCGAAGCTGGCCAGGGAGGGCAGGAGAGTGCTGGTGGTGGAGCAGCACTCCAGGCCGGGAGGTTGTGCAACCACATTTAGACGCGGTGATTTTACCCTTGAGGTCGGATTGCACGAAATGGACGGGCCCTCGCCCGGCGATATGAAAACCAGGGTCTTTAATGAACTGGAAGTATTTGATAACGTCAGCTTCGTCAATGTGCCGGAGTTCTATCACTTTGTCAACGATCGTGTTAAGATTACTGTTCCTCACGATCCGGCAGAGGCTGCGAAAATACTTAAAGAAGCTTTTCCAAATGACACCGGGGGCATTGATAACTATTTTGAACGATTACTGAATCCTGTAAGAAAGAGACCGGGTGATGTGAACATTAAGGATATAAGCGTTGGCGAGTTTCTCGATTCAATAATCAGAAGCGACGATCTCAAACTTGTTCTTCTCGGTAACCTGGGCTATTTTAACGACGATCCCTACACATTATCGCTGGCATACTATTCAGCTGCCCAGGGAAGCTACTATAAAAACGGAGCCAGTTTTATAAAGGGAGGATCTCAGGTATTGTCAGATCATCTTGCCGGATTCATCAGGAAACATGGCGGAGATATAATTGTAAATCATTTTGTTACAGAAATATTCCAGGAGAACGGGAAACTGGCCGGGATAAAATTCAAAAAGAATAACAGGAGTTCTTCGGAAATAACAACAGCGTATGCAGACGAAATAATAGCCAACTGTGCCATCCCGAATTTGTCAGCCATGCTTCCGGGGGAGTTTGGGAAAAGAGTAAAAGAAGAAATCGGCACTCAGAAGCCGGGAGCATCGCTACTGTCAGTTTATTTCGGATTCGATGGTCTGCTTAAAGATATTGGCAACCGGTTTTATTCAACATTTGTTTATGACCCCTCTGTCAAAAGCCAGGCAGATATACTGAAAAATAACAGGGGGGATTTCAGAACAAGAAGCTTCACATTTGTCGACTATGGCATGATAGAATCGGAACTTGCCTCTGAAGGAAAAAGTGTCGGAGCTCTTTGTTGCATTGATTATCCCGGCGACTGGGAGAATATGACGGATAAGGAGTACAGATCTAAAAAGGAGATGGTTACCGGTATATTTATTGAAAGGCTCGGGAAGCTCATTCCGGGATTTGCAGAACTGACAGCATACCATGAAGCCGGGACATCCCTTACAATAAAAAGATACACCCTCAACACGGAGGGTGCCGTATATGGTTTTGCGCAGTTGCCAGGCAGGTCCCCGGTCAATATGTCAGACATATCCGATAACCTTCATTCTGCATCAGCATGGGGAAGAACCGGAGGCGGTTTCTCAGGTGCTATAATGGGAGGCTATCTGTGCGCATTCAACATTTTAAGAAAGAGGTGATCTTCTTCTGATGTACGGTGAATTAATCGCAGGCATCTTTCCCCGTAAGTATCAATCGGCCCTCCTGATCCTCCTCTCAACCGGCTGATCGACAGTTATCGGCACCTGCTCGACAACTGTGCTTGTGGAGTCAAGCTTTAGAGCTTTTATGTCATTAAGGCTAAGATACTTAGTTATGCTGTTAAGGGCCAGGGTGATCTTCTCCCAGTTCGAAAGTCTCATATCGCGCGGCATAATCCTTTCAATGAGTATAAACCTGAAATCGCCCGGGAATTCATGCTTCCTCAGCGAGTCGTATGAGCTGTCGAGCCTTATCTCACCTGAATTAACCAGATCTTCAATTACCTCACGGAAATAAATGTTTATACTTGGTTCGATCTTAAAACCGATATGGAAATCAACCCTGATAAGGATACCGGGGATAAGATGAGTAACCTGGTACTCAAACCTGTCAGGCTCCTCAACCCTGTTTACGTGAAGGAACCAGTATGTGTCGGCCCGTTTTGGCTGCCGGTGAAAGATCGAATAGATAACCTTCGACTCAACCTGATCGTGCCTGTTAGCTCTTATTATATAAACAAGATTCGTTGCGCTTTTTGGTACTGACTCATCACGTGAGAGGTCCCTGAAGAGTTCAATATATTTATTGAGATTCGCAAATGATATGTATCTGTTCTTAATCTTCCGGCCGAAATACCAGCCATACATGAGCAAAAAGAATATCCCCGCCAGGATTATTGTTGCCAGACCTCCCTGAATAATACGCAACAAGTATGCACTCAGGAAACTGATCTCAGCAGTAAGATAGATCATCATGAAAAGAAGCACAAGCCGGTGGTTGACTCCTTTTTTGTAGAGATAAAGCGACAGCAAAAGGGTTGTCATTATCATTGGAATGACCACCGAAAGGCCGTAAGGTATCACCATTCCTGCCGAATCCCTGAAGAAGAGAACTGCCACACTGCAGGCTATCCAGAGGAACCAGTTGATCAAAGGAATATAAACCTGTCCCTTCTGTTCGCTGGGATGAAAAACCCTGATCTTGGGCCAGAAATTAAGAGAGATCGCCTCGCTGAGAAGGGTGTAAGTGCCGCTTATCAGAGCCTGGCTGGCAATAATTGCAGTTGCGGTTGCTATCAGTATCGCAGGGATCAGAAACCAGCCCGGTATAATACCGAAAAACGGATTGATATCACCCGCTTCCTCTCCATGCATCATCATCCAGGCCCCCTGTCCGAAATAATTGATAATCAATATGAATTTTACAAGTATCCAGCTTATTTTCAGCCTCTTCTGCCCTATCTGGCCAAGATGTGAGTAGAGAAGCTCAGCTCCCGTGACACAGAGGAAGAGGGCCCCCAGCAGGATGAACCCTCCCGGATATTCTGACAGCAGCCTGACAGCATAGGCAGGATTAAGGGCTTTGATTATTTCCGGGAAATGAACCAGCTGGCAGAATCCCAGAGTAACAAGTAACAGGAACCAGATGACAATAACCGGACCGATGGTTACTTTCAGGACACCCGATCCGAACTGCTGAATAAAGAAACAGAGTGCAAATGTCATAAGGACCACAGGGATAACCGGAAACCCCTGATTAACGATCCTGAAACCCTCGATAGAAGAAGAGACGGTTATGGCAGGCATTAGAACTGCACTGGCCAGCAGTGCTCCGGCGGCAATCATGGTGAGAATGGCCAGCCACGATGATTTCTGTTTTATAAGGGCAAAAAGTGCAAAAATCCCTCCTTCACCCTTGTTACTTACCGACGAAGCAATAAATATATACTTTATTGTCGTCTGGAGCGTAAGCGTCCAGAAGATCCCTGAAAGAGATCCATAGACCAGAAGTTCGGATATGCCACTGCTTCCGGCCACGACAGCCTTCATCACATATAAGGGACTGGTGGCAAGATTCGCAAATACGATCCCGAGTGTGGTTATTGCACCTGCAAGGGTGAGGTTTTTAATGCCCAGGTCAGGGTTTGCCCTTTTCATCTCTCTGCGCACCGGTTGGTTTTGATTAATTTAAGTAACACCGGGCTAAAAAAGGTCAAATTTAACAATTAATAGAAATGAAACAAGCATTAAAAATAAACAAATAAACGTATGAAAGACCTTATTTAAAGATTAAAATAATTATATTTCACGTTGCTCAAACCAACAGGTCATGCTCAGGAAAATAGTACTGTCAGCTCTCCTGATAATTATCCCGGGCAGGATACTCTGCCAGGAGCCTGTAATCCCGGCCGGATCAGTCTCTTTGCTCTTCATGGGAGACATTATGGGACACGATTCCCAGATACAATCAGCATTTGACAGCACAACGGGTTCCTATGATTACAATGATGTTTTCGACTATATCAGGGCTGAGATATCTGAAGCCGATATAGCCATAGCGAACCTTGAGGTGACTCTTGCAGGCCCTCCCTATACAGGTTATCCCAGATTCAGCTCACCGGAGGCACTTGTAACAGCATGCCTGAACGCAGGCATCGACTGCCTCGTGACTGCAAACAATCATGCAGCTGACCGTGATACGGAGGGGATACTGAGAACAATAGAGACCCTCGACAGTACAGGAATTCTTCACACCGGAACATTCAAAAACAGTGCTGACAGGGAAGCACGTAATCCGCTTATAATAAACACAAAAGGGATATCTGTTGCCCTCCTTGCCTACACCTATGGGACAAACGGAATAAGGGTTAAGGAACCTGTTATTGTTAACGTGCTTGACAAAACCCGGATCGCCCGTGATATCAGGAAAGCAAAAGGCATGAACCCCGACCTTGTAGTACTGTACCTTCACTGGGGAACAGAATATGAATCAAACCCATCGCAGGACCAGACGGATCTTGCAGAGTACCTGTTTTCGCAGGGCGCAGATCTTATAATAGGTTCACATCCCCATGTGATCCAGAGAATGGTCTGGGCTAAAGCCGACTCTGCCGGTAAAAGCGGACTGGTTGTCTATTCACTTGGCAATTTCGTCTCAAACCAGAGAAAATCAAAAACCGATGGAGGCGCAATGGTAAGGGTGAACCTTATGAAACAGAATGATTCGTGGAGAGTACAGGATGCAGGATTCTACCTGACATGGGTTTATACCCCTTATGAGTTTAACAGAAAGAGATTTTTTATACTTCCCTGCTCCAGATTTGAGCAGCTGCCTGAATATTTCAGTAATCCCTCTGATTATGATCAGATGAGAGCCTTCACGAAGGATTCGAGAACCCTTCTCTATAATGAAAACCTGAATATTTTTGAGTATATCTTTGAAAATAATACTTGGAGGTTGTATCATTAAACATGGGCCGCCATGCGCTAAAGTTAAGCGAATAATTAGTAGCTTTGCATAAAGTTATTTACCATTATGAATTACGATTACAATACCCAGCGGAAGAAAATGGTCCTGCCCGAATACGGAAGGAATATCCAGAAAATGGTTGACCACATCAAGACAATTAAGGACAGGGATGAGAGGAACAGGGCTGCGAAGACCATTATTCAGATAATGGGTAACCTCAATCCTCACCTCCGGGATGTCGGGGATTACAAGCATAAACTCTGGGATCATCTTGCCCTCATAGCTGATTTTGATCTCGATATCGATTCCCCCTACCCACAACCGGAACAGGCTAAGTTTACAGAGAAACCGAACCAGATACCATACCAGCAGGGCAATATACGCTATCTTCATTATGGCCGTATCATAAGCCTGATGATTGAAGCAGCTGCAGATATGGAGGACGGGGAAGAGAAGGTTTATCTTACAACTCTGATAGTTAACCAGATGAAGAAGTCTTACATCACATGGAACCGGAGCCAGGTAAGCGATGAAGTAATTATCAGCGATCTTAAGTTCCTGTCGGGTGGCCGTGTTAAGATTACCGAGGGAGTCAGGATACTTGAAGCCAGGGAGCTGGTCCCTCCGGTTAAAAAAGTACAACAGCCGGTCAGGAAACACGGCAAACAGCAGGGTAAACAGTACATCAAGAAAAAAGGACATATCCGCCATTAATGGGAACATTCATTGTTCAGGGAGGAAAAAGGCTGAGCGGGGAAATAACCCCGCAGGGATCGAAGAATGAAGCCTTGCAGGTCATCTGTGCCTCTCTCCTCACACCGGAAAAGGTTACCATTTATAATATACCTGCTATCAGCGATGTCAGTAAGCTTATTGAGCTGATAAGTTCACTGGGTGTAAGAGTTGAAAGGGAATCCTCTTCGGTGATGAGTTTTGAAGCCGGTACTATCGATCTTGATTATATGCAATCACCGGAGTTCCGCAACCAGAGCATGAGCATCAGGGGATCGATAATGGTTGTGGGTCCCCTTCTTGCACGGTTTGGAAAGGCATATATTCCCAGACCCGGAGGCGACAAAATAGGACGCCGGAGGGTTGATACACACTTCACAGGATTCCGGAAACTGGGGGCGGAGGTGGAATTAGACACAGCAGACCTTTTCTTCAGGGCTGAGGCACGAAGGCTTAAAGGTTCCTGGATGCATCTCGATGAAGCATCAGTTACAGGCACCGCCAATATCATTATGGCCGCCGTGCTTGCCGTGGGAAAAACAACCATATACAATGCTGCCTGTGAACCCTACGTGCAGCAACTCTGCAGGATGCTGAACTCAATGGGGGCTAAAATAGATGGCATAGGCTCAAACCTTCTCAATATAGACGGGGTTGAATACCTTCATGGCTGTACCCATACCATCCTGCCCGATATGATTGAAACAGGCTCATTCATAGGGCTTGCTGCAATGACCGGATCAGAACTTACAATTAAAAATGTATCATACGATAACCTCGGAATAATCCCCGATTCGTTCCGGAGGCTCGGCATCAGGCTGGAAAGAAGAGGGGATGATATTTTTATACCGCATCAGGAGCATTACGAAATTGAGACCTTTATGGATGGTTCAATTATGACCGTTGCTGATGCTATCTGGCCGGGACTTACCCCCGACCTCATAAGTGTGATTCTTGTCACTGCCACACAGGCAAAGGGAGCCGTCCTTATCCATCAGAAGATGTTTGAAAGCCGCCTCTTCTTCGTTGACAAGCTGATCGACATGGGAGCACAGATCATCCTGTGCGATCCGCACAGGGCCACAGTGATAGGACTCGACAAAATGATCAGGCTGAGAGGAACCGTTATGTCGTCGCCTGATATCAGAGCCGGTGTGGCACTACTGATTGCTGCACTCTCCGCTGAAGGAACAAGCGTGATACAAAATGTCGAACAGATCGACCGGGGATACGAAAACATAGATTTGAGACTCAATGCCCTCGGTGCAAGTATAAAAAGAACGTCGTAGAGGCGTAGAGGCGCAGTGGCGCAGTTAAAACGTTACGGGCCGTTACGCTGCTACTCCTTCGCCAAGGCTTCGGACTTCGCCCGACGTAGTCGGCTTCGTCCGACGAAGTCGGAGTACAAAGTATGCCGTTGCACCTTTGTACCGTTGCACCTTTGTACCATTGCACCTTTGTACCGTTGCACCATTGTACCGTTGCACCATTTAATGACAATTTGTCAACAGGCTTAGAATGGCAGATTATTTGCTGATTATAGACAAACCAAATACAAATTCCTTGAGTGATGATATCGAAAAAACGTGCGGATCAGGAAGAGCAAAAAAGAAAGAAACATAACCAACCCACTGATAATAAAGAAACTAAAGATAAGGAGGTTACAGAAGCCGAAGAGCAGTCTGACGCCTCTGCTGTGGCGGACAAGGTAAAAAAACAGGAAGCCGCTGAAGCGGAAACGGGAGAGGCAACTGACAAAGTTATGGCGGATACTGCAAAGCTTTCAGAAAAACTGTCAGAGATGCAGGACAAATACCTGCGTTTGTCAGCTGAGTTTGACAATTACAGGAAAAGAACGCTGCGTGAGAAAATAGAACTTTCAAAATTCGCAGGAGAGAATATCCTGACAGCAATACTTCCTTTCATGGATGATTTTGAAAGGGCACTCAAACATATGGAGGTCTCCGATAACAGCAATGCTGTCAGGGAGGGGATAAATCTTATCTATCAGAAGCTTACGGAATTCCTGAAGCAGAACGGAGTTAAGGAGATTGACTGCACCAACGGCACCTTTAATGTCGACCTGCACGAAGCCGTAGGTATGGTGCCTGTCGGGGAAGATAATCAGAAAGGAAAGGTTATTGAGGTGGTGCTGAAAGGTTATTATCTGAATGATAAAGTGATCCGGCACTCAAAAGTGCTGGTTGGAGAGTAATGACCGAATGATCCTGAGAACCGGCAGGAGAATAAAACTACAGAGGGATGGAAAAGAGAGACTATTATGAGGTGCTTGGTGTATCGAAGAATGCCACAAAGGAGGAGATCAAGAAGGCTTACAGGCAACAGGCATTGAAGTATCATCCCGACAAGAATCCCGGCGACAGGAAGGCAGAAGAGAATTTCAAGGAGGCTGCCGCTGCCTACGAGGTACTGAGCAATGATGAGAAGAGGGCCAGGTACGACAGGTACGGTCATGAAGGCCTCGGAGGAATGGGGAACGGATTTGGCGGTGGAGGAATGACCGTTGAGGATATCTTTGCATCGTTCGGGGATATTTTCGGCGACGCCTTCGGCGGTTTCGGAGGCTTTGGCGCTTCAAGACGCAGTGGTGGAAGAAGGGTTAACAAGGGAAGCAATCTGAGGGTTAAGGTCAAACTCACTCTAAGGGAGATATCAACGGGTACGGAAAAAAAGATCAGGGTAAACAAATATTCACACTGCACTGCATGCGGAGGATCAGGAGCAGCAGATCCCAACAGTGTAACCAATTGTTCCACCTGCCATGGCTCGGGACATGTAACAAGGGTCACAAATACCATACTGGGACAGATGCAGACCTCCTCTGTCTGCCCCTCCTGCGGTGGTGAGGGAAAAACTATCACCAAAAAATGTTCAGCATGCTACGGTGAGGGTATTGTACAGAAAGAAGAGATAATTAAGATCAATATACCTGCCGGAGTAGGTAAAGGTATGCAGATGACACTCTCAGGAAAGGGCAACGCTGCAAGAAGAGGAGGAGTAAACGGTGATCTGCTGGTTGTAATTGACGAGGAAGATAACCCTGAACTGATAAGGGAAGGGAACGACCTTATCTATAACCTGTATGTCAGCATCCCCGATGCCATCCTGGGAAACCAGGTAGAAGTTCCCACCGTCGACAGTAAAGTCAAAATAAAAATTGAACCCGGCACCCAGCCGGGAAAAATATTGCGCCTCAGAGGAAAAGGATTACCCGAGGTCAACGGGTATGGCAGAGGCGACCTGCTGGTAAATGTGAATGTCTGGATCCCCAAGAATATCTCAAAGGATGAAATGAAGCTTATCGAACGGTTCAGAGATGCTGAATCATTCAGGCCTAAGCCCGATAAAAACGATAAGAGTTTCTTCGAAAGAATGAGGGGATATTTCGAATAATATTGCCTGAACAGCAGGAGATACATTTTTTTTATACTTTTACATTTCTTCTGAACAATATCTCTATTCACCAATGGCACTATTCGAAGCTAAAAACGTAACAAAACAGTACGGAACACAGCTGGCACTCGAAAATGTCAGCATTTCAGTTCCGGAGCAGTCGATCTACGGCCTTCTTGGTCCAAACGGAGCCGGGAAGACAACACTGATCAGGATCATCAACCAGATCACCGGGCCCGATTCCGGTGAGCTCTTCCTTGAAGGGAAAAAGCTTAAACCTTCGGATGTTACAGAAATAGGTTATCTGCCCGAAGAGAGGGGCCTCTACAAAAAAATGAAGGTAGGGGAACAGGCACTCTATTTTGCACAGCTGAAGGGACTTACCAGACACGAAGCCTTGAAAAGGCTTAAATACTGGTTCAGGAAACTTGAGATAGTCGAGTGGTGGGGCAAGAAAGTAGAAGAGCTCTCAAAGGGAATGCAGCAGAAGGTACAGTTCATCACCACCGTGCTTCACGAACCTAAGCTTCTGATATTTGACGAACCATTTACCGGTTTCGACCCCGTTAATATGAATATTATCAAAAACGAAATCCTTTTTCTGCGGGAACGGGGCGCAACGGTAATATTCTCAACTCATAACATGGGCTCTGTCGAAGAGCTGTGCGATAACATTACTCTTATCAACAAGGCCAATACAATACTCGAGGGCAGTGTTTACGAAATACGCAAACAGTGGGCTGCCAACGAGTATGACCTGGTATTTGAGGGAGATGTGAAAATGGATGGCAATGAACATTATAATATACTGAATACCCGGAATGATAACGGAAAAAGCATTATAAGGCTGAAAACAACGAGTGATATCCGGACCAACGAGATCATCAGCACGGCAACCGGATCAGGCAACCTGCTGTCGTTTAACCCGGCCCTTCCTTCAATGAATGAAATTTTCATCAGGGTCGTTGAATCCCGGAACTAACAAAAAAGCAGCAACCGAAAAAAGAAGAACCATGAACAAGATACCTGTAATCATTAAAAGGGAATATCTGACCAGAGTAAGGAAGAAATCATTTATCATCATGACCATCCTTGCTCCCGTACTTATGGCTGCCCTGATAGTTGTGCCAACAGTGGTAATGCTCAACCAGGGTCAGGATTTTAAAAAGATAGCAGTGATAGAGGATGGATCCGATCTCTTCAGGACAGCAATCCCCAACACCAAGGAGGCAGAATTCGTTTATCTCGAAGGTGTAAAACTCAATGAACTGAAAACAACATTTGAACAGGCAGGATACTACGGGATCCTCTTTATCTCGCCCGAGGTAATAAATGTTCCCAATGCCATACAGCTGATCTCCAAAAGCCAGCCCCCTATAGGCCTGCTTGAGCATATAGAGAACTCCCTCGAGAAGGAGATCGAGAGACAAAAACTTCTTACATACAATATTGAAAATCTCGATCAGATAATCAAGAAGGTCCAGACGAGAGTGTCGGTGCAGACCATCAAGATCGATGCGGCCGGAAACGTAAAGGAGACAAGCACCGGCATAGCCATGGCAATGGCCTATATAAGCGGATTTCTGATGTATATGCTCGTTTTTATCTTCGGCTCCCAGGTTATGAGAGGAGTGATAGAGGAAAAAACAAGCAGGGTGGTGGAGGTGATCATATCCTCTGTAAGGCCGGTTCAGCTTATGATAGGAAAAATTACCGGGATAGCCCTCGTTGGCCTTACCCAGTTCCTGATATGGGTTATCCTGACAATCGGGATCGTCACTGTGCTTAAAACTACAGTTTTTCAGAAAACATCCGTCACCGGGGTTACCCAGGTTACAACACAGAATCTCATGACAATTGATCAGACGGGTACCATTTCAGCGAAAACGGCTGAAGCCACCTCTCCGGAGATGGAGGAACTTGCAAAGTTCTTCAGCAGTGCCCTCAACCAGCCTTGGGGAGTTATCATCTTTTCCTTCATTTTCTACTTTATTACGGGCTACCTTCTCTACGCATCCATATTTGCCGCCATAGGTTCCGCTGTTGACAATGAGACCGAAACACAGCAGTTCATGCTTCCGGTCACCATACCAATTATACTGGCCCTGATGGTGGCTATCGGCACAATGCAGAATCCTGAGAGCTCACTCTCCTTCTGGTTCTCAATGATACCACTTACATCCCCTATCGTTATGGTGGCAAGGCTTCCATTCGGGGTACCATTCTGGCAGCTGGCACTGTCGATGGCTCTAATGATAGTCACATTTATGGCATTTGTCTGGATGGCCGCAAAAATTTACAGGACCGGCATACTGATGTACGGAAAGAAAACCTCGTGGAAAGAGATGTGGAAATGGCTGAGGTATAGTGGCTGATAGCGAAGAGAGATTAGAGATGAGAGATGAGAGATGAGAGATTAGAGATGAGAGATGAGAGATGAGAGATTTAACCGGAAAATTAAATCAGCATGTCGAAGATTTTAGTAATAGATGATGAAAGGGCTATACGGAACACACTGAAAGAGGTTCTGGAGTATGAGAAACACGAGGTCGATCTTGCCGAGGACGGACCATCAGGGATTGAACTGTTCAATGCAAACTCATACGACATTGTCCTCTGCGACATTAAAATGTCAAAAATGGACGGGATAGAGGTCCTTCAGAAGATCTACGAGACATCCACAGATATTCCTGTCGTAATGATCTCCGGACATGGAAATATCGACACTGCAGTTGAAGCGATCAAGAAGGGCGCCTTCGATTTCCTCGAAAAACCTCTCGATCTGAACCGCCTGCTTATCACCATACGCAATGCTACAGATAAATCTTCCCTCATTTCGCAGACACGTGTATTGAAGAGCAAGGTGAGCAGGATGTATGAGATAGTAGGGGAATCCGAAGCTATTGTCAGGGTAAAGGAGATGATCGACAGGGTTGCTCCTACCGAAGCCAGGGTGCTCATCACCGGGGCCAACGGGACAGGCAAGGAACTGGTCGCCCACCAGATTCATGAAAAGAGCATGAGGGCGAAAGGTCCGTTCGTGGAAGTAAACTGTGCGGCAATACCTTCCGAACTGATTGAGAGTGAACTGTTCGGCCATGAGAAGGGCTCCTTCACCTCGGCTATCAAACAGAGAATAGGTAAGTTTGAACAGGCAAACGGAGGAACCCTCTTCCTCGATGAGATAGGCGACATGAGCCTTTCAGCGCAGGCAAAAGTACTGAGAGCACTACAGGAAAACAAGATCACAAGAGTGGGTTCCGATAAGGATATCAGTGTTAATGTGAGAATAGTTACAGCAACCAATAAAAACATACGGAAGGAGATCGAGAGCAATACTTTCAGAGAGGACCTCTACCACAGACTTTCAGTATTATTGATACATGTTCCCACGCTTAATGAGAGGGCAGAAGATATTCCGCTTCTTGCGGAGCATTTCAATACGGTGATCTGCAACGAATATGGGATGAGCAGGAAAACGATTACCAGCGATGCCATCGAAGAAATGCAGAAGATAGAATGGACTGGCAATGTCCGCGAATTCAGGAATGTCCTGGAAAGACTCATCATTCTTTGTAAGGATAAGATCACCGGGGAAGATGTACGGGTTTATGCACGACCCGTTTCCGGTTCAAACATCCTGTAATATGCTGTTTTGCGCCACGGGTCATTAGCATGGCGCAACTCTAAGGTGAAGGGCAGAAAAAAATAAGGTAAGAAAAAATGTTCAGGATCGAGAAAGACAGCCTGGGAAAGAAAGAGATACCGGCAGATGCTTTGTATGGCATCCATTCTGCCAGGGCAAAGGAGAATTTTCCTGACACTACTCCCTTTCCTGCCGAATGGTTCAGGGCCATGGGAACAACAAAACTTGCCTGTTATAAGACCTACAGAAAATTCCGTGATGCGGCTTCCGGGAAATACCCCAACCATCCTGCAATAAGATTCATTCCCGACGAGATACTCGATGCCCTTGCCGAAGCAGCAGGCGGGATTGCGGAAGGAAAATATTCCGGGCATTTCATCGTGCCAGCTGTACAGGGGGGGGCCGGCACAAGCATCAACATGAATGTCAACGAAATAATCACCAATGCAGCATTGCTGAAAACAGGGCGTGAATGCGGCAGTTACGAGATAATAGATCCTATTGCAGATGCCAATATTTACCAGTCGACAAATGATGTGGTGCCGACTGCACTTACTGTTGCCGTAATGATGCTGCTTAACGATCTTGAAGAGAGTATTAACAGCCTCAGGAAAAAGGTTGAAGAACTGGAGACAGGCTCCCGCGGGAAGCTGCGGCCCGGATATACCCAGATGCAGGAGGCTCTCCCTTCTTCGTTCGGATTACTTTTAAGCACGTACAATGATGCCCTGTCGCGCGACTGGTGGAGAGTATCCAAATGCTCAGAAAGGCTGAAGCACGTTAACCTGGGTGGAGGAGCCACAGGTACAGGCACCGCTATCCCGCGCTTCTTCATAATGGAGGTCGTTCCCGAACTCCGCGCCCTTACCCGATTGCCACTGTCGCAAAGCGAAAACCTTGCTGATGCCACCTCCAACCTCGATAAATGGGTTGAGATACATGCCACCCTGAAGGCACATGCCGTAAATCTCGAGAAAATGTCATCCGACCTGAGGCTCCTTGCCTCTGACATTGCAGGAAACAGAAGTATTACCATACCCGAGAAACAGGTTGGCAGTTCAATTATGCCCGGTAAGATCAATCCTGTTATTCCTGAATTCATCATATCTGCCTCACATAAAGTCTATTCGAACGATAATCTTGTCAGCTCACTCGCCGGACAGGGCTGCCTCGAACTGAATGCCTACCTGCCCCTTACAGGTTACACCATAATTGAAAGTCTTAAACTCCTTATCGCTGCCTGCCGCACTGCCGGCGCCAACCTGATTGACGGCCTTGTAATTAACGAATCTTCAAGTCATTACGCCCTATACCACTCACCGTCAATCACCACGGCCCTTATACCCTATACAGGATATCACAGAGCTGCCGAAGCAGCAAAGCTGATGAAGGAGAATAATTTTGATATCTTTGAAGCAAATGACGTTCTGAAGATTATTGATGAGGAGAAACTAAGAATAATCCTTCAGCCGGGAAATCTTCTGAAGCTTGGATATTCCCTCGATGAAACGTCAGGCAAGTAATAACAGACTGCATGAAACCAGGTGGAAGAGAATCAAGGCCCCATATTGGTATTTACGGCCGCCGCAATAACGGTAAAAGCAGCCTCATAAACTGTCTTGCAGGACAGGATATTGCAATAGTATCTGACCATGCCGGCACAACGACCGATCCGGTGAAAAAATCGTTTGAGATTACCGGATTCGGTCCTGTGATACTGGTCGACACTGCCGGAATTGACGATTCAGGCGAACTGGGATTGAAAAGAGTTGACCGGACAGTCAGGACCCTCAATATAATCGACCTTGCCCTCCTGGTTGTCACACACAACGGATGGAACAGGTTTGAGGATGACCTCGTGGCAAGGTTCCGTGAAATTGATCTGCCATATATAGTAATTCACACAAAATCGGATATTGAAGGCCCTTCTCCCGAATTCAGGGATAAAATCAGAGAGATCACCGGCAAGGATCTGTTCGAATTCTCAGCTGTTGACAAACGTAATTACGAGAACCTGATAGAGCATATCCGCAGGTCAATTCCCGAACACTCCTTCAGAGCTCCTGCGCTGGTTGGCGACCTGATAAATCATGGTGATATTGTGATACTTATAACACCCATCGATGTTGAGGCCCCGGCAGGCCGTCTGATTCTTCCCCAGGTGCAGGCTATCAGGGATATACTGGATAACGATGCTGTAGCCATAGTACTGAAGGAGAGGGAAGTTGACTCATTCCTTAAAAGAACGGGGATAAGACCCGCCCTTGCCATAACTGATTCGCAGGTATTCAGGAAAGCAGATTCATCGATACCGCCGGATATACCTCTGACCAGCTTCAGCATACTTCTTGCAAGGTTCAAGGGCGATTTCGACAGTTACCTTAAGGGCACTCCTGCTATATCGGAGCTTCAGGACGGAGAGAGGGTGCTTCTTCTCGAGTCGTGTACCCATCATGTCGCATGTGATGATATCGGAAGAACCAAGATCCCGAGGTGGATATCAAATTTTACCGGCAAAAAAATTGAATATGATATCGTTGCAGGACTGGACGAGCTACCCCGGCCTGTTACCGATTATGCGCTTGTAATCCAGTGCGGAGGCTGCATGATCACAAGACGGCAGCTTCATAACAGACTACTTCCTGCTATCAAAGCAGGAGTGCCGGTAACCAATTACGGTATGGCCATCGCCTATGTTCAGGGAATTTATGAAAGAGCCATCGCACCCTTTGTTAAAACAGATAAGGATACCTACCTCTAGAACCTGAAGTAGATGAAGGGCATTATATCGGTCGTCCTGATCTGGAAGATCACGATTGCCATTGCCAGAATGGCAGCCAGCTGAAATACAACAGGCATATTGATGAAGAGTCCCCGGTACGATTCCTTCACTTTCTCCGGAAGGAAATGGATCAGATACCCTGTAATGATGAGCAGGAACACCGTTCCATATACCGGTATAACGGTCATATAGGACCCCGGTGAGAAATTCTCAACTATCTGCCTGAGCATCAGTATAACATGATCCATATCTGGTGCTCTGAAGAAGATCCAGCAAAAGCTCACAAACTGAAAAGTGATGAAGACCGACAATGCCCTGCCAAGTCTGCCAGAGCTGAAACGACTGCCAAAAAAATAGCCCCATACCTTATTGATAACCAGGCCTGCTCCATGCAATCCTCCCCATATTATAAACCTGAGTGCTGCCCCGTGCCATAAACCACCAAGCAGCATGGTTATCATCAGATTTGATCCGGTCCTGATCTTTCCTTTTCTGTTTCCACCCAGGGGAATATACAGGTAATCCTTTAACCATCTCGACAGCGAAATGTGCCACCTTTTCCAGAAATCTGCTACATCCGACGCCTTGTATGGAGAATTGAAATTGACAGGGAGCCTGAATCCCATTATCAGCCCCAGCCCTATCGCAATATCAGTGTATCCTGAAAAATCACAGTAGATCTGCAATCCGTAACCGTAAACAGCCATCATGTTTTCAAAGCCCGAATAGACAGCGGGCATGTCAAAGACCCTGTCGATGAAGTTCATGGCAATCAAATCAGATATAATGATCTTCTTAATAAGCCCTTTGGAAATAAGGAAAAGGGCATGACTGAATTCCCTCCGTGCAAGACGGAATTCGTTGTAAAGCTGAGGGATAAACTCAGAGGCACGCACAATGGGTCCTGCAACCAGCTGTGGAAAGAATGACACGTAAAATCCGAAATCCATCATATTCCTGACCGGCTCAAGCTTTCCGCGGTACATATCGAAAGTGTAGCTGAGCGACTGAAAGGTGAAGAATGATATCCCGATCGGGAGTATTATATTGCTGACGTTAAAGCTTGTGCCAAGAAGAGTGTTTGAGAATGCCGCAAGATAATCGTAAACCTCGAAACTGGTTCCGAACAGATTATTGAAAGTATCAACGAAGAAGCCCGTATACTTGAAATAGGCCAGTATACCAAGGTTTGAGACAATGCTTATTATGAGGTATGACCGTTTCGCCCGGCGGGTAGCTGCCCTGAAGATCAGGAGGCCGCAGAAATAATCGATAAATGTTACTATCAGAAGAAGGATCAGAAAAAGACCTCCTGTTTTGTAATAGAAAAAAAGGCTTATCAGGAAAAGATAGAGGTTCCTTACGAAAAGTTTTTTGTAGATAATACTGTAGCCGGCAAGCACCAGCAGTAAAAATATCCAGAATGCCGGTGCTGAGAAGATAAATGGCTTTTCAGGATGATAGCTCACAATATAAGCCAGACTCCTTTCCAAAGGAGATTTATCCTCAATTTGTGCCTGATACTGAACTGCCATGGGTTCAGTATCAGCAATATCAGGCGTGACAGTTAAAGCGGTGTCCGGCTCTTCTTCCGGCCGGGCATCTCTTCCTGCAAAAAAGGCTGAATGGATCATTCCTCCGAGTGTGTCGGCACCGGGGTTGGTAAAGTGGATATAATCTTTCTGTGCAAGAGGAACTTTTTTCCCGAGCCAGTCGACGATTGATGATTGCCCTCCCATTGCCTCCCATGAGTCCCAGAAGAGTGCCCCTGCCTCCGATGCTGCGTTCTTCTGGGCCTCTATTATTGCCGGAATGTTGGGATAGGACACAACTTTGCCACCTTCCACATAAGCCATATCAGTAAGCCCGATCACAATAACCGGCGTTCCGGGCGACACCTCACGCAGATGCATGAGCTGCCGGTAAAGACCCCTCTCATAATATGAGTACTCCTGCCTGACATTCTTTACAATGTTAAGACCGTAATGCAGAACAAAAAGGTCAGGCTGAATGAGCCTGTAAAACTCCTCCAGTCCCGATGCCTCAACTATGGTGAACTCCAGACCGGCGCTCCCCCTCTGGGGTATGTTGTCAATTACCACACCCGACCTGCCTTCAATGCTTATTCCATATATATCGGGACTCACCTGTCCTTCAAACTCAATAATCACTGTACCAGCGTTATAGAGAGAGCAGCTGAATTCCTGATATCCCCTTCCTCTTTCAAGAGTGTCTGTTATTGCCGGGAAATCTCCTGCACGCACGGTGATACTTACCACGTCGTCAACATTGCCATAGAAAATACGGAGCATTTCGAAAGCTGAAGCTGTGCTGTCAGCCATCTTTGAAGGAACTATCCTTACTGATGCCCTGACCGGGGCAGCAGACCTGACACCATCGGGAAGGTATCTGCAAAGGCTCAAAAGAGGACCAAGGTTCCTGTGCGCTATTTCACCTTCCCTGTAGGAGAGATAAGTATATCTCTTCCAGTTAGATGATGCTCTCAGTGCCACCGATTTTGTGTACATCACAGGCATCAGCGGCAGGAAGAGGCCGGGGCCTGAACCTCCGTATTCACTTCGAAGAAGGTGCCTGAGATGGGAAGTTACACGGTCTCCCTCAATCTGTGAATCACCATAATACATTATCCTCACCTTCGAGTCCGGCTCAGCCAGCTTGTCAAAAAGAGCTCCGAGAGGATCCGGAATCTCCTCCTCTGTTACCGCCCGGATTGAATCTGCTGAAAAACCGGAAGTATCGGAGAGTGTCAGGGTACTATCGGCCGGTAATACAGATGCTTCAGAAATCAATCCACTGTCCGGTACAGAAATTCTTTCTGTAACAAGAGAGGGAAAGAATTCGTGTAAAAGGGGATACCTGATAAAATCGGGGAAATAAAAGGCAAGCCCGGTCAGGCAAACCAGCAAGATCAGTATTAACAGGAATGACCTTAATGGGCGCATAATATGGTTCTGGATCAGCTTCTTTTCCTGATCTTAAGTCTCTGACCGACCTGTATCCTGCCCGGATCAGTAATATTATTCAGCTTAAGCAGATCGGAAGTTGTAACGTCGCCGAACATCCTGGCAATATCCCACAGAGTATCCCCATACTTTACCGTATAAGTAATATACTCGCCGTCGTCAGCCTGCACAACCGGAGCAGGTGCTGAGGCAACCGGATTTGAAGGAACGGATTTCCCTATCATTTTCTGCTTCTCTGCAAAGCTCATCGAGTCTACTTTACCGAAATAATCAGCTTTATCAGGATCGACGTACACCACCAGTCTTTGTCCGGCCAGTATCCTGTTTCCATAGATATTGTTCCATGACCGGAGACTGGAAAGACCCACCCTGTACCATTCGGATATATAGCCAAGGTTATCGCCCTGTTTTACCGTATATACCAGTCTTGTTTTACCGGTTATATTGGGAGCCACAAAAGCCGATCGTGTCGGGTCGTCGATACGGGTTGTCTTGTTCAGATACACATCAGGTTTATAGTTTCTTATCGTATCGGTAAGATCAATAAAATCACCAAGGTGTGCAAGGGGAAGGGTAAGAGCCATGGGTTTGGATGATCCGGGCACCAGCCCCGTACGATACTGCGGATTAAGCGCCCGCAGTTCACCGGCCGGTATTCCCATCACCTCAGATATCTGAGAAAGGTGGATATCCTTGTTGAACATTATTGTATCGGTGGCTACCGGTATATTAAGCGGGAGGGGCCTTATCCTGTGTTCCCCGAAATAGTTTATCGCATATGCTGCCGCCACATATTGCGGAATATAGCCTCTTGTTTCCCTTGGCAGCCTGTAATATATCTCCCAGTAATCCTTTCTGTTGTCTGAACGGCGTATTGCCTTGTTCACATTTCCGGGGCCGCAGTTATAGGCAGCAATAACCAGTATCCAGTCGTTATATATGTTATAGAGATCCCTCATAAATCTTGCTGCTGCGTGAGTGGACTTTACGGGATCCCTCCTTTCATCAATAACAGAGTTTATTGTAAGGCCGTAAGATTTCCCCGTGCTGTGCATAAACTGCCACATACCCGTTGCCCCTACCCTTGAAACGGCATTTACATTAAGAGCCGACTCGATTACTGCCATATACTTAAGCTCCGTGGGAAGACCATAGGAATCAAAGATGTCTTCTATCATCGGAAAGTAATAGTTCATCAGTCCCAGAACAGCCGCAAACTTATCCCGCTGTTTAATAGTATAAACATGTATATGGTTACGGATAATGCTGTTGAATGGCAGATTAATAACGGAATGAATCTGGCTGAGCCGCTTTTCATAAACAGAATCTGGCAGCACCACCCCTGCTGTGTCGTACTCAGGATCGAACGGGAAATCCCCGGGCGCCATCCTGACATACCAGCTGCTGACAAGGCTGTCGAGGTCTCTCGTTATCTTTTCTGTATCAATATCGGTTCTGAGAATAATTGTATCAGATACGGAGAGGCTGTAAGCAGGTAAAAGCGTGATAATTGTCAGGAATGTGGCGGCAATTGAAGCTTTTAATCTCATGTTATCAGAATTTAAGTTAAAAAGTCATTTTCAGGCTCAGGTTAAGTCCTGTTCCTGTTATCCCCGGTACGGGCAGAGTGGCAGGACCAACGTTGAGATCCAGATTGTTGCTAATGTCGAAATTAAAAAGGCTTGCATCAACATTTGCATCAAGTATTGATATAAGGTACCAGGCTGCAAATCCGATATAAGTCAGATCACGGTTCTTCTTGTAATAATCGACTCCCTTCAGAAGCCGGTCTTTTACCCATGAAGCGGTTGAAGGGTTATGTGTTTCGGGATGGAGAACGGGATCATAATCCGCCGGATCAGCCCATTTGATCATCTCTATGTAACTGTCCGTCTCAGGTATCTTATCCGTGAAGTCCTGATAGGCTTTCATGTACCTGTTGAAGTTTGACGTGTTGTATCCAACGCTGTAAACAAGACCCCCAAAACCTGCATAAACAAAAGGTATCTTCCAGTATTTCCTGTTATACACCTGCCCCAGTCCGGGGAAAGCTACAGCAAGCATTGTGGCTTTCAGTGGATCGGGGCTGAAAGTGCGGTTTTTTCTTACCGGAAAGGATATTGTATCCTGTGCAAATGTTGCCTGCTGGGCACAAAACAGTTGCAGAATTATGATGACCGCTATATTTCTTACCGTACCCAAAATAAACATTTACAGGTATTTTACTCCGGTACCTGTATCTCAGCGCGACAAATATAATTATTTTCAGGAGTTAAGACGATCAAATATCCCTAAAATGCGCTCCATCTCTTCCGGATTCTCAAAGGTTATTACAATTTTGCCTTTCCCCTGATCGTTGATACGGAAGTTAACATCTGTGGAGAATATCTTCTTAAGGTGTTCAGAAAGCTGCAGGAAATCCTCGGTAAGCTTTTTCTTCTTTTCGTCCCTGGCGGGGTCGCGTGTCACTTCAGACTGGAGGTTCCTGACAAGTTCCTCAGCCTGACGGACAGAGAGATCGCCGTCAATTATCCGGTAATATATATTGATCTGTTTTTTGGGGTTCTCAATATTAACAAGTGTACGGGCATGGCCCATTGTAAGGTGTTTATTCCTTATTCCCAGCTGAATCTCTGCCGGGAGCTTCAGGAGCCTCAGGTAATTGGCAATTGTTGAACGTTGTTTTCCAACGCGCTCGCTCAGCTGTTCCTGTGTAAGCCTGCACTCTTCCGTGAGCCGCTGAAAACTAATTGCTATCTCTATTGCATCAAGGTCCTCCCTCTGAATATTTTCCACAAGTGCCAGTTCAAGCATAGCCTGGTCGTCGGCAGTCCTGATGTAGGCGGGAACGTGGGTCAGCCCCGCTAATCTTGCTGCTCTCAGGCGACGCTCACCGGAGATGAGCTGGTACCTCCGGCTTTCCGTCTCGCGCACTGTAAGAGGCTGAACGATTCCGAGCCTCCTTATCGATATTGCCAGTTCTTCAAGGGCCTGCTCATCAAAATTAGTACGCGGCTGAAAAGGATTGCCGTCGATAGAGTCGACAGGAATATTAAGATTGGCCTCTACTTTCCTCTCAAGAACCTCTTTCTCAACTCCGTCGATCAACGCTCCCAGACCCCTTCCCAAAGCATTCTTTTTTGTCATGGCAATTACTGTTCTATATTATTCCCCTCAGCCTTCATACTTGTCGATAAGCTCCTTGGCAAGATTAAGGTAATTTACCGATCCTCTCGAATCGGCATCATATAAAATTGCCGGCTGGCCGAAACTGGGAGCTTCCGACAGTTTGACATTCCGCTGTATTATGGTCCTGAAAACCATCTCCCCGAAATGCTTGTTCACCTCCTCGGCAACCTGATTCGAGAGCCTAAGCCTTGAATCGTACATGGTGAGGAGAAATCCTTCTATCTCCAGTTCCATGTTGAGGTTGTTCTGAATTATCCTTATAGTGTTGAGCAATTTGCCCAGGCCCTCAAGGGCAAAATATTCACACTGAACAGGTATAATGACCGAGTTGGCAGCAGTGAGGGCATTGACGGTAAGCAGTCCGAGCGACGGGGAACAATCGATGAAAATATAGTCGAACCTTCCGTTAAGCTTGCTGAGAACGCCCCTGAGGATCTTCTCCCTGCCAGGCCTCTCAAGCATCTCAATCTCGGCACCTACAAGGTCTATATTGGACGGGATCACGGAAAGATTTTCTATACCACACTCATGCAAAGCCTCCGAGGGCTCCTTTCCATCAATCAGACAGTCATATATGGTGCTCTGGACCTGCCTTACATCAACGCCTATACCCGATGTCGCATTCGACTGCGGGTCTCCGTCAACAATCAGTACCTTTTTTTCAAGCGCAGCCAGACTGGCAGCAAGGTTTATAGCAGTAGTCGTTTTCCCCACTCCCCCCTTCTGGTTGGCTATGGCAATGATCTTTCCCATCTTCTGTTTCTTAATGATTACCCGAATATTTTGAGCTTCAAATTTACTACTTATTGATTCAGCGGTGCCGGAAGAGAAGTGTGTAATTGTAAACATTTTCTTTGCGGTTTTCAACATTTTATTAACATCGACCAAATGGTGACAGGATTGTAATTTTCTGTATATATGGTATTTATCATGAGCGTGCCGGCACTGTTAAAAACTTCAGTAGAAGAAAAAATGACACTGTTTCAGAGGGCTCCATTCCCGATTTATTCACATCTTTACAGAGTTCTAAAGCTGCACCAGATGAAAAAAAAGAGTACCCGCGAAGAGTGGCTCACAATAATAAATCCCAATGCCGGGAACGGCAAAGGCAAAAAAGACTGGACCAGGATATCTGTGCTGTTCAGCAAGAATGATATTCCGGTTGTTTCAAGGTTCACGGAAAGGAAAGGGCATGCCATAGAATTCGCTCGTGAGGGAATAAGTGACGGATTCCGTAAGATTATCTCAGTGGGTGGTGACGGAACCCTGAATGAGGTGATGAACGGGATATTCACCCAGGAAGAGGTCCCGCCTGCAGATATAGTTACCGGTATGATACCTGTCGGAACGGGCAATGACTGGGGACGCATGTTCGGGATACCTCTAGTATATGAAGGAGCCGTGGAAATAATCAGGGAAAACAGACAAACCCTCCACGATATAGGTGTAATAACCTACCATGAGGGGAACGAAAAGCATCAGCGCTATTTTATCAATATAGCCGGCCTTGGATTCGAAGCCCTGGTGGTGAGTAAGACAAACAGGAAGAAAGAGAAAGGTAAAAGCAGTAAGGCAATATACCTGTACAATCTCCTCTCGAGCCTTATAGCATACCGGAAGGTTGTTGCCGATATCACCATCGACGGCCGAAAAACCACCTCCACAATTTTCTCCATCAATGTCGGTAATGGCAGGTACTGCGGTGGCGGTATGAGACAAACACCCGATGCATTGCCTGACGACGGCATGCTTGATATAACTGTCATTAAGGACATGAGCAGGTTCGAGATCGTTCGGAGCCTCAAACTGTTGTACGACGGAACGATACTTAGTCACCCGAAAGTGGATGGCTACCGGAGTAAAGAACTTATAGTGGAATCTGAATCGCTTCTTTATGCCGAGGCTGACGGGGAATCGCTCGGCCATACACCCTGCGAATTCAGCATAATCCCTTCAGCTGCCAGGATCGTGTATGGCACAAAACTCATTCAGTAATCCTGATCTCATATAGCATGGGCCACCGCTTTCCCGTCACGAAAATTCGTTCCCCCTCACTGTCGTATGCGATCCCGTTAAGGACATCAGCCCCCGTTTCTCTTCTTTTTTGCATGGGAAAAAGAGTAGCCAGGTTAATATATGAATTTACCTTGCCGGTGGCCGGATCGATCCGGGCAATAAGATCCGTCATCCATACATTAGCCCAAATCTCACCATTAATATATTCCAGCTCATTCAGCTGGTCGACTTTCTTCTCATGATCATAAACCTCTATCCGTGACACGACGGTAAAAAGGGCCGGATCAAAAAAATAGAGTATGTTTGAGCCGTCACCCATCACTATCCTGTCGTTAACGGTTGTGAGTCCCCATCCCTCAGTTGAATAATATATTTTGTTCAGCAGCCGGAATGTTGACCTTTCATAGACAAATCCCACCCTGTTCTGCCATGTAACCTGGTATATGCGATCCTGATAGAGAGTTATTCCTTCACCGAAAAGTGACGATTCAAGGTTAAGCTGCCTGATCACCCTTCCTGTTTCAAGCTCCACCTCCCTGAGGGTTGACCCTGCCTCCTGCCCGGTCCCTTCGTAAAGAAGTCCGTTGTGGTAAATGAGCCCCTGTGTAAATGCTTCAGTGTCGTGAGGATACGATCTTACCAGGTGGTACCCGTATACAGGCGGTACAATATTTGAAAAGAGCTCCACAAACCTGGTTATTGTCTGTACTTTTCCGTTTCTGTAACCGGCAGCTCTCAATGATTTCCTTCCTGTCATGGCAGTAAAGCCGGAGGGTATTGTATATTGCCATGGATCTGATCGTAAAACAGTTACACGTTTCCCGTCAAAAAAGATCACGACTGAATCAGGTGGTCTGCTGTTTACTTCGGCTGAAAGTGCCACTCTGATCTGATCGCCGGTCTTAAAAGCAGTACCTTCTGCAGGCATATCAAATAAAATTATCCCCGGGGTCTGCTCCTCCATTACAGTGGCTGAAGGCCCGGGATCCTTTGCCGGACTCCCTGCGGGACGTCCCGAACACGACATTGTCCATGTGACAATAAGCATCAGAAAAAATGACATAAAATATGGTGTTAAATCAGCTTTTTCCATCGGGGTTCCGCTTCTTTCCGAAAAGTCGTTTAAAAATATTCTTTCGCATTGCGATCATCTTCTTTTCAACAGCTTTTTCATGCAGTTCAAAAGGGACAAGTATCTGCCATGTTTCACTCCATCCGGGAAAGCCCCCGAGATTTCTGTCGTCAATAAAGATATCAGCATCTATCTTCCTGCTTATTGTATCATTGAAGATCTCCTCAGGGTAATTCTTATTTACGGCATAGAATTCGATGCCGTTACTCCGGCAGAATTCGACAGCTTCATTGAGCTCCCTGCCTGAACGAAAAGTCCAGAGAATCAGTCTCGCCCCCATTTTTTCCAGCTCCTTAAGGGTCTGAAAAGCAAACAGCTTCTCCTTTCCTATCGCCGGATACTCATGTTCGACAATGGTACCATCAAAATCGACAGCTATCTTTACATTGGTGAAATCAACCATCTGAACCATTTTAGCCGCGTAAATTTAAGAAAAAAGAACTTATCTGAGCATAAGTGTTCACCCTGCAGGGGAACCAACGATCAAATATCACCAGGATTGTAAGTATTCTCTGAATTTATTCTAATTTTATACCTCTTTCCGGATATCTGTTTTTCGAAATGAAATGAAAAATATTCCAAATCTTATAACATCACTTAATCTGGCTGCAGGTTTCCTGGCGGTGCTCTTTGCCTCACGGGGAAACATTGTTGCTGCATCGTGGATAATCGTGGCTGCCATGTTATTCGATTTTCTCGACGGTTTATCAGCGCGTATGCTTAAGGCTTATTCGGATTTCGGAAAAGAACTTGACAGTCTTTCAGATATGGTAAGCTTTGGTGTTGCTCCCGCCCTTATAATGTACAAACTCATTGAAGGCTCATCACTCCTCGCTGTTACCGATGCGGCGGCAAATCGCGATGCACTCGTCACGCTGTTGACTTATACGACGATAATAATGCCTGTATGTGCAGGGTTGCGACTCGCTAAATTCAATATCGATCTTTCCCAGGCAACGTCGTTCAGGGGATTGCCAACCCCTGCATGCGCCCTTGCCGTAATCTCCCTGGTGATAGCTGAACACTATTCACAATCCCCGCTGGCAGGATCAATTACAGCATCTCCCGCCGCTCTTGTTATTTACACCATAATACTTTCACTGCTTATGGTCACAGGTATTCCGATGCTCTCATTGAAGTTCGCAAACCTATCCATTAAAGGAAATGAAGGAAGATATATACTTGCACTTGTTGTAATTGCCGGATTTCTGATCTTCGGGATTGGTTCGGCAATAATGATGATCCCTCTCTATATTATTATTTCGCTGCTATCACGCTTCTTCTGACCAGCGCTCCCCATTTGTCCTTAAATGGTTGAGCATTATTGTCTGTATACGTATTGACTCCTGATGAAACAGTGTCAGCACCTTCTCCACGAAGACCGGATCGAGTCCCCTGAGTAATCCGTGCTCCCCCCGGGTCCGCAGTATCTCAAGCCATCTCTCCATCTGGAGGACCGCCACATTATTCCTGAACTTGTATTCTCCCATCTTTTCGGAGACCTTCATGCGTGCAGCAAAAAGCTCAATAAGTTGATAATCAATAGAGTCTATTTGATTCCTTAATTCTTCAAGCTGATTAAGGAAGCCCTGGTCATCTATAACAGCCTTCCGTATTATAAGTCCTGCAAGGAGTGCCCCGAACTGATCAGGGGTAAGCTGTTGTGATGCATCGCTGAGAGCCTCAGCCGGATTATTATGGACTTCAACCATCAGTCCGCTCATTGTAAGGTCAAGAGCCCTCTGGCAGATCTCCGGAACATATTCCGCCTTACCTGACATATGGCTGGGATCACAGATAACAGGCAGGTTTATTATTCTCTGCCGAAGCTCGATAGGTATCTCCCACTTGGGCATGTTCCTGTAAAGGGTCCTTTCAAACGGTGAAAAGCCCCGGTGAACAGCCGCAATCTTTCTGATACCTGCGGCATATACCCTCTCAACGGCACCCTGCCACAGATCAATATCCGGACTGAGCGGATTCTTTATAAGTACCGGTACGTCAACACCCTTCAATGCTGAGCAGATCTCCTCAACTGAAAAAGGATTTGAAACGGTTCTTGCACCAAGCCAGAAGACATCAATACCATGTTTAAGGCAGGCCTCAACATGGTTCGGATAGGCAACCTCCAGAGCAACCTTAAGCTTAAACTCCTTCTGCACTCCCTGGAGCCACTTCAGGGCCTTATATCCTGCACCTGTAAATGTTCCCGGTCTTGTTCGCGGCTTCCATGCGCCTGCCCTGAAAACAGTCACTCTTCCCGTTGAAGCAACACAGGAGGCTGTTGCCATAATCTGTTCTTCACTTTCGGCACTGCAGGGACCCGCTATAATAAATGGTTTGGTTTCAGGCCCTTCAAACCACGATCGTAAAGGAATTAACTCCATCAGGCTGTTTCTGTTTAAGGCTACAAACCTAAAAGGATTTTTCGGAATTTTAATCTTTTGCCTAATAAAAATGTTCTCCCGATTTCACCTCTCCTTCTGTAATCTTCCTCTTTGTCAGCGATTTCCATACAAACCAGATATATCCGAAAACCACAGGTATGAAAAATGATACGTACATCATCGTCAGGAGTGTGAAACGGCTTGAAGAAGCATTACGTATAGTGAGGGAACTGATCAGGTTTTGCGTTGACGGATAAAAGGATGTATTATTGAATCCGGCAATTATAAAAAGAGAGAAGACTACAAGGATTGTGCCGGGTCCTGAATACCATATGCCTTTACCTGAACCTTTAAAAAGCGTTCTGCCAATACCATATACCACACCGGCGGCACCGGTTATGAACAATACCATTACAACGGGCATGTCGAGAAAGTTATGCAAATATTTATAAGCTTCCATTTTAACAGCACCTGTTGTGTAATCCGCAGCAAATCCATCCGACAAAAGAAGAGTCACAACAAAAAACATAAAGAACACAAGGAAAGAGAGTGCATTTACCGGCAGTTTTCTTACCGCATTATGCCTCAGATCGTCATCATCGATTGAATTGATTATGTAAAGCAGTCCGTTTGATCTGACAAGGAAAAGAACGGCAAGGCCCAGTGACAGATTCCTTCCATTTATCAGAGCTTCAAGTCCGTGCCATGAGCTGCCCCATCTAACCTGGTACATGTAATCTATTGTAAACTGCGAGCCGGTAAAAAAAGTGGCAACTGCAGTACCGATAAGAAAAGGGCCCAGTGAGCCGTTTATCAGCAGCAATATCTCAAAACTTTTCTTCCCGTAAATATTGCCCGGCTTCGATCTGTATTCATACGCTATTGCCTGTATTGTAAAGCTGAACAATATAGCCATCCATACCCAGTAAGCCCCGCCGAAGCTGGTGGCATAGAAGAGCGGGAAGGAGGCAAAGAATGCTCCGCCGAAGGTTACCAGTGTAGTGAATGTGATCTCCCATTTCCGGCCCATTGCATTAATTATCATTGTTTTCTGGAGTTCGTTCCCGGGCAGCGAAAAGATCACCGACTGTCCGCCCTGAACAAACATCATGAAAACAAGCAGACCTGCAAGCAGTGAAATAATTATCCACCAGTAATGCTGAAGGAAAAGGTGCGATATCATTGTTATCATATTTTTATCTCCTGATTTTTCGGTCCCAGCCTTATCTGTCTGACCATGATTGATATTTCAGCTGCCAGAAGTGCCGTGAAGAGAACTGCGAAGAGTATGAATGTAGTAATTACTGCTCCGGAGCTTATCCGTGTAACACCGGTGGAGACGAGCATGAGATCCTGAATTATCCAGGGTTGCCGTCCCATCTCTGCAACAACCCATCCGAGTTCTCCGGCAATATAAGGCAGAGGAATTGACCAGAGAGCCATCCACAGGTACCATCGTCTGCGGGCAAGAGTACCCCTGTAATGAAAATATAGTGCCAGGGCAAAAAACAGAATGAAATAGAACCCAAGCAGCACCATTATATGAAAGCTGTAGAAAGAGACAGGCACATTTGGTATTGCATCCTCCGGCTTTGCCATGGGGGCATAACCAAAATAGCGGAAATAATTATTGATGAAATCTCTGTCACGAAAAATGCCCTTAAGTATATCTGTCTGTTCAACATTATTCATCAATCTGGCTTCTTTATATTCCAGCAGCATATTTCTGGCCAGGATACCCCTTGATATTTTTTCACTTACCGGCAGGATCTCCTTTTCAGTATTTCCCTCGACCAGGTCCCTGATGCCGGGGACCCAGGTGTTCCTGTCGCCGCCGGTCATCACCGAAAGGAATCCCGGTATCTCGATCTTGAAAATAAAATCCCTGATATTGTGTGAACGAAGCTTTTCTTCCGAGTTCTTTAACACGCCGGCAAGAACAAGTCCGGCATCTTCCTTACCTTCATAATGTGCCTCGAAAGCTGCAAATTTCATTGGCTGAACCCCGGCCAGGGTCCTGGCCGATGTATCGCCCGTGTATGCTACGAGCAGAGAGGAAACGAGGCCGAAGATACCGCCAATCAGAATGCTCTTTTTTGCAAGCCACTCCTCCCTGTTCTTAAGCAGGTACCACGAGCTTACGCCAATAACGAACATTGATGCGAGCAGGAACCCGGAAGTGACTGTATGTGTGAATTTATCTATCGCAACGGGGTTAAAAAGGACCTCCCTGAAGCTGATCATCTCATTCCTGGCAGTCTCGGGATTGAATATCATTCCTGCGGGGTTCTGCATCCATGCATTGGCAACCAGTATCCAGAGTGCAGAGAGGCTGGCTCCTACTGCCACGAGCCATGTTGATGCCAGATGTAACTTCCTGCTGACCTTGTTCCAGCCAAAGAACATAACAGCCACAAAGGTAGACTCAAGAAAGAAGGCCATTATCCCTTCTATGGCAAGAGGCGCCCCGAAAATATCTCCGACAAACCATGAATAGGAGGACCAGTTTGTCCCGAACTCAAACTCGAGAATAATACCCGTGGCAACACCTATTGCGAAGTTGATACCAAACAGGGTCATCCAGAAACGGGTCATTCTCTTCCACTCCTCCTTCCCTGTACGCACATAGATGGTTTCCATTATGGCAATAATGAAAGAGAGACCCAGTGTAAGCGGCACAAAGAGCCAGTGGTAGGCCGCCGTAAGGGCAAACTGGCCTCGCGACCAGCCCACCAGAGCCGTGTCAACGGTTTCAATCATAAGTATTGTTTGAATTTATTAACTGATCAATAACGTATTCGATTCGCTGCTCATCGGTCCGGAACTCCTTCCTGAGAAAATCGGGAAAAAAGAAGAGCCTGAGGATGGCAAAGAGAATGAACAGTTTTATCAGGATTATCATCCAGACCCTCCTGCCCCACCACGACATGCTGCTGAAGCCATCGTAATAAAATCTGAAAATCCGTGAGAAAAATGAAACGAGTGCCTTCATTCAGTAACAGATGTGCTGATTCAGAACTTAACTGCAGAAGATAATATTTTTTATTCTAATGTTTCTTTATTTTTTCTCCTCCTCTTCCGGGGAACCGGAACAGTATCACCTTCATCTTCCCCGGACAGGCTCGATGTAATCTTCTGAACGGCCTTGAAATTGTAAAAGAACTCCCTGGCAAAAACCCTGAGGACCGTGTAACCCGGAATACCAAGTATCATTCCCGGGATGCCAGCTATCATGCCTGCTGAAAGGATGACAATAAATATCTCAAGGGGATGCGCCTTTACGCTGTTCGAGAAAATTACGGGCTGAAAGACTATATTGTCTATCACCTGTGTGGTACCAACCACTATTATCATATAGGTTACAAGGGGAAGCACCACGGTTGTAAAATCATACTGCATGTGGGAAGCGATACCCATTACCAGGGCAATAAATAAGCCAAGCCATGGTCCGACATAAGGAATCACATTAAGTATCCCTATAATGAGTCCCATCACAAGAGCCTGCTGAAAGCTGATCCCCGCAATAGTCATACCTGTGGTTATCAATGCCATAATACATGTACTCTGGATGATTATCCCGATGAAATACCTTGTAAGAAGGTGCTTTATTGAATTGAGTGCCCTCGAAACATTATCAACATATTTATCGGGAATCCACATAAGGATCGACTCGAAGAAAAGATGCTGGTCCTTCAGAAAGAAAAAGGTGATAAAGCATATTGAAAAGATTGCCACGGCTATATTGCCCAGTATTCCGAAAAGTGATCCGAGAAAATTCTGCACCATGTTTATGTTCAGAACATCCGAAACTTTCTGACCAAGATATGCCTTTAGTGAAATTTCTTCACCATCGGTCGGATCGAGAGCTGAAAAGAGATTTTCAACCCTTTTCAGCGGATCATCCACCAGTTGTACTATCCTGTCGCTGTCGATGGTCGACAGATAATTAAGCTGCTTTGTGACAAGCGGGATAAATATTACAAAGAAAAGAATAATTAATCCCCAAATTACAATCAATGTAATCAGGGCTCCCAGGGCCCGCGGGAAGGCAAATTTTTTTATCCTTATCCGGCATAAGAGATCAACCAGCGGACGGCCCATTATTGAAAGAACTCCTGATACCAGGATATAGACAACTATGCTGCGGAAATACCATAATGCCAGCAGGACCAACAGAACAACTATAAATATCAGTAAGTTTCTAATAGTGGTGTTCATCTTCCGGCCTTTTATATACAAACCTAATCCAATTTTTTGTATTTCCATAAAACAGAACCTACATAATGGCTAGTTCCGTTAAACTAATTCCATGCCATATTGTCCTGATTCAGGAATAAACATCAGCCAATATGTCATCTTTGAGGGATTGGAACGGAAGTTGAAATGGATTATAAAAGAAAAATTAATGTCTAACTAAAACAAAATAGGAGGAAAAAGCCATGTTACCAACAATTACCAGAAGAAGTTTCGGGCCTTTTGTAATGCCCCGTCTTTTCGACGATGATTTTTTCCCTGCATTTTCAGGCAGAGCCACTTCGATGCCCGCTGTTAATATCAGGGAAGATGAAAAGAGATTCACACTTGAACTTGCCGTTCCGGGTATTGACAAGAAGGATCTCAAGATAGACATAAGCGAAGATATCCTGACTATTTCCTCTGAGAGCAAGAACGAATCAGAGGATAACAGGGAGGGATACAAGAGGAAAGAGTTCAGCTACTCGTCTTTCAGCAGGAGCTTCCAGATACCCGAGAATGTGAGCAAGGAAAAGATTGACGCCAGTTACAGGGATGGCGTACTTAGTGTTGTCCTTCCCAAAATGGAGGAAGAGAAGAACAAGATCTCACGACAGGTCAGGATTTCATAATCAGATCAAAAAGAAAAGCCCGGCATCAGGCCGGGTTTTTTTTTAGCTGCAGCTCTCAAAAATAATCTGTGCAAACTTCCTTCCGAATTCAACCAGCGAATCCTCTTTTCCTCCCTCCGGAGAGAACTTAAACTGTGCCATCTCATCACACACCTTCAGCTTAAGTGAACGCAGCACACCATTTATTATCCCTGGTGCTTCGCCGCTCCATCCGTAAGATCCAAAAGCACCCGCCGGTTTTCCCTTGTCCCTTATCGGACTGATCAGGGCAAAAAGTTTGTAAACAGGAAGCAGTGTATTCTGATTAATGGTGGGGGATCCGACAAGGATAGCATCAGAAAGGGTCACTTTTGCATCAAGCTCCTCCAATGATATGTTTTCAATATCAAGAATCTCAACATTCAGATCGGGTGATTCTTTCAAACCCCTTGCAATATGTTCTGCTGCATCCGCAGTATATCCGTATGCCGACACATAAGTTACCAGAACATTCCTGACATCCCGGTGTGCAATATATCCTGCGTATTCAGTGGCATAGCTCTCGGTCATCCTGATAATATCTTTCAGATTCTTATGATGTACGGGGCCGTGACCCGGGCAGATAAATTCAATATCGAGCGGCTTTATCTTTTCTATGGCCTTGAGCATGAACCTGCTGAAGGGCTTCAGTATTACATCAAAATAATACCGGAAAGTCCCCACATATTCGTCGGTCAGTTCACTGAATATATTCTCGCTGCAATAATGGGCTCCGAATGAGTCGCAGCTGAAAAGGATTCTCTCCTCCTCGAGCCATGTATAGATTGTATCGGGCCAGTGCAGATTGGGAGCTGAAATGAATTTCAGGGTTTTGTTCCCCAGATCGAGAGTGTCTCCATCCTTTACCACCAGCGATCTGAAGGGTTTATTGACAATATCTCCCAGGTACCTGATGGCATTGCCGCTGCCAACGACCGTGGCTGCAGGAGCCATCTCAAGAAGGCGCTTCAGGCTGCCGGAATGATCAGGTTCGGTGTGATCGAGTATAATATAGCTTACCTCTTCAATATTTGTAACTGATTTCAGCTTTTCGAAATACTCTTCACTGAATTTCTCCTTGGCAACCTCAATAAGGGTTTTCTTTTCAGCATCAATAAAAAACGAATTGTAAGTTGTTCCATATTCGGTGGTCATAACGATATCAAAGGTTTTGATATCATAATCGCGGATGCCAACCCATTTTACATCTTTTGTTATTTCAACAACAGCGGATCCTTCTTTTTTCATAAACATTATTAATTTTCTCAGATTCTGGCGATTATGCTCTTGTTTGCCTTCACCTGCTGGAGTATTGGTATTTCGATCTCCGTTCCCACAGGCAGAAAAATATCGACTCTCGAGCCGAATTTAATGAATCCCAGCTCATCTCCCTGGTTCACCACCTGATCCTCCTTTGCATAAGTTACTATCCTTCTGGCCACGGCTCCTGCAACCTGTCGGATCAGTATCTCATCTCCCGTTTCAGTCTCAATAACCACTGAGCTTCTTTCATTGAGTTCGGATGACTTGGGATGCCACGCCACGAGGTAATGACCCGGGTGATATCCTACATATTTAATGCGTCCCGACACAGGATACCTGTTACTGTGCATGTTAAAGGGAGACATGAATATTGAAACCTGCAGGCGGTTATCCCTGAAATACTCCTTTTCTTCCGTCTCCTCAATAACTACAACCTTCCCGTCAGCAGGAGCATAAATCAGTCCCGGATCAGGTTCAAGCCTCCGGGCAGGCAGACGGAAAAAGAAAAGGATGAAAATGTAGAGAATAAGTGAGAAGATAAGCACCGAATATTTCACAAGCGGATTACTATTCCATATCATGTCCGTCAGGATATTGACAATCAACAGAACTATAAACCCGGCAATTAATATTTTATACCCCTCTCTGTGTATGCTCATTTAACCGTAAATATTTGGTGCAAAACTAATAAAGTCCCGGCAATCATCCAAAAAGTAAAATGAAAAGGTAAACAAGGGGGAATGAGAATACCGTGCTGTCAAAACGATCGAGGAACCCTCCATGCCCCGGCATTATATTTCCTGAATCTTTGACACCGAGGCTTCTTTTAAGCATTGATTCAACAAGGTCGCCGAATGTGCCTGCCACTGAAATAATAACTGAAAGAGCAACCCAGCCTGCAGTGCCGACAACGCCCAGCCAGCCCGAAAGAAGCCATGCTGTCAGGGCTGTTATTATTACTCCTCCGGCAAATCCCTCCCACGATTTCTTTGGTGAGATACGTTCCAGGAGCCTGTGACGGCCAAACGAGATGCCAGTCAGATAGGCTGCAGTATCATATGTCCAGAGGAGCAGAAAAAAACCAATTATAATACCCGGTGAATAGGTTACCTTATCGGATACAATCAGTGAGGGAATACCCTCCTGTGAATAGGCCGCGAAGGGGAACAGACAGAAAGGCACTGCTGAATAGACAACCGGGAAAAAAGTATGGGCAAGAGCGTCAAATGGTTTTTCGTTCCCGCGGTAAATCTCAGCCGCCATTATAAACAGAAAAACAGGTGCCACACCAATAAACCAGGCCGGACCTGTCATATCTGCCGCGACCAAGGTTGAGATTGTATAAAGAACAGCACCTGCTATAATCCCTGCTATCATCTGCGGATTGCTTCCCGTATTCCTTATCAGCTTATAATATTCGTACTGTGACCCTGCCAGAATGACCAGGCCTGTAATGAAGAATGATACGGGATGAAGCCAGAAACCACCCAGTACAAAAAGGACTATCCAGATACCGGTAAGCGTGCGTCTCAGAAAATTGCTCAAGTTGTTTTGTCTTTTGGTTTTGTGGCAGGTTTCTTCTTAACAGTTGTGGTAGTAGTTGTGGTTAACTTTACTTTTGTTTTCGCCTCCATCTGCTCCCGTATGATGTCTGCCCTTCTTTTACCAAAAATCCTTTCCAGGTCCTCTGTAAAGATCACCTCTTTCTCAAGAAGCAGTTCGGCCAGTTCGATGAGGCCTTTTTTATGATCTTTAAGAACATCACGGGCGCGCTGGAATGATTCTTCTATGATCTCCTTGACTTCCTGGTCGATCAGCTCGGCAGTCTTTTCACTGTAAGGTTTTGTGAATCCGAAGTCTGACTGTCCGGATGAGTCATAGAAGCTTATGTTTCCCACCTTTTCACTCATACCGAAGAATGAGACCATTGCATAGGCCTGTTTGGTGATCTTCTCGAGGTCGCTCAGAGCTCCTGTCGATACTTTTCCGAAAATCATCTGTTCAGCTGCCCTTCCCCCCAGAGCGTATGCCATCTCATCCAGAATCTGTTCCCGGGTTGTTATCTGCCTCTCTTCCGGCAGGTACCAGGCCGCTCCGAGAGCTCTTCCCCTGGGAATGATTGTTACCTTCAGCAGCGGACTTGCATGTTCAAGCATCCAGCTCACGGTGGCATGGCCCGCCTCATGGTATGCAATTGTCTTCTTCTCCCCGAAGGAGATTATCTTATTCTTTCTTTCAAGTCCCCCGACTATCCTGTCGACGGCATCGAGGAAATCCTGCTTCTCCACCGCTTTCTTGTTCTTTCTGGCAGCTATAAGTGCGGCCTCGTTGCAGACGTTTGCAATATCCGCGCCCGAAAAACCGGGTGTCTGTTTTGCCAGGAAAGCGACATCAAAATCTTTCGGCAGTTTGATTGGTCTCAGATGTACTTTAAATATTGCCTCTCTTTCTTTGAGATCGGGCAGTTCTACGTGTATCTGACGGTCGAATCGTCCTGCCCTCAGCAGGGCTCTGTCGAGTATATCCGCCCTGTTGGTTGCAGCCAGTATTATAACACCTATATTGGTACCGAACCCATCCATCTCTGTAAGAAGCTGGTTAAGAGTGTTCTCCCTCTCGTCATTAGATCCAAAATTCACATTCCGTCCTCTGGCCCTTCCCACAGCATCTATCTCATCAATAAAGACTATACAGGGAGCCTTTTCCTTTGCCTGCTTGAAAAGGTCCCTTACCCTTGAGGCCCCCACTCCCACGAACATCTCTACAAAATCTGACCCTGATATCGAAAAGAAGGGTACATTGGCTTCGCCGGCCACGGCCTTGGCAAGAAGGGTCTTGCCGGTTCCCGGAGGGCCTATAAGAAGGGCTCCCTTCGGGATTTTACCTCCCAGCTGGGTATATTTCTTCGGATTTTTAAGGAAATCCACTATCTCCATAACTTCTGTCTTGGCCTCTTCGAGCCCTGCAACATCATTAAAGTTAAGTTTGATATTGGTATCCTTATCAAATATCTGAGCCCTCGACTTACCTACACTGAAAATACCGCCGGCACCGCCGGCACCCCCTCCTGCCATCCGGCGCATCAGGAACATCCAGAGAACAATAAGGAACGCGAAGGGAAGTATCCAGCCCAGTATCTCTCCCAGATAATTTTTACGGTTAATATAATCAGGATAGATAATCTCCTTCTCGGTGTATCCTGCATTTTTCTGCTCCTCCATCAGAAAGGGTTCAAAACTACTGATATCACCTATATTGTAGGTATAATGAGGTTTCGGGACTGCCAGTCCGAATCCTCTGCTCTGCTGTTCCACACCGGGATAGCGCCCCGATTCGACCGCAAGAGTTGTAAGGAAAATCTCTGCCTGCTCCTTGTTTACCACCACTATCTTCTCGATGTCGCGGCTGGCAATCATCTGCTTTACCTCACTGGTAGTGGCTTTCTGTACTGTCTTCCCTGCGGACAACAGCTGAAAGAGAATTATCGAGATGGCAAGTATCGCAAAAATCCAGTTGGTATTAAACTTGGGTTTCAGATTCTTGTCTGTCTTATTCCCCTGAGGGTTGTTATTATTGTTGTTCTCAGCCATATATCATCCTCACTTATATTAAGTTGTCTTCTATGGTTTCAGTTTTTGCATCAGCCCATAACGACTCAAGCGAGTAAAACTTCCTGTACTCTTCCAGGAACAGATGCACAACCACATCACCATAATCAAGAAGAACCCAGAAGCAGTTATCCAGTCCTTCTACATGGTATGGTTTCATCCCTGTACCCTTGTGAACGCTCTCCTCCACCGAGTAGCAGAGAGCATCGATCTGAGTGGTGGATGAACCATGGCAGATAATAAAATAATCCGTTATCCTGTTTTCAAATCTCCTTAAATCAATCTTCAGAACATCCTGCCCATTCTTCTCAAATATTCCTTTATAAACACTCGTAAGGAGAAGTCCGGCTTCATCTGCCTCAATCTTCATCAATAAATCTGTCAGTTATAGTTCAAGCCGCAAAAATACAAACTTTTATCCGTAATTTTGCATGAGGCTTCCTCTTTTTGCTGCCACAGAGCCTGACCAGAAGAGTTCAGGACAACAGGAATATAACAGGAAAGCCCCCGTTGATACCGGAACAGTCATGATAATAGGCTCAGAAATTATATTCATCGAATCGCTTCCCTCCACAAACACCTATGCATCAGAGCTTATCCTCAGGGAGAGGCCCAGGGAGGGAACCATAATACGGGCCGGCTATCAATCGGAAGGGAGAGGACAGCCGGGCAACAGATGGGAAAGCGAGCCGGGCAGGAACCTTTTGTTCACCATTATTTTATATCCTGAAATGATCAGGCCCGATAAACAGTTTCTGATCTCAATGGCACTCTCCCTGGGGATCTGCGATTTTCTGAGGCCTGAGGCAGGTCCATGCCATATTAAGTGGCCCAATGATATTTATGTTAAAGACCATAAAATAGCAGGCATCCTGATTGAGAACAGCATAACGGGAGATTACCTGACAAGCAGTGTGGCGGGTATTGGCCTCAACGTTAACCAGACACTGTTTTACGGGATCGGAGAGAAACCTGTTTCTATGACTATGTTAACGAAAAAATCTTATGATCTGGTTAATTGTCAGTTACAAATCGCTGAAAAACTCGACCGGCGTTACAAACAGCTCCTGGCAGGTGAATTTCATGAGATAACCGCTGAATACATTGCTTCCCTCTACAGGTACATGCAATGGTACGCCTTTAAAGACGAGACAGGTGTTTTTACCGGCAGGATAGTGTCGGTGACCGGCCACGGATTACTGGTTATTGAGAATAAGGCAGGGAAAACCCGCCAGTACGGGTTCAGGGAAGTGATGTTCACTACTTAACCTGCTTCCATCCACGGAATTTTTCCATCTCACTGACCAGCATCTCAAGAAACTGCGCTGCCGGCTTTGATATTATCATTTTCATCAGAGGCTCCATCTCTGCCATCAGCACAAGTCCCGTAACGGAAGATTCTTCATCTCTGCCCCTTATGTCAAGATGTATAGAGAAGCTGTTATTACTGAGAGCCTCACCATTGTAGATCACCCTGCTGTATGGCTCTTTTTCCGTCAGCTTTATGCTCACGCTTCCGATAGAATTGACCTCGAACCGGCACGAATCAGCATCAGAAGTCCATCCCGATATTGTATCACCAGGAATAAACTGCCTGAAATTCTCCATATTGGTCACGAAAAGGTAAATATCCCTTGCATTGCAGGTCACAATTCCTTCTCTGCTTCTGAATTCAGTTATTTCGCTCATAGTCAATTATTTTTGCCCCATTCCGACGGGTTTGCCCTCCATTCCTTAAGAGTAGAGATGTCCTTTCCGGTTACATAACCGGTTTCGGCGGCCGTTTCAATTAAAACAGAATAGTTACTGAGGGTGTTGAGAGCACAGTTCCCGGCTGCAAATGCATCTGAGGCTTTGCTGAATTCATATGTAAATATTGCTGTCATTCCCAATACTTCAACACCTGCTTCCCTCAGGGCTCTTACTGCCCCCAGGCTGCTGCCGCCGGTCGAGATCAGATCCTCCACCACCACAACCTTCTGTCCCGGTTCAAAATATCCTTCAATCTGATTGCCAAGCCCGTGTTCCTTTGCTCCAGACCTCACATAAATAAAAGGCAATCCGAGCCTTTCAGCCACCAGGGCACCATGTGCAATAGCCCCGGTTGCAACACCTGCTATTGATTCAGCTTCGGGATAAAGCTCCCTGATCAGACCGGTAAACGATTCGCAGATGAAGCCCCTTACTTCAGGGAAAGATAATGTTTTCCTGTTGTCGCAGTATATTGGGGATTTCCATCCCGAGGCCCAGGTAAAAGGATTTGACGGTTGTAATTTAATTGCGTTAATTTGTAATAAATATTCGGCAATCTTTTTTGCACTGTTTTTCATTCCGGCTATGTATAAAGTTCATTTTGAAGAGAGATTCATTCTGATCAGCTCTGAGCCTGACCGGTTACAAAAATACGGGTTATTCCATAATTTTAACCGCACAAAGGATTTTTATAAAGTAATATCTGATTTTCAATCGGATACTAATATACCTTCCATCAACATCTATGGAACGGATATTAAACACATCTGGAAACTCTTCAGGATATTATTCACGGAGGTGAATGCTGCAGGCGGAGTTGTAAAGCATACGTCGGGCAGGTTTCTATTTATTGAAAAAAGAGGAAAGCTTGATCTGCCGAAGGGACATATTGAGAAGGGAGAAGAACCTGAGGCCTGTGCGCTGAGGGAGGTTGAGGAGGAGTGTGGAATAAAAGGGCATACGATAATTAAGCGACTGGAGCCTACCTGGCACACCTACACCAGGAAGGCGATTACATACCTCAAGAATACGGAGTGGTTCCTGATGCATTACAATGGTGAAATGATAATAAAACCTGCAACAGAGGAGTGCATCACAGGAGTGGAATGGCTTTTGCCGGAGGAAGGGTCAATGATAAGGGAAAGGTCCTGGCCCTCGCTTCTGGATGTAATAAACAATTATGTTTTCACCAGATCGTGAGAAAGATCACTCAGAGAGACCTTCACCCCTGTAATCGCTCAGCCTGATTTGAGCAGGCACAAATCTCGACGCATCTCCCCCGCTTCTTATAATGTCGCGTACTATGGTAGAGTTGATTGAAGCATGCTCAGGAATGGTAAGGATAAAGACTGACTCGATTTCAGGTGCCATTGCCTTGTTCACCTGTGCTATGGCCCTTTCAAATTCAAAATCTGCAGCCGTCCTCAGGCCTCTCAGGAGAAAGCCCGCTCCCTTCCTGCGGCAATAATCAACCGTAAGCCCTTCATAATGATCGACACTTATCCTGGGCTCATCAGCAAACACCTTTGCTATCATCTCTTTTCGTGCATCAAGGGAGTAGTAGCTCTTTTTAAGAGCGTTGGCCCCCACTGAAATGATGATCTCATCAAACATCGACAGGGCTCTCCTTACAATACCCTCATGACCAATGGTAAAGGGATCGAACGATCCCGGGAAAACAGCTCTGTTTTTCATTCGAACGAAATGTTTTTCGGATTTCTGACCTTCTGTTTCAGCAGCGATAATTCAAGTACTTCCATTATATTTTCAACGTAATGGAACCTCAGTCCGGAGATATAGATCTCCTTTATGTTCTCAACATCCTTACGGTTCTCTCCGGAGAGGATAATTTCCTTAATGCTGGCTCTTTTAGCAGCAAGAATTTTTTCCTTAATGCCTCCGACTGGTAATACTTTACCCCTTAGAGTTATTTCACCTGTCATTGCCAGGTATTTCTTGACCTTCCTCTGGGTGAATGCCGAGGCGATGGAGGCTGCCATGGTTATACCGGCTGATGGTCCGTCCTTGGGTATGGCTCCTTCGGGGACGTGAATATGAATATTCCATTTATCCGCGAAGGTAGCTGGGAGTCCTGTCATCCCGGCATTAGACTTAAGGTATTCAAGGGCTATAATAGCAGATTCCTTCATCACCTCTCCGAGGTTTCCTGTAAGGGTGAGCTTGCCTGTTCCCTTGCTGAGACTTGTCTCAACGAAAAGTATCTCGCCCCCCGAAGGTGTCCATGCAAGACCCGTAACGACCCCTGCCTGTTCGTTCCCCGCATAGAGATCCCTGTAGTACCTGGGAGGTCCGAGTATTCCGGCAAGAACAGGCTGCGTAAGTTCCGGTTCATACTCCGTTCCTGAGGCAATATTTTTTGCTGTAACTCTGACAATCTTGGCAAGATGCTTGTCAAGCTCCCTCACTCCCGATTCCCTGGTGTATTTATCTATCAGGTACTCCATTACCTTGTTGCCGATGATTATCTGCCCGGCTTTCACTCCGTGGTTCTCAATCTGTTTTGTAAGAAGGTGGCGCTTTGCTATCTCCAGCTTCTCTTCAACAAGGTAGCCTGTTATCTCAATCATCTCCATCCTGTCCCTCAGCGCAGGGCTTATGGTTGAGAGGGTGTTTGCAGTCGCTATAAAGAGCACCCTCGAGAGATCATACTCCATCTCGAGGAAATTGTCGAAGAAAGTGCTGTTCTGCTCAGGGTCAAGCACCTCAAGAAGGGCTGACGAAGGATCCCCCCGGAAGTCACGGCCCACCTTGTCTATCTCATCGAGTATAAAGACAGGGTTGGATGAGGCCGCTCTCTTGATGTTCTGAATAATCCTTCCGGGCATTGCACCAATGTATGTTTTCCTGTGACCTCTTATCTCCGCCTCATCGTGAAGCCCTCCCAGGGACATTCTGACATATTTTCTGCCCAGAGCCTTCGCAACGGACTTGCCGAGGGAGGTCTTGCCGACACCCGGAGGACCATACAGGCAGAGTATCGGAGACTTCATATCACCTTTGAGCTTCAGCACTGCAAGATGCTCCAGTATCCTGTCCTTTACCTCATCAAGCCCGAAATGATCGTTATCAAGTACTTTCCGGGCATTCAGCAGGTCAAGATTATCTGTTGTATAAAAACCCCACGGCAGATCCAGAAGGGTCTGGATATAGTTTACCTGTACCGAATACTCGGCGGCCGCGGGATTAAGACGATGAAGCTTATCAAGCTCCTTTTCAAAGGTCTTTCTTACATCTTCGTTCCATAGCTTCGATTCTGCTTTCTTACGATATTCTTCTATCTCCTTCTCAACAGGGCTCCCGCCCAGCTCATTCTGGATGGTCTTCATCTGCTGATGCAGCAGATACTCACGCTGCTGCTGGTCAAGATCGCTTTTAACCTTCGACTGGAGTTCATTCTTGAGTTCAAGTATCTGTATCTCCTGCACAAGGTACTCAAGCAGGGCATACCCCCTGTCGCGAAGACTGTTTATCTCCAGAAGCTTCTGCTTATCATGTACCTTAATATCCGTATTTGAACAGATAAAGTTTATAAGATAAGTGCTGTTCTCAATATTACGTATAGCGAAGGAGGCTTCGGGACTGATATTTGGATTTATTTTTATTATCTTTAACGACATGTCCTTAAGCGATCCCACAATCGCATCAAAATCCCTGTTGCTTGCTTCAGGCTTAACCTCGGGTATGGTTCTTACCCTGGCTATGAAATAGGGATTATCCGAAATAAGTTCATTCAGAATCATCCTCTTCCTGCCCTGTATTATAGCCGTCGTTGAGCCATCGGGCATCTCGAGAAGCTTGACAATCTGCCCTACGGTACCTACAGTATGAAGATCTCCGAATTTTGGATTCTCTATATCGGGCTCCTTCTGAGCCACAGTACCTACTATTTTGTCCTGCCGGTAGACATCCTTGACCAGCTGGATCGATTTGGGGCGGCCAATGGATATAGGAAGAACAACACCCGGGAACAGAACTGTGTTTCTGAGCGACAATATCGGAATGGTATCCGGAATATCGGAATCATCTATCTCGCTATCATCCCCGTCAGCTATTATCGGTATGATATCACCATCGCCATCGAGAATGTCGGGTATCAGGAACTCTTTAAAACTGCGCTTCTCTTTCTTCTCCATAAATTACCTTCAGCGTTTCAAAAATACATATTATTTTCCAAACACCCGTTGTCAGCAGCCTCAATGCCTGCCCGGCATCCTGTCAAAAAAAAAAATCCCGGTCTTTAACCGGGATCATCTCTTTGACGGGCTGTTATTTCTTTTTACCGACATGGTTTTTGTAACGGTTCATGAACTTATCCACCCTCCCTGCGGTGTCAACCAGCTTCATCTTTCCTGTGTAAAAAGGATGCGAAGTGTTTGAGATCTCAAGCTTGATAAGCGGATATTCTTTCCCATCCTCCCATTTGATATTCTCTTTTGAAGGTGCCGTTGATTTGCAAAGGAATGAATGACCGTTCGACATATCCTGAAAAACCACAAACCTGTAATTACCCGGATGTATACCCTCTTTCATCGTTATCGTTTTACCTTGTAATTAATATAATATTCACCTGTTACGGGAGTGCAAAATTAACACAAATAATCATATCTGCAAAACGATTCATGAAATTATTAACTCTAACCCGGCTCTTTACCGGCACTATCTCTTGCGGACATTTCATCCTTATATCGTATAAAGGGAAGTCTGTCGTTGATCATATACCTGTATGTTATATGCATTTTTACCCTGGTGGCCCCAAGAGCTTCGTAAATGGCTGTCATTTTGGGATTAAAATCACCAACCCATGACAGCTCAAGCTCATTGTACCATGGCTTTTTCATGAATACCTGGTACACGTTGTAAAAAATTGCCGATTCAACCCCGTAATTCTGGTACTGTGGATTTACACCGCCGACAATCGCTCTTATCCTGGTCATCCGGTGCCTTGACCTGAACCAGATGAATCTCAGCTGGTTCCATATATGAAGCCTTCCGTTAAAATACCTGATGATCTGGTTCAGGTCAGGCAACAGAATAAAAAAGGCAATCGGCTTCTCATTATGGTAGGCGAACCATATAAGCTCCTCATCAATGATGGCTTTTGATTTCCTGAAAGTGTCCTCGATGAGCTCCGGATCAAGAGGTGTAAAATCCTCCTTGAAGAGTAACCAGGCTGAGTTATAAATATCCACCAGATCGGCAGCAAATTTGTCTTTCTCCCCTGCTGTAAAATGGCGGAACGAATAACCGGGCCTTCTGTTAAGCCATTCCGCTATTTTCATTATTCTTTCGGGGAACTGTTCGAGTTTACCGTCCGCTCCTCTGATCTTACGGTGGTAGGAATACTGTTCGAAATAGTTTCTGAATCCATACTCCTCAAAAAAGGCCCGGTAATATTTTTTATTGTATGGCATTCCATATCCCTGCCGGACATACCCGTCAACCAGAAGCCCCCAGTTGTTGTCATTCTCTCCGAAATTGACAGGTCCGTCCATGGCTTCCATTCCCCTGGCCGCAAGCCACTCCTTCCCTGTATCAAATAGTATGAAGGCAGCGTCCCTGTCATCGATAACCTCGAAAAAACCAATACCTCCTGTCGGCTGCCTGTTTACCTCCGCCCTTGCTTCATCTATGAATGCTGCCACCCTTCCGATAGTTTTGCCGGCATCATCCTTCAGGATCCATCTGGCGGCATCACCCCTTCTGAAAAGGTAGTTCTTCTCCCGGTTAAAAATATTCTCCGTGAAATTGTCAAGAGGGCATACCCAGTGAGGATCACCTTTATAAAGTCTCTTTGGAAATTCAAGAAAATCCCTTTTATCCCAACGATTATCAACAACATGAACCCGCATTGTAAATTACCTGTTTAATAAATCCATAAAGGCAACTGCCATTTTACGATCAACCATTGGCAAATATACAGAAAATGATTACCGATCACCGATCACCGAATACCGATCACCCTTAGTGAATATCAATCACCCTGTGATCTATCAGCACGAAGAGTAATGCCAGAAGTACGGAATATATCAGGAACAACTTAACGGGAGTATATTCACCGGGTTTTATGTGCATCTTCACCCAGAGGTATCCGGCCAGGCTGCACTTACCGAGAGTATATACAATAAAGGTTGCAAGGGCCACTCCCACAAGTCCATATCCCCATTTTATCATAAGAAGGCTCAGCGGTACATTAAGGGCCAGCTCAAGTATGGCGCTTATAAGGGTTATGTGTGTTTTTTTCCGCCCCACTATCACTGTCTGCGGAAATAGCAGCCGTGGTATCACAAGCAGTGTATAGATCAGGAAGATATCTGCACTTTTCTGAAACTCGGGGGTGAACATCCTTGGGAAGATCCATCTGGCGAACAGCATCAGCAGCATCGTAGCCGGGAAGCATATATGCATCAGTCGCCTTGATTTAAACTTAATCTTTGCCAGCGACTCTTTCATCCTCGCCCGTGTTGAAAACTCGGGAAGCATTGCATTACTGAGGCCGCTGGCCAGCATCAGGACAAGGGGAAACTCCTTGGCACCATATCTGAACCAGGCAAACATTGCAGGGTCGCGGTATACTGCCGATATTATCACACCATCAATGTATTGTGCCGAACCGCTGATAAGAGTTGTTATTATAAGTGGTGTGCCCAGGTAAAGATGCTCCTTCATGAATTCATAAGAGACCTTCATCTCGGTATACCTTCTCAGGAGGATTACCAGCCAAATCCATCTCACCCCGGTTATCGCAAGCAGTCCGTATACCGACCAGATTATATCCCTGTCTGCCAGCACCGGTGCTATAACCAGAATCATCTGGGCCGCAAAGGTATAGATGCCGTACTGGAAGATGCGGTACGACCTGTTGTTCAGAAGATAAATATATTCTATCAGGCAGACAGGATTACTGAGCAGAATATAGAGAAGCAGAAGGTTCAGAAAAGGGTCATTCCCCGAAATATTGAAGACAGAGAAACTATGTTTTAATATATGTCCGAAGATAAAGAAGAGCAGGCTGAAGAAGCAGAGCAGAAGAAAAGCATTGAATATTTCCGGCGATTTTGCCGAACCGTTCTGGCCCATCTTACTGTATGTCCTGTTACGGTGATAGAGCGGCAGCAGCGACTGAATTATCCCTGTAACCCAGAAAAAGCTTACCAGTCCGGCGATAAAGAGGAACATCTCCCAGGTACCAATCTCTGACCTTGTAAGGTGGCTTTTTGTAAAGACAATACTGATTATCAGGAATACCAGGAAACGCATCAGCTGGAATAACTGTAGTCCCGATATATTATCGATCAGTTTTATCTTTTTCAAACTCTTCTTCTTAACAAGTTCTTCTGATAACCGCCCATCTCCGCAAAAATTGTGCAAATGAGTTCATATTTATAAATTTTTATCAATAGCAGTGAAAGTGGATTCAAATAAGAATTTCAAAATTTTGCGAAGTGGATTTTTTGGGCTTATTTTGCACCCGTATACGGTGGATGTAGTTCAGTAGGTTAGAACGTCGGATTGTGGTTCCGAAGGTCGTGGGTTCGAATCCCATCTTCCACCCGGACAGAAAAAGCCTTCCCCGCCGAAAGGCGGGAGGGCTTTGTTTTTTCATCGCGTTGAAAGCTTGCTTCCATAAGCGGTTGAAAAAACAAAGACCATAATGAGCGAAGCGAATTGAAGGCTTTTTCTGTCCGACACTCCCCCCGGGGATCGCCATCGAAGTGAAACGAAGATGGCAATCCCGTCAGGCCCGCTTCTCTTCTTTTCGGTAGCGGATATTTGCCGCAATAGATACTGCAACCAGCATCAGTACAGTGATATAAACCATCAGGGGTATGTGCACCACGTCGCCGCCTGCATAGGAATGAAGGCCCGACAGGTAATAGTTAACCCCGAAATAGGTCATCAGCACTGAAAAGAAAGCGAAAAGAGCCAGCAGATTAAAAGTGAATATATCCTTCATCCCCGGTATCATCCTTGAATGAACTACCAGAGTATACACAACTATCGTAATCAGCGACCATGTCTCTTTCGGATCCCATCCCCAGTACCTTCCCCACGATTCATTCGCCCATATTGCCCCGAGGAAGGTCCCTGTGGTCAGGAAATATAAGCCCAGTGTCAGTGTCTTGTAACAGATTACGGTGAGATTATCAATATTGCCCGAGATCCGTTCGCGGTTCCTGCTGTTTATCAGAATGATAAGCACCATGTTGATCAGGGCCAGGACAGCTCCCAGCCCAAGAAAACCGTAACTGCCCGTTATGACGGATACATGGAGTGTGAGCCAGTACGATTTGAGAACGGGGACAAGATTGGTGATCTCCGGATCCATGAAGCTCATGTGGGCCACGAGCAGTGCAAACGATGCCAGCAGTCCCGTGGCGGGAAGTGTGAATGGTGATCTGCGGCTGAAAATAAAGCCTGCAAGAACAGTAACCCACGAAATGAAGAGCATCGACTCGTAACCGTTGCTCATGGGGGAATGACCCGAGATATACCACCGAAGTCCAAGACCGAATGTATGCAACAGAAACCCGGCAAAGAGGACAAGCCCAAAAGATCTTACCAGCCAGGGGACAGCATCCCTGCCAATCAGTATCATAATGATAAGCATAATCAGCAGGATTGTACCCGTCGCTGCATAAAAAGGGAATAACCGTTCAAAAATCTTCAGCCTGTAATATAGTATCTCAGCCTTTATTTTTGACTCTGAAGGAATTTCATATTCGGTGAATCGTTTCTGATAGTCGCTCAGCGATCTGGTTATATTCCTCACCATTGCCTGGTTCCGTGTTTCAAGAGCTCCTGCCAGCGACGGGATAATATTTGCCACATACAAAGAGTCTTCCCTGTTGAGTGCCGACTTCAGGGCATCCATGGGTGCCCCCCATGTGTGAGAGCCATCCCTGAGGGGGAATATTCTCAGGAAAGCACCCGAATAGATCATATATACTATATTCATCCTCTCGTCAACCTTCATCACCTCCTTGTCGAACTTCCTCCTTTCGCCCGGTGCAAGGGAGTATGCTACATTTACCTCGTGGCTAAGCTTGTAGGTTCCTCCTCCGGCGGGATCCAGCATATCATTGAATGAAGCATAGTCCCCTTTAATCCCCAGCATGTTCTGAAGATCCCTGTTTGATATCCTTATCACAGGATAATTTCTCCAGTTGTCAAAATCGAGATAGATGCCCATAAAAAACTGCATCGGGGTAAGACCTTCGAAGCTGTTCTCTCTTGTTACTTTCCTCATGATATCACTGGAAAGGGTCAGCAGAGGCTTGGTCCTGCCTTTATGGTCCTGAACAAGAACTCTTCCGAACTCCCCGGAACCTTCTTTGTCGGGAATCATCTTCTGTGCCCGGGCACTTCCAAACCCGGAAAGGATCAGCATAAAAAGGATCATTGCTGCCCCCTTCCGGAGGGGTGAGTTCCAGTATTCCCCGCCGATCCTGTGAAAAACAGAATTCCTGTTGAACAATGATACTATGATAAAAACGAACAGGAGACCATAGCCTGTATATGTGACCAGCATCCCTGCAGTATCGTTGTTGACGGCGAGTATCGTTCCCTGTTCGTCGAGGTCGTATGATGACTGATAAAACCTGTAACCCCTGTATTTCAGTACGTTATTCATATAAATTGAATAGGGTCTTGCAATGTTGTTTTCCTCATCAATAAGAGTGATCTCGCTCCTGTAGCCCGACGGGCTTTCTGAACCGGGATATCTTTCAAGAACAAACTCATTAAGCTTCAGGCTGAAGGGAAGAGTCCTCATCTCCGGACCGTAAGTGATTTCAATAATCCTGTCACCTGTCAGGGCAGTTGCAGAAGATATCTCTCCCGGACCACTTTCCCTTAAATAAAGGGTCGTCGACTCATTGCCTGAGGAAATGTTAAAGACAAAATAATTTCTTCCTGACTGTTCCCTGCTCATTCTCACCGGCATTACACGTGTCACGGCCGACAGGGACATCTCCTGTGGTACTATCATTATATTCTTAACCGAGACCACCATCATACTTTTCAGGGTGAGTGATTCGCCGGGCTCCGCTCTTATTGTTTCCCCGGTCATCATATTAGTCTCTTCAACGGAATAAACAGATGATAACACGAATGATGCTGAGTCAGCTTCTATTGTAACATCCGTGATCTCCTCCGGCATAAAACCAATTGTAAGCCCCGAAAGAGTGGCGATTTCACCTTTTCTCAATATTATCAGCTCCCTGCCGCTGTTTTCTTCGGAAATACTAAGTGAAATCATGGGTTCTCCCCCTTCAGCGGCAACAACCATCTCGAGGGCATTCTGCATTATCCGGGCCAGAACAATCTGGTATTCCTTCCCACCGTTGCTGATCTTTTTTTTATACCTCTCTGCAGAAACCGACGTCATGGAATATATATCTGATCCACTGGCTATTAGCGCGCCATCTCTTTCCTTAAGGCTGTAACCGATGTGTCTGTCAGAGGAATAACAACTGTTTTCCGTTTCACCCTCTCTTATATGGATGCTTCCCTCCCATCCTGTATAGCGGGTGATGGCAGCTCCTGCAATTATAACTATAAAGGAGAGGTGGAACAGGAATGCCGGCAGTTTTGAGCTCCTGTAAAGCTTAAGTGAGATTGTCTGTCCTGCCATGTTTATCACCAGGAGAAGCAGGATAAGCTCAAACCATCTGGCGCTGTATATAAAATCATATGCGGCCGGAAGGCCATAATCATTTCCGATGAAGGTAGCGGCAGCCATTGATGCCGCAAACAAAACCATTAGCACTCCCATAAAGAGGGGAGAAAACAGCAACTTGATGATTTTCATAATCAGTTAGAATGGGAAGCTTTGAAGCTGTCTGAATTTTGCCTGAAAGATATAACTTTTAGCCTTAACGACTGCAGGTGATCAGAATTTGTATTGATTATCCCCGATAAGTTTTTCTGCTATTCGTCTTCTCGAGTCTTTCACATTCACTCCTGCAACGCCCGTAAGGACCTCAACGGCTTTAACAAGCTGCTGTGCCAGATCGTGTGATGCAAAGGACCACACTGCATCAGTCGCATTCTTTCTTATTTTTGCGGCACTATCCCAGATATTTACTTCAAGCATATCCTTATAGACAGGAACATCTCCTTTGAGTGATTCCAGCTTCTCGACTCTCAGTGCCGTCGATTCGGAGATATAAAGATCCATTATCATTTCCGCAATGTTGTTGAGGACTTCCTGTTCATGAACAAGGCTCTTTTTGAAATGCTCAACAGCTCCGTGTATTACAATCAGGATAACTTTCTTAAAGTTCTTCAGGTATCTTTTCTTTTCCTGATAGTAATTCTCTCCTTCGGGGACCTTTGCATCAACCTCTCCGATACTGCTGTAGATCTTCTCCGCCTCACCGAAGAGGTCGAAGTCACCCTTCATGGCGCGTTTCATTGCCGTGTCGGTCACCAGCAGACGGTTAATTTCGTTTGTTCCCTCGAAGATCCTGTTTATCCTCGAATCGCGGTAGCCACGCTCCACATCCATCTCGGCAGAGTAGCCCATACCGCCATAAATCTGCACAGCCTCATCGGCAACGAAATCGAGCATTTCCGATCCTGCAACTTTCAGGATTGCTGCCTCGACGGCATAATGGCTAATGGCTTCTATGGTGGCACGACCCTTGTCGCCGCAATCGGTTTTCAGTTTGTCCATCAGATCGTCTATATCTTTGCTGACTCTATAAACAGCTGATTCTGATGCAAAGAGGCGAATAGCCTGTTCGGCAAGCTTATGCCTGATCGCTCCGAACGATGATATTAGCACTCCGAACTGCTTTCTCTCATTTGCATATCTTACCGAATCGGTTATTGTTTTTTTTGCTGCGCCCAGTACATTTGCCCCGAGTTTGATACGGCCCATGTGAAGTATGCTGAGGGCTATTCTGAAACCCTCTCCTCTTTTACCAAGCATGTTCTCCACCGGTACTTTGACATCTGTGAAATATATCTGGGCCGTTGATGAACCTTTTATCCCCATTTTATGCTCATCGGGACCGATCACCACCCCGGGAGTGTCGCTTTCCACTATAAAGGCGCTGAGTACCCTGTCGTTGTCCACCTTGGCAAATACGACAAGAGTATCTGCAAACCCTGCATTTGTTATCCACATCTTCTGTCCGTTCAGGATATAATACTTACCGTTTTCGGAAAGTGTGGCATTTGATTTCCCGGCATTTGCATCGCTCCCGGCACCCGGTTCGGTAAGACAATATGCCCCCAGAAGCTCCCCTGTGGCAAGCTTTGTAACATATCTCTGTCGTTGCTCCTCATTGCCATAATAGAGGATTGGCAGGGTTCCTATACCGCAGTGAGCCATGTAAGCCACAGAGAATGAAAACCCTGCTCCTGTTGTTTCTGCGGTAAGCATCTGGGTAACGAACGACTGTCCGAAACCTCCGTATTCTTCAGGAACCGATATGCCCATCAATCCAAGTTCTCCCGATTTCTTAAGGATCTCTTTCATAAGTTCCCTGTCGCCTTTTTCCAGGGCGTTCATAGCCGGATAGACCTCAGCCTCAAGGAAATCGCGGCAGGTCTGTGCAATCATCTTCTGCTCCTCGTCGAACTCCTCGGGTATGAATATGTCTTTTGCTTCAATTTCATCAACCAGAAATTCGCCGCTTTTCAGGATTTTTCTGTTTTCCATTTTTGTCAGTTTATCGGGTTGTTTTATAATTTCAACGATTGTGCAATTAATTCCGCAATGTCAAGGTTTTTTACATCATCCTCCCTGTTCCTGTATTTTAGTCCGTCAGTAAGCATTGTCATGCAGAACGGGCAAGCCGATGCTATCACCTCAGCTCCCGTGTCGAGTGCCTCACCGGTCCTCTCCAGGAATATCTCCTTTTCTCCTTTTTCAGCCTCCTTGAACATCTGCGCTCCCCCGGCTCCGCAGCAGAGGGCATAGCTTCTGTTCCTCTTCATTTCCGTTATAGTCACTGACAGACTGCTTAATATGGTGCGAGGTTCAGAATAGATCTCATTTGCCCGTCCAAGGTAACAGGGATCATGGTATGTGACCCTGATCCTGCTGTCACGCTCTTCAGCTGGTTTCAATTTTCCCTCAGCGATTTTCCCTTCAATGAAATTAAGATAATTAATAACTTCAAAATCCCCGCCCAGATCCGGGTATTCATTTTTAAAAACATTGAAGCAGTGCGGACATGTTGTGATGATCTTCCGTACATCGTATTGCCTGAAGATCTCAATCACCTGCAGTGCCTGCATCTGGTAAAGCATCTCGTTACCTGCCCGCCTGGCAGGGTCGCCGTTACAGGTCTCCTCGGTGCCAAGCACCGCATAACTTATATTCAGATGCTCCAGAATCTTTGCGAAAGCTCTCACTACTTTCCTGTATCTGTCGTCGAATGCGCCGGCGCATCCCACCCAGAAAAGGTACTCCGGCTTATCTCCTTTTGAATGAAGATCGGCCATGACCGGCACCTGAAAATCAAGATCCTTAGCCCACAGAAGCCGGTCCTCATTTGAATACTGCCATGGAGCCCCGTTATTCTCAATATTATTGAAGAGTGTCTTCAGTTCGCCCGGAGCAGAGGCCTCTTCGAGGACAAGGTACCTGCGCATTTCCATAATAAGCTCGGGCTGATTGATATTTACCGGGCACTCGCGTGCGCAGGCGTTACATGTTGTGCATGCCCAGAGCTCCTCTTCGCTGATATAGTCCCTCACCAGTGACCTGCCATCAGTGTAATCCTTTCCGTTTTTCACCAGCATCGGGCCCCTCTCCTTCATCCTTGCCCTCAGGTCCATCATAATCTTCCTGGGGGACAGCTTTTTGCCCGTTATATTTGCGGGACAGACCGATGTACACCTGCCGCATTCCGTACACGAAAGGGCATCAAAGTAATTTTTCCATGTTGCATCTTCAGCCTCCTTAACCCCGAACCTTTCAGGCGGGGCAGCTTCAGGTGCAGGGGCAAAAGCTGTTGAGGGATCAAGCATAAGCTTTACCTCTCTTGTGATGCTCTCCATGTTAGTCAGCTTGCCGGGCGGCTCAAGCCTGGAGAGAAACACATTGGGCACCGACATGAATACATGGAAGTGCTTGGAATAGGGAAGATAATTGGCAAAAGAGAATATCAGAAGAATATGTGTCCACCACGATATCTCATGCATCAGATGAAAACCACCCGGTGTCATACCCGTGAAGAGCCCTGCAACCAGGCTGCTGACCGGGAAAAGGCCGGCAATCTCCTCTCCACTTGTATTCATATAGCCCAGATACCCTATATTCATGGATAGAAGGGATATCATCAGCAGCAGGATCAGGGTAAGGGCAGTGCCTGCATCGAGATGTGATCTGCGTTTCATCTCAATCCCTTCAAACCTGGGAATATGCATGAAGATCCTCCGGAAGAGGAAGATTATGATTGATATTGCCACAAGGAGTGCGAACAGATCGCCCGAAGCCATTAACAGGTCATAAACCGGTCCCACTGTTCTGAAAACCCTTTCGGTGCCTGCAACGCCGTCAATCACCATCTCGAGGCTGCCAAAGAGGATTATACAGAAACCCCAGAAAACAAGGGCGTGAAAAAATCCGGTAACGGGTCGTCTGAATATCCTGGTCTGGCCGAAAGCCACTTTCAGCATTACCCTAAACCTCTTTCCGAAATCCCTTACCGGAAAGGCAGGCCGGGTGAAACTGAAATATTTGATAAGCCTGTTTATTGTATAGAAAAATACGGCGAAGGTGATCAGAAGTACCGAGGTGAAAATAATCTGTTTCATTGTCTCTATAGTGGTGAGTCCGTATCAGAAGTCCTTTTCCGAAAAGTTTGCCCCTAAATCCCCCGGAGGAAACTTGCCCCTAAATCCCCTGAAGGGGACTTGCCCCTAAATCCCCTGAAGGGGACTTTATTTTTATATATGTTCAAAATCTCCCCCTTTAGGGGGTTGGGGGGCATACCTTCAAGGGGCAGGGGGCAGCAATATAGCTTTTGATACAGCTTCATTTTTTTATGTTTTTTACAGCTTCCACAAGCTTCGGAAGAACCTTCATTGCATCGCCAACGATACCGTAGCGGGCTGCCTCAAATATCGGTGCATCCTTGTCGGAGTTTATCGCAACGATATATTTCGAGGAGCTTACTCCTGCAAGGTGCTGTGTTGCACCGGATATCCCGACGGCAATATAGAGGTCTGGTGCAATGATCTTTCCTGTCTGGCCGGTATGCTCATCGTGAGACCGCCATCCTTCATCTGAAACAGGTCTTGAGCAGGCGGTGGCGCCACCCATAAGTGATGCAAGCTCTTCAAGAGGGCCCCAGTTATCGGGCGATTTCATGCCCCTTCCGCCCGAAACAACTATGTCAGCATCGGTAAGAAGTATCCTGCCCGTCTGCTTCTGTATATCCTTCACCATGGTCTTTAATGATGATTCTTCAATACCGGTCTGCATCTTTTCGACTGAGATATTCTCCGGCTTTTCAATTATAGAGAATGAATTCTGTGCAAGCGTCAGAATCCTTATTTCCGACCTTATAACAAGATTTGCATATGCATTGCCCGAATAGGCTCTTTTATAAACGGTAAAAGGATCGAGCGTCAGAGGGAGCCTGGTTACTCCTGATCCCAACCCGGCTTTCAGCCTTACAGATAATCTCGGGGCAATTGCTTTACCCGAGTTGTTGTTGGCAAGGATAATCACCTTTGCCCCTTCTTTCAGGGCGATATCAGCGATTATCTTTGCATAAACCTGATTATCCAGCACTTTGAGGCTCTCATCAGTAACATTGATCACTTTTGATGCACCATATTTTCCAAGGATGCTCAGTTCGCTATCATGCGTCTCCCCGATAGTGACAGCAGTAACAGTTGTTCCCGTCATTTCAGCTGTGGCTGATGCATAGGAGAGAAGCTCGAAGGTGAGCTTTTTAAATTTTCCGTCCCAGTTTTCGGTATATACTAAAATTGCCATTTCCCGGTGATTAAGATTAACAGATTGGTTATCAGATTATTTTTGCCTCATTCTGAAGGAGCTCTATCAGCAGTGCCGGATTATCCGGGTCTACGAACCTGCACGCAGCTCCCGGAGCAGGTTTCTCCAGGCCGGTTACCTCTGTAAGAGAATCAGCTGCAACGGGTTCATATATTCTGATCTGCTTGGTGCGGGCCATCATAATACCCCTCATGGCTGCAATTCGCGGCTCTTTTGCAATTCCTTTCTGCACTACGGCAAGAAAAGGGAGAGGCATTTCAACAATTTCTTTTCCTCCGTCAATCTCACGTGTAATCAATGCTCTTCCGTTTTCAATGCTGATCCCCGATACGGCCGAGACCGAGGGTATCTCCAGGAATTCGGATATCATTCCTCCTACTGCTGAACCGTTGAAATCGCTTGATTCGATACCGCACATAATAATATCGTATTGCTCTTTCCTGATGACCTCAGCAAGCTGGGCCGCCACAAAACAGGCATCAGACGATTCCGAATTAACCCTTACGGCGTCATCTGCACCTATCGCCAGCGCCTTCCTGATTGTAGGCTCCGAGGCGGCTGATCCCACATGGGCCACAGTAACCGATTTAACTCCCGCAGAAGCATCATCCTTTAACTCCAGAGCACGGGTGAGAGAGAGTTCATCCCATGGGTTAATAACCCACTGTATCCCTGTGGTATCAATCTCCCTGTTGCCTTCGGCAAACCTGATCTTTGTGGTTGTGTCAGGAACATTACTGATACAGACTAATATTTTCATCATATAATAATTTATTTTAATGGTATGATGGAACCTCCATATAGTTAACTATTATACCACATGTGTTTGCGGAAAAAAATACATGGAGGTTTCATCAGCTCGGATTTTAAGTTTTTCTCTATCTAATTTGGTCAATTCTTTCTTCGAGGCGGCAAATATAATAATTAATGGTTCATAATCAAATCAGCCCGGACTCATTTTTCCTCACTGTTCGAAACAATATCACGATCCATTTGTTTGTCTCACTGGTCTTTAATAGTCCTTACCTGAATGGGTTCACTGCAGGGTCGAAATTATACTAACCCGGCGTTACTAACTATCCCGAAGAAAACCCTGTAACGGAGGTAAATTAACAAATATTAACTATAAATTCGCACCCCGGAATCACTATTTAAATCACCAGGTTGTCGTCAGGAGATAATATAAGGAAATACCTTGCAGTTACTATGGCAATGGTCTTCTGGGCCTTTTCATTTATTTGGTTCAAAGTCGCCAACCAGACCTTCAGGCCAATAACAATAGTATTCCTGCGCCTTTTCATTTCTATCATTGTACTGGGCATTTATCTCCTGTTATCAAAGAATTTCGTAAAAATAGAAAAGAAGGATCGTAAACTTTTTCTGCTCCTGGCTCTGTTTGAACCATTCTTCTATTTCCTGGGTGAGGGTTTCGGGCTTACCTATGTGTCTGCCACTGTCGGTTCAGTTGTGATATCGATGATTCCGGTATTTGTAGCCCTTGGTGCCTGGCTGTTGCTGAAGGAGAGGCTGAGGAAGATCAATTATGCGGGAATTATCCTGTCATTCATCGGTGTTCTGGTCTTCATCCTCAACCGGGACGGCTCCCTCACGTTTAATGTAAAGGGGCTGGCGCTGCTTTTTCTGGCAGTCTTCTCTGCCGTCGGTTACAATCTGACACTTACAGGTTTGCTGGGCACCTACACGCCTGTTTTTATTGTGACTGTACAGAACACAATAGGGGTTTTGCTCTTCCTGCCAATCTTTCTGATCACAGATATGAGTCATCTGATTAATACCCCCTTCACCTTAAGGGATCTGCTGCCTGTTGCCCAGCTGGCAATCTTCGCTTCGTGCGGTGCATTCATTCTCTTCGCTTACTCGGTCAAAAAGATGGGTATTTCGAGAGTGAACGTATTCACCAACTCCATTCCCGTTCTGACTGCCATCTTTTCATTTTTCATTCTCAGCGAGAAACTTTCACTGCAAAACATGGCAGGAATGATCATTGTGATTACTGGTCTTTTTCTGTCGCAGCTGAACGGCAGGGATAAAAAATCGGGCGACGCCCTTGTCCTTACAGGAAAGACAGCCTGATAATACTGATGCTTACCCTGTCGCATTTAAATTGCCATTCTGTTTCCGTACCGGTAATATTTAATATCTTTAACATATAATTACGGCATTATGAGAAGAATACCTGCCATAGTGTTTCTGGTTATTATTCTCTTTCCTGTACGTGCGCAGACAGGAGGCGATAATGTCTACGAGTTCCTCAACCTTACACATTCAGGACTGGTCTCCTCACTTGGCGGATCGAATGTATCACTCCCCGGCACAAACCTGAATCTGGCTTATCATAACCCTGCACTCCTTAATAATGGTATGGACAGGAATCTTGCACTTAACTATGTTAATTATTTTGCAGGCATAAACTACGGCCTGGTCCTCTATTCAAGGAACCTTCCTGCGGCAGGCAACTTTGCAGCGGGTCTCACTTACCTTAATTACGGCTACTTCACTGAAGCTGATCCGGCAGGTAACATAACAGGTGAATTCAGTGCCTCTGAATATGCTCTTTCTCTTATCTGGTCGCGTGAGATCGACTCATCCTTCACTGCAGGTATAAACCTCAAGCCTGTCTTGTCTCATCTCGAGCGATACAGCTCATTCGGGTTTGCTTTCGATATTGGCCTCTCGTGGCATAACCGTTCAAATCTACTTTCTGCCGGAGTGGTAATCAGGAACATAGGCTTGCAGCTCACCTCCTATGCCGGTGAACCGCGACAAAAACTTCCCTTCGAAATAGAAGCGGGAATAACGGCCAAACCCGAGCATGCACCCCTCCGATTCTCACTTACACTGCGCCATCTCGAGAAGTTTGACCTTACCCACAATTATCTTTCACAGGATGATGACAGTAACGGTGAGTCAATATCCGACGGTTTCATGGAAAATCTCATGAGACATATTATTGCAGGAGTTGAGCTAATCCCCCACAGGAATCTTTATCTCAGTGCCGGTTATAATTATCAGAGGCGAAGGGAATTGCAGATTGAGCAGAAAGCTTCAACCGTAGGATTCTCATGGGGCTTCGGGATCAATACAACAATACTGAGCATTGAATTCGGAAGGGCTAACTATCATCTCGCCGGATCTTCAAACCATGTCTCTCTCATTGCACGGCCGGATCTTTTGTACAAAAAGTTCCGCGAATAAAAATAATTTTGTTTTACATTCATATTTGTAATCTTTGTAAATTTAAGAGAAATGCAGAAAAGACCCTTATGCCCCCAACCCCCTGAAGGGGGCTTTGATGAGCTTATAAGGGATATGGGCAAGTGACACAAATTAACAATCATGTTATGCAAAGAAGGCTCATAATAGCTATAGACGGGTATTCTTCATGCGGCAAAAGCACATTTGCAAAGGCGATAGCAAAGGAACTGGAGTATATCTATATCGATAGCGGGGCCATGTACCGGGCAGTAACCCTCTACTGCATGCGAAGGGGTTTTATCGGCAAGGGGTTTATTGATGTTACAGGCATACTTTCAGAACTCAAAGATATACATATTGAATTTGTCTACAATCCTGATGTCGCTGAATATGAGACATATCTGAATTCGGAAAATGTCGAAAAAGAGATCAGAAGCATTGAGGTATCCGCACATGTAAGCAGGATAAGCCAGATATCAGAGGTCCGGCAAATGATGGTGGAACTCCAAAGGCAGATAGGAGTTTATAAGGGGATAGTAATGGATGGCCGCGACATTGGAACCGTTGTTTTTCCTGACGCCGACATTAAGATCTTTATGACGGCCTCTGTCGATATCAGGGCAAAGAGAAGGCTTGATGAGCTAAGCGGAAGAAATATTCCAGCCGATTTTGAGGAGATCAGAAGAAACATCATTGCCCGGGATATCGCAGATGAGAACCGTGATATCAGCCCTCTCAGACGGGCCGATGATGCCTTAATACTGGACAACAGCAGGATGACTGTGTCAGAGCAGATGGAATGGATAAGAAATATGATTGAAGAAAAGTTAAATGCAGGTTGAAACGGACATGGAATCGGGATTCTGCTTTGGAGTACAGAACGCTGTAAAAACTGCTGAAGAGGCTCTTAAAAGGGGAGAAAAAGTCTATTCGCTCGGGCCCATAGTACACAACGAAAAAGAGATAGAACGTCTGGCATCACTGGGACTTATAACATTAACCCACGAACAGTTCCGAATGCTTAAAGGGAGTACTGTCCTGATCAGGGCACACGGAGAGCCACCTGAAACATACAGGATCGCAGATGAGAATAACATCACCATTATTGAGGCTACATGCCCGATAGTTAAAAAACTGCAGTCGAGAATAAGAAAGATCTGGATCAGGGCAAAGGAGGAAAACGGGCAGGTAGTAATATACGGTAAACCAGGTCATGCAGAGGTCAGGGGGCTTCTGGGTCAGACAGATAATGAGGGGGTGGTTATTGCCGGAAAGGACGACATTGCTAAGATTGATCTTTCCGGACCCGTTTACCTTTTTTCGCAGACAACAATGAGTAAAAACGATTATAAGGAGATAGCCTGGCTGATAAGCAGGAGAATGCAGGAGAACGGGCCAGATGATCCCGAAAAGCTTCTGACCGTTTACAACACAATATGCGGACAGGTCTCCAACAGGGAGCCTCATATGAGGGAGTTTGCAAAAAAACACGATGTAATAATATTTGTCAGCGGGAAAGAGAGCTCAAACGGACGTCACCTCTTTTCTGTATGCCGGAGCGTGAACCCCGATTCCCATTTTGTCTCCTCTGTCGAAGAGATTGATGCTGCCTGGTTCGGTAATAAAAGTTCCGCAGGTGTCTGCGGGGCAACTTCAACACCTAAATGGCTTATCGAGGAAATCCATAACCATATTCTTGGCCTCAACCGCATGCTCAACGGGAATACCTGAGCCTGAGGCTGTTTGTGACAACGCTTATGCTGCTCAATGCCATTGCAGCACCTGCTATCATGGGATTAAGAAGGAATCCGTTAAGCGGGTATAGCACCCCGGCCGCTATCGGAATCCCTATCACATTATAGATAAAAGCCCAGAAGAGGTTTTGCCTTATTGTTTTTACTGTATTACGGCTCAGTCGTATCGCCGACGGGATAATTGAAAGATCGCTGCTTATAAGTGTCATCTTTGCGGCATCGATGGCAATATCCGATCCTTTCCCCATTGCAATGCTCACGTCGGCAGTAGCCAGGGCCTGGCTGTCGTTAATCCCATCCCCAACCATTCCGACAATTTTGTTTCTGCTCTGAAGTTTTGAAATGAATTCAGCTTTATCGGAAGGGAGCATCTGCGCTTCATACTTTTCAATACCAGTCTTCTCCGCTACTGACCGTGCGGTTTTTTCGTTGTCGCCGGTGATCATATATACCTCAATACCGCTCTTTTTAAGCTTCTCCACAGCTTCGCGCGAACCGGGTTTGATTTTATCCGTTACAGCTAGCATTGCAAGTATCCCGGAGTTGTCACTGAAGAATATGACACTCTTCGCGTCGTCTTCCCACTTATCAGCCAGCTTGCGGAAATTACCTTCCGGAACAATGCCAGTCTCACTCATAAGCCTGAGCCCGCCTGCATAATATCTTATTCGGTTATGTACACCTGTAATCCCCTTACCTGTAATCGACTCAATATCTGTAACTGTTATCTTTTCAGCTTTATCCTCCAGGAAACTCACCACAGCGCCGGCAAGAGGGTGTTCCGAATGGCTCTCCAGGCTGAAGAGTATATTCCTGTTCAGCTTGATATCTTTACCGGGCAGCCATTCGATTATTTCAACAGAGGGTTTTCCCTCGGTTATTGTGCCGGTCTTGTCGAGGACCAGTGCGTTCATCCTGTATGCCTGCTCAAGAGCCTCTGCATCCTTTATCAATATGTTGTTCTCTGCTCCCTTGCCTATACCCACCATTAAAGCTGTAGGTGTGGCAAGTCCAAGGGCACAAGGACAGGCGATTACAAGAACGGTGATCATTGACAGAAGCCCCTGGATAACACCATTATCTCCACCAAGCCATATCCATGCAGCGAATGTTACCACTGATATCATCACCACTACCGGAACAAATATGCCTGCTATCCTGTCAACCAGCTTCTGTACCGGTGCCTTGCTGCCCTGCGCCACCTCAACCATCCTTATGATACTGCTCAGGAGGGTGTCCGATCCAACCTTCTCGGCTTTGTAATGAAAGCTTCCCTTCTGGTTTACCGTTCCGGCATACACCTTCGTACCTTGTTCCTTCAAAACAGCAACGGGTTCCCCTGTGATCATGCTCTCCTCTACATAACTGGCACCCTCCGTTACAATGCCATCAACAGCAATCTTTTCGCCCGGCCTTGCCAATATTGTATCGCCTTCCCTGATGGCTGATATAAGAAACTCCTTCACCGAACCATCCTTCATTACCTTAAAGAGCGTCTTCGGCTGAAGTCCTATCAGTTTCTTTATCGATGCCGAGGTATTTGCCCGTGCCCTGGCCTCAAGAAGTCTGCCAAGCAGTATAAGTGCTATTATCACACCGGCCGCCTCAAAATAAACATGAGCGTGCAGGCCCCTGCTGTGCCAGAAACCAGGGAAAAGAGTGTTGAATACGCTGAACAGATAGGCTATGCCCGTGCTTAAAGAAACAAGTGTATCCATTGTTGCACTTCCGTGCCTTATCTGTTTCCAGGCATTGATAAAGAAGCCCCTCCCGAGCCAGATGACAATAGGTGATGCAAGAAACCACATTATATATGAGGAAAAAGGTATATTCATGAAGATCATGCTTATCAGCACCAGCGGCACAGCCAGTATTATAGCCCATATAGTCCTTCTTCTCAATGATTTATATCTACTGAGCTCGATGTTCTCAACCTCCTTCCTGGCATTCCCGGACTCGTCGGTAATAAGGTCATACCCTATCGATGTGACAGACTCCCTTATAGCCTGAGGCAGGATAACCACAGGAGAGAACTCTATCGTAGCAGTCTGTGAGGCAAGGTTCACAGATGCATTCAGAATACCGGGTTGTTTCTTAAGGGTTGATTCGACATTCGCGGCGCACGAAGCACACGACATCCCCGTGACAGGATACTGCTTTTTGATGATATCTTTTACCTGTACTTCATCCTGACGTACTTCAGCTTCTTCAACTTTCGTGTGAACTGACCCATTATCATCCTTTTTTCTTTCAGCAGCCATACACTTAATGATGTTACAATTATTGAACAATCCCTGACGAATAAAGTTTTACGGATCTCATATCGGCACCGGCCTCTCTGTGGGAGAATTGCCGGTTACTCGTCTGCTATAATATTAACCCTTATAAACCTTACAGCCCCCGTGGTGTAATAAGTGCTGATCCCGAAAGGTACAGTAGGTTCCATTTCCCACCTCAGGGAGAGATCGTGTTTGCCAATGGTGAAATCAACAATTTTATTATCATCAGCCCACGCTTCAATCTTCTCATCTGTAACCCTGAGCCTTATCCTGTACCAGCGGTCAGGTGAGAAACCGTAGGAATCGTATGTTTCATTATTGGCAGCATCGTATCCGTCAATACTGCTCAGTCCGTTAACCCATCCCTGCCATCCTCCCAGGACCAGTGTCAGAAACGAGTCCTTCACAGGGAAGGTCATCCCGCAAAAAAAATCATGTCCCCTGACACGTTTCGCCTGAAAGTTGACTTCATAATTTGTTTTCGGGAAATCACCTGTCCACCTTATCCCGGAAAGCGGGTCGCCTGCTTCAATAACAATGGCATCATCCTTTACAGATATTCCTCCCTGTCCGCCGAAATCGATTATCTCCCATCCATCCAGGCTCTCGCCGTCAAAGAGGACCATTTCTTCCTGGGCACATACCCTGAACCCGTTCACAAGCAGGAAAAGTGCAATGATTAAAACTTTCATAAACAATTATTTAATATTAATTTCAGATTACTTAATTACTTTTTTCACCCTTACGGATCTATATGATCCCTATCGGGACCCTCCAATAAAAGAGACATGTAAGATAGCTTAAAAAAACATAACATGCTCCTTCAGATACAAATGATCAGACAGGGTTATCACTGACAGAACAAAAAAAAATATATATTGCAAACATTCACCTACATATGCATATAACGATCCGAAATAATCAAACAGTCCGTTTAACAACTTCCTGCCGGAATAATTATCTGGTTTTACTGACAGCTCTCCTGATATCATTTTCAGCCGGGGCACAGGATAAAATACCGGAACTGATCACCGATCGGCCTGACCAGACAGAGTCAGCTGCCATAGTACCACTAAGGAGCTTACAGATAGAAACGGGATTTCTTATGCAGAAAGATGAAACGGAGCTTGCTCTTGAACGGTTGTTTGCCTTTAATACAACCCTTCTCCGTTATGGTCTTTTAAAGAGGCTGGAGTTACGGATCGGTCTGGATCTTCTTTCTGAAAGGCTGGAGATCAAATATACCGATATTAAAGACCGTATTACAGGAACCGGCCCTCTTATTCTTCAGTTCAAGTACATGATTGCCGAAGAGGTGGGATGGATACCCGATATAGCCTTTATAGGCGGAGCAGCCTTACCATATACGGCTAAAGAATTTTTCAGAACTTCAGGCGTTGCTCCGGCATTCCGGTTTGCTTTTTCGCATACCCTGTCTGACAGGGTGGCCCTGGGAAGCAATCTGGGAGCTGAGTGGGACGGGGAGACGTCAGTTCCCGGCTTCTATTATTCCGTAGCTCTTAATATTGCGGGCACGGAGAAGCTGGGATTGTTTACGGAGTTCTATGGACTGTTACGTGAACCGGGCAGAAGAGCACATCTGTTCGATGCCGGTTGCACTTATCTTGTGCTCCATAACTTCCAGCTTGACATCTCAGGAGGGATAGGCCTTAACAAAACTGCTTTTGACAGCTTTGTCAGCTTCGGAATGTCTTACCGGATACCGCAATAAAATCAGGATAACCGCGTAGCGCACCGGGTATATTCTGATTTAAATAACATGTCGCTCCTACGGAGCTCGTTAATTCCTATTATAATGCGTCAAAACTATAAGCATGCCGTCCCCACGGGACTACCTTACCCGTTCCCCGGGCAGCGGCATGTTCTTAGCTGCGTAGCAGCGGCGGTATGTTTGTAGCCGCGTGGCGGCGGCATGTTTGTAGCCGCGTAGCGGCGGCATGTTTGTAGCCGCGTAGCGGCGCCATGTTTGTAGCCGCGTAGCGGCGCCATGTTTGTAGCCGCGTAGCGGCGGCATGTTTGTAGCCGCGTAGCGGCGCCATGTTTGTAGCCGCGTAGCGGCGCCATGTTTGTAGCCGCGTA
>CAZWFL010000002.1:0-85988 GCA_964633195.1 uncultured Rikenellaceae bacterium | reverse complement strand
GTAGCCGCGTAGCGGCGCCATGTTTGTAGCCGCGTAGCGGCGGCATGTTTGTAGCTGCGTAGCAGCGGCATGTTTGTAGCCGCGTAGCGGCGGTATGTTTGTAGCTGCGTAGCAGCGGCATGTTTGTAGCCGCGTGGCAGCGGCATGTTTGTAGCCGCGTGGCGGCGGCATGTTTGTAGCCGCGTAGCGGCGGCATGTTTGTGAGCCGCGTAGCCGGCGGCCCCGGCAGAATTGCAGGGGGCGGTATGTTTGTATTTGTGGTGAAAAATATGTATTTTTCTTACAAATTAATACCCTTGAATATGAGCAATAAAACAGATCCTGCATCCGGAATGGTAAATACTGCAGGTTTCCGCACCTGTTGCGGGAACCATGGTGGCGCCCCGGGTGATATGACACGACGTAAATTTGTTCAGGTAACAGGCACCGGTGTCATTGGTTCGGTAGCATTATCGGGACTATCATGGGCCGCTCTGGCCTCAGGAGAGTCCGGATCAGAAAATCCGAATAAGCGCAAGCCCCTAATTGTTAAACCAATTTTGACCTACGAGGTGCCCCAGCGCAGGGATAAAACTAGCTGGAGGGCATGGGGAGGTATCCAGACGGAGCAGGATGCTTCCGCGGAGGTCGAAAGGATCGGAAAAGAACTTCAGTCAATCGCTTCAACAGCTGATTTCCCGGTTAATTTCCTGCCCGTCTCCCCGGTCCGCAGGAACCAGGATCTCAACAGCATTACCGATCTCGATTCCGCCGACCTTTTCCTTGTTTATGCCGCTGGTGGAAGTATGAATATGTTCGATACACTGAACAGCAAGGGGAAAAATGTGATTTTCTTCTGCCGGCATAAATCCGGTCCTGTTTATCTCTGGTATGAAATAATAAGTCCGCGTTATCTGCGCCAGCACACCGACAAACTTTCTGTAAAAGGTATTGATGAGAATGATGTTGTAATTGACAACCACAACGAGCTTCTCTGGAGGCTCAGGTCCTTATGCGGACTCAAGAACACTGTCGGTTCACGTATCCTTGCCGTGGGAGGGCCCGGGGCATGGGCCCAGCCCCAGGGTGTAGTGCCGGCTCTCGTCAGAGAAAAATACAGGCTTGATATAGTAACAATATCCTACGAAGAACTTGGTAATCTGATCACCGAAGCCAGAAAGGACAAAACCCTGGTTGCAGCTTCAAAGAGCCGCGCTGAAGAATATCTCAGCGAGACAAACATAAAGCTGGAGACGGAGCGACACTTCGTGGATAATTGTTTCGTCCTCGAAGAGATCTTCACAAGGCTGATGGCGAAGTATGATTGCAGAGCTCTGACCATAAATGAATGCATGGGCACCATAATGCCTCTGGCGGAAACAACAGCATGCCTTACCCTTAGCCTGCTTAACGATGATGGTTATCTTGCCTTCTGCGAATCAGATTTCGTCGTCGTCCCCGCGGGTATTCTGATGGCCAATATCTCAGGAAAGCCGTCATTCCTGAACGATCCCACCTTCCCGCACGATAACATCATAACGCTTGCTCATTGTACTGCCCCGAGAAGGATGGACGGCAGGAATAGTGAGCCGGCAAGGATCATGACTCACTTTGAGTCGGATTACGGAGCCGCCCCCAAGGTAGAAATGACAAAAGGACAGGTTGTTACCAACATCATGCCCGATTTTGCATTTGAAAGGAACGTGGGTCTGCTCGGGAAAATAGCCGATAACCCGTTCCTCGATATTTGCCGCTCACAAATTGACGTGACCTTTGAATGCGACAGCAGGAAAGTGGCAGAGCAGATGCCCGGTTTTCACTGGATAACTGTTTATGGAGATTATATCAAAGAGGCAGAGTATGCTTTCAAAAAAATCGGTATAGGGTTCGGGAGCCTAACCTGATCACTGCTATCTGTATATTATTTTGTACGAATCGCTACTGTGTGAGCGCCTGCCTGCTGACTGGCGGTATCTCTCCGGCATGTATCCCGTATAACCTTTTATGCGTTTCCCTTGCAGCATCAATAAGCTCCCTGTAAGGCTGATCAGTCACATCCACGAGTCCAATGTTATAGTTCTCACCATCATTCCGTCCTGTTGAAGGCTGGTCCCACCACTGAAACCAGTGTGTCCCTATCAGCGAGGGATGAGCAAATGCATTCTCCACATAATACCTGTAGGCAACTCCCCGTTCCTCCTGGCTTATAGTCTGCCTGAGTCCGGGTGAGAGCCCCCGTTCAGTTGTCCCGAAATGAAACTCGCCTATTATTATGGGCAGTCCGGTTAACTCATCAATCTTTGCCAGCCTTTCAGGGGAAGCGTTGTACCCATATATGTTAAGGCTGAAAACATCAAATCCTATTGATGCAGATGCCTTTACAAGATCTTCCGGCGGATTTCCGCCGAATCTCAGGCCAAGGTTAAGGTGATTGGGATCATGTTTTTTGATCGCAGCATTGATCATCCTGATAAACCTGGTGTATGTGTCATATACAAAGGCTTTTCGTCGTTCAGGCGTATCTCCGGCTTCAAGATGCTTTATCAGGGCTGCCTTCATTGGTGTGTCATCACCCTCGAGTATGACATTCACCAGTTCCTGTTCCCTTCCCGGCCATGGCGGTTCGTTGCCCACGAAATATCCAAGCAGATAGGGGTCATTTCTCAGCAGAGCACACTGCCGTGCGGCCGCCTCATCAACAGATGCCTCATAATCAGGTGCATAAACATCCGGCATACCCATGGTCTTCGGATCAAAGCCCCATCCACCCAGTGTTGCCACATACGGTTTTCTCTGACTTCTCCCGAATGCGGCATCCGACCAGTTGGCAATAGTATTGAGCCCCCAGTCATCCATCCTTCTTGCCGTGAAATCCATCCATTTATCACGGAAATCAGGACCAAACCTGCGGTACAGGTTCCATGTGTAGAATGAAGCCCTGCCAAGTCTCCTGTATGATTTCGTCAGCTCTTCAGGAGGGAAGGCGGTGTAAATATATTCACGCCCTTCAACGCGGGCAAATGATCCCCCGGGCCCTATCCCGGTACTGCCTACGGAAAGGAAGTAGTGCCCAAGGGGGTCGATGAACCACCATTTGTCATCTATCTTCTCAACCCTGAAAAATCCTGTTGCCCTGGCTTTGGTGTTAAGGTAACCTCCATACTTCGACACATCGAAGTTTCCGGTCTGCAGAGAACCATCTTCCTCATCCCAGACCGCCTGAAGCTCATCAAGAGTCTTTGACTTACCGGGCCATTCGGCAGGTATCCACTGACCAAACTCATCTACAAGCGGCAGAGGACTCAGTATGGAATCTTCCGCGAATATGGAAAGCCTGATATTACGTATCTCGAGTGCCGGAGAACCTATCGGGTCCTCCATCATCAGCCCCAGGGAATCTACCTGGTTAATGGTTCCGACGAGAGCGGTGAATCCAAGGCCGTAACCCGGCATACCCCGTTGTCCTATCGCTGCCATATCGTGCCCCAGAACGTTTCTTCTCTGAAAATTGGCAAGGGGAACCGATGCCCTCACCCATGCACCCTGAAACGGCAATATCCTTAACCTGCGCACTCCCCCGGTGTCATAGATATTTATATAAAAACGCTGAGTGGATGTGGCATGATATTCAAGTGTCAGGAACTCATAAAATGACCAGTCGGACGGCAACTCCGGATTCAACTCCTTCAGGGCCCATTTCTTCTCATCCGTTGCATCCTCAAAGGTCACTGTCAGGTTCTTCTGCCCCCGGGTACAACCCGCCATAAACATTAGCGATGCGATTAAAAGTAGCGCACAGATATTCTTCATAATTTACCCTTTAAGACTCTGGTACTAAATAATACAAAAAAAACAAGCCGGTCAATAAAAAAGCAGGCTCCTTATGTTAAAAAAGCCTAATCTTCAACTAATTTTAAGGCTTAATATATTGGATCAGTAACAGTGCAGAATATGGCTATTCATCTTATTCATTTGCTTTATAATTCAAGAGTAACTGAATTTTCACCAACCCCGAATTTTTTGAGCAGACCGGTCACAGAATCCATCATAGGCGGAGGACCACATACATAAAAATGCATATCGAAATCATTTATGACATTTTTAAGGAAATCCTCACTGATCATCCCGTGGAAATAACCATCAGCCTTTTCCTCTGATAAAATATTGATGAAATCTTTTCCGAGCATCTTTTTAAACTCCTGCTCGAGAATAATATCAGCCCTCGTTTTGTTTGCAAAGATCAGTTTACTGCCTTTTACTTCCTTTTTCTCTGCGAGTTCCCTGAATATTGCTATAAAAGGAGTAATTCCCGCACCACCTGCGATAAATACTCCTGTTCCCTTATATGTTATTGCTCCCCACACGTCCCTGATAATCAACTCATCACCAGCAGCAAGCTTCCCGAGTTCATTTGTAACTCCATCATGTGAGGAATATATCTTGATCGTAAACTCAAGAAAAGGCTCTCCTCTCAGGCAAGTGAAGGTAAAGGGCCTCTTTTCATCTTTCCAGTCCGGAGTATTTATTGAAACTTCCGTAGCCTGTCCGGGCAGAAATGAATATCCTGCCGGCTTCTCTACCCTGAACCTCTTAACATCATGTGTTACATTTTCAATGCTTATGACCTTAACTACATGCTCTTCCATATTCGACAGATTTGATTATTAACAACTTATTCTCTAACTTTATCCTATAAAAATAACTAATTCTGATTAAAGAGTGTGCATCAAATGTAACATTATCCATACTTTTATTATCTTAACACCATGCACAGCCCGCTGATGCTCTTCAAAACAAACGGCATGAGAAAAATTAACACTTCTGTTTTAAACGTCATAATATGCCTCCTGACAGGTTTGATTCTCCAGACTTCAATCCTGTGCGAGGCATACGGCCAGTATACCGGTATTGATGAATCGATAGCAAAAAATCGCAAAGGGATTCTCACTGTTAAAGCCAGAACCGGAGATAAGGTCCTGGTTGAACAGCTGAGTCACGAATTCTGGTTCGGATGTGCCATAAGCAATTCACTTGCCGGAGGCCGCATATCAGAGAGTGATCTTCGGCAGTACAAGGAAAAGTTCCTTGAAAATTTCAACTCGACAGTAACCGAAAATGCCGTAAAATGGGGTGATATGGAGCGCAGAAAAGGTGAAGTAAACTATAACACCGTTGATGCAATTCTGAAATGGACTGAAGAGAACAAAATACCTCTCAGGGCTCACAACCTTTTCTGGGGTATTCCGCAGTTTGTCCAGCAATGGGTTAAGGAGCTTGATGATGATGAACTGGGGGAGTCACTCAGGAACAGAGCGGAAACAGTAACAGCACGTTACAGGGGACGCTTTGCAGAATATGACCTCAATAACGAAATGATCCACGGCAACTATTATGAGGAGAGGCTGGGCGAGGGGATTACCGGAATGATGGCTGAATGGGCATTAAATGGCGATACGGAAATAAAGCTCTGGCTCAACGATTATGATATCCTGACGGGCAACAGGCTTGCCGATTATATGGCACACATAAGGAAGCTGCTTAAAGAGGGTATACCGATTGCCGGTATAGGCGTCCAGGGTCATCTCCATGCTGAGACATTCGACCGGATTCAGCTTAAGAAGGCTCTCGATTCGCTGGCGCTGTTTAACCTGCCGGTCAGAATTACCGAGTTCAACATGCCGGGTCAGCGCTCTAAATATTACAGGGAGAAAATAACTGTTATGTCTCAGGAGGAAGAGGAGCTGAAGGCAAAAGAACTTATCGATTATTACAGGATATGCTTCTCCCACCCGGCAGTTGAAGGCATCCTGATGTGGGGCTTCTGGGAGGGAGCCAACTGGATACCGGTATCTTCCATGTATAAGCGAGACTGGTCGCCGACACCCGCTGCTGAAGCTTATAAAGATCTGATCTTTAGGGAGTGGTGGACAAAAACTTCGGGAACGGCGGGAAATGACGGACTCTTTTCCACTCCGGCTTTCTACGGAAACTACAGGGTAACTGTAAACGGCGTTGCAAAAGAGGTTGGGCTGACAAAAGAGAAAGGAAGTGCTGCACTGCAATTTTAGGAGTTATTATTTATGACACAGCTTGCTAAAATATTAATATTTACGGGTATAATTTTTATTATAGCCGGTGTCATCATTTATTTCGCCGGCAATAAATTAAACTGGATCGGAAATCTTCCTGGTGATATAAGGGTCGAAAAGGAGAATTTCAAATTTTATTTCCCGATAACGACAATGATCATAATGAGCATTGTGGTTTCATTTATTATCTGGCTCATCCGGAAAATACTCTGATCGTCTTCCGTCTTCTGTCTTCCGTCTTCCGTCTTCCGTCTTCCGTCTTCCGTCTTCCGTCTTCCGTCTTCTGCCTTCCGTCTTCCGTCTTCTGTCTTCCGTCTTCCGTCTTCTGTCTTCCGTCTTCCGTCTTCCGTCTTCCATCCGTTTTTCCTTTCCCGGATCAAGGAAATTCTTATTTTTACCCAATCGATGAAATATATAACTCTTATATCATTCCTGACGGGAATTTTGCTTACCGCCCTGGTACCTGTTTGCCACGGGCAATCGGTTAGCATTCTTGTTAAGGATCATGAAGGGGAGGCTCTTGCCGGAGCTGCCGTTCAGCTTTTCAGGGACTCGGACCAGGCAAGATTTGTAACCACAACAGATCTGTCAGGGCTCGCCCGGTTTGAAAACCTCACGTCAGGTTCATACACTGCAAGAATAACATTCATAGGCTTCCGGCCGCTCGAAGAGAGCGTAACGGTCAGCACCGGTCATAGAGAGTTCACCTTCCGAATGACAGAGGATGCTATCATGATGAACGAGGTGGTAGTAATGGTGTCAAGGCCAATGATGCGTCAGGAAGAGGACAAAATGATAATTGATATTCAAGGGCTTGCAAGTATCAGCACAAATACGCTCGAGATCCTGGAGAGCACACCGGGACTTCTTGTCGATCAGGATGGGGGCATATTCCTCAGCAGCGCCACCCCGGCAATGATCTTCATCAACGGCAGGGAACAGAAGATGAGCAGTCAGGATATTATGACCATCCTGCGCAGTCTGCCCCCCGGAAGTGTCCAGAGGATTGAAGTGATGCGGACCCCTTCGGCAAAATACTCCGCATCAAGTTCAGGAGGAATAGTCAACGTTGTACTAAAAAAAGGTGTTAAGATAGGCCGGTTTGGTTCCGTCAGGACCGGATTGAATCAGGGGAGATATGGCAACCGCTTCGCCGGATTCAGTATCAACGAAAGCGGTGATCTCAGTACAAGCTATCTCAACTTCGAATACAGCAACAATCAGATGCTTGAGGAACTGAGCAGTGTAAGGCTTCTAAAACCAGACACATCTCTTTTTCAGTCGGCGGAATCCAAAAGAAAAGCTAACCAGGGCTATATCGGATACGGAATAAGCTATGATGCTACTGAAAAGCTTAATCTCAGCTACGACGGGAGAGTCAACAGAAGCCTCCCTTCCTCATCAGCAATGAACAGTAATATTATTCGAACCTCTGCGGACCAGATCCTGACAGAGACCCTGAACAATACCGAAAACAGCTCCCGGTTCACCAGCCTGAGGCAGGAAATGGGAATCCTTTACAGGGTAGATTCAACAGGGCTGGAGCTGGACTCCAAACTTTCATACACATTCAACAACAACAAGAGTTCACAGGATTATCGCACCAATCTGCTTTTTCCAGCTGGCTCCGGCATTGCAGGCGACGGCACCGGAGAACATAGGCGTCAGTTTATGCAGTTCCAGTCAGATCTGACTTACCGGTTACCCTTCGGTATAAAACTGGAGGCAGGTATCAACAGCACATGGCAGCAGTATCAAAGCAGCTCCGGATACTTTATTACAAGGGAAGGATTACGAACTGAAGATCCCTCTCGCACAAGCAGTTACAGATACCGCGAGAATATCAACTCGGGATACATGCAGGCCTCACGCGATCTCGGGTGGCAATTCCTGCTCAAAACAGGCGTGCGGCTCGAACATACTTACATGAAGGGTATACAGACTATACCTTCCGATACAAGTTTCATTATAAGCAGGGCCGACTGGTTCCCGTATGTGTATCTCAGCAGACCCGTCTTCAGTCTGCGCGGCTTTGAACTTAGGGCATACGCCATCTACCGGAAGACAATCTCACGTCCCGGTTACGAAAGCCTTAATCCCTCAGTGAGATATGTTGACCAGTTTTTATACGAGACGGGAAACCCCGGTCTCAAACCCCAGTTCACAAATAATATCGAGGTAAATGTCAGCATAGACGATATGCCCCTGTTCGCATACGGACGCAGTTACACGCGTGATATCTTTTCAAGTGTTATTTACCAGGACAGCCGGGATGTGAATGTAACTGTAAGGACATATGATAATCTGGGTACCAGCAGGGAAACTTACTTCCGTGCCACCGGAGGCATACCCCCTTCACGGGTCTTTTTTTTCTACTTAGGGGCACAGTATAATCTCAATGAATACGACGGGGTATATGAAACACAGAATCTTTCATACCGGCGCGGAAGCTGGCGCTTTTTCACATACCACTCACTCAGGTTCAGCACAGGGACCCGTCTTACTCTTAACGGGTTCCTTATGACGAAAGGGCAGATGAATTTTTACGAGATGCAAAATTTTGGCCAGCTAAATATCAGCCTCAACCAGACTTTCTTCGAAAGAAAGCTCTCCATAACCCTCAGCGCAAGAGATGTTTTCCGCACAATGGTCAACGAATTCCGCCTCAACCAGGGCAGCATAAACAGTTACGGAAGCCGCTATTCCGATACCCGAAGATTCGGTATTAATATTCTCTACAATTTTGGAATCCCCGCAAAGAAAGAAAAGGAGAAAAGTTTTGATTTTGTTATGCCTGAATAATTTGGGAGACTATTAATCCGCGAGTTTTATCAAAAGACAAAATCGAGTATTCGTTTCACAATTCCGGCCAGGGCGATTGCGAACAGGATCTCAATAATACAGACCGCCATTGCCTTTTTCCATCCGTATTCCTTCCATAGTACTGAAATTGTTGCAACACAGGGAACATAGAACATGCTCACAACTGCGAGGGTTATCATCTGCTGTGAGGTGAGGGCATCACCGAAATTTGTTGTCCCCAGGTATGAGGCCAGCATAACGAGTATCAGCTCTTTTCGTAATATGCCGAATATCAGCAGGATACCTGTTACGGCGGGCAGGCCCAGCCAGTATACGGTTACAGGGTTAAGGGCAGATGATATGGCAGGCATCCATCCGGCAAGATCTATCGCATGTATTAACACCCCTGTCACTATAACAATCGGGGCAGCGATATAAATGAATTCCTTAAGGGCATCCCAGGTCTGGACAAGAATTGTTTTGATTTGCGGCGTTTTATAATCAGGCATAGGCATGATCAGTTCCACAGGTTCTCCGACCATAAGTTTCGAGGTTATCCTGCCAACAATGAGGATGATTATCATGGCAAAAACATAGAGTCCCAGAGCCCACAAAAGTCCAACATACTTTCCGACAAGCCCGAACACAATTACCGATACTGCGGAACACGGCACAAGGGTTACGAGAACTGCCGTGATGAACCTTTCGCGCTTTGATTCCATTATACGGCATGAGAGACAGCCGGGAACGTTACACCCCAGACCTATAATAAAAGAGATGCATGCTTTTCCGTGAATCCCCAGTCTGTGCATGAACTTATCCATCAGGAAGGAGATACGGGCTATGTAGCCCCAATCCTCCAGAATATAAAGAATAATATAGAAAGGCAGGATATACGGAAAGGCTATCTGGATAAGTGCAAGGACACTCTCAGTTGCTGCCCATCCCAGGGCAGGAACGAAGCCGGTACCCAGATTCTGATCCCACCAGGCGCTCCAGTTTCGGAATACCGAGTCAAACCACTCCGACAGCCAGTTGCCAAAACTGAACACGGTAAGAAACATGCCGCCCACAATAAGGATCATCACCAGATAACCAGTGAACTTATGCGTGGTAATGGCATCGAGCTTCTCGTTCAGGGAGATCTTCCTGTGAGGGCTAATCTCTACTATCTCCCTGATTATCCAGGAGGCAAGGTGGCTCCTCTCATCTGCTATCACTATGCCAGAATCATGCCCGTGTATATCCTCCAGTTTCCTGCACAGAAGCATTGCTTTTTCAACAATGGAGGGATCTCTCTCCTGCACCAGTCTTGTGGTATCCTTATCCTTTTCAAGTAATTTGATCGCTATCCATCTTACCGGATAAGGAAGATCTGTATCATGAAGTAATTCTGACAACTGCCTGACAGAGCTTTCGATCTCTTTTCCGTACTTCAGAGGTTTATGATGAATCTCTTTCCCCCGGAGTTCTATAACTTCGTCCATAACATCAGTTAATCCTGTACCACGCGAAGCTATAGTTGGTATTACGGGTATGTTTAATATCTTCTGAAGCTTTTCAATATCTATGGTTATTCCCTTCTTCTTTGAAAGATCCATCATATTCAGGGCCACAACCACCGGACATTCAAGTTCAAGAAGCTGAAGCGTGAAAATCAGGTTCCTCTCCAGATTTGTCGAATCAACAATGTTTACTACACAATCAGGCTGGTGATGGATAATGTATTCACGTGATATTACCTCTTCGACTGAATAGGTTGTCAGGGAATAAATGCCAGGAAGATCCAGAACATCAATGGTATAGCCATTATAAAAAAGTGTGCCTTCCCGTTTTTCAATTGTTTTACCGGCCCAGTTACCGATATGCTGATGCAGGCCTGTCAGAAAGTTGAACAGGGCAGACTTACCTGCATTACCCTGGCCTGCCAGAACAATATTGATCTTCCTGTTGCTGTTCATTCCGGTCTGACGATAATCTTTGATGCCAATCCCCATCCCAGTACAAGTCTCGACCCGTTTACATCTACCTGTACCGGACCGGAAAAGAGAGCTTTTCTCATTAGTCTTATCCTTGTCCCGGGAGATAATCCCAGATCAGCAAGTCTTTTTGTCGCATGGTGCCCTCCTGTTACCGAGACAATGATCCCCGCCTGCCCGTCCTTCATTCCCGTTAAAACCACATTGCTATTATTGTCGTTCATCCTTAAAAATTTTCATTTAATCAATTATTCCTTTCATCTGAAAGCAAAAAGCTACTTATCCTCCACGTGCCTTACTCCCTCTGCAAAAAGATTATTAATGTGTAAATCATCAAGTGAATAGAATGTCACCTTGCCAACCTTGTTGTATCTCACCAGCTTCATGTTGCGCAGTGTCCTCAACTGATGTGATATGGCGCTATTGGTAGTCCCTATTATAGCTGCAATGTCACACACACATAATTCCTTTTCCTGGCACAGGGCAAAGATTATTTTTGTCCGCGTGGGATCGCTCATAGCTTTGAATGTTTCAGCCAGGTAATGAAAAAACCTTTCGGTTTTCATTTTTTCTTTTACAGAATCGACCTTGTCTTTTTCAATACACTGTATTTCAGAGGAATATTTTTCCTTCTTCTTCATATGATGTTTATATGAACAATTGTTCAATTATTTCACAAATATAATTATTTATATGGAATAATATTTTCTTATCTTTGCAAATAAATCCAGCTTGTAGATCTTGAGCATTTTATTCTGAACACGACACTATCAGACTACATCTGCACACCATCATTTTTTAAGCTGGCAATTCTTATAATCAGAAACAAGACTAAACAAGGCATATGGGCAGATCGCAGGAAACATTTGGCAAAAAGGAAGTCAGAACCAAAAGAGACAAAAAGAGAAAAGAAAAAGAGAAGAAGCGTGCGCAGAAGAAAAGCGAGGGAAAGAAGAGCAACTTTGACGATATGATTGCCTATGTTGATGAGTTCGGAGTGATCACATCAACTCCTCCCGATCCTGCCAATAAGACCGTTGTAGATCCCGAAAGCATTGAGCTCGGCGCAGTTAAGAACAAACCTGATGCTGAACCGGATTTCGTAAGAAAGGGTGTTGTCACTTTCTTTAATGAGTCAAAGGGTTTCGGTTTTATCCGCGACCTGAAGTCGAACCAGAGAGTCTTCGTTCATGTAAATAATTTACTGGAGCCCGTGAAAGAGAACAACATCGTGATCTTTGAAGAGGGCAAAGGGCCAAAGGGTATTACTGCAATGAAGGTAAAACTCTTCAGGGACTAACAACAAACCGATGGGTGTTCATAATATGAATAATTTAATTATCTTTGCGCCCTGTTTAACATAGTGATTTCCAAAAGCGTTGTAACTCACTTAACCCAGACTGCATTTGAGTTCATTTCAGCCGGGATTATTTATCAATCGCTCCCGGAGCCACACCATAAATTAATTGATGACAAAATTTGAAGAAATGGGATTTACTCCCGGCATTCTGAAGGCAATTCAGGCACTCGGGTTTGATGATCCCATGCCGGTACAGGAGAGAGTTATCCCTCTTATGCTGGAAAATGACCGTGATATTATAGCCCTCGCACAAACGGGGACAGGTAAAACAGCAGCCTTCGGCCTGCCCCTCGTCCAGACGACAGACACAAAATTAAATTATACCCAGACTCTTATACTATGCCCTACCCGTGAACTGTGCATGCAGATCGCAGGGGACCTTGCCGATTATGCAAGATATACCGGCAATCTGAAGATACTTGCAGTATACGGAGGTGCAAGTATTGAAAATCAGATAAGGGGATTAAAGAAGGGGGTGCATATCATAGTTGCCACACCGGGAAGACTTATTGACCTGATCGGAAGAGGCGTTGTGAAATTATCCGGAGTGGGTACCGTGATCCTTGACGAAGCTGATGAAATGCTTAACATGGGATTCCTTGACAGCATTACTGAGATTCTTGGGGAGGTGCCCGAGGGCAGAAAAACTCTGCTGTTCTCAGCTACCATGTCCCCCGGGATCGCATCTGTTGCTGGAAAATACATGAATCATCCGGCAGAGATTACTATAGGAACAAGGAACTCATCTGCTGATAATGTGAGCCATGGTTATTATTTGGTCCATGCCAGGGATAAATATAAGGTACTGAAGCGTATAGCTGATTTTGAACCGGATATCTACGGTATTGTTTTTTGCAGAACCCGCAAGGAGACCCAGGAGATAGCATCCAGACTCATAAATGACGGGTATAATGCCGATTCACTTCATGGCGACCTGTCACAGGCCCAGAGAGACACCGTGATGCAGAAATTCAGGTCCAAGAATCTTCATCTGCTTGTGGCGACTGATGTTGCTGCCCGCGGTCTGGATGTGGACAACCTTACCCACGTCATCAATTTCAGCCTGCCTGACGACTCAGAGGTTTATACTCACAGATGCGGCCGGACAGGAAGGGCTGGAAAAACAGGAATATCCATCTCACTTGTTCATCTTAAAGAGAAAAATATCCTGCTGAAGATAGAAAAGAGAGTAAAGAAACCTTTTAAAGCCTTCCCCATCCCGACAGGAAGGGAGATCTGCGGAAAACAGCTTTTCAACTGGGTCACCAGGCTTGAAAATGTGGTAACTGATCATCAGGAGATCGAGAAACTTTTACCGGAAATAGAGATGAAGCTGGAGAGACTGGGCAAGGAAGAACTTCTCAAAAGAGTTGTCTCGCTCGAGTTTGACAGGTTTCTCAATGATTACCGTCATGGAGAAGAGCTTATTGAACCTGTCCCGGAATTGAGAAAAAGCTCAGGGAGACCGGGGAAAAATGGTTCATTGGAAAAATTGAGCGGCAAATATTCAAGATTGTTCATTAACCTCGGAAAATCTGACGGCTTTTATCCGGAACAGCTGATTGACCTTGTAAACATCAATACAAAAGGGAAAAAGATACCGATAGGAAAAATCGACCTCATGAAGAGTTTTTCATTCTTTGAGATTGAGAACCGTTTTGTTGACGGACTTATAGGATCAATGAATAATACCCGGTTCATGAACCGCAAAGTAGCAGTGGAAATTGCACAGCAAAAGCCCGTTAGTAACGGGCAGATGCGCCATTATGAGTCCGGGTCATATAAATGGTCCGGCCGGAATAATGGAAAATGGAGATCAAGGGAGGCACAGAGCACCTGTTAAAAGTGCCGGTTAGCTGTCTTTCAGTCATAAGACAGCATACTGACCTGAATAAACAGAATAATAAAGAATAAAATGAAATCATTACAAATAGGAAATCTTACAATTGCAGTCCCGGTAATACAGGGAGGCATGGGGGTGGGTATTTCACTTTCGGGCCTGGCTGCTGCCGTGGCAAATGAAGGCGGTGTAGGTGTTATATCAAGTGCCGGACTCGGATTACTATACAAAAAATTTTCCGCTAATTTCCTCGAAGCCAGCATGCACGGACTCAGGGAGGAGATACGGAAAGCCAGGGAGAAAACAGTTGGCGTGATTGGTGTAAACGTTATGGTTGCCATGACAAATTTTGTGGATATGGTAAAGACTGCCATATCTGAAAAAGCAGATGTAATAATTGCAGGTGCCGGTCTTCCGCTTAACCTGCCCTCTTTTTTAAGCAAAGACAGTATCACAAAACTGATCCCCATAGTCTCATCAGCCCGGGCGATAAGGATAATCTGTGACAAATGGAAGTCGAACTACGACTATCTTCCTGATGCTGTTATAGTTGAAGGGCCAAAGGCAGGCGGGCACCTGGGCTTTAAGGAGGAACAGATCGGGGATAATGATTATTCTCTTGAGAAGCTTGTTCCGGAAATAATAGCTGAACTGAAACCTTTTGAAGAAAAATATAACCGCCCTATCCCGCTTATTGCTGCGGGAGGCATTTATACAGGCGGGGATATCAACAATATTATGAAGCTTGGAGCATCCGGGGTTCAGATGGGCACCAGATTCGTGACAACCGATGAATGCGATGCCTCGAAAGGCTTTAAACAGTCATATATAGATGCAGAGGAAAAGGATATTGAAATAATAAAGAGTCCTGTCGGCATGCCCGGCAGAGCAATATTTTCCAATTTTATCCGGAAAGTGAAAGACGGGAAAAGACATCCCAAAAAATGTCCGTTTAAATGTATCCACACCTGCAATATTGACAAAAGCCCCTATTGCATCATAGTTGCACTTATCAGTGCATTGAGGGGAAATTTTGAAAATGGTTTCGCATTTGCAGGTTCAAACGCTTTCAGAGCCACCAAAATTTCATCCGTTAAGGAGATCTTCCAGTCATTACTGAAAGAGTACAGGGAGAGTATATAAACGACTTCCTTCCTCCTTTTATAATTATTAACTGGTGCCCTTGCCCCGCGTGCAGATTCCATTTGTGTCACCAATTGCCTGTTTGCCCGGATAATAAACAATCAAACAGCTTATTGAAATGATCAGTTGCATCGGCATATTTTCTATATAGTCATCCTTGTAAGATATTGATAGTAGAATAAATATCCTTAATTTTAAGAAGAATTTAGCATCTTATTTAAATCAGCTGATTGAATAGATACCTCCTGATATTGATTTGTTTCTTCTTTGCCATTAAAGGTTCTTCTCAGATCCTTCATTCGATTACATTGGAAGATAGAGTTAAAGAATCTGATCTGGTGGTTTGCGGTGAGGTTTCTGATTTGTATTCTTTTTGGGACATCCACCACAGAAATATTTACACTACATACATTATCAAAGTATTTACAGCACTTGAAGATGAGCGTACACCAGAAGTTGAAGTATTAATAAAGGGTGGGATCGTTGACAATATACGTCATGATGTGAGCAACTCAGTTAAGTTAGGGAAGGGAGATAAAGGTTGCTTTATTCTGAAAAAAACTGAAACGGGGATTGAGATATCAGATTATCTAAAGGGAAAATATACTTTGTCCGGGGGCAGAAATGGTTTTTTCAATCTTGGAAATATATCAGATCGATACCTTGATTATCAGCCATCCTCAGATAAGGAGATCTGTGAATTCTTGACTCGTATAAAAACACTATTTGTGCATAACAGTGACACTGATGATATTGAAACCAAGAGCAATCTTGCAGAGCATGCAATAACAGGAATATCTCCGGTGATTTCAACAGCCGGAACTGGATCAATACTTGATATTTACGGAGAAGGTTTCGGATCTGTCCAGGGAAGCGGGGCAATATGGTTCGTAAGTTCCAATAATCCGGCTTATATATTCACAAGTAACGGGATTGAAATTATTCTCTGGTCTGATACTCATATTCAATTAGTAATACCTTCCGAAGCTGCGACAGGCAATGTCAGGGTCAATATCGGCGGTGAATTTGCTGTCAGTCCCGAAATACTTACTATAAGGTATGCATGCAGTAATAACAATTCAAAGCCTAATATTCTTATAAACACAGATCAGATTGGAGGTTACACATGGCACCTTAATGATAACCTGAATGCAAATACTCAGGCCGGAGACATTGTGAGAAGATCAATTGAAAAGTGGGTTTGTGCTACACAAATCCCCTGGCAGACTGGTGAGATTACTGATGCAACACCGGGTATGGATGGTCTTTGTACAATATCCTTCGGGACTGTTGAAGATGGTTTGGGTTTCACAGGAAGTTTTTCTGAATCAATCGTAACGAATTCAGTTATTTCGGAATGGGTAATAAAAGAGTTTGACATGGTGTTTCGGGATGATATAGACTGGTGTTTTAACAGGGAAAATATTCTTCCGTCACAATATGATTTCGAGACAGTTGTTTTACATGAACTGGCTCACGCCCACCTGATAGATCATGTCAATGATATCACGGATCTGATGCATGCAGGCATTTCAGTACAGAGCATCAGGAACATTAACAGTACCAATATCGAATGTGGTATGTTTATATTAAACAGAAGTCTGAGTTTTGCCAATGAAAATTATGAGACAATAATCCTATCAGATAATAGTGTTCCCGGAGTACCTGACATAATATCCGGTAGCACAATTGTTTGTTCAGGACAGAATTCGGTAATTTACTCTGTTACGCCCGTTCCAGGCGTAACATCATATATTTGGAACTTACCGGTTGGAGCAAGTGGGTCAAGCACCACCAATAGTATAACCGTCAATTTTAGTTCATCTGCCTCATCAGGAAATATCGAAGTTGCAGGTTCAAATTCCTGTGGTACTGGCAATTCTTCAATCCTGGCAATCACGGTTAATGAAAAACCCTCAACTCCAAACATTTCACTGAAAGATGATATTCTGTATTCTGATGCAACTGCCGGAAACCAGTGGTATTATCAGGACGCGGCAATTATCGGAGCGACAAACCAAGAATATAGTGTAACTAATGATGGTAATTATTATGTGATTGTAACTGTTTCAGGTTGCAGCTCGGATCCGTCAAATACGATAAATGCAGTTACAACCGGAATTGATCCGGTTTATTCAGAAAAAATTATTAGAGTGTACCCTAATCCGGTCTCAGACGAATTGATCATTGAACTGGAAGGGAACAGTGAAAGAATAACTTTTGAGATTCTGAACGTTGCCGGACAAATTGTTTTCAGAGGTTATCTGGTTGATAAAACTACTGTGCCAACAACACATTTTGCACCCGGAGTATACCTTGTCAGAATTGGCAAAGGTAAAACTACCAGTGTCATAATCATAAAAGAAAAGTTCTTACAGTAAGGCAATAACAGGAAGTTTTATAAAGCATCCCTGCCATAGATGAAAATTGCTATTATAATATATCTTTCCGGCGGCATACTCTTAAACTTTTACGGAGAATTTGCTGAAATGATCAGGAGTGATTTAAGAAACTACAAGCATCAATCATCGGTTAATCCTGGTAATGGGAATCCCGGAAATTTTGGATTTAAGCTTATTGCAGTAGAAATAGTGTTGCGTCTGCTCATTATTGTACTATTCCCGGTGGTCTTAGTGGTAATGATAATTGACAAAATAAGGGGTGGTGAGAGAACCCGTCCTTATGCCCCATGGGATAAAAAAGAAATCAAGGAGATAGTCAGGAAAGAACTGGAGGAACGGAAAAAGGCAGTGATTGAAAATAGGGGCTATGTTTATTTTAAAGGTATTAGCGGAGGGGGGATTATCAAATGTAATGGTTGTGGTTACACTGAAGAGATAGTGGCTTTTACACATGGATTTGGCGATCCTTGCCCATACACAAAAGGATACCAATGTCAATCATGCGGGAAATTCGATACAATACGTTTTCTTGGAAACGAGAGAACATCACCTGATAAATGTTCATGTGGAGAGAAGTTGTCAAATGAGAAGCCTCTTTTTTGCCCGCAATGCAAAGCGAGAGATATCACATACTCCTGGACCTACATAACATAGGATCGTGATATAAAAACTTTAAATTAACAATAAGAAAGCAAAGCTCAAAAATGACATTCCTTTACAACACCTTTGCATAAGCGCTTAGTTGACAAAGATCTTAGCTAGCCTTTCGAAACATATTCTGAACTCAGAAACAGATTGTATAATATATCAATAAATGATCTGCTATATCATTATTCGATATAATATCAATTAATTTATAATTGGAAATCAATGGATTAGAAAATGGTTCATTTATTGAAATTATTGAAGAAAAGAAGAATTGCTATGAATCTTTTTGAAAAAGACTACAGAACAATAAGGACAAGAGGTATCACTCTTACCCAAGACCAGATGAATAATTTCAGGATAAGGAGAGTATACAATTCTATTGAGGAGCCTGAATACCTTAATAATAAAAGTGCGAAACAGTTCCTTATGAATTATGCTGAATCAGGACAGTTTTGCCTTTTGGAAGTAGTACGCAGTGCAAAGCGCTGTATCATCAGTATTATCATTTTTGAAGATATCTGGAGCAGAAATCTTTTTGCTCTAAAGAACATTGATTATTACCTGGACTCCTATGACCTTATTACTCTGAATAATTAGTTTATTTAGGTATGACTGGTTAATTATTTTTTGTAAATTGTAGTTCTGTAGAAACTGAATAAACAAATACTATTTAATTCCGTCCAAGTTCCTGATAACATGACAAATAATTCAGAAAAAGAAATTATAGAGATCAGGATCCTTCATGTTTACTTCAAAAACAGGTTAAGGTTTGAGAACATACCCGCTCTAAGGGCAGCAATAAGCAATATTGCAGGACGTGAGCATATCCTTTTCCATCATCACGATGGCCGAGGATATCTATACAAATATCCAAAAATACAATACAAAATAGCTTCCGGAAAGCCCATGTTGTTCTGTATCGATACCGCGATTGAGGAACTCGCTCATTTCTTCAGCAAGGCTGAAAGGACAATGGTTATTGATGGGCAAAAACAGCAGATAGAAGTCTCAAGCATGCGACAGCATTTCTTTTGTTTGCAGGTTCATAAAGATCTTACAAAATACTGCATCACGAACTGGCTTCCGCTTAACCAGCAAAACTTTAAAAAGTATAATTCAATTACATCCACCAGGGATAAAATCATATTTCTTGAAAAGATCCTTATCGCCAATATATTATCATTCGCGAAAGGAGTCGGCTGGACAATAGCTGATGAAATAAAGGCGAATATGGTTGATTTTCCAGTATTCAGGATAAGGCGCATAAAAGATGTGAAAATGCAGATTTTCAATGCTGTGTTTGAAACTAACGTCTTTCTGCCAAACTATACAGGACTCGGAAAACTTAGCAGCATCGGATTTGGAACTGTGAAAAATATTAAATGATAAAGATATGCCATGAACGATTTTGAAATTTTTTCTGCGAGAATTTTTGAGATACTTTCAGGGAAAGCAAAGGAAATTGATTTCATGAAGCGGGTGATCAATGATGTCCCGTCTCCCAGATATCTGGTAAAAGGCGATGTGTCGGGCATCCAGAACTTCATCTTCACCATTCCCTCTAAGTATGCATCAAAGGAGCTTAAAGCACGCTCGGAGTATATCAAAAAATATACTGTCGGCTGGCTTGACGAGATACGTAAGAGGTGCGGAAGAAATGAACTGCTCTCCGGCGGAGGCGGCAACTTTTACCTTTTTGCACACGTGCCTGATACCGGGGTGCTTGAAGAGATTGAAAAACGCATCTGCCTCGAATCACCAGAAGGATTATACCTGGCACTCTCCTGGATAAAAGCTGATGATCCCGGCGAATTTGAAAAGATTAGAAGAGACCTTGAAAAGGAGGGTGCACTTAAGAAGCTGAGAAAATACTCCGGCCTTCCTGAAATGTTTGAACCATGCAAAGCTGATGAGCCAAAGTATTATCACAAGACAGAGGATTTTCCGAAAGAGGGATTGCCCCTATGGTCAGAATCGCTTATTGAAACATTCCATGAATTGAACCAGACCAAAGAAGAACAGGAAGACCCTCAGGAGATACCTGAAACAGGAAATGTAATATCATTTAAACACCTGGCATTGTTTGCAGGGATCCGGACAGGAACCCCTAAGATTGCAGTTCTGAAAATGGATGTAGATAACCTTGGATTATTCTTTTCAGGCCTTGGAGGTTTTAACAATGTCAGACAGGCTTCAGAATGCCTTGAGTACTTCTTTTCAGAACATCTTTTTGATCTTCTTGACAAAAACATGGAACAGAAACCGGACAAGGAAGGACTTCCAGTGCAACTGAATCTGTTCAGGAACAATGTTTATGTCGTTTTCTCCGGGGGCGACGACTGCTTCATTCTGGGAGCATGGGATGCAGTTATGGAATTTACCATGTTAACAAGACAGGACCTAAGGAGATTTATCAAAAAAGAGAATCTTGATTCTGATAAGGAAATAACTATGTCAGCATCAATACAGCTTTATAATCCAGCTTATCCGACCTACAAATTTGCTGATGAAGCAGAAGAGAACCTTCATGAAGCCAAGTATTCAGAGAAAAATAAAAAGGACAAGATATTCATCTTCGGCCAAGTTTTTTCATGGGAAGAATTCGAACAGGTATTAAGAATCAAGGAGAAGCTGTACGAACTGATAACTGTCAGGAAAGAATCCCGTGCCATTCTTGAAAGGATAAAAAGATCAGCGCAAAGTTATGAGCGTGACAGGAATGCATGTCTGGACGGGGTTGATATCCCCAGAACCTGGAGAATGAATTATTCTATTGGCCGAAACATTAAGAATAGGGATAACCGGTTATTCGCCGATAAACATATACTTCAAGAATATGAAAGTAATCTTCTCAGGGCATATCATGAGAAAAAATCGATCAGCGCTATGATATTCCCCGTGGCAGCAAGATATACCGAACTTCTTACAAGAAACACTAAATCATAAAGATATGAGCAATATTAAAGAAGATTTCTTCAAAGAGACCTACCCTTATCTTTTGCGGATGAAAGAAAAGGATATTCCTGCAGATAAGGTTATCAAAAGCATAAAGATGTTTGTTGAAAAGACGGGAAGGGCAATATCCTCTTCCCAGCTCAGAAACATTTACTCGAAAATCCTTTCCGTGAAGGAGGATAATCTGACGGAACTTCAACTTATCCGGCCAAAACTGGCTTATGTTGCTGCCCGTCAGCAAAGGGGGGAAGCAAAGGAACTTGTAAGATTTTTTGACGACATGATCTCAGAGGTTAAGACTCCTGAACAGCTCAGAAGCTTCAAAACTTTCTTTGAATCAGTCATTGCCTATCACAAGTTTTATCATGATTAAATCAAACAAAATGGAAAAGCTCACTGCAAAAATTGTAATTAGCGGTAAATTAATAGTAAAAACCGGACTGCATATCGGAGGCTCCAAGAGCTCCCTTGACATTGGAGGCGTTGACCTTAACATCATAAAAACCCCTCACGTGGTGCCATTCATACCCGGCAGCTCGCTGAAGGGCAAACTGCGTTCACTTCTTGCCAGAGAAGAGGGTTCGCCTGAAATTAATAACGATTCTCTTATCATAAAGAGAATTTTCGGTGATACAGGCGACAAAAAGGAGAGAGGTACTGTAACCAGGCTTGCGGTACGTGACTCATTCCTTGACACAGATCATTTCAGGAGTGCATTCAAGGACCTGGAGATGGATTTTGATTATTCCGAAGTCAAATGGGAGAACACCATCAACAGAAAATCAGGAACTGCCGAACATCCGAGGCAGATAGAAAGGGTGCCTGCGGGGGCACAGTTCATCTTTGAAATGATCTATGATGTTTACAATAATAGCTATAAGGAAGATATTGAACTTATAATCAAATCAATGCACTTATTATGCGACGACTATCTCGGCGGCCAGGGAACAAGGGGATATGGCAAGATAAAATTCAGCGACGTGAAATTCGAGCTGAGGAAGACCGGTGATTTCTATGGTCCTGCAGGAAAGGAACGAAAGTCGGAAATGCTTGAATTCTCAACTGCCAAATTTGAGTGAAGCCATGAAAGCGGTTATCCTTCTGGCAAAACCGGGAAGCTCTTTCCATTTCGGCGACTATGCACCGTTCGGAGAGACATTCCTTGATAATACCACGACCTTTACTCATTCCGATACTCTTTTTTCGGCCCTGGTGAATATCCATAACCAGGTCTGGCCTGAAGATACGAATGCATTCATTGAACAATTCAGTAAAGGAAAGATTATGTTGTCCTCCGCTATGTTCTGTTTCCGGGGGAAGAAAAAATCGCTCTTTTTCCTTCCCAGGCCGGCTATGATGAAAATCGAAAGCGATACGGATCTCAAAGAACTTAAGCATATCGAATGGGTTTCAACCGGAGTGTGGGAAAAAGGAATGATAAGCGGACAGCAGGGTGAAAAGCCTCTTACTGCAGCCAAACGGTTCTCATGCCTTGAATCTGAATGGAGTTTACTTAGCGGAGACGATCCGGCACTCCTGACAGCGTACGAAATGAATCCGGTTTCGAGAGTAAAGATTCACTCCCGGACACGTGAAGACACTCTTTATCAGCAGACCAACATAACGTTGTGCGGATCGCCGGATGTTAACGTATGTTATTATTTCCTCGCTGAATATGATGAGCTCGATACTGCAGCAAAAGATAGACTTGAAACGGTGATCAGCCTCCTTCCCGATACCGGACTTGGAGGCCAGCGGACAACAGGATGCGGATTCTTTGAAGGTATCGAGTGGCATGAAAATCCTCTGCCTGATGTCATGGACGATTCTTATAATGTAAATCTCGGAATTCTCTCGCCAGTCAGGGAACTTCAAAATTGTCTTGCATACCGTGTTATGACCAGGGGAGGCAGGAGGACTGAAACAGGTCAGCTGAAGAAGATACTTATGATCAGGGAAGGCGGACTGATGAATGATAAACCTCGAGGGCAGATAGCGGACCTCTCGATGGAGGGGAACGGCAGTTTCCTCCGCTACGGCATGCCGGTGAGCTGGCCGGTGAGCAAGAGAGTGATTAACCTGTAAGTTATATGCAATGAAAACCAACAGACACATAATAAAAATAACTCTTCAGACACCTCTAGCAATCGGTAATGACAAATCGGACCAGTTGTCTCCACTGTGCGATTTTATTATAAAAGGACGTGAAGTAATGTATATTGATCCTGATAGATTAGGCAAGCTGGTCCTTGAAAAGGGACTAATGGATGAATTTGTAAGGGAATCCGGGCAACTGTCGAATACTCGAACTAATTTTCAACTGGAACAGTTTATAAAATCGAACCTGGGAGCCGATCCGGGAAAACTCCTGCTATCTAAAATCCCGATCAGAGGAAGACCTGATCGCAGAATATATATCAGGCCTCTTCTGAAATCGGGTGGCAGACCATTTATTCCCGGAAGCACGGTAAAGGGTGCATTAAAAACAGCTCTGCTTTATTACTGGCTATGCAACACACAAAGAGGGAAATCGAGATTATCTCAGGTAATGGGTATGATCAGATCATCTCAGGGTTTTGATACTCTGAAAAAAACATTAAATGATGCAACAGAAGATCTTTTTGGCCGGCTCGGAGCCAAAAAAGATTCATTACAGGATTTTTTCTGCCTTCGTATTTCTGATTCTAAAACTTTGGAAACAAATGATATCGTAATCAGTGAAGTAAAACGATTGCATCTTAAAAAGGCAAAACTTGGTATGCCTCAGTATCTTGAGACACTTAAAGAAAATGTTTCAGCAGAACTGGAAATATCTGTTTTGCCTGGGATCAGGCACCTCGATCTTGAGTTTCTGAACCAGCCTGAACCCGGCAAGCTGTGGGATATTCTCAATGAGTTTAGTAAGGCATCTGTGGAAACTGACAGAGATATTCTTGATTCTCATGCAGGGATATTGGAGAATGATGAGATTGCCCGGGAAGTATATGACTCACTTGTTGACTTTTTTGAGCACTTGTCAGGGAACATAGGAAAGGAAATAAAAACTGCCCACATGAGGCTCGGATTTGGCAAAACATATTTTGACAATTCGTTGGGGCTAGCGATTTACAGGGAGAGCCCTGAGATATTCATGAAGTATGTTAAACTATTTCGTCTGGGCAAGCCACGGCAGACCGAATTCCCGGTCACGAGAACAGTGTGCACTGAACCTTTGGTTCCGATGGGCTGGGTTACCCTTAAATACTGATCAGGCGTGAAAAGGATACTCGTGGTCACCACCGGCACAAGAGATGTTCAGCTAAGGTACACAGCTGAATATCAGGTTAATAATAAATTGTTTGAATATTCCGTTCCCGGAGGAGGTAAGAAATCTGTTGGCGTAACAATTCACCAGGACCATCCGGGAACACTGCTTCTGGGATCGATGCGTAACGGATGCCTTCAGCTAGCAAAAGATTATTCCCTGATAAGTGAGCACCTTCTGCTTCCTTTAATCGAACCGGCTGTCAGGTATGTACTTGAGAAGGACGGCAATATCGATCTTCTGTTATTTATAGTTACAAACCAGGAGAATGAAAATGTGCATTCAAGATTCATTGAGAAAGATACACTTAATCTGCCCGCTCTTGCTGAAAAACATCTCACAGAATCTTTCCCCGGGAAAATCAAGTCGTTTGACACATACGAAGTCTACGAAAGGATAACAGACATCGATTTCTGGTATGAGCGTTTTGAGGCTGAGTTCAAAAAGTATAATCTTATTGAAGAGTTACAGGGGCAGCTTAAGGTCTGGTTCATGCCGCAGGGAGGGCTCGACCAGGTCAATCAGGCTCTTACGCTGAGATTCATAGAGCATTATCCCGGTTTAAGTCTCATCCAGATTGCTGAAGAGTGTGAACCAAGGGAGCTGGAGTTCCCGAAAAAATTTCTTCATAACCTTACCCGGGCGAAAGCTCTTGAGATGGCAAAATATTTCAGGTTTTCACAGGTGCTGGCACTCAACCTGTCGCAAAATAAAGAAATAAACTTTCTGGCAGAGCTCGGCGAAACTATGATGAGGCTTGATCATTCTACACTGGTAAGCATGTCGATGAGAGAGCCGTGGTTATCAGCAAAAAAAAGAATTACTGCAGTAAGGAAAATCTTCGAGACCCTTGTTAATAAGCCAGACCCCTTTAAGCTTAATATGTGGCTTTATCTAACTGCCAAGGTTAATGCCTGGTGCGGTAACGCCGAAGAGCTGCTCTGGCGTTTATATACGCTTCATGAACAGATTCTGAAACCGTTTGTTGCAGGTAAACTTCAATGGGGTAATCCCATGGAGGACAAGCCATTCAGAGATTTCAACCGATGTGTCGGAAACAACAGGGATTTATTGAATTTTCTGAATAGTGCAGGCCGCAAAGAGCAGTTCTTTGTTCCGGGGCCGGCCATTTTTGACCTTATTACGCGATTTTTCAGGAAACAAGGTGAAACAATACCAGAAGAATTAAAAAGGATATCAGGATATCTTAAGTTACTCAAGGAAGAAAGGCATTTACTTATTCATCAGGGAAGAGGGATTGGTATGAAGAATCTTGAAGGGATACTTGATGAAAAAGCAAATATATCGCTTGAGACCCTTTTCGAAAAACAAATGGATCCCTTTTACGGGGTCAGTGGTTTTGGTTTAATCGGGGATCTGCAGGATGAATTAATCAGCAGGTTATGAACTCCGGGCGTTCTTTGACATGCTGAAATAAAATTGGAATAGGATGCAGCTGGTAATTGACAAATACGGCACTGAGCTGGGCGTAAGAGACGGAATGTTTCATGTAAGGATTGAAGATGAAAGCCGGACATTTGCGGCTGATAAGGTTGAATCCATTTTGTTCAGTAGGGCCGGCAGCATTACCACTGATGCAATAAAACTGGCCATAGAAAAAGGTGTCGAAATTATTTTCATCGACAGGTCGGGGATTCCTTACGGTCGTCTCTGGAGCAATAAATTCGGCTCTATAACAACTATCCGCAGACGCCAGCTTGAGTTCTCCCGAGCAGTGGCAGCGGTTGGTTGGATTAAGAAGCTTGTTTTAAGAAAGCTCGATAACCAGCTTGCAATGGTCTACTCTTTGTCTAAAGCTGATGGTACTACGGCTGATCTGATAAACAAGACATCGGAGCGAATCGAAGGTTATAAGAAGAAGATCAGGAAGGTCCAGGGCAGTTCGGTTCAGGAGATAAGTTCATCAGTACGGGGTTGGGAAGGGTCTGCTTCAAGGTGGTATTTTCGCTGTGTAAGTGCGAACCTTCCTGCCCAGTACGCTTTTGAAACCAGATCCCAAAAACCTGCATACGATATGTTTAATTCCATGCTCAATTATTCCTATGGTATCCTGTATCACCGCGTGGAAGGTGCCCTGATCAGGGCAGGTGTTGATCCGTATATTGGAATTATGCACAGAGATGAATACAATAAGCCTGTTTTTACGTATGATTTTATCGAGAATTTCAGGATCTGGGCCGATTTTGTTGTTGTAAACCTCTGCATGCAGGAAGTAATGTTCAGGGAGTTTTTCGTCATTGAAAACGGGACCTTCTATCTCGATACCCCGGGGAAACGTATTCTTGTAAATGCGTTTAACGATTATTTTGCTGAAGTTATTTTGTTCAATAAGCTTGAAAGAAGCAGGAATACACACATAGAACTTGCTGCACAGGAATTTGCATCATATCTTCTTAAGTGGAAATTTGAGAAAGGACCTGATCCGTAATGATGAACTGCGGATTGAAGATCAGTTCTGAAACGATATAATAAACAACTTTGTTAAGTTCAGAATTGGTTCCGGCCGAAGGTGATATTACAACGCTGAACCCTCTTTTCCCGTAATATACGTTAAGCTCAGCCTTCTGCAAAGTGTGACTGAAGCAGAATTTCTTCCCGTACTGAATATTCCTTATCTCGCTTACAGTAATATTATGCTTTCCCACTGCCTGCTTTACAGGCAACTCGATAGAGTTTAATATTTCAGGAACATAGAAATTACGCGGTGCGGGGTATTTTTTGGCAGGGTTTAGTTTCTGCAGGATCGACATATAAATATCAGGATGAATATCGTTCGAACAGTTAGATACCGTTGAGTTTTTTTTTTGAGTGATGTATTCACCAGCCTCTTCGGCATTATCATCAGATTCGCAAAAAAGGTCTCCTGCAGGCAGGTAGGCTTTCCAGGATACTTTCTCAGGGAGAGCATTATACCAGGCATTCTTATCGGTGGACAGGAAGCAGACTCTTGCAGCATCATGGGTCGCCAGGTCTGTTTTACCTTCAAGGCTGTAATCACGGGCAAGCTGAAATGCAAATGATCTGTATGCATCAGAAAAGAATTTTGTTGATTTGCACGGTTCTTCAAGTATAAAAAGCAGTTTTAATCCCAGTCCTCCCGGTGACGAAAACATCAGATGCAGCCTGGGATCCCCGGCAAGTCTGCTGCGGAGTTCAATAAAGCTTCCTTCTTTCTCGTAACAATTGTCAATATCAATAATAAAGTAAGATGAATACAGGAAATTTTCTGAAGACCTTGGCTTCTCCCCAAAACAGGAACCCGTGAAGAATGGAAGCTGCTTTTTAAGAGATTGGTATGCTGTTCGGTCAAGGCTGGCTACTTTTCTAATCCTTGAAATTAAATCGGCAAGAGTTGAGTCACATTTTGAAATTTCCCTGTAAATTTCGAAAACACTTTTTGGTTTTAGAATTTCAGTGTTGCTTTTTGTGATATTTTCTCCTCTGTATAGCATGGCCTGTTTGTTTTATTTTTGTAATTCCAAAGCTTATGCCGGGAAGCAGTAAAAAGAGTCCTGAGAATGCTTTTATTGAGATAATCAGAATGTTACAGAAGTCGGAACTCAACATACCTGGCAGTAAGCATATATCAGCAAGTGATGATTATATAGCAGATATTGATACGCGAATAAGAGAGTTAACAGAATTTTTTAACGGATCACGGTTTATAAAATCCACTGAGATGATAAGTTTTATTATGTACGATATTGAGGATCACAAGGTTCGAAGGCATGTGGCGAAGTATCTTTTAAAAAAGGGATGTACAAGGGTTCAGAAATCGGTATTTGTGGGCAGGTTGGAGAGAAAGACCGTAAAGGAGATGCAGGAGGTGCTTAAGGAGGTGCAGGCGATGTATGACAATAACGACAGCATATTTTTTCTGCCTGCGGGGGAAGAGAATATTTCAGGTATGCGGATTATAGGCAGGAATATTGATTTTGAGTTTGCGATCGGTAACAGGAATACTTTTTTCATTTAATTTTACGAGACCTAATAATCAAAAGAGGAGGATTTTTGGAGGATAATATTGAAATCATTTTGACTTTATCAGATTATGTTATTGAATTTCATCTTGTTACAAATAATGCTCTCAGAGAGTATAGTCCAGAATAAGAAGGATTAAGACATTATTTAAAAATTACATCCAACAGCTATTTGTGATCTCAGAGAGTATAGTCCAGAATAAGAAGGATTAAGACATTGTAACTCTGTCTTCAAGAGGGTTTTCTGTAATTACTCAGAGAGTATAGTCCAGAATAAGAAGGATTAAGACCTTTTAATAAGCCTTACTCTGAGTGTAGAGCGTTTTTGCTCAGAGAGTATAGTCCAGAATAAGAAGGATTAAGACTCATGTCTTATTACGTTTAATTATTTCCAGAATTCTCTGAATGCATAGTCCAGAATAAGAAGGATTAAGACTTTGTTCGTTAAGTTCTTTCATTTTCGTCTATTTTACTCTGAATGCATAGTCCAGAATAAGAAGGATTAAGACTCTGTTCCATTTTCTAATAGTTTTTTAAGTTTATCTCTGAATGCATAGTCCAGAATAAGAAGGATTAAGACATTATGATGATGATGCAAAGAATACTGCATACAACTCTGAATGCATAGTCCAGAATAAGAAGGATTAAGACCTGCCCCTTGTGTTTAATGGTTTGTAGTGTTCTCATCTCAGAATGCATAGTCCAGAATAAGAAGGATTAAGACCCTCCATTAATTTGCTTTTGTGCCATTTAGCACCCTCAGAATGCATAGTCCAGAATAAGAAGGATTAAGACTGTTTTCATTCCGTGAGTTTATTGATTACGTTCAACTCAGAATGCATAGTCCAGAATAAGAAGGATTAAGACAAGAATCAATTTCTCCTTCCAGAAATTCTGCTGCTAATCTCAGAGAGTGTAGTCCAGAATAAGAAGGATTAAGACTAATATTAAGTTATACAATAAATTACCTGCTCTGCTCAGAGAGTGTAGTCCAGAATAAGAAGGATTAAGACATTTTGTAATCATCCCCTGCCGATGTTTTGCCAACTCTGACTCAGAGAGTATAGTCCAGAATAAGAAGGATTAAGACGTATCTACGGAAGTTAATGTCAATAAGCATGTCGATACTCAGAGTGTATAGTCCAGAATAAGAAGGATTAAGACCCGCAATACTCAAGTTAAACAAGTTTTTGTTTTCCATAACTCAGAGTGTATAGTCCAGAATAAGAAGGATTAAGACGTTTTGATGAATCTCTTAATGTATAGCTCTTCTTTCACTCAGAGTGTATAGTCCAGAATAAGAAGGATTAAGACTTCGGCACGTAGTTCTCATTGATGAGAGCGGTGATTTGTCAGAATGTATTGTCCAGAATAAGAAGGATTAAGACTGCTTTAACGCACTGTACTCTGCGAGTGTCAAATTACTCAGAATGTATATTCCAGAATAAGAAGGATATTCCAGAGAAAGGAGAATTTGAAAACAAAAATCCCCGGTTTTGTCCGGGGCCTTTCTGTATAATTACTATGTTTGAAAATTGTCCTTGGCTTTCAGTTAAAATTAGGCAGACTGTTTTTCTGAAAGCTTGTTAATCATTAGTTTATGGACTTCTGTCTGATGTTCCAGGATTCTGTCATAATCATTTGTACCCTCTCCGAATTTATTTACCAATACCAGCACCTCCAGTGACATGAAGAACAGGAAAAACATCAGCCAGACCAAAAGCGCTATCTTCGATGAAAAGAGGATAGAGAAAAGTACCTGAAGTTCGTCAAGAAATCCGGTCTTTGACTGCAGTTCGACCTCAAGTTCCTGACGCGCATATATTTTACTGTTTTCTTTCTCCGATTTTTGTTTGCGGAGCTGATTTACCTGGTCTGTTATGTTAGGTAAAAGCGCTGCTTTTGGATTGGCGACATCAGTAAGGGTATAGTCCGTTCTCTTTACCAGCGTATCCTTGCTTTCACCGTTATGTCCGTTCAGCTGCATCGGGAAGTGCTTTATTTCGGAAGAGGTGCTCTTTATAAACGGCCTTCTGGTGAGTTCATCAATAACACTTGCCCTTTCTGCCTCCTTAAGGACTATCGCCGCATCAAGCTGAGCTATCTGGTTGTCTAATTCCACGGTTTTTTCAGGCAGTATCCTGTTCACTTCCGACTGCACATTGCTTATTCGTCCTTTTTCAATATCCTCCCTGAATATTATCTGGTCAATGATGACAGATCCTATCACAGCCATTACCACTCCAATAAGTGTTCTGAATACAAGTACGAGCCAGTTTCTGCCCGATGAGAGGATGATCTGCCTCTCAATCTGGATTACCACAATCACCATGATTGCCGCAACTATCGAGGAAACAGTATTGCCGGCGTGAAGGTATCTCTGTGTGAAACTATAGCCGATGAATCCCCAGAGTATGCTGATTATCACGATTGCAGAAAAGTACTTTTTAACCGTCCTGGCACTGTTTTCACTCGAGTTTTTCACCAGTGTGTAGTTATACCCGGAAAGAAAACATCCTATTTTAAGCCATATATTTTTCATGATTCAATAAAATTATTATTAACATACTTATAGTTTGATATTTAATACGCTCGCCTGAGAAATGGCAGCCAGACCCCTTGCAAAACCCCTCTGATATGAGAGAGAGATCCTTTCTGTCATGCCGTTCTGATTCTCAACATCGTGTCGTATCAAGTCTATCTTTTTCAGATGGTTTAGTACAAGTTCCTTTCTCATTTCCATCTCTTCAACAAGATCAACGAGTCCGGCACGGCTTCTTGAATTAATATGAAAATCAAGTTCCTTAAGAATGCTTTCATAATAAGTGGAAGCCCTCTGAATATGGATCAGCAGGTCCTGCTTCAACAGCCTGAGATTATCGGATTTATAACTGGCATCAGGATTGGTCATGGCATCGCTATACCCCCTCGACTCGTAATCTTCCTGAAGGTAGGCATATACACCTTCAATTCCGTTCGTAGCTCCCACGGTACCCGGTCCGGAAACCTGAACCGGATCACTTTCGTCAACGAAAAGATCCCGGGGTACCGGATTTTCCTGTTCTGAAGGATCTGGTGACTCTGACTGACGTCTTTTCCTGAAGATATTGAATAAGTTCATGATTCTGATTTTTTAATATTTAACTTACTGTTTTAACCGGCACCCTGTAAATACGGTGGCCATTCCTGTGACACTTATCACAAAGAGTGATCAGGTATTTATCGGAATAATCCCATGGTGGTCTGAATACATTAAGACTTTTTGAAAAATGATACTGTCTGTGATGAACCTGCAGATTATCAGTGGAGCCACAAAGCAGACATTTGTTATCATCGTGTACCATTACTTTCTGCCTCCTGGCTTTCCATCTCGGATCAAACAATGCGATACCGTACCCTCCCCGGTTGTGATTATTTTCGTTGTTATCCTGTTTCTCGTATGTTTGGCTTGTTTTCATTTTTTGATTTTTTCTGTAAAATACATTCCAAACAGTCTGCCATTACGGCTATTTATTGATTATTAATGATTTAATATTATATGTATATATCAAATATTGATTATATATATTATATAATGATATATCATTGTCATAAGATAGAACATTTGATTCTTTGCATTGTTGAACGGGTTACAGTACTAAAACCTCATGCTCACATTGGGATACTATCAACAAGAACCAACAGTTCTCTGAATAGTGTTCAGGGAACAAATAAGAATACCGTTTCTTGTGTAAAATTCTCAGGTAAGGATTAGGGGGTTTTGCGCTATTTTTAATGCAGTAGCACTTTCCTTCAAGTCTGAGTGATGTTCAATCCAGAAACCAAGCACCTTATCAATGGCCAGAAGATTTATCATAGGATCTTCTTCAGTGAAAACAGAACTCATGTAATCAGACTTTAAATCATCAGAGGTATTTCCGAATTGTACGATCAGATGCATGGAGCTAATGATCCAATCCTGTACCTAGGATTTCTTAACATTTTACTTGTTTCGCTCAGAATTGCTCAATGTTAATACTATAGCTCTCAATTTTGCTCCTGAAAGTATTCAAGGAGCCATAGCCCAAAGCCAGCCATGCCTGTCGCTGATTGCCTTTTTTAAGTTTCAGTACTTTCTCTATATGCTTTTTTTCGACATCTTTCCACAGCAATGACTCTTCAGCCTGCGCTTTATGGAATCTTGCGGGTATATCTTCAGGTCGTACAGTCCCGGTGTAATAAACATATAGGCTTTCGATCAGGTTTTCAAGTTCCCTCACGTTCCCTGGCCAGGTATAGTTATGCAAAAACTGACGAGTCTCAGCACTTAAAATGATCGGTGAATCCTTCTTCATTTCATCCTGTTTTTTTAATATAAAGTACCGGATCATCTCATCCAGGTCTGCCTGACCACGTTCAGTAAGACCCGGCAGGCTGAGTTCCGCAACCACAAGCCTGTAATAAAGATCCCAGCGGAATTTTTGCTCACGGCACATATCAGGAAGATTTTTATTGGTTGCTGAAATGATCCTGACATCTGTTTTTTTAACTTCACCACCAATCGGCTGGATCTCTTTCTCCTGTATAACTCTGAGCAGAGCCTGTTGCATATAGGGTGAAATATCTCCGATCTCGTCGAGAAAAAGGGTGCCGCCGTCACTTTTTTCAAACAGTCCCTGAGTATCTTTATCCGCACCGGTAAAGGAACCTTTTCTGTATCCGAATAACCTTGATTCCAAAAGACTATCGCCGAACGCTGAACAGTTAATTGTAGTAAAAGGCTTCTTTTTTCGCGGTGAATACTCATGAATAAACCTGGCCAGGTGCTCCTTGCCGGTACCTGTCCCACCATAAATATGAACCGTAGTCATCTCATTCTGGGCAATAAGACCAGCCAATTCATATACCGGTTTTATTGAAGATGTTATTTTATAATCCTCTCTTGCTCCGCGTTCTTCAAGTTTCTTCTCCCTTACGACCATTGAAACAGGAACCGCTGATTGTTCTGCTTCCATTAATAATATTTCTGGCTGTCCACTCTTTGATTTTTCAGCCGGCCTGGTCTGTATGATCCTGGTATTAAGTTTAAGAGTTGTGTGGCAAATATACCATGCAACCTGCATTGTTGGCGTCCCGGGGGAAGCAAAAATATCGATCTCATCTCCACTGTTATCCATAAGTCTTCTTTCAACCTTTGGCTTTATCTCTGAAAGATCAATAGGGTCCGTAATTGCCATGTTTAATATTTCTACCTTGTGATCAGGAAACTGCCTCGAAAGGTCATTCACCAGCATTTCGGCACCGGTGGAGTCGCCCTTTCCGGAAAACAGAATTATGTGCCTGTCATATTTCCAGAAGTACCTGTGCATAATAAAGTTGGGACCATCAGTGTTTATTCCCTTTACCGGACCTTTTCCGTTATCCCGGACGAAGTCATTATTGTATGCAAGCCAAGAAATAAGTGTTTTCATTATATCAATATTTGATATAAAAATACAACTATTGAAAAACTATTTATTACATCAAAAATATTATTCATTTTGAGTAAGTGAATAACAATAATTTACCAATCATTAAAATACATATTTACAGTTAATTAGCAATAGACAAGAAATGCTAAAATTATTTATCAGCAGATACCATACTCTGGCATTCTAATTGATCTGTAATAATCAAAAAAAGCAGTTACGAGTTCAATAATTCAACCTATAACATTAACAGAAATGGCTTTATCGAATAACTCGATCCTTCATGATGTCTTTAAAAAGTTAAGTCCCATAATCGATGAGATTGAAATTGAGTCGATCTCAAGCGACTTTGTCTGGAGCATAATACTGGGTGTATTGCCCTTGACGCCTGAGGGAGAAAGAAACAAGCTGCTGGAAATCAGTTTAAAAGACACAACAGCCGAGAAAATTGATAATATTGAAATGATAACTCATTATGCGGAATATTTTATTAAATGGAAACCCGACTACAGGTATCCAAACGTGGAGTCATTCTCTCAGGCTTTAGGTCAACTAATAAAGTATGTTTCAACAGATCCACCTGCTGAAAAACAGCTGGACCGGCTTAAAGATCTCTATATTTCTTTTATAACTGACTACTATATTGATTCAATTAAAGCCGGGAGATCAGTATCGGCCGCAAAAAATGCAAGTTTCCTCGCTGAGAAAATCTTTACTGACAATATGGAAATAAAAGCAAGACTGAATGAAATTATATCGTAGTTCTGAGATTCTTCTATATTATTATTAACTACCTGATAATTAATCAATTTATTATACGCCTACTGATAATGCTCGGGTTCCTGGCATGAATATTTCGAAAAGAAAAGTGTTATTAAATCTTTAAATGTCTTCATAATATCCTGCCTGGAAAAGTCTGATACTGCAATCTGACTTTATTTTAATCGGTTGAAAATTATAATGCGAATGAATAAAGAACCTAAATTTTTATAAATCAATGTTTTTGCCTTAAAAGCAGTTAAGTAAAATTAAGAATCGCATTGTGTCTTTTATCTGTTCATTTCCTTATCTTTGGGTATGGCGAGATACAAAGTTATAACACTCTGCGGCAGTACAAGATTCAGGGATGAGTTCATTGCGGAACAGAAACGTCTTACCCTCGAAGGGAATTTAGTAATAAGTGTCGGTCTTTTCGGACACTCCGGAGATAATGAGGTATGGGATGAAGGCACCAAGGAGATGCTCGACGATATGCATCTGCGTAAGATTGATATGGCAGACGAGATCTTCGTCATAAACCCCGGAGGATATATCGGTGAGTCAACGGCAAAAGAAATCGAGTATGCCAGGAAGAACGGCAAGGTGGTAAAATATCTTGAACCGCCGCCAACAGGCAGCTGTAACGAAGTCAGATGAAAATAATACACCTTTCCGATCTACATATCGGGCATAAAGAATGCGGGGACAGGTTCCGCACAATCATCAGGAACATTAGTTCACGGATGAAGCCTGCCGAAGATCATGTGATCGTCATAACAGGCGATCTTGCTGATAATGCCAATAAACCGGAACAGAGGGAAGAGGCTGCCATAAGGATCGGGGAACTTAAGGACCTGGGCTACAGGGTACTGGTAGTCCCGGGCAATCACGACTACGGCACGGGAACAATGGGCAACATCAGGAATGTCAGGCTTTTTAAGGAAAGGTTCTATAACGATCCTGACATAACTTATCCAAAAGTGGATATCATTCACGATACAGCCTTTATTGGTCTGGACTCGACAGCTGAGGAGCTAAGCTGGCACGACAGGATCTTCGCACAGGGAGAACTGGGCAGAGAACAGCTCGGGCGTCTTGAAGAAATCATTAACGATCAGGCAATCAGCAAAATGATCAAGGTTACTTATCTCCATCATCATCCATTCGACTTCAAGATCGGCAGACAATTGAAAGACAGCAGGGATCTTAAGGAGATAATTGAAAACAGGATCGATATTCTTCTTTTCGGTCATTACCACCGCAGTAAACAGGGGGCCTTGAAGGTTCATCACGGCACGTGGGGAATAACGCGCTGTTATAATGCGGGTACCGCCACTCATAAAAACGGAAATCCCGGCTTCCACAGGGTGATAGATCTGTCGGAGTCTGACCCGGGAGCGGATTATGACGGAAAGTTTTTATAAGGGGAACGGTCAAAAGAAAGCTTCGGATTCCTCCAGACGGAGCGGACTCCGTCCGACGAGGTCGGAGGGTAAAAAAGGCTGAGGGTCGAGGGCTGAAGAATGATATAAGATTAAATTATTTCGTCATGGATTTTTACTAATTTGGAAACTGATAAAACATACTCCTAATCCACTATTATCAATTTGATTATGAAAAGTGTAAACGTAATACATATCAGGGCTTTGATTATAAGCTCATTGCTGGTTATACCTTTTCCCGCTTTACTTGCTCAACGAAATGAAAACGGGCAAAATCCATTATTGCATTATACCGTTTCAATGAATGATCCCGGAAATCATCTTTTCCGGGTCCGGCTCGAATGCAGGGACATAAATGAGGATACAATTTATTTCAGGATGCCCGTGTGGATGCCGGGTTATTACCAGATAATGGGATACCCGGATAACGTCAGAAATTTCTCAGTAAGCTCTTCGGGAAAGCCTCTCCCGTTCACTAAAACCGATGGCAATACCTGGAGGGTAATACCATGGAAAGAGAGCCCGTTCACCATAACCTATGAAGTATATTCCGACAGGAAATTCGTTGCCAATAATTATCTCGACAACACTCATGCATACATTGTGCCGCCTGCAACTTTCATGTATATTGACGGGAAAACTGACATCCCGGTCGACTTAACAGTCGTTCCTTACAGGTCATGGAAAAATATTGCAACAGGGCTTGAAAGGCCGGAGAAAAATGAAAATTTGTTCAAGGCTCCGGATTTCGACATTTTATTTGACTCTCCTCTTCTCATCGGAAACCTCGAAGAGCTTCCCTCATTCAAGATAAATGGAATAAATCACAGGTTTATTGCTTACAATCCGGGCGATTTCAACCGTGAAGCGTTCATTGCCGCACTCGAAAAGACCGTAAAGGCGGCAGTTGATATTATCGGTGATATTCCCTACAGGGAATACACCTTTATCGGCATCGGTCCAGGTGCCGGAGGCATTGAGCACCTGAATAATACAACGGTGAGCTTCAGCGGCAGAAGGCTTGAGAGCCCTGAGGGAATGAAGGGAATGCTCAAGTTCCTTGCCCACGAATACTTTCATCATTATAACGTGAAAAGGATCAGGCCGTTTGAGCTCGGACCCTTTGACTATTCGGGGGAAGAAAGGACAAATCTTCTCTGGGTAAGCGAAGGGCTGACCGTTTATTATGAATATCTGATAGTCAGAAGAGCCGGCATAATAAGCGACGCAGAGCTTCTTTCAGGTCTTGAGGGCAATATCAATGCTTTTGAAAACGATCCCGGGAGGGAGTACCAGTCATTGGTACAGTCAAGCTATCAGACCTGGAGCGAAGGTCCCTTCGGCAATAAATTGCCCGGCCCCGACAGATCGATATCTTATTACGATAAGGGACCGCTGATGGGCTTGGTCCTGGACCTGTCAATAAGAAATGCAACACGGAATGAGAAGTCGCTCGACGATGTGATGCGCTATCTTTATTTCACCTATTACAAAAAACTCGGGAGGGGTTTTACCGATGCCGAGTTTCAGCAGGTCTGCGAGAAGATTGCAGGAACCTCTCTCAGCAACGAATTTGAATATGTTTACACAACAAATAAGATAGATTATTCAAAATACCTCGCTTATGCCGGATTAAATATTTCTGAGGAGACTGATACTGAATCAGGCAGGCGAAAATTTACGATCATAAGGCAGGAAGAAACAGACCCGCTTCAGTTAGTGATATTTAACTCATGGTCAGGTAAATAATTAGACTCACACTGAAGTGTGTTATACATTAATGGTCATTTGTCCGCCGGCAGGAGGACGTCATTCGGCTTCGCCGTCATTTTGCTTTGCTGTCATTCAATTGTAAGACAACTTTTTCCACTTTTGTCTTTAGCTTTTTTTTCGTGTTAATTCAGCGCCTTTTTTTTCAAAGAATTGGCTTATTTCGATATAATTACGTAATATTATAGTTAATATTTTAAATATTACGCCTTTATATGCATTCAAGATCAATATTATCCGGTCTGATAAGAAAGAGTAAGACATCCTCAGGAAGGATCCTGGTGCTTACGGGGGCACGGCAGACTGGAAAAACCACACTTGTCAGGCTTGGTTTTCCTGAAATGAAATACATAGCCCTGGATGATCCGATGATGACTGTTCAATATACATCACTGACGGCAGGGAGATTGACCTGCTTCTTGAATCGGAGAAAGGGTATGTGGCGATTGAGATCAAACTGGCAAGCAGGATTGAGAAGACCGATGCCAGGCATCTTACCGGTCTTGAATCGCTTCTTGCCTTCGATCCGCAGGAAGGAAGATTTGTCCCGCCATTCCGCATCTTCGACCTTGATGAACCGGGAGTTACCATACAGACTGTACCTGAGGTTTATGGCTCGGTGATACAGAACCTTAGGCTGATAAAGAGACCCGGGACTAACGTCTGGTCGAGGCAGGATCGTTATGGCCGCACCCTGACTTATGTTTAAATTGCCGGCTGAACGTTCGTCATTACAGAGCTGTTAAAACTGTGTGCCGTATAATGATATTTGCATAAAATATCATAATTAAAAAGCATGATTATTCCTGTTTCTCGGGAACAAAGCTGAGAGAAGTAATATTATGGCAGCAATTAATAATGAATGCCCAAGCCATTTAGAAACAACAGGAAAGACTGAAGAAACAAACAAATATTCTCTGGTAGCGGCCCATATTAGGCCTGAAATTATGATACCAAATATACAGAATTGCATAAAGCTTATAAACCGGGATGACTTTGATGGCAGCTTTAAATTGCGTTTGCCTGAATAGATCCCCTTTGTCAGCCTCCATAATTGTACTGACAAAACTAATACGAGCAAAACTATAGAAGCCCTGAGTATCTTATGTCCCAGAATAATCTTACTCATTCCAATTCTGGAAAACCCGTTCCATTCGGCCCAATCTGTTAAGATGTATGAAATCAGAGGCCAGCTTCGCTGGCTGTTGGTTAAAATTACAATCCCATCACCTGTTGTTGGGACCGAATGAAAATGGGTCATCCAACCAGTGCCCTGGCCGCCATGTGAAACTGCAATATTGCCATTTGATAAATATTCAATGAAATGCCCCAATCCATAACACTCAAATGCTAGTCCAAGGTAACCAGGAATATCAACCAGTGGAGTATAGAGTTCATTAATACTTTGGATATTAAGCACTTTATTGCCTGTGTTTGAAAAATTAGTCATTCCTGCAGCTACGAAGGTTGCTATATCAACGACACTGGCAAACAGACCACCAGAAGCTTTCCCGGGATATATATATAACGGTATGGGGTTGCCTTTCAAATCGTAACCTGTCGGAACCTCAGAATTAAAGTCTTCACTCCATGTAAAACTGGAATTATACATACCCAGCGGAATCAGAACTTCATTTTTCATAAATTCAGCAAAATCGCGATCTGTAACTTCCTCTATAATCAATTCAAGCAGGTTAAATCCTGTGTTGGAATATGCAAATGACAAACCTGGCTCCTGCTTAAGGATGGCCTCTTCTGACAAGCTTACTTCTAATGATGGTAAGTTCTCAAATGGTGAGTATCGAGCACCGATTGTGCCCAGGGGAAATCCGGAACAATGGCTTAGCAGTGCACGCACTGTGACATTTTCCTCCGAATATTCGGATTCAGGGATCCTCCAATTCTTAAAATAAATTTGTACAGACTGAGTCGGGTCTAAGACACCTTGTTCAACTAATTGCATTATGCCCCAGGCAGTTATCGATTTTGAAATTGACTCGACGCGGCAGTAAGTGTCATTGGTCATTTTTCTGCCGGTTTTCAGGTCAGCATAACCATATGAATTATACCATGCAACCTGGCCATCATTTATAATTGCCAGACTGACCCCGGGTATTTTATATTTCTTCATTAATACCGGAAGACGCTTATTCAGGTGAGTTTTAAATGAGTTTAATTCAATTTCAGGTTCGGGAGAAACTAATGGACCGGTAATCTTTTCATTTAACAAAAGTATAATTGAAATGAACCAGCAGCCCGAAGCAATTTTTCTCGTCATATAATTAAAATTCAGCAAGTCCGTTCGTTGTCTAATCAAAGACATTACAGATTAATTTTCAATGGATTTATAACTTGCAATCTCTTCATTTTTAAATCTTTCAAAAGTAAATCCTGTAGGTCATCATTGGCATAAAACCCATCTGGTATGAGGTTGATACTTCCTTCCTTTCGTTGTTCCAGTTTTGAGTAAATATATTTCTGTGATTGGTGAAATTTTGCAGATCGAGGGCCCATTCATGGTTAACTCTGAGCAGGTTAAGACGAAACGTGATTCTCCCATTCATTCTGAAATAATCCGGATACTTCTTATCGTAAGCCTGATCCCACTTGTATCTTACAGAATTTCCGGCCAGCGAGAGTTCCTCATCAATTTCAAGATAGCGATTTCCACCGGCGTAAACCATCTTTATATCTGCCGACAACAAGGACCTCCTGCCTAATTTCCATTCATAGCCGGATAATGCATTAAATACAAAATTGTTATTAAAGGCTGAATTTCGCCACACTCCGTCGTATCCTCTGTACCCGGCATCAAATAAAGAGAATGTAAATAAATAATATAATCCCTTATGAAGAAACCTTTCCAGGGTAATCTCCATTCCTAAATTCTCGCCGATCCCGCTATTCTCCATATTATCAAAAACAAAAAATGAGTATCCTCCTCCCTGGCTGAGAAGAGAAAACTCCGGCCGTTGCCATGCAACAGGGATATTATAGAGTTTTTGATAATACAGTTCTGCCTTAAGTCTATGTTCATTGCCAAGCAAACGATCATATCCTGCGGCAAGGTGAAGGCTTCTGGAGAGGTCAATTTGCTCATTGGTTTTCTCATAATGCAGGTTAGCAGTGTCTGCCAGTCTTTGACTAAAATATACGGCTTTCATCTGGGTCTGGCTGTGAAGCCCGGCACCCAGATTTAATGATTGGCCCCGGGCAAAACTCCATTTCAACCCCAGCCGTGGTTCAACGGATTTGCTGTCATTCAGGAAAAACCACGAAGAATTTAAACCTGTACTCAGTGTGAGTTCATCTGAAAACCTGTGCTGCCACTCGCCAAAAAGCCGGGCAAAACTGGTATTTCCCTTCGAATTAAGGTAGTGGAAATATTCTCCACTGCTTTTCTGAAACTGGGCCCCGCTATACTTCACGTCATAAAGGTCAAAAACCAGACCCGTATTCAGATAGTTACGGGAATTAAACCGCTGGTTGAATTTTGTTGAAAGTGTATATTTTATCTCATACATGTTTTCATCGATAACCTTTTGGTGAAGGTCCTCGTTCAGGTCATAGATCTCTGCCGATCCTTCAATGCCCGATACTGCTAATGTTCCGGTAAAGCGGGCATCATCAGTAATATACCTTACATAGTTTAGGCCGGCAACACCCATTTTGTTATCATAATAGAGATCTGTCCCCGAGAAGCCATACTGCGCATCATCACCTTCACTGTCGAGCATGGCAATACTGTTATCACCACCCAGTGCAAACATCGAGATCCGGCCCTTATTAAGAGGGATATTTAGTTTCAGGGATATATCCTTATATTTTGGAATGGCTGCACCGGTGCCAAAGCTCATGCCCAGGGCATGCAGAAGCTCAAGTGTACTATACCGGAAATTGATCAGGTAAGAGGCCTTACTGTTACCCGGGAGGGGACCTTCAGCCCCCAGTTCGAATCCATTAAATCCAATTTGGCCCAGGAATTCATTACTCTGATTGTTCCCGTTGCGCATTCTAAGATCAAATGCCCCCGAAAGTGCGTTACCGTATTCAGCGGGAAACGCCGAGGTAAAGAAATCAGAATTGGCAAGCAGATTATTGTTTAGCATGCTAATAGGGCCACCCGTTGAACCAAGCGAACCGAAGTGGTTGGGATTAGGGATCTCTACCCCCTCCAGACGCCAGAGCAGACCAAGAGGAGAGTTGCCACGGATGACTATATCGTTGCGCTGGTCTGAGACTGAAGAAACACCTGCAAAATTGGTTGCCATGCGCGATGGATCGCCCAGACTGCCTGCATACCTTTCAGTTTCATCGATTGTAAATGACCGGGCGCTTACAATTGCCATTTCATTTGTTGGCTGATCCTTACGTGGATCGGGGCGTATAATGACATCCTCCAGTGAGAATACCTGCTCCTCGAGCCTGACATCAATAACAAGCTCACGGCCTGAGATCAGAAGCATGTTAGTCAAAACCGCAGGTTTGTATCCTATGAAACTTGCTTTTATGCTAATCCTTCCCAGAGGAAGGTTGTCGAACCGGAAAAAACCGTCTGCATCTGTTGATGTCCCTTTCAGAGGATCTGAACCCTCGATAATAATTGTAACACCGGGAAGAGGCTGTTCCGTGTATGCATCGAGTACACGTCCTCTTATGGTCTGAGTCAATTCCTGTGATTGTAATACAGATGATATCATGAAAAGGAAAAGGAAAATGACAACAATCGTTGAAATAAATAAGGTTCTCATTAATACTCAATTTTATTTTGGATATTTATCAATTAATACCCAAAACTAATGTGAGCGTATCAGTGTTGAAAGTTTTTGTGGATGAATGACTGAAATCAGCCTTTGAATACAGGAGAGGCCTGGCTATGTAATTGTGAACCTAACGGTCTAGCCACTTCTTGAAGCTTGTTACTTTGTCAAGACTGACAAAAACCTCCTCGTGAAATTTCGGATTAAGATCAAGCTTCAGGCGGCTTTTCGGGTATACGTGAATATCAGCAATGCCATGTATCCCCAGTAGTATTTTCCTGTTTATCCTGAAGAACTTTTTCGGATCAAGTTCATTAACCAGCCTGTCCAGACTCAGATCGACAGGGTAAGAGCCTTTATTAATCAGATACGCAAATGTAAGTCCCTCTTCGCTGACGAAATACGCTATCTGGTCAACCGGTATGGTTTTTATTTTTGCTCCAAAACTGACAGAAAACCTTTCCCGGTATTCAGGGGTCTTATCTGTCATCAGACGATAAAGCGATTTGAGATCATTTATGCTTCTCGTTTGCCCGGTCAAATCCCGGTATTTTTTAATAGCGGCAATCAGCTCTTCCTGTACAATTGGCTTGAGCAGGTAGTCTATACTTTTAAGCTTGAAGGCTTTAATGGCATATTCATCAAATGCCGTGGTGAATATAATTGGACAGGAGATGTTAACTTTCTTGAATATCGCAAAGCTAAGGTCATCCTCAAGATGAATATCAAGAAAAATAAGATCCGGCTCCTTGTTGGACCTGAACCATTTTACTGACTCCTCGACCGTCTCCAACTCAGCTATCACTTCTATTTCGTTGTCACAGTCCTGGATCAATTTCTTTAATCTCAGGGCTGCATATGGTTCATCTTCAATAATTACTACTTTCATGTCATGATGTTTTTAAAATTCTCCTGCCTTAATCTCCAATTATCACATTAATCCAACATTATCAGGGGTATTTGTGCAATATACTCTGTTTCTGTTCTTTTAAAAACAGGCTCTTTGTCTGATATCAGTTTATACCTGTTCAAAACATTTTTCAGGCCGATACCTGTTGAATGGGTTTGAGTCTCCCGAAGCCGGATGTTATTTTTGACTATCAGGAAATCCATCTTATCAACACTTATGTCGATATGCAATGGATGTGTTTTGGAGAATGTATTGTGCTTAATCGCATTCTCGATAAGGATCTGTAATGCCATTGGCAAAATCATCATTTCCTGTTTAGCATCATCAACAGAGATATTCATGGATATTTTATCGGTAAACCTAATGTTAAGAAGGAATATATAGGAATTAATAAAGTCGAGTTCAGTTCTTAAGGATACCATGTCTTTTTCCTTGTTCTCAAGAACGTACCTGTAAACCTTCGACAGCTTTTCGGTAAAGGATTCTGCCAGGTCGGGAGCAATCTTAATCAGAGAGGCCAGGACATTTAAACTGTTAAAAAGAAAGTGAGGATTTACCTGTTGCTTCAGAACCTCAAACTGCGACTGCAGGTTTGCCTTCTGCAGTTCTATCAGGCGTGTGTTTGCCTCAGTCAGCTCACGGGTCCTTTCCCTTACTTCATTTTCAAGCCTTTTGTTCAGGTTTCGTTCCTGTTCAATCAGTTTGAGAGCATGATTATTTTTCTCCTCCTCCATCCTTATCTGCAAGTCAGTTTCAGCTTTCTCGTTGGCTATTTTAAGTTGTTTGTAAATGAAGTGGATCATAAAATGCTGGAGATAGATGCACAGCACCCCGATAAAGATGATATAGGCTGTTTTAAAGATATGTGACACGGGAGAGGTTGAAAGGCTTTGTGAATAGATCTCAGGCGCCCGGACATAATTAATGAAGTATACCACACTTAAGCCTGCCATGGCGATCACAATCAGAAAAACCATCAGATCCCTGTCAAGCCTGAATGTATACAGAAGAAATAATACTGGTATAAGGAAGATTGTTGCCGCAGACACACTTGCCAGTTGATCATGACCTGAGGTAAGTATGAACAGGTGGGTACATACCACCCCTACATCGAGAACAGCGCTCAGGAAGCCCAAATATCTCGGGTTATATTGCTTAATGGCAGCATACCACAAACCGGAATTTGAAAGGAAATATACTAATATTAGCACAAACGCATGAAGCGATTCTTTCCTGTACCCCAGTGATAGCTGAACAAGCAGCAAAGTCGTAACCAAAAAGATAAAAGCCCATCGGAAATATACCGACATCCTTGCTCCCTTAAGCTGTTCGTACCTGATTTGTTCGGGATTCAGCCCTATATGCCATTTAAATATCTCTCTGCTGTTTCGTTTAGTGTTCATTCGTCATATAAAGAATTTTCGGGATTTCAATTAATCTGAACCATGACATAAAGTCTCAATTTAGGTGTTCTTTAAAAAAATTCAAAACATCTTCCTTAATTTCTTCCGGATTCTCGTGTCCAATTTCGTCATAAGTTTTAATCTGTGCCTTTTTGTTGTTTTTATCATAATAAATATGTCTTGCTAGTAGACCAACAGGGATGCAACAATGACAATTAATCCAAATAATCCCGCAACAATATCTATCAATACAATTTTTCTCCCCTGCTTCTCCGCCAGCATAGTGGCTACCCACTTTTGAAACTTCTTATACTCGAAAATGAACATCAGAGCTTTGATAGCGGTGAGTGAAAAAATAATGGTAATCACAATTGACCATGGCACATCGGTGCTAAATTCTTTATACCATGTGAAGGCAACCAGAAGCAAGCCCGCAATGGCAACCGGGACAATCCATTTCGGGCGTTTTTGTGTGTAAGCTTTGGCAATGAATTTATTTTCATCCCAGGGGATCAGGTGCATATAAAACGGTTTTAGCATTGCGGCCAATCCGAATGTAATACCTAAAATCTTAAAGTAACTCATCTTTTTTCCTCCTGTTGTTTTCCAGCCATTCTTATCTTACCGGTTTTGCTGGTGATAGCCTCCAGATAACAAGATTCAGCACTAGCAGTACCATCATTCCTGCCAGGCCGGAAGTGCCAATCAGCAGGTCGTTGCCTCCTTTCAGGAGCATCACTGAAGTCCCTCCAAGGGCATTAAAACTCCCATGGAGCAGGGCTGCAGCTATTACCGATCCGCTTCTTATCGTCACCAGTGTAAAGAAAGGGGAGAAAAGTATACAAAAGAGAATCATCATAGCCACACCGGCCATCGGATGATCAGGATAGTTATGACCCATCAATATGATCGGTGTATGCCATACACCCCAGACCAGGCCAATGATCCATGACATCTTCCAGAATCCGAGGTGAGAAAGCTCTTTTAGCATCAGGCCACGCCATCCAAGTTCTTCCCCAAAACCGGCTAATGCATTGATCGTAATTCCGGCAATAAGTCCCTGCACTATGGAAAGAAAAAAAGGATGTACCGGTAATGGCGTATTCCGCATCTGCTCCATCTGCTCCGGAGTGAGAATATTCTGGAATTTATCAAACATTCCCTCCATCTCAGGAGTGAATTTTACTCCGGGGATGATTAGGCCTGTCACAAATGCAGCCAGTGAGATTGCAAGGGGTGATAACCATGCGATCCACCACCACCGGTTCCACCTGAAATTTAGAGCGTAAACACTTGTAAGTTTGCTCTTCAGGAAAATTTTTTCTACGATAATGACACTGAGCATCGGAGTGAACATAAAGGCAAGGGCCATTAAGAAGAAGCCGATTGAAAAAGGTCCTGTATTATCGCTTGCAAATGAATAGGTTATGGCAATTGACCAGCTTATTCCGAATGTGATAATTAAGTAGAGACTTAGCTTATAATATATTTTCATCATATAATAATTTATTTATTTTAATGGTATGATAGCCTCCCGCCTGAGGCGGGACAAGTCGTCCCGATTTATCGGGAAAACCTCCATGTTGTTAATTATTATACTACTGTGTTTGCCTATAAAAATCCATGAAGGTTTCATGATTATTATTGATTCTTAATTGCCGGATTGTTTATTTTCCCGGGGGTTCACATCTGTATACACTACGTGGTCCATTTATTTTTTGTTTATGTATTCTTTATTGAGGTTAAGCCATGGGCAAAAGTACTGCGGCCTGATCGCCGAAACAAAAAAAAGAGAACGAACGGGCAGTTTTGGGGGATGAAAACGGGAACACGCATGACCAATAAATATTCTGATTACTTTTATGAGTTTTAATTAATAATCCCATGCCGGAAAAACCTCTTGGAACTCAATTAACTACTTATGATGACACAACAATATTTAAAGGTATTAAAAGGCTACATGTCAGGGATTTCTGCCGGATTATCGTTTAAGAGCCCAGTCGTGTAATAATACATAGCCCTTGAAGTTAAACATCAGTAAAAACATTCAATAATTATATCCCCATGAAAATCCTTGCAGGTTTAATAATTTTTGTAACCGTTATCATATCAGTTGCAGTTATTGCGGCACTCATTTTCAGGGGCAGGTACCTGTCTGATGTGAAGGCCGCTCTCAGTCACCCAGCCCCGGTTCGCCCCGAAATTTTAACCGAAGAGAGTATTGCCTCACTACCCGGACCGGTGCAGAGGTATATCCGTTACACCGGCGCACTGGGTAATCCGGTTGTCAGAAACATGAAGATCACCTTTACCGGACAGATACGTTCAGCGGAAGATTCTCCCTGGATGAACTTTACGACGGAACAATACAATTTCCAGGATACTGCCCGGAGGCTCTTCTTCATGAAGGCCCGGATGAAAGGACTGCCTGTTGCCGGGTACCATGCTTTTAAGAACGGTGTTGCTTATATGGATATCAGACTTCTGTCGCTTGTAAAGGTACAATACCAGGACGGAGAAAAGATGAACGTTGCCGAGACAGTGACATTCTTTAATGACATGTGTTGTATGGCACCGGGCTCGCTTATTGATGACCGGATTGAATGGCTCGAAACTGAGGGCAATGTGGTGAAAGCTGCCTTTGCCAATAATGGAATAAGGATCACTGCCTGGCTGCACTTCAATGATGAAGGCGCTCTTGTCAATTTCGTTTCCGACGATCGCTGGGCTCTTGAGGAAGGAGGCAAATTATCGCAGGTAAGATGGGAAACTCCACTCTACGGATACAGGGAGATTAACGGACATCGCCTGGCATCATCAGCCGATTTAATTTACAAATACCCTTCAGGCGACTTTTGCTACGGGAAGTTCGTAATGGGATCAATTAGTTATAATGTAATTGAATATTAAAGCACTTACTTACAACCTTCTTATCGATCCCCTGCTTTCAGGACCAAGGAAGAGGGTTGCAGAAGAGATATCCGGGCCGGACACGGTTATCGATATTGCCTGCGGACCAGGAACACTGGCCATGGAACTGGCTAAAAGGGCCGGCCATGTAACAGGAATAGACCTGGATGAAAAGCTAATATCCTTCGCTGAAGACAGGGCAGACAAAAAAGGCATAAAAAATTTGGACTTCAGGGTGCTCGATGCTTCACATCTTTCGATATACAAGAAAAATGAGTTTGATATTGCTGTCACATCAATGGCCATACACCAGTTCAGCGAGGATCTTGCCGTGAATATCCTGATTGAGATGAAGCGGATCGCCCGGAAGGTCGTAATCGCCGATTATAACTGCCCTTTACCCCGAAGCTTTTCCGGATCAGTTGCTTTCGGAATAGAGCGTATTGCCCGGGGCGACCATTACCGCAATTTCAGGAACTATATGCTGAGGGGCGGACTAACATGGTTTACCGACAGGGCCGGACTGACGGTATGGTCAAAGGTGATAAGGGGCAATGGTGTGTTCGTTGTGGCAGTATGCGAATGAAAGGCGCAGAGCGCAGACAAGGAACGAAGTGACACAGTTCCGACTTCGGTCTTCCGTCTTCAGTCTTATTAAGGCAGGGCGCAGAGGACCGGCCAGATTCTGCGGAAATCTGCATAAACATCTTCGATAATCTGCAAGAAATAGTATTCAGACTTCAAGATGCAGATTGGTTCGTCCTTTTAAACAGGATTCGTAATGACTTTTTCCTTGATAGAGCCTGACAGGGAGCATACATACCGCTGCCACGCAGCTCCTGAGATACCCTAAAAATGCCGGAACTGCAAAAATGGCAAAGCTATGATACTAATGAATTTGTTGGTATTATTGTTGTGATTTTGTCAGGGGTATTAAGAAAAGCTTATAGAATTGGGTGTTCTGAGTCCCTTGGGGACGGCATGCTTGTAGAAACCGACACATTGGTAACCAGGCAGAGCTCCGTTGGAGCGGCATGTTGATCTTTTAAAAATCTTCCATAACTTTCGGATCTGAATCCGCCGGAATGAGTCATGGCATATAAAGTTTTAAAAAACCAAAAGATCGAACCGGTAAAACCCGCGTGCAGGAAGACCATCTATAACTCCCCTGAAGAGGCTCAGGCCATGATACGGCATATTAACGAAACCCGCGTAACCAGACAGATACACGTATACCAGTGCAACATCTGCGGGAAATGGCACTTAACCAGCAAAAATGAAAGATTTTAAGTACATCATCACTGCCTCGCTCCAACCCCTTCTCCGGCTTTATTCCTTCTTCATCCGCCAATCCCTCCATACATGCCGCAGCTACGCAGCTCATAACAATTCTTATGAATCACGGTACTATAGACATACCGCTGCCACGCAGCTTAACATACCTGATAAATTACGATACTACTGCTAACTCTAGTCACTCTAGGCACTCTAGGCAATTTAGGCACTTCAAACTCTAAAAAGCAAGTGGGTCGAACCGGCACGACCTTTCAGTCCTTAATGCACCTGACAGAAAGCCCGTCATAATAGCTCATTGAATAATGTGTCATATCGACCCAATTGTAGCTTACCCCCATTGCATCGGACCTTCCGGAATGCCAGAAATAGCCCGAAACTCTGAATCGCTGGAAATGCCTGTAATAGTTATTTCGGAATCCTCCCGGAAGGGCGTTGAAACCCGACTCATTTGTTGCTCCTGTGTTGGGAGAGAGCCAGTTCCTGGTTCCGGTCTCTTTCATACTACCCCCCGCTGTTTCATAACCGAGATTGTTTTTAAGGACATACCACTCATCTGTGGAGGGGACATGCCAGCCAACAGGACAAAGCTTTCCTGAATTTACTGCGTGGAAGTTATATAAAGCCCCGTAATGGTTCAGGCTGAAGAATGCCTCATAATTACCGTACCAGCAGTAACCGGGTGTTTCCAGGTTACTCCAGGCGGTATCCGACTCAACAAGCGGGATCTTCGTTCCGTCATTCAGCCTGGTGGTCCTCAGATTCTCAGCCATCCAGACCTGGGTGCCGATAACCACAGTGTCATATACATTCCCGTCGATGTCTGTAAGTCCTGCCCTTTCAGGATTCTTCTCACAGGCCAGGGTCAATAGCAGTAAAATACCTGTGATCATGAAGACCGGCTTTCCGAATAATGCTTTTTTATATGTTATAAGTCCTGCCATCCTCATCTCATTTACTGCAATCAGTTGTGAAATAATAATTTGGACTTCCTTCTGTCCACAACATGCTTGGGAAAGGTGTTACCCATACGCAAACCATTGTCAGGGATGGCATATGATCGATACCCAGAAAACCTATTCTGGTATTACCGGAAATATCGAGCGTTATTATCTGGTTATACCCACAGGATAGATACTCCAATTCAGGATTATTTGATGTATTAAGGCTGGTCAGGTGGTTATCGTAACAATCAAGACGCTTCAGTGATTTGCAGGTTGTAATATCAAGATCGGATAGCTTATTTACCTGGCATTTAAGTTCCCAAAGGGACGTATCTGCCGAGAGATCAAGGGAGGTGATCTGGTTTCTCTCGCAATTGAGCCTATTTAAAAATGGCTTGTTTGAAATATCAAGAACTGTGAGCTCATTAGCCCAGCAGAAGAGACCATCAAGAATTTCGCAACCGTCAATATCGATGGATGATAATTTGTTGTCGGCGCAGTTTAGTCCTGTCAGCCCGGGGTTGTTTGTGAGATCAAGCGATGTAATTTCGTTGTACTGGCACTGGAGAGTCTTCAGGGCACTATTATGCGAAAGATCAAGCGTTACAAGCTTATTGCCATTGCAATTAAGTCTTTCCAGCGCCGTGTTTTTCGATACATCCAGTTTTATTAACCCGTTTCCCCAGCAATTGACTTCCTTCAGCAATACGTTGTTTGAAATATCAAGGTTAATTATCTGATTTGCCTCAGTATTCAGGTATGTCAGTGCGCTATTCTTTGAAAGGTCCAGCGAAGAAAGCGGATTATACATTGTGATGAGAGCCTCAAGGTTGATGTTTTTGGAAACATCCAGAGCAGATACCTTGTTATGGGCAATATCGAGATATTCTAAGGCTTTGTTCTGTGAGACATCCAGCTCTGTAAAATCATTATAGCCGCACCGCAATGTTTCGAGGTTGATGAACCATTCAATACCCGTCATGTCAAAAATGTTGCAGCGGTAAACGTTCAATTCCTTTACCTCAGCAGCTTCACTGAAACTGATGGTCCCGTCATTGTCCTTATCAATTCCCCTTTCAATAAGTGCTTTCATGAAGTTTTCATCAATAATCTTAACCGAGCTGTATTTTTCACACCGCGAAAAGAACCCGGCCGCCATGATAAGGAATAATATTATTATTCTCTGATTCATATTTTTTATAATTCGGGGCCTGGTTTAACATTCAGATTATCCTCTGTTTTCAAAGGTTTCACCCTTGGACCAGGGCTATAGCTTATCCCGATTCTCAGTGCGATCACCAGCAACCTCTGCTGGAATTCTTCCTCAGCAAAGGGGATTACTGAATGTAGTTCCGCCGCAGGTGAAAAGTCGACCACAAAGTCCTTTACCCGGTACTCTTTTCCGGCGCCCAGGGTAAGACCGAATCCCGACTGGGGATCGACCCACAAGGGTTTACCGTTGAATGCAAAATCGACCATGGTACCGGCGCTTATTGAAAAGCTGCCTGTGAGGTATCTTTTAAAAGTAACGGGAACAGATACAAGTTCGAAGGTTTCGGTGTAGATGGTCTTTCCCGGATATATCGGCGGTGATAATTCGAATCCGATCTTATGCCATGAATAGCGCGCGGCAATTTCCAGCCTGTAAAATTCAGAGACCATAAATGACAGATGTGCTCCGCCCGACCACAACTGACGCCCATGCCACGGGCTTGTCTCCTCGGTGATGTATTTTGTGGTCAGCCTTACCGGCAGGTTCCACCCGCCATATGCATATACTCCTGTCCTGAAGTCCCTGCCGCGACCATGATCCTGCGCATAAACAGCTGTACACGCCAGAAAAAGAAACAGGATGAGGGCACTTTTCTTCATGAAGTCTGAAAAATCTGCCGGTAGTGTGCGGTCCCCGAACATGCTGTAAAGGTACGAAAATCCCCTGCTTATTTGCTCTTTAACTGAAGTTTTATTACCTTTATTACCTATATTCTTCTGCAGTTATAATTTAAAATGGATATGAGATCTTTTATCAGGGCATTGACCTGTATCACGGTTTTCGTGAGCCTGCTGGCATTCTCTTCATGCAGCGAAGAGTTCCTTAAAAAAGAACCCATTGGGGTTGGGGCAGGATCGGTTATGACGACTCCTGACGGTATAGAATCAATTCTTACCGGAGCTTATGCTGGGTTAAAGGGCAGATATATGTTCGGCGGAGCCCTTGGAACTGACTGGGTATATGGAAGTGTAACATCTGATGATTGCTATAAAGGCACTGTCGCAGGTGATTCATCGCCGATGAGTCCGCTTGAAACTTACAGATGCATTGCCATTTGCTCCTATTTCGTTCAGAGATGGACCGATTGCTACGAGGGTGTAGCCCGTGCAAATTCCGTAATTGAGTTCCTGGATATGGCACAGGAGGGCAAAACACCCCTGCCTGCAAAAAGAGCTTTACAGGTCGAAGCTGAAGCCAAATTCCTCAGAGCCTGGTTCCATTTCCAGGCAAACAAGGTATTTGAGCATATCCCTTATATAAAAACCCTTAAAGAGCTTGCTCCGGTTCTTCCGGAAGAGGTCCCGAATCCCGATCCGGCATGGGACAAGATCGAAGAGGACCTTCAGTTTGCAATAGAAAATCTGCCTGCAAATTTCTCCGGAGAACCGGGACGTGCTGATAAATATGCCGCCATGGCAGTAAAAGCCCATGCTCATATGTATCAGAAGGAGTTTGACCAGGCAAAGGTACTGCTGGACGATATCATCAATAACGGCGGATTTTTACTTGCCGGTCATTTCTACGACAATTACGACATGACACATGAGAACAACAGCGAATCCATCTTTGAATTACAGGCCTCAACAACACCGACAGCCCATACATCAATGATGATCTCAGGTGCCGTGTTCCATCAGAAAGGGCCGGTCGGCTCAGCATGCGGCGGCTGGGGCTTCTTTCAGCCGTCACAGTGCCTTTTCGAAGCATTCCAGGTCACACCCGACGGACTGCCTGTGCTGGAGATTGACGAGCGGGAGCCCCTGGCTAACGATATGGGTATCTCCAGTAAAACAACATTCATCCCTACCGATCATCTCCTCGATACACGTGTTGACTGGACTATTGCCCGCCGTGGAGTTGACTTCCTTGGATGGGGAATACATCCCGGTTATGACTGGATCCGTGAGCAATCCAACGGTGGACCATACATGACCAAAAAGTATATGCACTTCAAGTCGGAACAAAGCCTAAACCTTTACTCGAGAGGCTTCTATAACGGCAAAAATTACAGGATGTACCGTCTTGCCAATATCCTGCTCTGGAGAGCCGAAGTTGCTGTTGAAGATGGAGACCTGGATCTTGCAAGGAACATTGTTAACCAGATCAGGGACAGGGCTAAAAACAGCACCCCGGTAATGGGTCTCTGCCTGAGCTATTCCGATCTGGGATCTGACCCTGTCGTTGACTGGACCAGGACTGCTGCCAACTACAAAATTGAACCTTACCCTCCCGGTCATGCTGCATTCACCTCACAAACTGAAGCCAGGAAAGCCGTAAGAATGGAGATAAGGCTTGAATTTGCCACTGAAGGACACCGCTTCTTTGATCTCAGAAGGTGGGACATCGATAGTGAGGTACTGAATGATTTCATTGCACGCGACCTGACATTCAGACAAACCATGAGGGGAGCAATTTATGATCCCGTGAAGAGTGACTACTGGCCTATACCGCAGTCGCAGATCGAACTGCAGAAAGGGGTGTTACAGCAGGATCCTTCCTTTGTAAAATGAAAATCTATACCAATCCGGAGCCGGTGGCTAAACAGCCCTTCTTTTCAGTGGTTATCGCAACTTTCAACAGGGCTGGGCTCCTGAAGAGAGCACTGGAGTCACTTATCCGGCAGACGGAAAAAGAGTGGGAGGCGATCATCGTTAATGACGGCAGCGGGGATGATACTCATAAACAGGTAATCCAATATATAGAGTCGTACCCGCAGATTAAATATCTGCAGAAGCCTCACAGCGGATGGATCTCTTCGCGAAACCAGGGTATAAGGGCTTCCGGCGGAAAATTCATAACATTTCTCGATTCTGACGATGAATATCATCCCTCCCATTTAGAAATCAGGAAAAGGTACCTGCTTGAGAATCCTGACATCAGATTCCTGTATGGAGGAGCAGAAATTATCGGTAACCAGTATGTCCCGGATAAAGATGATCCGTCAGCAAGAGTACATCTCAGGGACTGCATGATTGGCGGGACCTTCGTATTTGAAAGAGAGACCCTCTTATCTCTCGGCGGATTCAATGAGATCACCCTGGGCTCGGATTTTGACCTCTACAAAAGGGCCCGGAAAAGAATGATCCCCATGGCGGAGATCAACGACCCGACCTATATCTATCATCACGAAAATCCCGATTCCGTCACAAACAGGCTGTACAGGAAGGTGAAGCCGGCATGATGTAGATTACATCTCCCGGGAAGATCCTCTCTGTTGTTCTCCGTGTAAAATCTCCGTGGTTCTCAGTGTAAGTTCCTGCTCTTTTTTACAGTTTACACAGAGAAGCACAGAGGAAGGACACAGAGGGCCACGGAGGGAACAATTATCCGTGCCCGTGACTGAAATAAGTTATGCGCCAAAAAACATTTAAAGTAAATAGTTGTTTAATTGAGAAAGTGAGTTTAAACAAAATATAAATGCCCTGATGTGTAATGACCTTTTTCATCTTTACACCACAAAAAATCCTCTCCCCTGGGATAATATACCCGCCAATTCACTTCAGAAACGCGGCGAGCCTGAAAGGGACTGTTACAATAAGGTTTGCCGGGTACTTTGATTATGCAGTGATTGAAATTTAATACCCCGGAACCTGAATATCCCTCATAAATTATTGCTTTTAAAATGATTATGGTTTAAATTTGGTAAAATATGATTACTTTTTAAATTGTTGACTTTATGGTTCATTAGAGTGATCCTTTGTGCGACTCGTGAAAAAGAAATTCAACCATAACAGAAGAAATAATGAAAGCAGGAATATTGCCGCTGTTGCTCATAGCTCTGATCTGTGGATGCAGTGAAAAGCGCAATAATGATTATTCACCTGAAAATTTCCATGTAATAATGCTTGCCGAAGGCGTATATGCATGTATCCATAAACCCGGCGGAAGGGCTATTGGCAACTCCGGAATAGTGGATAACGGAGAGGCAACAATAATTTTCGATACGTTTCTGTCGCCTGATGCGGCAGAAGAGATGTTAAGGCTTGTAGGGGAATTGAAACTGTCTCCTGTTAAATATGTTATTAACAGCCACTTTGACAACGACCATATCAGGGGCAACCAGGTATTTCCGCCCGATGTGAGAATAATATCAACCAAGCGGACTGCAGAGCTGATTGCAGAAGAGGAACCGAAGGCTATTGCTGCGGAAAGGATCTATGCACCCAAACAGGTTGAATACTACGACTCGCTGGAAAGTGCAATTAAAGGAGACACATCTTCAGCCTTTTACATGACAATAAAACTGATGAAGCCCTATTTTGAGGAGCTGGCGGAAAGCCATATTAAAATCAGGACCAGGGTGCCCGACACATACATCTTTGAGGAAATGAGGCTCGACGGCAGCAGGCTGAAGGTCGTTCTGGTCGACAAGGGAAAGGGTCATACGGAGAGCGACCTGATAATGTATCTTCCGGAAGAAAAAATATTGTTTGCAGGCGATCTTCTGTTCAACGAGGCTCATCCTTATCTGGGTTATGGGTATACCGAAGAACTTAAAGAAAGGCTGGCTGAACTGGAGATAATGAAACCCCTCATTATTGTGCCCGGACACGGAGATCCCGGAGGTACGGAAATGATAAGATCAATGGCAGACTATATTGAGGAACTGGAACGTATTGTCAGAGAGATAAAAGATGCCGGCCAGAATGCTGAGGATATTGACAACATTCCTTTACCAGAGAAATACCGTAGCTGGATTGTGGGTAATTACTTCTATTCAAATCTGAGATACCTTTTCAGCTGTCAGGGGAACTGAAAGCTCTTTTGCATTGCTTACCGTAAAAGTATTTTTATACCTTTATCCTGATATTAACCATTAAATCCTGAATGATGAAAAACAATAACCCCAGAAACCTTTCAAGACGAAAATTCATTGGTACGGTAGGAGCTGCTTCAGCTGCATTCACTATTGTCCCGAGGCATGTGATTGCCGGAAGCGGGCGCAAGGCGCCCAGCGATATGGTGAATGTTGCCGGTATCGGTATAGGAGCACAGGGAGCAGGTAACCTGAGTAATTTATGTGACCCGGAGGTACAGGTCAACAGGCCGCAGCGGACAAGGACCGGTCAGGCTCTCAGCCGGGGGCAGATTGAAGCTCAGCAGCAGGCAGCTGCCGCGCGTGCCGCACAGGTGCAGCAAAGGGCTCCTGCAGCAGGGCAGCAGGCAAGGCCCCCTCAGGCGGCAGGAGGTGGTCAGCAGCAGAGGCAACCGGTGAGGCTTGCCAATATCTATGCTTTATGTGATGTTGACTCAGACTATGCAGGATATGTGTTCGCAAGGTATCCGAAAGCCAAAGTCTATTCCGACTGGCGCGAGATGCTGGATAAAGAACCATCCATCGATGCTGTAATGGTAGCAACAACCGACCATAACCATGCTCCAATAGCTGCTGCATTTATGAGGCAGAAGAAACATGTTTATGTTGAAAAGCCCATGGCAAAGACCATTTACGAATGTCGTAAGCTTGCCGAGCTTGCAAAGGAGTATGATGTCGTTTCACAGATGGGGAATCAGGGACATGCCAGCGAAGCTACACGAAGGGTCGTTGAGTGGGTTCGCGCCGGTGTTGTAGGTAATATCAGGGAGGTACACATGTGGACCGACCGCCCTGTGGGATTCTGGCCGCAGGGAGATATACAGAGACCTGCAGGAGTAAGAGTACCCAAAAACCTGAACTGGGATGTATGGCTGGGTCCAGCCCCTGAGAAACCTTACAATCCCGAGGTCTGCCACTTCGTATGGCGCGGCCTGTGGGACTATGGAACAGGCGCCATGGGCGACATGGGAGCCCATATATACGATGCTCCCCTTTGGGCCCTCAACCTTGGCTGGCCTAAAACCATCCAGGCTACTTCCACTCCTTACAATAATGAATATCTGCCTCTTGCCCAGACAGTGACCTATGAGTTCCCTGAACGGTTTGAACCCGGCATCGGGTATATGCCACCGGTTAGGGTCAAATGGTGCGACGGAGGTCTTCTGCCGGAAAGACCGGCTAAGCTCGAACCCGGACGCCGCGTGGGAACAGTATTCTATGGCGATAAGGGAATAATGATGGGCGGAAATGCCGTTATGCCGTCACTGGTGCCGGCAGATACCGGTTTCACGGGTCCCGAACCATGGCTGGAGAGAACAGGTAATAATTTTGAGGACTGGATCAGCTCCATACAACAGGGCAAAAAATCAGCTAACGACTTCTCATGGGCAGCTAAAGTCAATGAGATAATGCTGCTGACAAACATCGCCGTTCTGACACAGCGCTCAAACACCACGCTTGAATACGACGGAGAAAACATGAAGATCACAAACCTGCCCGAAGCAAACAATTACTTCCACTACGAGTACCGCAACGGCTGGACTTTGTAAAATGAAACGAATCATTTTTGCAATTTCTCTGGTGACCATATATTCATGCACCGGTGATAATGTAACTCATATACAAAATCTAAGGTGCGAATATATGGTCAATCCCGGAGGGATAGATACTGATAATCCCCGGTTCACATGGCAGATAACCTCTGAGATTCCTGGCATCGGACAATCTGCATATAAAATCCATGTCGGAACAGATTCCGCACTGGTAGCATCAGGCCGGGGCGAGGTCTGGGAATCAGGTAAAGTAAAGAGTTCAACAATCCCGGCAGTTTATTCAGGGCCTCCGCTTCAACCATTTACGAGGTATTTCTGGAACGTCAGGATACGGCAAAGAAACGGGGGCTGGACAAGTCTGTCAGAAACCGCGGCCTTCGAGACCGGTTATATGCATATTGCCCCATGGAAGGGTCACTGGATAACCGATACGTATGATTACAATCTGAAGCCTGCTCCATATTTCAGGAAGGAATTCAATATTGAAAAAAAAGTCAGGTCTGCCAGGTCATACATAGCCGTGGCAGGTTTATATGAACTCAGCTTAAACGGCCGGAAAACCGGAGATCATCGTCTCGATCCCATGTACACACGGTTCGACCGCCGCACTCTCTATGTCACCTACGATGTCACCGGTCAGTTGCAGATGGGGGAAAATGCCATCGGGGTACTGCTTGGGAACGGATGGTACAACCACCAATCTACAGCCGTGTGGTATTTCGATAAGGCTCCCTGGCGTGCCCGGCCGAAATTCTGCATGGACCTGAGGATCGTATATGAAGATGGCACCGAAGAGATTATTGGTACAGACAATGACTGGAAAACCTCTTCTTCTCCGGTAATCTTTAACAGCATCTACACCGCTGAACATTACGATGCCCGGCTTGAACAACAGGGCTGGGATACTCCGGGATTTGATGACTCGAAATGGAGAAATTCACTTAACACCGGAGCTCCTTCAGCAAATATCACAGCACAGGTACTGCACCCCATACGCAACGTGCAGGAGATCCCCGCCGCCGAAATGGTTCAGTTCAGCAATAAAAACTACCTCTTTGATTTTGGGAGGAACATATCAGGTGTGATTAAAATCAGGGTTTCGGGAGAGACGGGCACTCAGATCAGGCTTATACATGCTGAAAGACTCGACACGAAAGGACATGCTGACTTGTCCAACATAGATGTCCATTACCGTCCCACCGACGACAGCGATCCCTTCCAGACCGATATTCTTGTCCTCAGCGGGGAAAAAGAGGATGTTTTCATGCCTCGCTTTAATTACAAGGGATTTCAGTATGTGGAAGTCGTTGCTGATAAACCGGTTAATATCACACAAGAGAGCATAAAAGCATACTTTATGCATAGCGACGTTCCTCCGGCAGGAAAAATAAACTCTTCAAACAACACTCTGAACAGGACATGGCTGGCATCAAACGCCTCATATCTCTCAAACCTGTTCGGTTATCCGACCGACTGCCCCCAACGGGAAAAAAACGGATGGACAGGTGACGCACATATCAATATCGAAACCGGGCTTTACAACTACGATGCCATTACGATTTATGAAAAGTGGCTGGCCGACCACCGCGACGAACAGCTTTCAAACGGCGTCCTGCCGGCAATAATACCCACAAGCGGATGGGGCTACCACTGGGCGAATGGTCCCGACTGGACCAGCACCATTGCACTGATACCATGGAATATATGGTTGTTTTACGGCGATTCGAAATTACTGGAAGATTGTTATGACAATATCAAAAGGTATGTCGATCAGATCGACTCAAGAAGTCCGGACGGAATCACCGACTGGGGCCTGGGTGACTGGGTACCGGTAAAATCGAGGACACCCAAAGAGTTTACATCAACGGCATATTATTATACTGACGCCATAATCCTGGCAAAGACAGCAAGACTTCTGGGAAGATATGATGATGCTGAAAAGTATTCCGCGCTTGCAGAGAAGATCAGAAAAGCCTTCAATGATAAATACCTCGACCCGGAGAAGGCCATTTACGGTACAGGCCTTCAGACTGAATTGAGCGCGGCGCTTCATTGGGGACTGGTGCCCGATGAATTTATCTCACGTGTGGCTGAAAACCTTGCTGCGAGAGTAGTTGCTGATAATGAACATATTGATGTCGGGCTGCTTGGGACAAAAACAATTCTGAATGCACTCGGTGAGAATGGTTACCCCGATCTGGCCTACAGGGTGGCGGCTCAGGAGACTTTCCCGTCGTGGGGATGGTGGATAGTGAACGGTGCAACAACCTTCTACGAGAACTGGCCGATCGACGCTGCCCGCGACATATCGATGAACCATATAATGTTCGGGGAGATAAACGCATGGTATTACAAGGCCCTCGGCGGTATCTTCCCCGATGAAAAGGCACCCGGATTCAAAAATGTCATCCTGAAACCCAATTTCGTTGAAGGCCTTGACCATTTTGAGGCTGAACATGAGGGGCCATACGGCAGGATTGTCTCGAAATGGGAAAGATCTCAGGATATGGTAAAATATCATGTGTCGGTCCCAGCTAACAGCACCGCAGTACTCTACCTTAAGGGCGACGGGATAAAGCTGGGGGGTCTGGACATATTGAATAACAGGTCTATTAAAGTAGTCAGAAGCGAAGGTGATATCTTCAGGATCTCACTGAAATCAGGGGAACATGATTTTGAGGTTTACTGATTCTAAAACGAGGTTTTTCCGGATTTTATGAAGAAATGTAGTAACCCCGCGTTCCACGGCTACTTTACAATGTTGATGTTCGCTATAGAAAGAATTAACAATCAGTAATTAGTCTACTTATGAAAAAGAGCTTTAACATCTTGATTGCTGGTCTTTCGATTATTGTTCTTCTGGCCTCATGTGCCGGAGAAAAAGGATCGAAACAACCTGCGCTGGGGACAAGGTCAGTTTCTGTCATCGAAAAAAACAGACTTCAGTTTAAGGATCTTAACAAGAACGGCGAAGTCGATCCATATGAGGACTGGCGATTAACATCTGAAGAGCGGGCTGAGGACCTGCTGTCAAGGATGACACTTGAAGAAAGAGCAGGTTTGATGCATATTACTTCAGAACGCAGGCGCGGGGGCGGTGTACCCGGCGGCGGTGCTTTCCCTGGCAGAGCTCCGGGAGCTGAGCCTGGCAGAGCTGTTGGAAGTGAACCTTCCAGAGATTCTGCAGAAGACCTGCCTGAAGATCCATTTCCCGCAACGATCGATTATATAAATAACCGACACCTTCGTTATCTCGTTATTCGCGACAATATTCCTGCTTCCGCCCTGGCTGTACGAAACAACAAATATCAGGAGATTGCGGAACAGTCCCGTCTGGGGATACCTGTTGTATTTACCTCAAATCCACGTAATCACGTAAGCCGGATAGAATTTGGAATCACTGAGGCCAGCGGCCAGTTTTCACTGTGGCCCGGGCAACTTGGGCTGGCCGCAGCGAATGACTCATCATTAATACGGCAGTTTGCAGAAATTGCACGAAAAGAATGGAGAGCATCCGGGATCAGGAAAATTTACGGTTATCAGGTCGAAGTTGCCACTGAACCAAGATGGCGTCGCATCAGCGGCACATTTGGCGAAAGTCCTGATCTGAGCGCTGAATATACATGGGCTCTTGTTCGTGGTTTTCAGGGACCTGTAATCAATAGTGAGTCTGTTGTGCATACGATAAAACATTTTCCCGGAGATGGCCCTGTACATCTAGGGCTTGATCCCCATGGCGAAGCTGGACAGTGGGCTGTTTATCCTACTGAAGGAAGTCTCTATAAATATCACCTCCCACCATTTCAGGCTGCATTTGATGCCGGTGTAAGTTCTCTTATGAGTTATTACAATCGCCCGAATAACTCGTTATCTGTACCTCAACTTAAGGGTCTGCCCTTTGAGGAGGTTGCCGGTGCATACAATAAGGCAATTATTACTGATCTTCCAAAAGAGATGGGCTTTACCGGTTACGTGAATACTGATAGCGGAATACTGGGTGGTATGGCCTGGGGGGTTCAGGAATTATCTATGGAAGAACGATATGCGAAGGCAGTTGGCGCAGGGTCAGCGCTTTTCTCAGATGTTAATGATCCCTCTCCCCTAATCAGCGCTGTTCAGAATGGTTTACTCTCAGAGGAAGATCTCAATCCGGCTGTAAAATCTTTACTCAAAGAAATCTTTGCCCTGGGTTTATTTGAGAATCCATATGTTGATCCTGAACTTGCCCGGGAAATTGCCGAAGACCCTGAATCACAGGCAATCGCATATGAGGCTCATAAAAGATCAATAGTACTCCTGCGTAATTCCGGCATTCTCCCACTTGCAGATAATAAGAAAGTCTATATTGAAGCTTTCAGCGGCAACAGCAGCGAGACTGCTACCAGATCTTTCAAAGAATTAGCCGGTAAATCTGTAACTGTAACCGATCACCCTTCGGAAGCTGACGTTGCACTTGTATGGGCCATGCCGAATACTTATGAAATCTCTGCAGAAGAAGGCGTATCTGTAAATCTCGATAAAAACACAGGTATTGATGTTAAAAGGATCAAGGAGATTGAATCAGCATTACCAACTATCTTAATAATAGACTTTAGCAATCCTTGGATTATCAATGAAATTGAGCCTGGGGCTGCAGCTGTTCTGGCTACTTTCGGGGTTAAGGGCGAAGCCCTGTTTGACATAATTTATGGCCGCTTTAATCCGACCGGGAAACTGCCGTTTACCATTCCAAAAGATCAGGAAGCCGTTTCGAAAAATGCATCTGATGTTCCTGGTTACGCCGAGGATTTTGATTATGTCTACGCCGACAGGGATGGTAATGATTATACTTTTGGCTTTGGTATAAGCTATTAAGACTAATTGGCCGGTATAAAATCCACTAACAGGAGCCACCCCATAGGCCAGCCGGAGAAGAAAAAAGCTCTCTCTCTCGCCAAAAACTGTTCCGATAATAATCTTCATAGCTCATTATTTAATCAGATTCTCGTTCATGCAAAAATAATAATGTTAACACCCGTAAATGAAAAAAATACTTCAACTCTCCTTTATATCGGTATTCCTGACATGTTTTAATGTCCTGTCGCAGAAACCTACAGAAAACATTTCCGGATATTTTCCTGATATATTCGGTATACTGAAAACGAAAGTTGAATATGACCTTGACAATTCCCTGATGCGCTTTGAGGTAAGGAATGCGAGATTTGGCGCTACGGGAAGGATCAATGATTACATGTCGTACAAGATTGAGATTGATCTTTCAGATGAAGGCCAGATGAAAATGCTTGATGCTTATGTTAAGATTACGCCGGTCAATAATCTCGGATTCTATCTCGGACAAAGAAAGATTCCCTTCAGTTCAGATTATATGCGTAATCCTGCCGAAAATATTTTCGCAAATCGCTCATTTTTAGCAAAATATATAAATGATGGCATGCGTGATATCGGGTTCTATGCAGAGTATAAAATACCCGGCCAGATACCTGTTAATGTACTTATAGGGGCAGTAAACGGGACCGGAAATAACAATCCGCAATGGATCAGTAAACCCAATCTGGCAGGCAGGTTAACTATCGGCCCTGAAAAAGGGATCAGGATAATCGGCAACTTATATTACGGTGAAGCTCCTGACAGGGAAAAACTTGCCATGATCGGCGGAGAACTCAGGTATGCAAACGGATCTTATTTCATCGAATCTGAATATATCAGGAGAAGCTGGACCGACACATTATCAATAAACCAATATGATGACGGATTTTACATTCACTCCTATTATAACTTCATGCGGGAGAGCAAATTAATTTACATGGTGTCTCCTGTTGTAAGATTTGATCTGATAGGTAATTCTGTATTCACCAAAGTTGCAGATGCCAGCAGGCTCACTCTGGGAGTTAACTTCGGTTTCGAGCCGCGACAATTCTATTCTGAGATCAGGCTTAATTATGAGAACTATTTCAGAAGCAGTCTTCCGATCCATACCGATAAAGTGACCCTGGAGTTTATTGGAAGATTCTGAATTTCTATCTGAATTAATTAATTTCCTGTATGCGAAGTTTATCACAAAGAAAACTAACGCTGAGAGCCACAGAGGACCGATACTATCGGGATAACAGAGGACCACAGAGAATTATTAGGGGATAAATAGGTTTTCTGTGTACTCAAACGTGGTATCCTGCTCTGCAACAGCTTAATATGAATAACCCCCGGTCGTTCCGGGGGACAAATGCCAAACATCGGCGCTAAGCCCGTCTGTGCCGGTTCCGGTTCTTCATTCCGATTATGCGATGTAACAAACTGAAACCCGGACTGCCGCAGTACTTCATTGACGAGATCCTTCATTCCGCTGCCCTCCGGTAAGGATGACAGGGAACTAATTGTGGGATAATAAGGGGGTGGCTCACTGGAGGTAATCTTTTGCTTTTAATCGGACAGTGCCCGAAAAAAAATAAAAATTTTGCATATTATAAAATAATAATATTATATCTTTGTTATATATAAGTTACTTTTATATAAATAAACCATGATATCAAACCAACTTTACAGCGGATCACTTAAGACCATAGTACTGAAACTCCTTGAAGAAGAGGGGCCTATGCATGGATATGCATTAACGCAGAGAGTGGAAAAGATAACCGGGGGCAAGATTAAACTTACCTATGGAGCCCTCTACCCTATCCTTCATAAACTCGAAAAGGATAAATCTGTAGTTACCTCCAGGGAGGTGTTTAACAACAGGGTGAGAGTATATTACTCACTTACTCCGAAAGGCCATTCTGTTGCAGCAGAAAAGATAAGGGAACTGAAGGAATTCATTGAATCGTTGCAAAAGATAGCAGAACCTCAAGCCGGACTCAACTATGCCTGAGCTGACCCTGCAACATATTGACAGGATCACCCGCGACGTCAGGAAGCAGGAGATAATATTCTCCCATCTTGCGGATGAGCTTATCGATCATCTCTGCTGTGATATCGAATCTGAAATGGATAGCGGCCTCACATTCATCGAGGCATACAGAAAGGTAAAGCAGAAAATGGGATTGAGGCGGCTGAAGGAGATCCAGGAAGAAACACTTTATGCAGTTGACACTAAATACAGAAAAATGAAAAACACAATGAAGATTTCCGGTATTGCCGGTACAGTACTTTTAGGTTTTGCAGCGCTGTTCAAAATACAGCACTGGCCGGCAGCTGGCATCATGCTAACACTTGGTGCCCTGATCCTGGCATTTGTATTCATGCCATCAGCCCTTGGGGTTCTCTGGAAAGAAACGCGAAGCGGGAATAAACTTGTACTTTTCCTTTCGGCGTTTTTTGCAGGAGGTTTCTTCATAATGGGCACATTGTTCAAAGTCCAGCACTGGCCGGCAGCAGGACTCATACTAACGCTGGCAGCCTTTTTTGCCATATTCTTTTTTGTACCTTCCCTGCTGGTGAACAGGTTCAGATATGAGGAAAACAAACAAAAAAGACCTGTTTATGTAATCGGGGCCCTGGGATTAATATTCCTGTCCGCCGGGTTATTCTTTAAAATGATGCACTGGCCCCTTGCATCGATCCTTATGGCTTCAGGAATCCCGTTGATCTTCTTCATTGCATTTCCCTGGTATACATGGATCACATGGAAAGATGAAGAACACATCAGTTCCGCATACCTCTACATTGCTATCGGCACCCTGGCAGTAATGGTTCCTGCAACATTGCTTAACCTGAATCTTCAGTATTCGTACGAAGAAGGGTTCTATCAGCATCAGGAACAGCAAAAGGTACTATCCAGGCATTTACTCAACAACAACAACCAGCTGGATATCAGCTACACGGATTCCCTTAACAATAAGCAGATTGAAGAACTTCATTCAGCCACAAACAAACTTATTATGCTTGTTGACGCAATTCAGGTTAACATGGTCAAAGAGGCAGAAGGCTCACCCGGTTTCCCTGCTGCCGCCACGGATCAACTTCTCCGGGGCGAAACAGGGACAGATATTCAGTACAGAATTCTCTCCAGGCCATTCCATCCGGGGCCGGTGATCAGTTTCCTTAAGCCGGGATCTCCTGATCGCCTGGAGCTTGATAAAGCTATTCTTGATTACCGGAATTTAATATCCGGTATTGTCACCGAACTACCCGGCGTGGAAAAATTCAACATCACTGACCCGTCAGGAATTCTGCCATTTGATTTTTCAGAATATACCAGTCCTTCACTTATGTCTGGACTGCACACGCTTGAAGTACTGAAAAACAGCCTGCTGTCAGTCGAGGCAAATATACTTAACACTCTGATGGCAAACAGGTAAACTCTAAAAACATCCTATCATGAAGCAAAAGATTTATATCCTCGGACTAATAACTCTCCTGGTAGTATTGCTGGGACTGATATTCAAGCTAAATCACTGGCCTGCAGCAGGGATAATGATATCCACAGGCATTATAACATTCGTGCTTGTTTTTCTGCCGCTTGCGCTGGCAAACCATTATAAGGCTGAAGGAAGCCGGATCAACCTTCCTCTTTACATTGTAACATACCTGACTTCTCTGGTCGTGTTCACCTCAATGCTTTTCAAAATAATGCACTGGCCCGGGGCCGGTATTTTACTGATCGTATCCCTTCCCCTGCCCTATGTGGTCTTTCTTCCGGTATACCTGATCGTAACTTCAAAAATCAGGAATTTTAATATTTACAACACTGTATTTATCCTTATGCTCCTGGTCTTCATTTCTGTCTTTTCCGCATTGCTTGCCTTGAATGTTTCCAAAAACAGGATCGACGACAGTTATTTTCTTTCTAAGAGCTATAATAATGCCGAAACCCTGATTGCAGATATCCCGGGAGGTAACCGATATTCAGGGCTTAACCTGAAAATTGATGAAGCATTGCAGATCATCAACGATTACCAGGAGAAAATACTGAATTCAGAGGGACTGACAACGGAGAGATGGGAGTCAGACGCAGGTTCACTGGCCAGGCCCGATGCCCGGGGAAGGGCAGCCAATATTTTGCTGAAGGCAGAAGAAGAAAGCGCGGGAGAAAGGCTTTCCAGGAGCCTGAGATCAGTTATAACGGAAATGGAAAATATCCCGGCCTGTAAAGAGCTGGCCGCTGCCGCGCCTGCAATTTTCAATCTCGAAGAATCAGCGGGGATTGAAGAGAAAGGTCTATACCGGATGTTCGCAGATAACTCTCTTTCATGGACTCTCATTTACCTCGACGGTCTAGGAACAAACCTTAAAATGATCAGGGCAACCTTAAAATAAAAGATCGTTATTAAATACACTCACGCTTACCGGTATGGTCCCGGTGAAGACGAGGTGGTGCTTGCTGTTTATCGTTGATCTGACAAATTTATCCTTCCGGGGTAAACCCGACAAAGTCCGCAATTCATCCGGCTTGTTGCTATAAGGGGATTATATGTCATCTTAATTCATAATAATTCTGTACTTTAGATCGATAAACAATAACAGTATGAAAGTTTTTTTCAGATTATCGATCGTTGCCTGTGCTTTTTTGCTTCTTGTGCATTATTCATGCAGAAGGAGCAGTACCGGATCAGGAGTACCAGGTGTGCCGGATGATGCTAAAATGGAATGGTTTGCCGATGCTAAGCTCGGGATATTCATTCACTGGGGTATTTACAGCACGGGCAACACAACTGAATCATGGGCTTTTTTCAACAAAGAGGTAAGCCACAGTGATTATATGGAACAGCTCGACAGCTTTACGGCTGCGCACTATGATCCTGCTTACTGGACCGGACTTATAAAGGCCAGCGGTGCGAGGTATTCTGTTATTACCTCAAAGCATCACGACGGAGTTGCTTTATGGGATACCAGGATGAACGATCTGAGCATCACGAAAAAGACACCGGCAGCCAGGGATGTTCTTTCTCCCTTTATTGAAGAATTGCGCAGGAACGGTCTCAGGGCGGGACTCTATTTTTCCCTTATCGACTGGACACACCCCGATTACCCCGGTTTCATGACAGATTCGGCGAAATACAATATAAAGGAAGAACCGGAAAGATGGGAAAGGTTCCTGCAATTCTGCCATGGCCAGATCGATGAGCTCATGAATGCATATATGCCTGATCTGATGTGGTTTGACGGCGACTGGGAACACAGTGCCGGGGAGTGGCGTGCCCCGGAAATACGAAACAAGATCCTTGAAAAAAGTCCCGGCACCATTATCAACGGCCGGCTGGCGGGGTATGGCGATTATGCCACTCCTGAACAGAATTTTCCCATTACCCGTCCGACCACTGACCTCTGGGAACTCTGCATGACCATGAATAATTCGTGGGGTTACCTGAAGCGCGACAGCAACTACAAGACTCCCTACGAGGTAATAACAATCTTTGCCGATGTTATCAGTATGGGAGGTAACCTTTTGCTTGATATCGGTCCGAAGGCTGACGGGACAATACCTCCCGAACAGGTCGATATACTTGCTGAACTGGGTAAATGGACCTCAAAGCATGGTGAAGCAATCTTTGGAACAGTGGCAGGATTACCGCAGGGGCATTACTATGGTCCATCGACACTTGCAAAGGATTCTCTGTCGCTTTTCCTCTTCCTGCCCGGAAAGGTGTCGGGTGACATCGTTGTCAAAGGCCTTGACAACCAGGTAAAGAGTATCACCGTTGTAGGGGAAGGCTCATCGCTCGGTCATAAGATAGTGGGTAAGATCTCATGGAGCCATGTGCCCGGACTGGTCTACATAGATGTGCCGCACGGAGTTCAGGATACATATATTACAGTACTGAGACTTGACCTTGACAAACCTCTTAAGCTTTATCGCGGACAGGGAGGGTTTGAGTAGGAAAAATCCCGTTTCATCTTTTTAATGGATTAATTTCCTGCTTGTTACTCTTTGACTCGCTCTCTCGTTTCGGCTTAGCAACATCCTTTGAAACCTCACACGGACTTTGAGGTCTGTTGTTACCGTTGCCGTAAAGAGGTTCCTTGTCGGCTGTGATGCACACTGACCATTGTCCCATCGAACCCGGATTTTTTGTACTGATTGTAACCTTCAGATTACCTGTGAAAAGATAATATTGTCCCGGCCGAAGAGTGTATTCCCTGCCTTTTACCACAGCATTACCTCCCCCGGCGATCGGCAAAAAGTACAGACTGCTTGCCGGTCCGGAATACCTGAAGTTCCGGTTTGTCAGTGAATCCCTGTTCACGGTACCCGATGGTGTTACAAGACAGAACTCCCACGATGAATTCCCCGGATTGATCCTTACTCCACATGGTTTCTCAGCGACAACTTCCGCTGGTTTGTCAGGTTTAATTTCAACCTGAACCGGCTCTTCTGTTTTCTGAACAGGCGGAAGGGGAGGTTGTTTCTCTTCGGTTACTTCCCGGGGCTTAACAGGCTCTTCTGTTTTCTGTGCAGGCGGAAGCGGAGGTTTTATCTCTTCGGTGATCTCCTGGGGCTTTACAGGCTGTGCCGGCTTCCTGAATGTAATTGTCATCAGATCTGATGCAACACCTGATTCATTTTTCCCTCTGACCTCCACCCTGTTATCTCCTTCCTTCAGTCCTATGTTTGTCGTAACCATGCCGTCGGGCAGGAAGTTGAAGTTATTTGTGGTTGTTCCGTTAACCATAACAGTCACATCGTTCCATGTCCTTACGTTTCTTGTCTGCACCCTGATTGAAAACACATTTTTCTCAACGGTCAGAGGGGAGCCCGGATCCACAAACTTCACCGCCGGCAGTGCAATTTCTGCCGGATTGTTCCGGCTGACAGCAGGATCGTCGCTCGTCCTTGCCGGAGGAGGAACTTTCTCTTTAACGGGCGGAGGAGCGGAAATTACAGGAGGGGGATCAGCAACCGGTCTGGGCGGCGTGGATCTGTATGATGTTGCAGGAGTGCTGATGGCACTCCCGGAATATCTGCGTGCCGGTCGTGTTGCTCCGCCAAGGTTCCACCGGAAGCCGAGTGATGTATAATGGTTCCTGTCTTTAGCAGAACCTGTTACTCTGTTATTATCCATGTCGATGCCGGTAAAACTGTTCCTTTCTGTAAGAGAGAAGTTTATCTTGTGTTCTATCCCGAGAGAAAAGCTGCGTGAAAACTGGTAACCGAGATAAATACCGAGTGTTGGTAATAATGCGGCTTTATTTACAAGTTTGGTTTCAAACTTCTTATCCGACAGTTCAAGCAACCCTTCATAGATCTGAATCCTCTCGTCGTTCGGATCTATTACACTGAAATCATAGGGAGTCCCGTCTGCATCCAAAAGGTCGGTGGAAGTCATCCCGTGTGTTATTCCGGGACCGGCAAAAGCTGTCAGCACGATCCTGGTCCTTTCTTTCAGGCGATTCAGCGTGAGGCCAAGCTCCAGATCGTAATTGAAGAAGCCGTAACTGATATTGCTGTAAGTTCCATCGGTATTGATCCTGTGATCATAAGCCTGGTTTTCGCCTCCCAGGATCCTTATTTTCCAGTCGACCGATAGCAGGGCATTTTCCTTTTTATAAATATAACTTCCCAAGTAAAAATTTAATCCTGCCCCTTTTGAATTGGCTATATCAGACTGCTGCCAGGCGGCCCCCAGTCCAAAGCCTATGGTCATACCACTATTGGTGGTGTATACTGCTGTTTGTGCTCCGGCATTATTCATGACTGCAATTGCCAGAACCGGAATTAACAGATTGCGGATAGTTGACTTCATTACATCAGGTTTTATAGAAGAGCTTCTCAATAACGTAAAGAATAAAGGATTTATTCTATATTTTTCAGGAGAATCCTGTAATAATGTTGAGATTAGCTTCGGTGTATCCGTCCCGCGCTTTCAAGGGACCCGGTTCCTCACTGGGCTTGCGTAATGAAAAGTCAGTTTATTTCTTCAGATGCCTGTCGGCAAAATCGAGGTATTGTGTCCAGTCGTAGAGGGTAACGGCATGCCCGCCGGTACGTATATGATAACCCACAGTACCGGCAACAGGTGAGTTGACCGCCGGCATATTAACACCGGGGAATCCTCCGGTACCAAGAAGCTTATAAACGGGTGACGCCGCAACACATGAGAGGAATTCCCCTTTCGGATCGGCCCACTGGTCATCTTCGGCGCTTGCCACATATACCGGCCGGGGAGCAATAAGTGCAAGCAGGTGGTGCTGGTCAACCGGAAGTGTCTCCTCCTTCGCGTTATACTTATTGAAATTATCACAGAACCAGTGCGGGAATGATGTATTTATCCGCCCGACAGTCTCACCGTACGCTCTCCTTGAGAGTGCAGCCCCTCCGCATCCTGAGTTATTTGAAATAACTGCGGCGAATCGTGTATCTGTTGCACCTGCCCAAAGGGCTGTCTTCCCGAGCCGTGAGTGTCCCATCACTATCACCTTTTTTGCATCAATGGCCGGGAGAGTCTCAATATAATCCATGGCACGCGACAATCCCCAGGCCCATCCCGCTATCGATCCCCACGAAGAACCATCAGGCTTAAGGTCATATAATCCATGTACCCCGTTCTTAAACCCGTCATCGAAATCAGGATCGACATCACCGTAGTAGATGGTGGCCAGGCCATATCCCCTTGAGATCAGTTCCTTTACCTGCCATGCAGAAGCAGCCCTGCCCCTTCCGGCCTCCGAAGCCTTGTTACCGGTGACAACATCCCCGGCATTGTTCCTCATCCATGAGGTTGTGACCAGGATACCGTGCTCATCAGTGACACTGTGGTTTCCCCCGAAATTATATCCAAGAAAAACGGGCACCGGACCTGATGACTTCGGAAGGTAGAGCAGCATCACCATCGATAGTTCGCGCGACCCGTTCTTCAGGATAAGCTGGATCTCCTTACGGATGGCAGTCCCTCCCAGGGCATCTGTTTCTGATGACAGTTCAACCGGGATTATTTTACCCTTCCAGGCAGGGCTTATCCCATACACCTCATTTTCAAACAATTTTAATATCTCGGCACGTCGTCTTACCCAATCTGTTTCATTCCGCACTTTGTCTCCATTATTGAAGACCAGCGGATCGGGCAGAGTGTAGGCAGGAACCTTCGACTCGTCATAATTGACGACAAACTCCTGGGCAGCCAGGGGAGATCCGTTAAAACAGATCATTAAGCACATAATGAGGAAAAGGGATTTATTCATGGCGGTGGTTTTTAATATTTTGTTGCCAGGTATCAGAGGTAAATTTATTCTTTTTTTTAAAAAGATCGTGCAATCTTGCTTTGTCAGCCGTAGCTTTCTTGACCTCCGTATCCGCCAACCGGCGGAGAAGGAGGTAGCGAAGGCTGGCAATCATGCAATCGATTTTTTCGGGATCTTACAGATATTTACTTACTACGTCTCTCTTTGAAAATGGAGCCAGGAGAAATTTTCGGGTCACTTTCCACGGGTTAAGGAACGATATTTTTGCGCCATTTTTCCTGTTTGCTGTCATTCTGTTTACCAGGAACGGGGTTACTGTCTCCGCCTCGTTGGCAAGAATATTATAAATTCTGATAATCTCTTTCCTGTGCATAAACAGATCCTGCAACGATCAGAAGGATGATCGCAGCAACAAGATTTCTCTTTGAGAAATTCACTTTTGTGTTTTTGTCATTTGCTTTCATGGTCGTAAAATTTAATGGTTTGTATTGAGTTAATTGGTTTTTGGTCATTTCTTTATAGTTCTGAATATTTGCTTATGTAAATCATCCATCCGGTTATTATTACAAGTATGATTCTCTGCCATAGTCCGGCATATGCCTCTGATTCACTCTGTATGAGCGCCCCGAAAACAACAGCAACCCCGGAAAAAAATGAAATCACCCTTCCCCTGTTATCACTCAGTATTAAAGCAGTCGAAGTTGCCAGTGCCGTAAATGAAATAACAGCCATCCCCGCGAAGTAACGGTGAGCTAAAGGAAAAGGCAGACCAATTGTGAAATTCTCGCATATGACCAGATGCCCGGATATGGCAGCAGCAGTGAATGTACAACCGAAAACAGTCAGCATGAACCTCTGAAAGGCCAGACCATCAAAATGTTTCCATCCCGAGATAATTGAATTGGGTTACCAGTTAAATGCATTCCAATATATAAATCCCGATTACAGAGTCCGGATAAGTGCAAAATTACTCCTCGCAGTTCTTGAGAATCTTTAATAAACTGATAAATCTACTGAAATGAAACAAAAAAATCTGATTATTTTTTTTACAGGAATCCTTATTTTCCTGTCACCGGTTATTAGTTCACAAACTGTTAACCAGGTTCCTGCTAATGACAAGCTTGTTGTGTTATGGACGAGTGACGATCCGATGGTAGCTGAGAGAAAATTTGAATACAAAAATATTTAAAACTAATCTCCCCGGGGTCAAATCCGGGTATCAGCATAGAAAAACTTTACAAAAAACAATGAATCAAAGTCCGTTTTCCTTCCTCTTTCGGCTAATTGATTATCAGGTCATATAAACAAAAAGAAAGTGGACCGGTATTATGAAAACAAAAACCTTAATAGTATTGTTTACTCTGTTACTTTTAAGTTTGTCATGCGGCCGGACAGAGATAAAAAATAACAACAAGCAGAAAATTATGCATAAATACTCAAATGAACTTATCCACGAAAGCAGTCCTTATTTGCTGCAGCATGCACATAATCCCGTGAACTGGTATCCCTGGGGAAATAAAGCATTAGAAAAAGCCGGAGATGAAAATAAAATGCTAATTATAAGCATCGGATATTCAGCCTGCCATTGGTGTCATGTAATGGAACAGGAAAGCTTTGAAGACACAACAGTTGCCCGGATAATGAATGAGTATTTTGTAAGTATAAAAGTGGACAGGGAAGAACGCCCCGATATTGATCATATCTATATGGATGCTGCCTTCCTTATTTCAGGAAGTGGCGGCTGGCCTCTTAATGTCGTGGCTTTGCCGGATGGTAAACCTTTTTTCGCCGGCACCTATTTTTCAAAAGATAACTGGATTAAAGTGCTTAACTACTTTATTGATATCCAACGTAATGATCCATCCTCCCTGACCACCCTGGCTAATAATATAACAAGTAGAATTATAGCACTTGACAATGTTGCACCTGATGATATGGCAACAAACCTGACAAAGAGTGATTTTGATACTATCTTTAAAGCAGTAAAACCACTCATTGACTATACAAAAGGAGGTGTGGGTGATTCTCCCAAATTTCCGATGCCCTCTTTCTGGGAATTCCTCATGCATTACTATACTCTCTCCAATGATACTGATGTGTTGACAGCAGTTACATCGACATTGGATAATATGGCGTCAGGCGGTATTTACGACCAGATCGGAGGTGGTTTTTCACGTTATTCGACAGATAGGGACTGGCATGTCCCCCACTTTGAAAAGATGTTATACGATAATGCACAACTCGTCAGTCTCTATACACATGCATGGCAATTAACCAAAAATCCTGAATATAAAAGGATAGTATTTGAAACACTTGAATTTATCGAAAATGAACTTACTTCATCAGAAGGAGGATTTTATTCATCGCTCGATGCTGACAGTGATGGCAAGGAGGGGAAATTTTATGTATGGACAAAAAAAGAGGTTGAATCAGCTCTGGGAAAAGAGGCATCGCTGTTTATCGATTATTATAATATAACCGAAACCGGTAACTGGGAGAGTAAGAAAAATATACCCTACAAAAGAATTACTGATTTTGAAGTTCTCAAAAAATACAATACAGATGCCACAGAACTTCAGACCAGGATAGCAAAAAGCAGGAAAAGCCTGTTGAAAATCCGCAATAAAAGAGTAAGGCCCGGACTTGATGATAAAATACTCACATCCTGGAATGCTCTGATGCTGAAAGGATATGTTGATGCTTACAGGGCATTCGGAGAGAAAAAGTTCCTGAAAAAAGCTCTCGGAAATGCTGATTTTCTGACCGAAAATGCCATAGGTCAGAACAATGAGATTACCCGCAGCTACAAAAATGGTAAATCATCTGTAACAGGTATGCTTGACGACTATGCCTTCACCGTTTCTGCTTTTATTGATCTTTACCAGACTACCTTTGACGAAAAATGGTTGTATAAAGCAAATGAGCTGATAAATTACACTATCCGGCATTTTTCCGATACCTCATCAGGCATGTTTTATTATACACCCGATTCTGATTCTGATCTTATAGCCCGAAGACTGGAGATATCAGATAATGTAATTCCCTCATCCAATTCCGAAATGGCAAAAAATCTTTTCTTACTTGGGAATTATTTTAATAATGAAGCATTCATTCAAAAAGCCAAACATATGTTTAACTATGTTCAGGGTAATTTTCAACAGAATATTTACTACAATTCAAACTGGGGACTTTTAGGAATTATGCTTATTACCCCGGTAAAAGAGGTGGCTATTGTCGGTCCGGACCGGGACCGGATCAGAAAAGAGCTGGACAGGAATTATCTTCCCGATGCCATATACCTTGGAGGTGAAAATGAAGGCACATTGAGTCTGCTTGAAAATAAGCTGATACCGGGTCAGACTACAATATATGTGTGCATTGACAAAACATGCAAAATACCTGTTACTGATGCGGAGAAGGCATTGCAACAAATGAAGGATGCCCTTTAAGTATTTTCAACTTTACATGTTTTTAAGATATTTGGCATGGATACTGAATAAAGTCTTAAAATGGGCAGGAATCTCCTTTTCAGGGATCCTCCTCATCAATAATTAGTTATCTTTGGGGCTTTCAAAAATCGTGGATACTACCGGAAGTCTGACATATCGCAGGATTTTTCTTTTCTGGATGCCCCTGGCTCTTACCTGGCTGATGATGGCTATTGAGCAGCCATTCCTCATTGCTTTTATCGCCCGTCTTGAAGATGCAAAATTCAACCTTGCCGCCTTTGGGATAGCAGGATCGTTTGCCATGTTGATTGAATCCCCCATTATAATGCTTATGAGTGCCTCCACGGCGCTTGTCACGGGGCGCAATTCCTATAAGAAGCTCAAAAAGTTTACAGATATTCTTAATGCGGGAATTACCGGTATCCAGCTTATCATCCTTATTCCTCCGGTATTCAATTACATTGTTGTCCGTCTCATGGAAGTTCCTGAAGATGTTGCTAGGCTTGCCCATATTTCACTCATTATTTTTCTGCCCTGGGCCGCATCGATCGGTTACAGGAGGTTCTACCAGGGTATCCTTATCAGGAATAACCTTACACGACGGGTAACTTACGGGACACTGGTACGCCTGTCGGTTATTATGATCATGGGATTGCTTCTTTACTCTGCCGGAGTAAAAGGGGCATACGTCGGTGCCGGAGCAATGTCGCTGGCCGTCCTCTTCGAAGCTATAGCAACCAGGATGATGGCTTCCCGCACACTAAAGAATCTGCTTCAGAAGGAAGATACTGAGAACGGCAAACTTAGCCTGAGGTCAATTACGAAGTTCTATTATCCGCTTGCGTTAACCTCAATCCTGTCCCTTGGTGTGCACCCGTTCGTTACATTCTTCATGGGCAGGAGCTATATGGCAGTGGAGTCGCTGGCTGTCCTCCCTGTTGTGGGCTCGCTGGTATTCATCTTCAGGAGCATGGGGTTATCATATCAGGAGGTGAATATTGCCCTCATTGGAAAGGAAAAACAGAATTACACGGTGTTGAGAAATTTTGCTCTATACATTGGAATAATGGTAACAGTATTGATATCAGTGCTTGCTTTCACTCCCCTGGCCGATCTGTGGTTCATAAACATCTCCGGCCTGAGTACGGAACTAGCAGATATGTCGTATCTCCCGCTCAAGATAATGATACTTTTGCCGGCTCTCACGGTCCTTCTGAACTTCCAGAGATCCTCCCTTATAATAAACGGCACCACGGGTCCGATCTCAGTGGCAACGGCAGTAGAACTGATCAGTATAATAGTGGTATTGCTGGTGTGTGTGGTATTCCTGAACCTGATCGGTGTGGTAGCTGCCTCTATCGCTTTTATAGCCGGTAAAACTGTGTCGAACCTCTACCTGGTGCCAAAACAGCTGACTGCCGTAAAAGGCTGGAAGAAACCGGGTATAGGTTAATACAAGCTTCAGGATCAAATGCGATCATGTGAGCCTTAAGCCGACAGACATTCCCGTATGACGGTGAGACAATGGAGAAGGACCTTGCTCAGCACACTAATCTTCGGCAATGCAGTAAACGAATTTTGATCCCCTGAGGAATATTTCATCACCGGCTATGGCAGGTGAAGCGGCAAAAGAGTCATCAAGCTTGTTTTCCGATATAATTTCCAGTCCGGGACCATCTTTTAAAGTGTAGGTGAGTCCTGTACCACCGAGCTGATATATCCTGCCACTGGCATAAACCGGAGAATTGTATACTGTTCCAAGGTTTGCAAGCATTTCCATTCCGTAATGGACTTTCCCGGTTGCGGCATCAAGGCATGATAAAGCGCCGGTGTTTACCCTGAGGAAATAAAGCCTTTTGTTAACAAGAAGGGGCGATGGCACATACGGAGTATTTACATTCGTTGACCATACAATTGCTTTTGACCCCGAAATATCACCTTTTGCATCGGCCATTCTGACAGCCAGAAGAGCGAAACCCCTGTGACCGCTCATTACATATAGAATTCCGTCTCCAAAAACAGCATTGGGTGTAACATTACCGGTTAAGCCGCTGCATTCCCAGATAAGATCACCATTATCCAGGTTATAGCTGCGTACTTTATTTGAGGCAGTGGTTATAACCTGAACCTTCCCGTTATATTCCAGAATAAACGGAGTAGACCATGATGAAGGTTCATCCCGTTCTCTTTTCCAGAGATCCTTTCCGGTACTCTTATCCACACAAAAAATTTCAGACTGTCCTTCATGATCCCATTGCACAACGATTTTATTGCCGTAAAGCGCAGGAGATGATCCCTCACCGAAATTATTTCTTTTCTGCATCTGTCCGAAATCCCTTTTCCATATTATGTTTCCCTTAAAATCGAGACAAAAGAGACCCCTCGAACCAAAATATGCATAAAGAAACCTGCCGTCTGTAACCGATGAATTGGATATATGGCTTGCTGTCTGATGAATACGAGCCTGAACCTCTTCTTCTGCGACGGTCTTCTCCCACAGGACTTTGCCATCGGCACGGTTCAGCGCTATGACCTTAAATATATATGGCATCATTTCTGATTCAGGGACGCCCTCTTTTGGTATGGACGTTGTGATAAAGACATATCTGTCCCAGACTATTGGGGTTGAAAATCCTTTCCCGGGTACCGCGGTCCTCCATTTGATATTGTTGTTCTCGCTCCATGAGACAGGCGGATCACTTTTGGGAGCTATACCATTGGCAAGAGGTCCGCGCCAGGCGGGCCAGTTATTTTCATAGCCGCTTCCGGTCTGTGAAAAAACAGAATTGGTAATAATGACAAGCAGCAACGGGATAAATCGGAAAAGCTTCATAAATATGTTTATTAATGCGCAGCGAATATATACTGCTTTTTACATTTTATTGACTGTGAATGCTAAATATCATTAAATAATGCGACAGAGTATCTTTCAATTCCCGATTCACTTCGTTCATCGGGACTTCTTCGCATTGCTCCTCGCGTGCAATCTTGCAATCAGAAGATCGCATGATAACTCTGGCAACCGAAGGGTCGGGACAATCAATCCATCTTGTGAGCCTGTTCCGTTTATGGTGTGCGTGGTTCCTGATTTTAGTTTATCCTGGGTACTGTTTGGATCCATCGAATGTTCAAAATTAACTGAAGAAAAGAGCATTCATCTTATGGTCAAACTTACCTTTTGTTTTAATCTTTGTAAAAATAGCGGCATCATGCAAAAACCTTCGAAAAAAGACAGAGTGTCATACTCGCGAAAGCCTTCCGGAATGAGTGTGGAAGAATGGCAAACACATTTGAGAAAGCAATTTGCAGCAGATCAGCGTTTCAAGATTAAGAATATCGGAAACCATCCGTATTTCTCCGACTTTGAAGTCTTCAATCCGGAATCCGGGAAAACCTACAAGGTATCCATCCGAGATAATATTAGAAGCTTTCATTTCTGCAATTGCCCGGATTTCACGATTAACAATCTGGGCACCTGCAAGCATATAGAATATACACTGCTGAATTTTGAGAAATTCAAGAAATACAGAAAGTATTTTAATTTGAGGCAGGAGAATGGGTATTCTTCGTTAAGTGTCTTTTATGGAAAAGAAAGGAGAATCCGGCTGAAAAAGGCAGATTCAATTACTGTTTTCGAAGATGAAAGGGAGTTTTTTGACGATGATGGATTTTTATTCCCGGAGAAACTATCAGAATTGGGTTCTTTTATTCACAAGGCAAAAATTACTGATCCGGATATAAAGGTATATCCTGATATCTTTCAGATGATCGACCAGCATCGGAAAAAAGAAGAAAGGAAAAAACTTATTGCTGATATTTTCCCGCAGGGCAGGGATAGCGAAGTCTTCGGGAACCTTATTGATACCCGCCTATATCCCTATCAGAAAGACGGCGTGATACGAATTCTCGAGGCCGGCAGAGTACTTCTGGCTGACGATATGGGACTGGGTAAGACCATTCAGACTATTGCTGCGATTGAATTATTCCATAAACACCTGAATATTAATAAAATCCTGATTATTTGCCCTACCTCCCTGAAATATCAGTGGAAAAGTGAAATCGAGAAATTTACAGGCAGAAAGTCAACCATTGTTGAAGGATTAATTCATAAACGGAAAGATTTATATGCCCAAACAGATCTCATAAAGATTATCAGCTACGGAGCCGGCAGAAACGATTTGGAATTTATTTATGCCTGGAAACCTGATCTGGTGATCATTGATGAAGCACAGAGGATTAAAAACTGGAAAACCCAAACCGCGCAGTCGGTGAAGAAAATCAGATCAGAATACTTAATAGTACTTACCGGGACTCCGCTTGAAAACAGAATTGACGAGATCCATTCCATAGTTGAGTATATTGACAGGTACAGGTTGGGAGCATTGTTTAAATTTCTTGATAATCATCAGGTAACAGACGAAAATGGCAAGTTGACAGGTTACAGGAACCTTCGGAATATTAATAAAACGCTGGAAGAAATTCTGATCAGAAGAACCAAAAAAGAAATTGCCGGCCAGCTACCCAACAGAGTTGACAAAAATTTCTTTGTAGAAATGACAGGGGAGCAAATGGCAGATCATAACAGTTACTATGATCATGTTTCACAGCTGGTAAACAAGTGGATCCGAACCGGTCATCTGAGTGAAGAGGAGAAACAGCAACTCCTTATTTATCTTAATTGTATGCGAATGGTTTGTGATTCAACATATTTACTGAATACTAATACAGACCATGGTAACAAGATTGGCGAAATAACAGGAATCATTGAAGAACTAACTGAAAATCCCGGAAACAAACTGGTAATATTCAGTCAGTGGAAACGCATGTTTGACCTGTTGATAAAGGAGCTAAATAAAAGAAACCTCTCGTTTGAATATCTGAACGGGGATATCCCTGCAAGCCAGAGAAACACCATAATTGAGAGGTTCGAGAAGGACCAGGAGTTGAAAATATTCCTTTCTACTGATGCCGGAGGAGTTGGTGTTAATCTTCAGTCTGCAAACATATTGATTAATATGGATCTTCCCTGGAACCCTGGTGTTCTGGAACAGAGAATCGGGCGTATATACAGGCTCGGTCAAAAAAAGCATATCAATGTATTCAATTTTATTTCAAGAGGTACAATTGAACACCGGATATTGTACTTACTCGATTTTAAAAAGTCTGTCTTTACCGGAGTAATAGAAGAAGAGGGGAAAGACAATGTTATGCTTGAAGGCTTCATGGATTCTGTAAGGGCACTGACTGAAATTGACACTGAATCTTTTGTCCGGAACTCTTCCCTGCAATCACTTATTCACGAAGAAGATAATAACCTGAAAGCGAGTGACAATGTTGAAGATGAAAAGAGTACGAATCATATCGCTGATAAAGATGTTGTAAAACCTGTTGAAAATAAGGCAAATATTGCCGAAAATACTTCTTCCGGATCATTTTTCAAAAAGCTCGGAGGGTTTTTCAGATTAATTGCAGAAAAATTCCTGGGGAGGGGCAGGGGATAAACGATCTCACGATTATTCAACCTCAGGCTGCTGAGTACAATTCCGTCCAGGGTGCGACACCGCTGAGGGCTACATACACCTGTCCATGGGCAAAAGCAGCGCGTGCATCAATTACTGTCCTGTCGAAAGTAAATAAGACTCTTTATAATGTTGATCTTTTACCGCTATTTGAGAAGTGGAAAATAGAACACAATACCATTGGAAACAGCTAAGAAGGAGAGATAAAGGCTATTAATAAAATAGCAATTTAGTGATTATATTCCCTAAAATATATATATATTTGGGGAATGTAACCTCCAAAAACATGATCAGTAGAGAACTTGAAGAAACAATTCTGGCCCGGACAGGAAAAGGCAAGGCAATAATTCTGCTGGGGCCCCGTCAGACAGGAAAGACTACCCTTATGTCGAAAATTGCCTCAAAACTGGGTGATTATCTTTTACTTGATTGTGATGATTCGTTTACCAGAATGCAGCTTGAGACCGGCAATACAGAAGACCTGAGGCGGATTATAGGCAGAAACAAAATAATTTTCATCGATGAGGCACAAAGAGTAAATAACATCGGCCTTGTGTTGAAAATAATTATTGACAGGTTCAGGAATGTTCAGGTGCTGGTAACCGGATCATCATCTCTGGACCTTCTCAGTGAGATCAATGAACCTCTTACAGGCAGGAAGTGGGAATATCTTCTCTTCCCTGTAAGCTGGTCTGAATTTTACGGTCATGCCGGCCACCTTGAGGCTGTGAAACAACTGGAAACCAGGATTGTTTTCGGCATGTATCCTGACGTGATAAACAATCCGGGTGATGAGAAGGAGACACTGAGGGGGCTGACCGGTAGTCTGATGTACAAGGATATTCTTTCATACAGCGGGATCAGGAAGCCCGATCTTCCGGAGAATCTTCTGAGGGCATTGGCCTTTCAGACCGGCAATGAAGTTTCATACAATGAGCTGGCATCACTTCTTCAGGTGGATAAAAAGACAGTAATGACATACCTTGACCTGCTTGAAAAGGTCTTTCTGGTATTCAGACTGCAGCCATTCAGCAGGAACCTCAGGAATGAAATAGTCTCCAGCCGAAAAATATATTTCTATGATAACGGGATAAGAAATGCTCTTATTGGTAATTTCAATCATCCCGGAATGAGACAGGACACCGGAGCTCTCTGGGAAAATTTCCTTATTTCAGAAAGGATTAAGAAGCTTCATTATTCAGGCATCTGGGCAAACAGTTATTTCTGGAGGACGACAGGTCAGCAGGAGATAGATTATATTGAGGATCATGAAGGAAAACTCTCTGCCTTTGAATTCAAATGGAAGGCAGACAGGGAACCAAGGTATCCGGCTTTGTTTCTCAGGACGTATCCCGACAGTTCAGTAAAATGCATATCACAATCCAATTTTTTGGAATTTGTGCTATGATTAAAACAGGAAAAACAAGGTAATCAGGCGAAGGAGGGTTTACACGATTTAACTATCTTTACCAGACACCGGTCAGCCAGCCCGAAAGCCTGTAGCCATGGCCGTAAGACGGGGAGAAGATGGCAGAGGACCTTGCCGGAGTGATAAAAATGATTTGGGATTAAATTATTTTCAATGAATGATTTTCAGGTACTTATTGATGAGCTTGTGAAGTTCCGCGATGAACGGCACTGGGAACAGTTCCATAATTCAAAGGATCTTGCCCTGGCAATATCTATAGAAGCTGCCGAACTGAACGAGTTGTTCCTGTGGAAAACGACTGGGGAGTCGGAACTGGTTGACAGTGATAAGATCAGGAAAGAATGATATTGAACCAAACATTGATTGATTTAAGGTGTACGAAAAAGCCAGCGTGAAATGGCATCTTGACGAGATTGATATTACAAAACCATGGTTGTAATCCTGCTTGGTACAGAGGTAATATCCGTTTTACTTTAATAACAGATGCTGAGGCAAAAAATAGAATGACCGGGGAGATCTATAAGGAAAAGATTGATGGAGTATCTGTGAATGTATTGTGCAAGTCTCATCTGTGGATGCTGATGAAACATCAGGCAAAGAATCCGTGGCCCGAGAAGTTTAAAAGAAAGATCGCTCCAAATGCCAGGGAGGAAATAAACAGACTGATGATCAAATAAATTTGCATAATATTTTATATGTGGTATATTTGTACCACACAATTCAATCAGTCATGAAAACATCATTTGCCAGTTTCGTTCGTGAAAAAAGGATTGCTGCCGGTTTAACCTTACGAGAGTTTTGCAGACTCACCGGGTTTGACGCCAGTAACTGGAGTAAGATTGAGCGTGGCCTGCATGCTCCCCCACAAAGCAAAAAAGTCCTTGAGGAGATTACACAAGTACTTAAAATTGAAACTGAAAGCCAGGATTACAAAGAACTGATGGACCTTGCAGCCCTCGCTTCTGTACCGGAAGACCTCGTAGAACCGGAAATTCTTGACCAGTTACCGGTTTTCTTCAGAACAGTCAGGGGGGAGAATCCTACTGAAGACGAACTAAAAACCCTGATTACAAAAATCAGATCTGCATGGCACCACGAAAGGTGATCTCGGTTAAACTTACTCAGGATAAGATCCGGGAAGAGGCAGAACAGTTCAGAAAAGAACACATATTCACGCCAGATCTGCCAGTTGATATAGAACATATTGCGGAAGCAACAATGGGTATCAGAATTATACCAATCGAAAGTCTTCAAAAACATTGTGATATGGAAGGCTTTATATCAAAAAATTTTACTTCCATTTATGTCGATGAATTTTTGTATACAGATGACCGCTATTATAAAAGGGTAAGGTTCACAATAGCACATGAAATAGGCCATTTTGTCCTCCATAGAAGTACAATTGACAACCAGTATTTTAGAGATGAAGAAGACTGGATAACATTCAGAATGGGTATTAATGACGAAACATTAGGCTGGTTTGAGACTCAGGCATCAGAATTTGCAGGCAGGTTGTTGGTACCGATTGATCCACTTATTGAAGAATTCAGATCAAAACGGGGATTTGTACTTAAGAAACATTCACCATGGGATTCAAAACCACTTAACGATGATGATCTTTTTTCATTGATAGCTCCATTGATGTGTAAAAGATTTGATGTTTCAGCTGAAGTGATTGAACGCAGATTAAGAAAAGAAAACATTATAGCAATATTAGGAAGATAATAGAGGCTTCAAAACAGGCTGTTAAAAACCATTCCTCTACAAATAAAATCATTAAATTTGGAACTAATAACACCTGCTGCCACGCTTCCAGTAAGATCAGCACACCCGTGCGGGTGTTTCCTTTTAAAGGGCTCATCATTAATCAATTTTCGAAAATCTGAATACATAGTCGACCCTTAAAAACAGTCTATATTGTTGATATATAGTTATATATGTTGAAAACATAATTTGTCATTTCGCAAGGTTTTGGGTAGATTCGGAAAAAACCTTGCAGAAATGATAGGAAAAACCGAAAAGAATCCCCAATTGAATGTCTTCAAAGTAACATTGGCCAGTATTATCAATATGAATCACGAACTTGTTGAGCTCAGCCGCAGAATAGATTGGTAATCAGTGGTTAAGGATTTTGAGAAGTATTATCACTATACCGGAAGACCGGCACTGCCGGTTCGCAGGTTGGCTAGCAACATGCTGTTGAAGCAGATGTATAATTTATCCGACGAGTTATACGTAGATCAATGGATCGAGAACCCCTACTGGCAATGCTATTGTTAATCGTTAGTAACTTGCATTTTATCAGGTTTTTAGAAAGCTAAACTAATATATTGCTAATGTAACTGAAGGAGCGGTGCTGTGATAAGAGGTAGGGTACAGGATAGTAACGAAGCTTGGAAATGATTTGTATTGTTATCGAAGCTGTGTATAAAATAAATCGGACAGATAAAAGAGGATTACATTTGTTTTTAGTGCTATATAAAAGGGTTATGTTTAAGGTTATGTTTAGACATATTCGAAAAAACGCTAACTTTAAAGGATCATTCACTATAAGATGACTGAATCGTGGTCTAAAATAGAGGTAGCATTAATTGTCGCTGACTATTTTGATATGCTCATCAAAGAGCTAAACCGGATTCCTTTTAAGAAAGCAGACCACAGAAGACAATTAATGCCACTTCTTAAAAACAGATCAGAAGGATCTATCGAATTTAAGCATCAAAATATCAGTGCAATATTGATAAATCTTGGCAGACCATATATCACGGGATATTTACCACGTTACAATTATCAAATCCTATTAGAAGACAAAGTAATTGACTACCTTATACATCATCCGGAAATTGAATCCGACTTCCAGCAGTTCGTAGAAAAGGATTTAATCAACCCACAAATCAGACTTGACTTTGAAAAAATCATTGTTACACCTCCTGAGATTGTATCAGTGACTGAACCTAAGGTATTATATCAGCATAAGCCAATTAAAATTAATTACTTAGAAAAAGAACAATCAAACAAAGCCCTCGGACTTTTTGGAGAAGAATTAGTTATCGAGTATGAAAAATGGAATCTGATAAAATTAGGGAAAGATAAATTGGCTGATAAAATTGAGTGGATTTCAAAATTAGAAGGAGATGGAGCCGGATTTGATATTCTTTCAAAAAATTTAAACGAAACAGACAAATACATCGAAGTAAAGACAACCAGACTTGGAAAGGAAACTCCATTCTTCTTTTCATCAAATGAGCTCCAATTCTCGATCAAAAAAGCTTCGGATTATCATCTTTACAGGCTATTTAACGCCGAAAATGATGTCAAGCTATTTCAAAAAAATGGTGCCTTAAATAATATCTGCAAATCTGTCCCGACAATGTATAAAGGTTATTTCTAAGGATAAATATGTAATAAAAAGAGAGCCTAGGCATAACAGTTTTTGAAACACCTTACACATAATACAAGTATAATTAATAGGTTGTACGGTATATGTCAATATATTACTAATGCAACTTTTTAAACCTGGGACTTGGGGACCAGGTTTTTCTATTTCTAGTGTACCTGGTGACTTACTTGATCCGGAACGGTGGCTCAGTTTATTCCGGAATCAAATGGTCAATTTCAATTAGATTGTAAGTTAGGTGAGATTGCTGATTATTCCGGCCAATATGTACAGCGATTCCGGAGTATAGTGTACAATCCAAAA
>CAZWFL010000001.1:0-164407 GCA_964633195.1 uncultured Rikenellaceae bacterium | reverse complement strand
TGCAGCAGAAGAAACTGTTGCAGCAGAAGAAACTGTTGCAGCAGAAGAAACTGTTACTGCAGAAGAAACTGTTGCAGATGAATCAGATGCTCCGCCTCAGGAAAGCGAAACAGCCGAACCGGCTCCTGAAGATAAACCTCAGGAATAGTTTAAAATCCTGAGGACCAGGGGTCACGAGGTCCGATGGCTAAAAGACAGAAGATATTACTCGGCAGGATCATCAAGATCCACGGTTACCAGGGAGGAGTTATTTTAAGAACAGATAAGTCCTTTAAAGGTCCGATACCGGAAAAGGGATGGGTTTTCATCGAATATGAAGGGAAGCCTGTCCCTTTTTTGATAAGGGAGTCGGAAGAATCCGGACCCGGAATGCTGAAATTATGGTTTGACGGATACGATACCGCCGAAATGATTAAGACGGTTACGGGATGTAATATGTTCGTTTTTACAGAAGATAACAGAATCGGGATATCTGAGGGCCCCTGCGGTCTGGACGGATTCAGGTTATTTGACTCAAAGGATAATTATATAGGAACTATCGAAGAGGTTATGGAAAATCCCGGACAAACAGTGCTGAGAGTAATTTCAGATGATGACGGGGAGATCCTTGTCCCGCTCCATGAAGATCTGATCGTTGAAGCTGATCAAACCAATAAGACCCTTATCATGGATCTTCCTGAGGGGCTCACTGACCTGAACAGGTAGTGATCTCCCTGTAAATAATTTTCCTGACCATAAATGTTTTTTTGGTGCAACTAATCGCAAACTGAACCGTCTTTGAAGTATTACTAACTAAAAATACTTCCTACTATGAGTAAGTTAAAGTTTTGCCCGGCACTGATCATCCTTATCGTTTCTTCTTCGCTGGCCTTTGGTCAGGGTGGATCGAGAGAGACGAGGAGCGAAAGGGATTTCACCAGGATCAGCTACGGGATACCCGGTAATCTCTATGTTAACATCGGACCTGAATATAAAGTTGTCCTTGAAGGCAGTAGCGACATGCTGAGGGAGGTAGAAACAACTGTTAGCGGTGGCAGGCTGGTTATCAGGCAGAAGAACTGGAGATTTTTCATGAGAAACCAGCGTGTAACTGCTTATGTGACGATGCCGTCAATTGACGGACTCAGCGTATCAGGTTCAGGCCGGGCTGAGATAAAAGACAGGGTAAGATCAGATGCCCTCAGCCTTAATGTAAGCGGAAGCGGAAAAATATACTCAGCCGGTGTGGAGGTCAGGAACCTTGACTGCAGGATCTCGGGTTCAGGCGACATTGTTCTGGAAGGCATGGGAGAAGCCCGCACTGCTGAGATTGGGATAAGCGGTTCGGGAAATTACTCCGGCGAATCGTTCACAATAAGGGATCTCTCTGTCAGGATCTCCGGAAGCGGTAACTGTTACTGCACGGTATCAGAATCGCTTGATGCATCTGTTTCAGGCAGCGGAAATATTAATTATGCCGGAAACCCGAAGATAAATGCCAGAGTGTCCGGTTCAGGCCGTGTCAGATCGAGGTAACTTATTTCCTGATAATCTTTATAGTTCCGTCAGCCCATACTTTAATCACGGGAGACGGATGGTATATTTGATGATCATCCTGCCGGTGTTTTACCACATAACCGGCAGAATTGATTATTGAGCCACCGATTTCCGCAAAATTTCCGGGAGCCTTATCCCCGCTTATGTTGGCTGAGGTTGAAACCACCGGCTTTCTGAGAAGGGAAATCAGCTTACTGCAAAACTCATCGCGGGTGATCCTGACACCCACTGAGCCATCCTCATTACAAACCCCTTGTGCCAGATTTCTGCCACGCGGATAAATTATAGTAACGGGTTTGTCTGATACTTCTGTTATCATCGATGCTGACTCAGGGATCTCCATAACGTATCTTTCAAGCATTGCCGCTCCGTTTACCAGTATTATCAGGCTCATGCTCTCTCTTCGCTGCTTGATCCGGAAAATGTTGTTAACCGCTCCGCCACTGGTGGCATCGCATCCCAGTCCCCATACAGTATCGGTAGGATAAAGAATCACGCCACCCTCCTTAAGTGTTCTCAGAGCCTTTTCAAGATCCTCCCTGAAATCTGTTTCGGAATAATCAAGCCGGTATTTCATATTCTCTCAGGGCTTCATTCAGTGAAGTCTTCTTGTCGGTCGATTCTTTCCGGGTTCCTATTATCAGGGCACATGGGACACTGAACTCCCCTGCAGGAAAGAGTTTTTGGTATGATCCGGGGATAACAACCGACCGGGGCGGTACATATCCCCTGTATTCGGTTCTTTCCGAAGATGTCACATCAATTATTCTTGTGCTGTTTGTTATCACAACATTTGCTCCCAGTACAGCCTCATTATCTATATGAGCTCCCTCAACGATAATACATCTGGAACCTATAAAACAATTATCTCCAATTATGACCGGGGCTGCCTGTACGGGTTCAAGTACACCTCCTATACCGACTCCCCCGCTCAGATGAACATTCTTTCCAACCTGTGCGCAAGAGCCCACGGTAGCCCAGGTGTCGACCATGCTCCCTTCATCGACATAAGATCCTATATTAACATAGGAGGGCATCAGAATGACACCCCTGGCAATATAGGATCCGTACCTGGCTACGGCATGGGGAACAACCCTGATGCCAAGTGACATATAATCTTTTTTAAGTGGTATCTTGTCATGGAATTCAAGCGGCCCCGCTTCAAGAGTCTCCATTTTACGTATCGGGAAATAGAGGATAACAGCCTTCTTTACCCACTGATTAACAATCCAGCCCTCACCAGCGGGCTCCGCAACCCTTATCCGGCCCCTGTCAAGCAGGTCGACCGTTTTGCTTATTTCCGACTGAACAGCAGGATCAATCAGTAAGGAACGATCCTCCCAGGCTTTTTCAATAATATCTCTGTCGATCTTTATCATCAGCTTAAAAAAATTTGTGTAAATTTAATAATTGTACAAAGTAATTCAGATATTTATCTGCTGAACAATTTGCAGATGGTAAAAATAACTGGCTGCCAGGAACCTTGTATATTAAAAAATTAATTTTCATATTATGACACGTAGAGCTATTTTCACAATCGCATTAATAATTATCGCATTTTCGGGGGCGGTATCACAGGAACCACTGAAATATAAGGTACCTCCGGAGCCTATCGTAAGAATTGTTGATGCGCCATCAACACCTTCAGTATCCGTAAGTCCGGATAAATCGAATATCGTTCTGGTTGAGGTACCTCCAATTATCACTATTGAGGAGCTTTCAGCTGAAGAGCTCCGCCTGGGAGGGTTAAGGATCAATCCTGCAACGAACGGAAGAAGCAGACAGACCTTTTACAGGGGATTCAGGATAATGAATATTGATGGCACAAACATGCGTGAAATAGAGGGATTGCCTGACAATCCGCGTTTTGGATACCCGATGTGGTCTCCTGACGGTAATAAATTTGCTTTTACAAACACGCGGGACACACATACAGAGCTGTGGGTTTGTGATATTGTCACCCTGAGAGCCGGCAGGATTGCAGATCAGATTAACACGGTATTCGGCACTTCTGTAACCTGGCTGTCAGACAGCAAGAGATTGATTTATCTTGGAGTCAACCCGGACAGGGGAATAAGACCTGTGCGAAGCGATGTACCGGAGGGGCCTGTTGTCCAGGAGAACCTCGGGAAGCAGGGACAGGCGGCAACTTTCCAGGATCTCCTTAAGGATCCTGCCGATGAGGCGATTTTTGAATATTATGCCAGATCGGCACTAATGATCTGGGATGGCGCTATTACAAAATCAGCCGGTATGCGGGGCATGATTACCGGAGTATCACCTTCTCCCGATGGAGAATTTTTACTGGTAACAGAGATTAAACGTCCTTTCTCGTACATTGTCCCCTATTATTACTTTCCGTCAGTTACCGCAATTTGGGACCTTGAAGGCAACACAGTCAGGATCTTATATGACAAACCTTTGACGGATAATCTTCCGAGAGGTTATGATATGGTGCTCCCGGGGCCGAGAAACTTTTCCTGGAGAGATGATGCTCCTGCAACCATCTGCTGGGTTGAAGCTCTCGATGAAGGAGATTATTCGAAGGAGATGAAATATCATGATCAGGTCTATGCATTGCCGGCTCCCTTTTCAGGTCCGCCCCGGAAATTTGTTGCGACTGAAATGAGGTTTGGCGGGATTATATGGGGAAAAGAGGATTTTGCAATGATCTCAGAAGGTCTTGGCAGAACAAGGGTAAGGATAACAAGCTCCTTCAATCCTGACGATCCTCAGAATACTCTGAAAAAGATTCATGAATATAAAACGGATGACAGGTATAATAATCCCGGCAGGTTTGTAACGGAGTTGAATAATTACGGCAGGGATGTATTGCTGTTCACCGACAGGGGCAGGTCGTTGCTTCTTACCGGAACAGGTTCATCTCCCGAAGGAGACAGACCATTTATCGACAGGTATGAAATCGCTTCGGGGAAGAGTGTCAGGCTCTGGAGGTCAGAAGCTCCGTGGTATGAAATTGTATCGACAATAATTGATATCAATAAGAGTCTGGTGCTTACCTCCCGGCAATCGGTTGAGGAGGTCCCCAACTATTACATAAGAAATCTGAGGAACGGAAGGGTGACCCGGATAACGGAATTTGAAAATCCCTATCCCCAGCTGACAGGAATACATAAAGAGCTGGTAAAATATAAGAGGAAGGACGGGCTCGATCTCTCTTTCACCCTTTATCTTCCGGCAGGTTATAACAGGTCTGAGGATGGTCCGCTTCCGACATTGCTATGGGCTTATCCGAGGGAATTTAATGATCCTTCCGCTGCCGGACAGGTAAGCGGATCCCCTTATACTTTCACAAGAATCAGTCCTGCTTCCGCCCTGGTATATCTGACGCAGGGTTATGCAATACTGATGGATGCCTCTTTCCCCATCGTCGGTGTTGAAGGAAAAGAGCCCAACGATACCTTTGTGGAGCAGCTTGTTGCCAACGCAGAGGCAGCAGTAGACAAAGCAGTTGAGATGGGAGTTACCGACCCTGACCGGGTAGCGGTGAGTGGCCACTCATATGGTGCTTTCATGACTGCCAATCTGCTTTCGCACAGCAGATTGTTTGCAGCCGGGATAGCCGAGAGCGGGGCATACAACAGAACCCTGACACCATTCGGCTTCCAGAATGAGAGGCGCAATTACTGGGAAGCTCCGGAAATCTATAACACCATGTCTCCTTTCATGCATGCCGACAAAGTCAGAGATCCGCTACTGCTGATACACGGCATGGCAGATAACAACAGCGGCACATTTCCCATTCAGAGCGAAAGGTATTATGCGGCCCTTAAGGGATTCGGTGCTGTAACCAGGCTGGTAATGCTCCCGAATGAGAGTCATGGGTATACGGCCCGTGAGACTATACTGCACAAGCACTGGGAAGTGCTCGAATGGATGGATAAATACGTAAAGGAGAAAAAAGCCGAATAAAACGTTCCGGCTCAGCATTAGATTTTTATTGATGCGGAAAGAATTGTAAATTTGAATAAGGTTCTTCGATAAGTTCTTTGTCAGAATTATCTTACCATTAATGCAGTGTTCACTTAAAATACGCTCACTATGGCTATTTACATTTACTTAACTTCTGCTCCAGAAGCACTTGTTGCTTCGATGCTACCCCCTGAAGGATTCGGAATGTATCTTTCGACCGGGACGAAGAAGCTCAACAAAGGCCAATCGATTTTCTTTGAGGTTGACCTGGGTAAAATCGAGTATCTTATCGACATTGAGGGTCTGAACAAGAGGTGTGTTGCCAAGGAAGACGGCAGTCCCAAAAGTTCAGTCTATCTTTCTGTTTACAAAGTGCTTGAGATCCTGCCGCTTGATTCGCTGAAAAGCCTTTATCTCACTACTGATAACGGTCATCTGCTGGAACTGAAGAAATCAGCTTACGATAAGAGCCAAGAGGTGTTTGATGCTCTTTGGCTGTATCAGGAATTATGTCCTGTAACTCCCATGGTTGCCAGCGGCCTGCCGCCTTCTGTTTTTCTTAAGAGGCTCACCGACGGATCTACACCCATAGTTCTTCCCAAACTCTTTTTTGTAGATTTAAAGCTGGGAGAACTGGCGACTGACCCGCTCAGAGGGTCGGCAGAGGATCTTCCTTACACCAATCTGGGACACCTGCGCGATTGCCTTGAGATACTCAGGGGTGAATATGAGAAGCACATGAAAACGGTTCAGCGTATTTTTTCCGGACTCCTGCTTTACCGAACAATCAGATCGGGATTTTATGTCGGTGCAAAAGATGAAATGATCTTTTACCGGTATCCGACCATGAAAGAACTGGAAGATATTAATTACGAATTCTTCAGGGCTATCTGATCAGCCTTTAAAATATAATTAACTGGAGTTTTTCATTTGGATAAATGAAAAACTAAATTAGTTTTGTAGCGTCAAATTTTTTCCTATTTGAATCAACATTTTTAATCTTAAAAACAGATATTATGATCAGCAGTATTTTTTGGATTGTTCCGTTAGCAGCTCTTCTGGCACTGTTGTTCGCCTGGATTTTTTACAGAAATATGAAAGCACAGGACGAAGGAACTGACAGGATGAGGGAGATTGCTTTGTATGTAAGAGAAGGCGCCATGGCTTACATTAAACGTCAGTACACAGTTGTCGGGAGGGTATTTGCCATTCTTGTTGTGATTCTGACCATACTGGCATATCTTGGGGTTCAGAATCCGTTTGTCCCGATCGCATTCCTCACCGGGGGTTTCTTTTCGGGTCTTTGCGGATATCTTGGAATGAAGACAGCGACCTTTGCTTCGAACAGGACTGCCTGGGCCGCTTCAAAGTCGCTTAACAAGGGTTTGCAGGTTGCTTTAAGAAGCGGTGCTGTAATGGGACTGGTTGTTGTGGGTTTCGGACTTATAGATATTGCTATATGGTTCCTCATTCTTAACAACTGGATTTTTACTCCCGAGCATATGCAAAACGGGTTACATTTTCTCGGACTCACTTTCGTTCACACGGGTACTACTGATCATCAGAAACTTATAGAGATTACTGCAATCATGCTTACTTTTGGGATGGGTGCTTCGACACAGGCTCTCTTTGCCCGTGTCGGCGGTGGCATTTTTACCAAGGCTGCAGACGTTGGAGCTGATCTGGTTGGCAAGGTAGAGGCAGGCATTCCGGAGGATGATCCACGTAATCCGGCAACTATTGCGGATAATGTAGGTGACAATGTCGGCGATGTAGCCGGTATGGGCGCCGACCTTTACGAATCTTATGCCGGATCGATCCTGGCAACAGCCGCTCTTGGAGCTGCCCTGCCGGCAATTGCCGGGGACCTGCAGATGAAAGCGGTGATTGCTCCGATGATTGTATCGGCAATTGGCATACTTCTGTCTATTGCCGGGGTATATCTTGTCAGGACAAAGGAATCAGCAACTCCGAAAAATCTGTTGAATGCCTTGCTGCTGGGTACAGGAGGAAGCTCTGCACTGATACTCGTTGCAATTGCTGTTCTGGCATTTACCGGCTGGATAACATGGGGAGTATTTGGATCAGTCGTTGCAGGTCTTACAGCCGGTGTTATCATCGGTCAGTCAACAGAATATTTCACTTCCGACGGATATAAGCCAACACAGGGAATAGCAAAGCAGGCCCAGCAGGGCCCGGCCACGGTGATCATCGAGGGTATGGCAGTAGGTATGTTATCCACCTGGGTGCCTGTTCTTACCATAGTTGCAGGTATAGTAGCTGCTTTTGGCTTTGCAGGCGGATTCAACAATTTTGCGATGGGTGTGTACGGCATAGGATTTGCTGCCGTAGGAATGCTTTCGACACTGGGAATAACCCTCGCCACTGATGCTTTCGGGCCTATAGCCGATAACGCCGGAGGTAACGCTGAAATGGCAGAACTTCCTAAGGAAGTAAGAGAAAGAACGGATGCACTCGACGGACTCGGCAATACCACGGCAGCTACCGGAAAGGGCTTTGCAATAGGTTCGGCGGCTCTTACAGCTCTTGCCCTTATGGCTGCCTATATGGAAGAGGTAAGGCTTTGGCTGGGAAGACTGGCCGACCAGGCTCCCGAGAAATTTAAACAGATAGGAGATACCCTTTTCTATAGCAGCACTGTTCCGGCAGTTCAGGACGGACAGACAGCTGTCCATCTTACTTCTGCAACCATCAGGGACTTTGCTTCCGCTTATGACCTGTCGCTATTCAATCCGGTCCTTCTGGGAGGTATATTCATAGGAGCCATGATGGCTTTTCTCTTCAGTTCAATGAGCATGAAAGCCGTAGGAAGAGCCGCAGGTAAAATGGTAGACGAGGTAAGGCGTCAGTTCCGCGAGATACCCGGCATTATGGATGGAACAGGTAAGCCTGAGTATGCCAAATGCGTAGAGATATCAACAAAAGGTGCGCAGAAAGAAATGATGGTACCTTCGTTGCTGGCAATAGCAGTTCCTATGGTTGTGGGGATTGTATTCGGAGTGCCTGGTGTTATAGGACTTCTTGCAGGCGGAATGACAACAGGTTTTACTCTTGCGTGCATGCTTAACAATTCAGGAGGTGCCTGGGATAATGCCAAGAAATATATTGAAAGAGGACACCTGGGTGGTAAGAAGAGCGAGGCTCATAAGGCATCGGTCGTTGGCGATACAGTAGGTGATCCGTTCAAGGATACTTCAGGGCCCTCACTCAATATCCTCATTAAGCTTATGTCGATGGTTTCCGTCGTGATGGCCGGAATTACCGTTGCCGTACACCTGTTCTAAGATTTATTTGAGAAATAAATTATACAAGGGGCATTGCATGCAATGCCCCTGCTTATATAAAAAGAACGGTGATGAATCTGCCATCTCTTAAGGAAATTCAGGAAGCCCATTCAAGAATAAAGCCTTTTATTCACCGTACCCCTGTAATGACTTCCGGTCAGCTTAACAGGATATTTGATTGTGAGCTCTTTTTCAAATGCGAGAATTTCCAGAAAGTGGGGGCCTTCAAATTCCGTGGTGCAACCAATGCAGTGCTCCGCCTAACTGAGGAGCAGAGGAGACGTGGAGTAGTGACGCACTCATCAGGTAATCATGCTGCCGCACTATCGCTTGCAGCATCAATGAACGGAGTAAAGGCCTATATTGTTATGCCTGAAAGCGCTCCTGCAGTAAAGAAGGGAGCCGTTGCCGGTTATGGGGCGGAGATAACCATGTGCAGACCGACGCTCAGCTCGCGCGAGGAGACTTGCCGTCAGATAATGGAGGAGAAAGGAGCAACCCTTGTTCATCCCTACGATAATTACAATGTTATATGCGGGCAGGGTACTGCCGCCCTGGAACTTCTCGATGAGAACTCCGGGATCGATGTGATAGTCGCTCCGATAGGCGGAGGAGGGCTGATGAGCGGGACATCAGTCTGTGCCAAAGGAATAAGCAAAAGTATAACGGTTATCGGGGCCGAGCCCTCGAATGCCGATGATGCCTGCAGATCATTCAGATCGGGCCGGCTGATCCCCTCCGCAAATCCATCGACGATAGCCGATGGACTGCTGACATCGCTAAGTGAACTTACTTTCTCGGTAATAAGGACGAACGTTGATGATATATTCACTGTAACAGAAGAGTCAATAATAGAAACCATGATGCTTGTGTGGGAAAGGATGAAAATAGTTATTGAACCTTCGTCAGCTACGGTACTTGCTGCCGTGAAGGAGAATCCCGGCTTCTTCAGGGGAAAAAGAACGGGCCTGATAATATCGGGGGGTAATGTGGATTTGAGAAATCTGCCCTTTTAATTACCTGTGCGAAGATATGCAATTATCGGGTAATGATCAGAATATCTGATCTTTACTATATCAAAAGATCTGCTTGTAAGGGCACCATCGTACAGTATATAGTCAATCCTGTTGGGAGGATAGTTGCCTCTGTAGGTAAAACCTGCCCCATAACCTGATTTCACGAAGGAATCATTCAACCCTTTGCGGATCTTATGATAAGAATAGGAGACAGGGGTATCGTTAAAATCTCCGGCAACTATTACCGGATAAGGAGAAAGTGCCACGTGTTCCTTCACCAGCCTCGCCTGTGAAGCCCTGAGGGAGAAGCCCCTCCTGAGGCTGGAGTAGATGCTTCTTAAATTAATAAATGTTTCCTTCTCGGCCGGGGAGTCTGTCAGCTCATTTATAAACGAACGCTCCATCCTTCTTAACCTGAACGATTGAAGATGGTTATTGAAGATCCTGAAAGTATCGTTCTCAATAAGCAGGTCGGTATAGATGGAGAGGCTTGATGAACCCGGGTGAATTATTTCTCCTTTCCCGGTTACAGGAAAACGGCTGAACGTGACAATGCCATAATAACGATTCCTGCCGCTTCCGATTACTTTCAGGTGTGAATAGTATTTACCGCCAAGTGCTCTTGCAAATGATTGTTCTTTCATGGAGGGATCACCCGGGAAGTAGAATTCCTGAAGGCATACTATATCAGGTTTCTGTTCCCTTAGAAAATCGAGTATCTGATTCTCAGAATCGGCTGTCCCCCTGCCCTCAAAACGGTTAAAAAGTCTTACATTATAACTCAATACCTTGAATGTTGCTGTTTTATCCTCACCGGGTTTTCCCAGTTTCAGGTAGTTTGTGAAATGATTAAAGCCCAGGGCTATTAAGAGAACCGGAATAAGCGTTTCGGGCCTGAGCTTAACAGCCCATAAAACGGCAATGATGATATTAGCCAGAAGAATCCATGGATATGCCAGACCGAAGAAGGCCGGGAATGCGAAATCGGCAGGATTGATATGGACAGCCAGATATGACAGCAGAAGTGCTGTGCCAAATGCGATGTTAAAGAATAGCAGGATCTTATATAGGATTTTTTTCAAGTGATCCCGTTTATCAGGTTTTTTTCTGGCTTTCACTGAAGAGCAGATCTTTTTCCTCTTTTGTGAGGCTGTCGTATCCACCTTTGGATATCTTGTCAAGAATGGCGTTTATTCTTGCCTGATTCTCTGCTTTCCTCCTGTTATATTCCATATCATCTGCTGCCCTTTTGTAAGTAACCCTCATCTTCTTCCGGGGTTTGAACAGTGCTGTAACGGCATCAATCGACGTATTGATCCATTTACCCATCTCATACCCCTTTCGCAGGCTCCTTGCGTAAAGGTAACCGGCCAGGGCGCCCCCCATATGCGCCAGTTTTCCTCCGGAGTTTGTTGAAAAATCGAGGATTGAGGTAAGAATAAAGATTCCGAGAGCCACATATTTTATCTTTATCCTGCCAATGAGAAAAAGATGAACGGAATAATCAGGAACATAGACTGCAATTGCTATAACAACTGCCATTACCGAGGCGGATGCCCCAATAGCCACCGATTCATTTACCAGTTCAGCAAATGCAGGAAATATATTAAATGAAGCAACATAAACAACGGCTCCAAATATGCCACCCAGAACATAAACCGAAACAAGCTTTCTCTGGCCGAGGTAATCGATAAAGATCTTTCCGAACCAGTAGAGCCAGAGCATGTTGAACAATATATGCCAGATATCCTTGTGCGTGAACATATATGTAATTATGGTCCAGGGTCTTAAGAGAAGCGATTTTAAGGCTGAGGGAACAGAAAAGAGATTAAGGACTTTTGACGATATATCCGGAGAGTTGAGCAGGAAGCCTGTTATACCAGCAATGGTCAATAACAGGAAGAGCGCCGTATTGATCAGTATAAGCCTTGTAAGTGTTGTGCCGTTTGTGAATATTCTTTTTATGTCTTCCCTTATTCCCATCAATACAACGTATTAGTTGTTTTTCTCCAGTATCTTATGAGGACATATCCGAACAGCATGCCTCCCAGGTGAGCGGCATGGGCTATGTTGCTTCCCGGCTGTGTTACTGCCAGGTAGAGTTCCAGAGCCCCGTAGAACAGCACAAAATATTTTGCTTTTATAGGTATCGGGGGTATAAGAAGCATCAGCCTGGTGTTTGGGAAAAGTACACCAAATGCCAGCAATATGCCGAATACTGCACCTGAAGCTCCTACTGTCGGGATATTCAGCAGCATTTGAAGATCTTTCATGTTCTCGTTTGCAAAAACCTTTCCCCTTAAGAAGAGATCCGTACCTTCATTAAAAACAGCCTGTACCTGCTCCGGGTCTGTAACATTAATGATCCTGGCGTACTGTATGGCTATTACCGTTTCGTGAACCAGTGCTGCACCAAGTCCGCATACTATGTAATAGATAAAAAACCTTTTAGGACCCCAGACATTTTCCAGAACCTGGCCGAACATGAAGAGAGCGAACATATTGAAGAAGAGATGTGCAAATCCACCGTGCATGAACATGTGTGTCACAATCTGAAGCGGCATGAACTGCTCCGATTTCGGGAAATAGAGTCCGAGAATCCTGGTGAGGTCAACGCCGTAGACACTCCTTGCCGCATAGTCAGCAAGCAGCATTATTACATTTATCAGAATGATATTCTTAACAACAGGGGGTAATCCGAAAAATCCTCTTCCAATACCGTTCATCATTAATTATTTAATCGTTTTTACCTTATGATGCGGAACAAAATTATAATTTGAATTTTATCCGGCAATTTCTCATGGCATATTTACTTATATCTTTTATCAATCTCCTCAAGTGTAATAATATTTATTACCGGTTTACCCCGGGGGGAATAATTTGGGGCCTTACAGGCAAAGAGCATATCGAAGAAAACCTCCATCTCTTTAATTGTCAGTTGTTTGCCGTAGTGAATTGCAGATGCTGAAGCCATAGCTGCAGCCACTTTATCCTTTGCCAGGGTGGCAGGATCCGATTGCGAATTCTTATATTCTTCAATAATTATTTCCAGCATTTCTGCAGGATCTTCCGTACCTGCTCCTGCAGGAAGAGCCGATACAGAAACCTGTTCATTACCGGTGAGGATGAGATCAAACCCCAGTTGCCTCAGTCCGGCTTCAATCTCCCTGATTATATACATATCGGCAGGATTGATTACGAACGAGACGGGAAACATGCTTTTCTGGCCGGCGTACGTATTACTTTCAAGGCAATCCATATACCTTTCGTAAAGGATCCTTTCATGCGCCCTCTTCTGATCAATAAGCATCAGGCCCGATTTGACCGGGCATACAATATATTTATTCCTTATCTGGAAAAATTTCCTCGATGATTCAGGGATAACCTTCGTATCAGTTTGTCCGGGTGACTCTTTCTCAGGTGCCGGATATAATCTTTCCCATCCTTTAAGGTTCTCCCTTTCAAACCTTTCCAGGGCATCTGCCCTGGAAAGGTTAATGGTATCGGAAGCAAAGGGATTATATCCGGCATCAAGCTCTATTTCGGGCGGAGGTGGCATATAGGCTGCACCAGCCCTTGTTGCGGGGATCTCTATAAGCTCCTCAGTGTCGAAGTTCAGTGAAGGAACGATATTAAACCGTCCAAGAGCTTCACGCACCGATGCAAGAATGATCTGCCATATAGCTTTTTCATCCTCAAACTTGATTTCCGTTTTGGTAGGATGGATATTGATATCTATTGTGGCCGGGTCTGCTTCAAGGAACAGGAAGTAAGAGGGTATCGCTTCCGGAGGGAGGATATTATTATAGGCTTCAACGACAGCCTTATGAAAATAGGGATGCTTCATAAACCTGTTGTTCACGAAAAAAAATTGCTCCCCGTAAGTTTTCTTTGCATTTTCCGGCTTTCCAATGAATCCCTTTATTCTGACCAGATTTGTATCAGTTTCGACAGTGATAAGATCCTGGTTGATATGTTTCCCGAATATTCCTATTATCCTCTGGCGGTAGTTTGCAGTAGGCAGATTATATATTTCACTATCGTTGTGGTGAAGGGAGAAGCGGATAACCGGATGGGCAATTGCCAGCTTCTGAAATTCAATTATTATGTGGCGTATCTCGGTATTATCGGATTTAAGGAATTTCCTTCTTGCCGGAATGTTAAAGAACAGGTTTTTGACCTGGAAGCCTGATCCCCGCGGACAGCTGCATGGTTCCTGCTTCTCGACCTTTGACCGGCTGATTATAATATGAGTACCCGCATCATCTTCCTCTCTCCTCGTTTTAACCTCTACCATTGCCACCGAGGCAATTGATGCGAGGGCCTCCCCCCTGAATCCCTTTGTGGTGATGGCAAAAAGGTCCTGGGCGGAGCTGATCTTGGATGTGGCATGCCTTTCAAATGAAAGTCTTGCATCTGTTTCAGACATTCCCGTCCCGTCGTCAGTTACCTGAATGAGAGTTTTACCAGCATCCTTAATGTTGACCCTTATGTTCTCCGCGTTTGCATCGACGGCATTTTCCATCAGCTCTTTTACAACGGAAGAGGGCCTCTGAATGACTTCTCCTGCTGCAATCTGATTCGATACAGAATCGGGTAAAAGTCGTATTACATCTGGCATTTATTGAGCTGTTTAATGAGATATCGAAGCAACTCTGCAAATATATAAATAAATGCCGTACCATATTTCCGGCGGCCTGTGCCAAAACCCCGGCAACAAATAGTTATGATATAAATTTTATTTATATTTATCTTCGCAAAGAAAAATAGGGGAACTCCTGGTATTATTTACTAAAGAACTGTTAAATGAGAAAAGTCTTTTTATTCCTGATTCTTGCTGTTATCATAGTCTCTTACGGGTGCAGGGGGAAGTCAGCCAGAGATGCCATACGGGTTATGACAATCAATGTAAGGTATGATAACCCCCGCGACAGTATTAATGCATGGCCCAACAGGGCTGAGATGGCAGCCGGTTTCATACTGGAAGAGAAGCCCGATCTTCTCGGGTTGCAGGAGGTTATGTGGCATCAGTATCTGTATCTGGATTCAGTTCTGACTGATTACACTTCGGCAGGAGTGGGTCGCAGTGACGGCGCAAGGGGGGGTGAGATGAATCCGGTATTTTTCAGGAACGACAGGTTCAGTATTGCAAGGACCATAACCTTCTGGCTTTCAGAGACTCCGGATGAGCCGGGATCTATGGCATGGGGTGCCGGCCTCCCCCGGATAGTAACCTGGACGGAACTGGTTGATAAGATCAATGATGAACATCTGTTCTTCTTTAACACTCATTTTGCCCACGATTCCGACTCGGCCAGGATCATGAGCTCCAGAATGCTTCTGAACAGGGTGGCAGAAATAGCGGGTGATTTTCCTTTTATTATTACAGGCGATCTTAATATGCTGCCATCAAGCATAGGATACTCAGTGCTCACAGGACCGGCAGAAAGTATTCCGCTGATGAAGGATGCTTTTGAGATATCCGGGAATAAACCCGACGGACCACTATTTACATTCAACGGCTTCTCGGATATTCCCGGACGGGGAAGGATAGATTATATATTTGTCAGGAATGGCATGATGGTGCATGAGCACAGAACACACGAGATAAAAGAAAACGGGATATACATTTCAGATCACTGGCCCGTCTCGGCGGTAGTTACATATAAATAATTCTTTCTTTTCGCCTGCCTATACCGTCTTCCTGTACCTGCGAACCGCAAAAAGGGTGGATGAGAGGGCTATTACTGACAGTGCGATCAGTTCCGTGCTTATATCGTTTATGGTTGAACCCTTAAGCATCACCATACGGTTGATGCGAATAAGCCAGGCAACCGGATTAACAAGATCAAATTTCTGGGCCCACACCGGCATGCTTTCAAAAGGAGTAAAAATCCCGCTCATCAGAATAAAAACTATTACAAAGAAGAATGCAACGAACATGAACTGCTGCTGGGTGGATGAAAGTGTCGATACAAACAGCGCCATGCCGAGAACCGCAATCAGAAATAACGTGGCCCCGAGAAAGAGAAGCATAATGCTTCCCTCGAACGGAATATTGAATGTCAGTTTGCCTATGAGGAGCCCGAGAGCCAGATCAATGAGGCCGATTATAAGAAAAGGCACCATTTTGGCAATAATGAACTGATGTTTCCTGACAGGTGTGACATTTATCTGTTCAATTGTACCGATCTCCTTCTCCCTCACCATGTTAAGTCCAGCCAGCAGGAATCCTATGGCGGTGACCAGGATAACAAGGATGCCGGGAAGCATATAGTATTTGTAATCGAGTTTTTCGTTATACCAGTACCTGTTGGTCACCTCTATGGTTGCAGGCGGACCCTGTAACAGACTCCCGGTCGCTACTGAGGCGTTCTCCCTGTTGAAATCGCTTATAACACCGTTGAGGTATGCCCACGATAACTGGGCAACAGATGCATTTATGGCATCTACGGAAGCAATAAGTCCGGCCGGTTTGCGGGATCCGAGCTCCCGACCGAATCCTGATGGGATATTCAGAATAACCTTGCATTTATTCTTATGCATCAGGTCGTTGGCCTCTTTCTCCGACCATGTGGTAAAGTAAATCCTGAAAAAGGCCGATCCCTCCAGCTTATTTATCAGCCTTCGTGACTCAGATGAGTAGTCATTGTCGATGATGCACAGGTCAATATTTTTGACCTCGAAAGTAACGGCAGGCACCAGTATCAGCATCTGAATGATCGGCACGGCAAAGATTGCCTTCGATATGAACCTGTTCCTGAAGATCTGGATAAACTCTTTTCTTATAAGATATAGTATAGTTCTCATGTTTTTCCTCAATATGTTGAACTATTCAAGTCGAAGTCTGAATTTGTGAATGCTGATGGAGATAAATAATACCGTCATCAGAAGAATAGCCAGAGTCTCTTTCCAGACGAACATCAGGCCGGTTCCCTTTATCATAATATTCTTGATGATAATAATGAAATACCTGGGGGGAACAATCATGCTGACAAGGTTATATACCTGATGCATGTTTTCAAGCGGAAAGATGAACCCCGACAGGATGATGGTGGGCAGCATCAGCCCCAGGAAAGAGATGAATATTGCCTGCTGCATGGTGTCCGATATTGTTGAAATAAGTATTCCAAGAGAGAGGCTCATCAGAATATATAGCATCGTTTCAGCAAGCAGAAGCAGAAGGCTTCCTTTTACCGGAAGGTCAAAAACAATCCATGACATTAAAAGTATAAGTATCACGTTGATGAATGAGAGGAGAAAGTATGGGGTCACTTTTCCGAGGATAATCTGGACGGGCCTGAGTGGTGAAACCAGCAATACTTCCATTGTTCCGAATTCTTTCTCGCGGGATATGGTTACGGACGTCATGAGCGCGCATATAAGTATGAGTATCAGTGTAATCACTCCCGGAACGAACATGAAATGGCTTTCAAGATTCGGGTTATAGAACATCTTTACTTCGGGCACTATCACTCCTGAACCTGAAAAAGCAGATCCGGCAATTTCAATGTTAAAATCCCTCACTATGGCCATGGTATAATTGGTAATAAGTGTAGCCGCATTGGGATCTGATCCGTCTGCAATAATGTTCATTACTGCTTTTCCTTCCCTGATAAGATTTCTTCCGAAATTCTCCCCGAAAACAATTACGGCTCTTGTGTCTCCCTTTCTGAATTCAGTCTCAATTTCATTGTAGCTGCTGAGGTATCCGCTGTTAAGGAAGAATCCTGAAGAAATTATTTTATCTGCAAGCTTACGGCTTACATCATCCTGTGACAAGTCCATTATTGCGACACCCGCATTTTTGATATCGGTGCGTACGACAAATCCGAAAATAAGGATCTGTGCCACGGGAATGCCGAATATTATGATAAGTGTCCTTATATCTCTGAAAATATGAAGGAACTCTTTTCTTACAAATGCGACAAATCTTTTCATACAGTCTCTTTTAATGGTCTTGCTATTCTGATAAAAACCTCTTCCACACTTGCGGCATTATAATGTTTCTTCAGGTTTTCAGGTGTGTCAATAGCAACTATTCTGCCCTCATTCATAATGGAAACCCGGTCGCAATACTCGGCTTCATCCATGTAATGTGTAGTTACAAAGATCGTTATTCCTGCCGCAGCCGTTTCGTAGATCATTTCCCAGAACTGGCGGCGGGTTATCGGATCGACTCCCCCTGTCGGTTCGTCAAGGAATATTATTTTCGGCTGGTGCAGGAGAGCCACCGAGAATGCCAGCTTTTGCCTCAATCCCAGGGGCAGGTCAGAGATCACCCTGTTTCTGAACGCCCCGAAGTCCAGCCTGTAAAGCAGTTTCTGTTCCTGCTCCCTTATCAGCTGCCTGCTCATCCCGTAAATACCCCCGTACAACATTATATTTTCCCTTACGGTCAGATCCTCGTAGAGAGAGAACTTCTGGCACATGTAACCGATGTTCCTCTTTATCATTTCAGCTTCTTTGGTAGTATCATAACCGGCAACCATAACCTCTCCGGACGTAGGGGCCGAGAGACCGGACAATATCCTGAGCGCCGTGGTCTTGCCGGCCCCGTTAGCCCCCAGAAAACCGAATATCTCTCCTTCATATACATCAAAGGTGAGGTTGTCGTTGGCGGTGAAACTGCCGAACTTCTTAACCAGATTGCGAACCGATATTACTTTATTACCTGTCATCTTTTGATTCTTTTCTTTCTTCCGTTATACCGTTGTACCGTTGTACCATTGTACCGTTGTACCGTTGTACCTTTATTCCATTGCGCCTTTTTCCATTAATTCGAGAAACCTGTCCTCGATACCTGCCTCAGCCTCACTTATGACAGCATCTTTTATTCCCATACCCTCAAGGTACCTGAACAGGGAATCATCATACAAATCGCCTGAGAATGTGAAATGAACTGTTTCTCCAAAGGGATAAGCTGTAAGGATTCCCGGATATTTTCTCAATGCCGTTATCAGTGAATACTTGTCAGCGCTGCGGATTTTGAAAAGTTTCCTGCTGAATCCCTGCCTGATTTTATCCGGCTCATCAACTGACAATATCTTCCCGTTTTGTATAAGCGCCACCCTGTCGCATCGCATTGCTTCATCCATATAGGGTGTTGAGACCACCACTGTAATTCTGTGCTTCCTTAGTTTTCCGAGAAGATCCCAGAATTCTGACCTTGAGACAGCATCGATACCTGTTGTCGGTTCATCAAGTACAAGCAGTGAAGGTTTGTGGATCAGCGCGCACGACAATGCAAGCTTCTGCTTCATTCCCCCCGACAGCTTGCCTGCCGGACGCTTTCTGAATGGTTCTATATGAGAATAGATATCAGCTATCAGATCGTAATTTTCTTTAACTGTAGTGCCGAAAACAGTAGCATAAAACTCCAGGTTCTCCTGAACAGTAAGGTCATTGTAAAGACTGAACCTGCCGGGCATATACCCAGTTTTCCTGCGCAATTCTTTAAATCCGGTAACGACATCCAGTCCCAGTACTCTCATTTTGCCCTTATCGGGCAGCAGAAGAGTTGTAATAATCCTGAATAGCGTTGTTTTACCGGCGCCATCGGGTCCGATGAAACCAAATATTTCCGATTCATTCACAGAAAAAGAGAGATCATCGAGAGCCTGCACCTCGCCGTACTTCTTAGCTATGCGCCATGATTCCAGGATTTTCATAAGTATATAATTATTATTTTAGTCTGATAGACTGTCCCGATTAATCGGGATGTGGGTTTCATCTGACTATTAATTCAGGGTGTTGAATATTGCCTCTCCGGGCATTCCTGATTTCAGGGAACCATCGTTCGTAACACTTATATTGACTGCATATACCAGTGTGACCCTTTCCTCCTTCGTCTGGATGATTTTTGGCGTGAATTCGGCCTTCTCGGATATATAGATTATTGTTCCTGGAAATGATACGTAATCTTTTTCCCCTTTATCGATTCTTACGGTGCATTTTTCCCCGAGCTTCACATCTCCGATCATTGACCCGCTGACATATACCTTAAGCTTCATTACCGACAGGTCCGCAATTTTTACCAGAGGTTTGCCGGGTGATGTTATTTCTCCTGCTTCGGCATACTTTTCAATAAGTGTTCCTGAGAGAGGGCTTTTTATGAGGCTGCGCCTTATCTGTTCATCCAGAAGGGCTTTTTTTGATTCGAAGACAGCTATCTCTGCGGAGATTGAGGATTTCCGGGTGTTGTTGGCATGAATCTGCTTACGGAGAACGGCTTCCTGCCCTTTAAGATCATCGTGCTGTTTACGGGTTGCCGATTCATCTTTAAGCATATTCTCTATCCTCAGTATATCAACCATCAGGTTCTCAACCTGCTGACTTATGATCTCATTCTGTGCACTGATGGAGACAAGCCTGGTTCTGACACTTCTGATACCGGCTTCGATTTCCTGTTTCTGAAGATGAAATATGGTTGTGTCGATAAGAGCTATTTCTTCGCCCAATCCAATTCTGGTCCCCTGTGTGGGGTGAAATCTTAGTATCCGGCCGGCAGTTTCGGCTGACAGAATTACTTCGGTCGCTTCAAAATTACCGTAGGCGTCAGCGTCGTCGCCCCTGTTATTGCAGCCTGCCATAAAGAGTAAGGCAACAAGTATTAATGATCTGGTTTTCATCTGTGTTTATTATTATATAAGGTATGTTATTGATCCGGGTCACTGAATGGTTATTCGATTTCTGTCCCGCTTATATTCATGTATTCTGCTTTTGCCAGCGCCAGGCTGATCTTATGGATCTCATGATTCACGAGGGCCTGCCGTTCTGAGTTCATCTCGCTCAGGAGCTCTGTGGCTGTTATGGTTCCGTTCTCATATTTTGATTCAGCAGCCGCCGTGATCTTCTTTCTCAGGGTGATCAGCCCCGTATCGCTGTCCAGGAGGGCTGTAAGACTCCTGATCTCTGCCCTCTTCATCTCCATCTGCCTGAAGATATTATCTTCCAGATCTTTCTTCCTGTTTTGAAGTATGCCCTGCTGAAATGAGACCATTTGTTTTTCATTTCTTGCCCTGTTCCAGTCGGTTATTTTCCATTTTATGCCTGCTCCAACGACATAATAGGGCTGAAATGTATCCTCAAAGAAATTGTTACCGGGAGGCATTCCGTAACCAATTGTTGCGAACCCGAATGCTTTTGGCATCCTTGTGCTTCCGATAAGCGACAGCCCGGCGGAGAGCTGGTCAATGCGGAGGTCGAACAGTTGCAATTCCGGACGCATCAAATCTCCCGGGAGTGCCCCGGGCATATCGGGAAGAATAAGTTCGGCTGACGGGTCAATCTCCGATCCGGTGATTCCTGAAAGTACCTGTAGCAGTGCCAGGTATTGGATCTCATTTTCGCTTAACTGCTGGGTGATTCTTAGTTTCTCAGACATCAGGACATCTATATCGGAGCTCAGTATCAGACCATTTCTGAGGGCAGCCTGCATAGAATTTAATTTCCTTTCAATCAGTTCAAGATAATTCAATAAAAGTTCTTTCCGGGCCGAAAGAAGGAGAAGGCCGAAGAAACAGCTGTTTACCCGTTCTTTCAGCTTATAGAGGTCAGAGTCGGTCTGCTTCAGGCTGACATTGAGCCCTGCCATCTCGATTACTTTTGAACCTTTGGTAGCACCTCCGTCCCAGATCACCTGGTTTATGTCGAGGGTGAGCCTGTATTGCTCGTGCGGAAGTGGTTTTATCATATCGGCAAGTCCGGGTATCGGTGATGATTCGAAAACACCTTTCAGATTAACCACGTCGGAATTGTATATCAGGCTTGCCCCTGCATTGAGATCCGGCAGCCAGTTCTTTGAAAGATTGCTCATCCTGATATCTGACATATCCGACAAAGCCTCTTTTTCGCCTGCAAGTGCACTGGCCCGGCCGGCCATATCGTAACACTCCCGCAAGGTAAGTGCTTTCTGCGCATAACTATCTGATAGACAAATTATCAGCAGAATTATTAGTCCTGTTATCTTTTTTTCCATATTGATTATAATTTGCTTTTCATTAATCGATGTCCGAAAACCGGGGGCATTCTATTTCTTAAGGGCTTTGATTACAAAGTCAGCTGCAAACTCTTTTCTCTCCTCAGTATAAGTGTTGAAATCCACACCTGCTTTTTCAAACATTACCTCCAGAACACTTCTTGCGGCAAAAGGGAAGATGCTCATTGCAGCCATCGATGTCATGATCTGGGGCAATCTGTTTTCAGTAATGTTATAATTCTTCATCTCTTCGCTGTGTTTCTCGATGAGGGTTGACCAGAGCGCACCCGGATTGATATTGTCCATGAGTTTCCTTATCCTTTCCGGATTACGGTTTACCTCGTTGAGAATAAACCCCGGAAGCCCGGGATTCTGCTGAAGGAAAGCTATATGTTCACGGAAAAAGAACCTTATTTTCTCTTCCAGAGGCAGCTTTTCATCAAATACAGGAGCCAATTTCCTCAGCATTACTTCAGCAATCTGCTCAAACACGGCATTGAAAAGCCTCTCCTTGGTCCGGAAATAATAATGAAGGAGAGCCTTGTTGATTCCGGCAAGATCGGCTATCTCTTTCATCCGTGCCCCATCCTTCCCTTTTCTGATGAATACATCCGTTGCCGCTTCAAAGATTTTCTCCTCTGTCTGTTTTTCTTTAACTGTCATCAGTTATTAACCTTTAGATTTAACTAATAAGATAAATATTATAGTTTAACCAAAAGGTCAAATATAGAAATTAATTTTATTACGGACAAATATTCAGACAAAAATTCACCGGCTGAACAGAATTTAACAGTACGTAAACTCTTTACCCGTTTGCCATATATGGTTTATGAGGGGAGGAAGAATGAACTATTTCGAAGCAGTTGCCAGACTTGAAAAAAAAATGTAATTTAGTAGGGATAAATTGTATATTCGTCAGGTCGGACTAATCAGAAAACTTAATTAATATGGCAAAATTAGCGATGCTCGGTGCCGGTTTCATAGGTGATTTTTACACTTACGGGCTTCACGGACTGCGGAGCCGTGACCGGGTTCATGTAATTTATTCGAGGGATGATTCACGAGGAAAAGCTTTTGCGAAAAAACATAATATTCCGAAATGGACTACCTCGATGAAATCTGCTGTTGATGATCCTGAGGTTGATGCGGTAGTGGTGGGTCTTCCCAATAATCTTCATCTTGAAGCTGTGAAACTTGCTGCCGAAGCACGCAAGCCGGTCCTCTGCACCAAGCCACTGGGCCGTAACGGGGTTGAAGCGTTAAAGATGCTTGAAGCTGTTGAAAAGGCAGGCATACTTAACGGTTATCTCGAAGATCTTGTGTACACTCCCAAGACTCTGAAGGCCATTGAGTCGGTTCGTTCCGGCGCTCTGGGGCAGGTTACATGGGTCCGCTCAAGGGAGACTCATCCGGGGCCGCACAGCGACTGGTTCTGGACGAAGGAGCTCTCAGGAGGAGGTGTCTTACTCGATATGGGTTGTCACTGCATAGAGATAGCACGTAATTATATCGGAAAGGAGATTCGTCCCGTCGAGGTTATTGCTGTGGCAGACACACTTGTAAAACCAATTGAAGCAGAGGATAATGCCCTCGGTTGGGTAAGGTATGACAACGGGGCAATAGGGCAGTTTGAAGTGAGCTGGACGTTCCGCGGGGGGATGGACCTGCGTGATGAGGTGATGGGTACTGAAGGGACTATATGGGTAAATAATTTCCTGAGGACAGGTTTTGAAATGTTCACAGCCGGAGGCAAAAAGGGATATGTGGCAGAGAAAGCGGAAACAGAATCGGGATGGATATTCCCGGTAGGCGACGAGATAGCGGAACTCGGATATTACAATATGTTTGCTGATATGTTTGCTGCACTTGACGGGAAGGCCGAACCCATGGAGACTTTTTACGACGGGTATGTGGTAAATGAGATAATGGATGCCTGTTACCGCTCTGCGAAGTCAAAGAAATGGGAACCGGTCAGCCTGAAAGTATGGCGGGGGAAAGAGAAGGCAGAAGCAATTTCAGGAATACGCGATTACGATCAGGATCACTTGTTCGTAAAAGAAGAGAGAATGCCTGACGGCTCGGTGAAACTGATCCTGAAAAATAAAAATACGGGGCAGATAATACAGAAGATTAAATAAATAAAAGTATGAAATGGAAGGGAAGAGAGGGAAGCGGTAATGTAGAGGACCGCAGGGGAATGAGCACCGGCCGTATGGCAGTAGTAGAGACGCCCAGGTTGGGCGTCTCTACGTTATTCGGTATATCATTGATTAAAAATATCGTATAATGAAAAAAACGATGAAAATATCAGGTGTTGCAGGAACAGTTCTTATGGGATTTGCGGCAACGCTTAAGATCATGCACCTGCCTCTTGCAGGAGTGTTTGCGACTACAGGCGTGCTGATAATATTCTTTATCGTGTTTCCCTTGTATACCTGGCTTACCTGGAAGGAGGAGATAAATATTTCATCCAGATTCCTTTTTATGGTTATAGCCTCACTCGCTCTGGTCATTCCCGCACTGCTTAATCTCAGTATGGAACGCTCCGATGAGCCGGGATTCTATGATCACCAGGACAGGCAGGAGGCTCTCTATAATTACCAGAGAGAACGAAATAGCGTTGAGGGAATGATCTCGCAATACCAGGTAGCCTACAGGGATATTAACGATCTGCATCGCAGAACCGGTGAACTGATGGCAATCATCGCGGATATGGAGGCCGAAATGGTTAAAATCGCCGAAGGATCACCCGGTAATCCTTTGCAGAATCCCCCGCAACTGATCAATACGGGAGTATTAACCAGAATAGACTACAGGAATCTTACAAAACCCTTTCACCCTTCGCCTGCAGAACAGGTCATGTTCCCGGGAACAGAACATCGCCGGCAGCTGGATGAAGCAATGAATAACTATACCGGATTACTGGCCGGAGCGGTTGACCAGGATAAGATGGAAATACTGGGACCATTACTTGATTACTCTTCATTTTTCCCCTCCGGACAGGATGAAAGTGAAAATATTGCCTTACTGCCTGCCCTGCATGCGATAACAGTGTTAAAGAACCGGATCCTTCTCGCAGAGGTCATAGCGATGAAGATCCTCACATGGTCTGATGAAGCAGAATAATAAATCTAAGCTATGAAACAGAAATTATTTATACTCGGTTTAGCTGTTGTGCTGGTTACAATAACAGGCGTGATGTTCAAAACCAATCATTTCCCAGGTGCAGCAATTCTTATGACTGCCGGGATTTCAACCCTGGTGTTTGTCTTCCTTCCTGCTGCCCTTTCTAATCATTACAAAAATTACGGAACCAGACAAACAAAGTCACTCTATATTATAACATGGGTTACCTGCCTTATCGTATTCTCGTCAATGCTCTTCAAGGTACTACACTGGCCCGGGGCAGGTATACTTCTGTTGATAGCACTTCCCTTCCCTTTTGTTATTTTCCTGCCTGTATATCTTTATGTTACATCAAGGATTAAGAACTATGATTTTTCCAACACGATTTACGTTTTGTTCCTGCTGGCAGGATTTTCAGTACTGAGCGGATTGCCGGGTCTGAACGCATCAAAGAGCAGGATAAGTGATACTATCGTATTGTCAAATCATTTTAACAGGTTTGATAAATCGCTTGGCAAAGCTTATGAGTTCTTTACTGTTGAGACCAGGTCGCCCGTTTATTTTGAGGTTCTGGCAACAATAGACAGCACCCTGAAGCTCATTGATGATTGTCAGGAAAGGCTGCTTGACATTGCGGGCTTGACGCCGGAACAATGGGCTGTCAGTCCGGTTGTTACAAATAAGTTTGATTCAAGGCAAGCTGTGAGGAATGTGATGCTCAGGGGGAAGAACCCTGTTCCGGGACTTCGTCTTCAAAATAACCTGGAAACAATAGTAAACGGATACCGGCAAATGATTCAGTATGGAGATATTGCCACCCTGGCTCCACTGCTTCTGGGTTACGGTGGCCCGGGATACACGGGATCTCAGTGGCGATCGGTGATGTTTGAGGATAACCACCTTTCCTGGTCACTGACTTACCTGGAAAGCCTTAAGGTTAATCTGAAGTTATTAAGGCTTAATGCGGCGCTGAAATCATACTGATGCGTTGAGTGCTGCAGGCAACGTCAGTTCAGAAACAGTTTGATATCATCTTCAACCGTACCTATTCCGGCGATCCCGAATTTTTCGACAAGGACTTTTGCCACATTCGGTGACAGGAATCCCGGCAGTGTCGGCCCAAGGTGAATATTTCTGACACCCAATGACAGAAGTGCAAGCAGGACGATTACTGCTTTCTGTTCGTACCATGCTATATTATAAGCAATCGGAAGGTCGTTGATGTCATTCAGGTTGAATACCTCCTTCAGCTTAATTGCTATAACAGCCAGTGAATACGAGTCGTTGCACTGACCGGCGTCAAGGACCCGGGGAATACCATTGATATCACCAAGCTGAAGCTTGTTATAACGGTATTTTGCACATCCTGCGGTGAGGATCACGGTATCTTCCGGAAGGGCCTCTGCAAATTCGGTGTAGTAATTGCGGTCTTTAAAGCGCCCGTCACAGCCTGCCATAACAAAGAACTTCCTGATGGCACCTGATTTAACTGCATCAACTACCTTGTCTGCCAGTGAAATAACCTGGTTATGGGCGAATCCTCCTACAATTTCTCCTTTCTCTATCTCAACAGGCGGTTCGCATTTCTTTGCATGGGCAATGATCTCTGAGAAATCCTTTTGACCGCCTTCCGGTCTGTCGGGTATATGTTTGAATCCGGTAAAGCCTGCCGCACCGGTTGTGTAGACTTTATCGTAATAAGATGCACCGGTTTTCGGGGGCACAATGCAGTTGGTGGTAAAAAGGACCGGACCATTGAAAGTCTCAAATTCTTCTTTCTGCTTCCACCATGAGCTGCCGTAATTACCCACAAAATGGCTGTATTTCTTAAATTCAGGATAATAATTGGCCGGCAGCATTTCGCTGTGGGTGTAAACATCCACACCGGTGCCTTCAGTCTGTTTCAGAAGATCCTCCATGTCCCTGAGATCGTGGCCGCTGATCAGGATGCCGGGATTGTTCCTTACACCGATATTAACCTTTGTGATCTCCGGATTCCCATAGGTTGATGTATTTGCCTTGTCGAGAAGGGCCATTGCTGAAACGCCATGTCTTCCGGTTTCCAATACCAGTGACACAAGCTGATCGGCTGTGAGGGAATCGTCGGTTGTGGCAACCAGTGCATCCTGCATGAATTTATAAAGAGAAGGGTCCTCAAAACCAAGGTTATATGCATGCTCAGTGTATGCTGACATTCCTTTAATGCCGTAAATTACGAGCTCACGCAGTGACCTGATATCTTCATCTTCCGTGGAGAGAACACCGACTGATTTGTTCTTTTCCTCGAATTCTTCAACAGTATTACCGGTCCACGTCGCTGAATCATGCAATCCGGATGGTATCGTACCACCAGCCCGGACAAACTGACCTTTGATATCATCTCTCAGATTAAGTCCCTCCCTGATCTTTTCAACAAACCTCTCATAATCGAAATTTGCATTGGTGATGGTCATGAAGAGTCCGTCGAAAACGAATTTATTCACCTTTTCATTCTCTATCCCCACCTCCCTGGCGCGGGTACTGTAGACGCATATTCCCTTAATTACATAGACCAGAAGATCCTGCATATTCGCCACTTCCGGTTTCTTGCCGCATACACCCGCCAGGGTGCATCCGGTTCCCTTTGCTGTCTCCTGACATTGAAAACAAAACATGTTCATAGTTTGATTTATTTAGATTGATATTACTAACTTTTTCAATTACCGGCATTTATGTTCTTTAACAGTCTGAATTTACACAAAATTACGGATTATTAAAAATTGGTATTGTAACAAATGTTACAAACTGTCAATTTCAGCTTCATTTCTGTTAATGATGATCGACAGAACCTGATCTGAAATTACTTTAATATTGTCTGAAAAAGATGGAAATATTTAGATCACCCTGGTTGTGATGAGGGGTATTAATAAGAAATGTATATAAATAACCAGGAAAGAGGTAATAAATCAGGGGGTGTATTCAAAAAATATTTGAATTTATTAATATTTGAGTAATTTTGGCTTTATTTATTAATTTAAACCTGGTATATATGAAGCCCGAAAAATTTAAGATCAGTTTTCTTTCAATTTCATTAATTACACTCCTGTCTGTCACCGGATATTCACAGGAGGGATCGGGAAGCAGATGGGATCCCGGCTTCGACCTTGTAAGCAGTTATTCATGGAGGGGTTCAGTTTACGGTAGCGGCCCTGCAATACAACCTCATCTGGAGCTGTCCGGAGGAAGTTTAACAGCCGGTGCCTGGGGTTCATTTGATTTCAACGGTTTCATCGAAACGGATATCTATCTTTTATGGAGAATTACCTCCCTGCTGGAAATTGGAATAACTGATTACTATTATCCTGATTTAAGCTATTTTGATTATTCATCAGAATCGGGTTCACATGCATTTGAATTAAATTTCTATTGTTACCCCGGCAACTTCAGTTTTCAGGCCCACTATGTTCTTAACAGGGCCGGTGGAGCAGGATCGCTCGGCGGTGATAAATACTTTGAGGCAGGCTATGGTTTCAAATCGGTCAGTTTTTTTGCAGGAGCCGGAGACGGGTGGCATACTTACGATCCTGAAACAGGGAATGGCAGTTTTAAAATATGCAATATTGGTATTCAGGCAATTAAAACAATAAAACTTACCGAAAATTTTAATCTTCCATTAATGGTTCAGCTGATTTTTAATCCCGATCAGGAAAGGCTCTTTATCGTTGCGGGAATTTCGTTTTGATTCCCGGGTAAGCAAAAGCGGCAAACAATAATCATCATAAATTTAAAACACCCCCTGTTATAAGGGGGTGATGTGTTTAAAAAAGTAATAATAATTAAGTATTACCTCCCAATAAGAGGGGGTAATAATAAAAATAATATAAAATAATTTGCAAATACCCCAAAAAAATATAAGTTTGTGTCGAAAATAATTATAACAATATTAATTGAGTGGTTTTATGGGTACTGGTTATAAGAAACTGTTACTTATTCTGATTTTGCCGGCAGTTTGTGTTAATATATTACATGGTTCTGACGGTAACGGAATTGACTCGGGCGCAACTGCCTGGATGCTGACATCAACAGCACTTGTATTGCTGATGATACCGGGCCTGGCGATGTTCTACGGCGGGCTTGTGAGGAGCAAGAATGTGCTTGGCACCATTATGCACAGTTTTGTGGCAATGGGTATAATAAGTGTATTATGGGTGGTGATTGGTTACAGCATGTGTTTTGGCCCTAATGTTTTGGGTGGATTCATTGGATGGAATAATGGCTATTTCTTTTTGAAAGGGATAGATTCCAGTATAATGGAAGAGGGAATACCCGAGTATGTTTTTTCCATGTTCCAGGGTAAGTTTGCCATAATTACTCCTGCACTTATTGCTGGCGCTTTTGCAGAACGAGTATCATTCAAAGCCTATTGCATTTTTATTGCAGTCTGGAGCATATTGGTTTACAATCCGTTATGTCACTGGGTATGGGCATCCGACGGATTTCTCTATAATCTCGGGGCAATGGGTGCGATTGACTTCGCCGGCGGAACGGTTGTGCATATCTCAGCCGGAGTAAGCGGACTGGTTGCAGCTCTTTTCATGGGTGCCCGCCGGGGTTATCCGTACAGAGTAATAAGACCCAATAATCTGGTAATAACAATGCTGGGGGCCGGACTCCTCTGGGTTGGCTGGTTCGGATTTAACGCCGGAAGCAGTATCTCAAGCGGACTGAGCACTGCGCAGGCGCTTACAGCCACTCAGGTCGCAGCTGCATCCGGGGCACTTGCATGGGTAATAATTGAGAGCCTGCATCAGGGAAAATCAACAACCCTGGGTTTTGCCAGCGGAATACTGGCAGGGCTGGTTGCCGTGACACCGGCAGCAGGGGTGGTTCAACCATATGGGGCTCTTATTATCGGAATTATAGCATCGATGATATGTTATATGGCTATCCAGTTTAAAAACCGGCTGGGATATGATGACAGCCTCGATGCTTTCGGGATACATGGCGTAGGAGGAATTACCGGAGCACTGCTTCTGACATTCTTCATACGCAGATCGTGGATGGAAGAGGCTGGCATTGCCACAAACGGCTCATGGTCGTTATGGAATCAGCTGGGAGTACAGGCAACGGCTGTTATTATTGCAGCAGTATACGCAGGTCTTGTCACGTACCTGATTATCCTCATCATAAATAAAATAGTACCGTTCAGGTCTTCAAGCACCGAGGAGATGGCCGGTCTCGACAGATCTTACCATGGAGAGAGAGGATATGGAATGCTGAATCCAAGTTAATAAACCGAAAAACACTGATCCAATGAAACTTATAACTGCAATTATCCGGGAAGTACAACTTGACAAAGTCCGGGAAGCATTAATTGATGCGGAAATAACAAGAATAACCGTGAGCCGTGTTTCAGGAAACGGAAGGCAAAGGATAGAGGAATTGTACCGTGGGCAGAAAATAGTACCCGACCTGATTCCAAAAATAAGAATAGAAATAGCCGTAAATGACAGTTTTGTGGATATAACGGTGGATACGATACTGAGATCAGCGCGCACTAACGGCGTTGAGGGTAATGTTGGGGATGGAAAGATATTTATTACACCCCTTGAGGAGTGTATCAGGATCCGAACGGGAGAGAAGGGAGGCAAAGCTATTTAATGATTTTTTCATTCAGTTAATTGTTAGTTAGGAAAGATGCCCGGCAATATTTGCCGGGTTTCTTTTTATTCCCATTTCCTTTGCCGGTCACCTTCCCTGTCTGCTGCCTTTCACTATTATCTTATTTCTTCCATACTTTTACCTTTTGTCTTTAATCTTATCTTTTCTTGCTATATTTACATAGTGTTTCCTGAGGTGCTAAATAATATTAATTATGCTTATACGAACATATGCCAGTGCCGTTACCGGTATTGATGCCGTGACGGTGACCATTGAAGTGAATGTATCGGTTGGTATACGCTTCTTTCTCGTAGGATTGCCGGATGTTGCTGTAAAGGAGAGCCAGCAGAGGATCGAGTCGTCTCTGAGGGTGCTGGGTTATCACTGGCCCGGCAGGCAGGTTGTGATCAATATGGCACCGGCCGATATACGCAAAGAAGGCTCTTCATATGATCTGCCCCTTGCTATCGGGATACTTGCAGCTGACGGTAAAATAGCAGGAGGGGCGCTTGAGTCTTTCATCATCATGGGAGAACTCTCACTTGACGGCACCCTTCAACCGGTGAGGGGTATCCTTCCTATAGCCCTGCGGGCCAGGGCTGAAGGCTTCAGGGGCGTAATAGTTCCTGTGAAGAATGCCCGGGAGGCCGCTGTTGTTGACGGACTCGAGGTCTACGGGATGGAAAAGATCGGCGATGTTCTCGATTTCTTCAATGGCAACAGACAGTTCACTCCTGTTAAGGTTGATCTTATGGAGATATTCAACAACGGGGCAAATAAGTATGATGTGAATTTTTCAGATGTCAGGGGACAGGAGAATGTTAAGCGGGCACTCGAAGTAGCTGCTGCCGGTGGTCATAATATAATTATGATCGGGCCGCCCGGTGCCGGCAAGACAATGCTGGCCAAGCGTCTGCCCACAATAATTCCGCCCCTTACGCTGGAGGAGGCACTCGAGACAACCAAAATACACTCGGTGGCCGGAAAGATTGATCCGCATACTGCTCTGATGGTTAAGAGGCCCTTCAGGTCGCCACATCATACAATTTCTGATGTGGCGCTTGTAGGGGGAGGCGCCTTCCCGCAGCCGGGAGAGATCTCCCTCGGGCATAACGGTGTACTGTTCCTCGATGAACTTCCTGAATTCAAGCGCACAGTGCTCGAGGTTATGAGACAACCGCTTGAGGACAGGGTGATTACCATCTCGCGGGCAAAGACTACAGTCGATTACCCTGCAAGCTTCATGCTCGTTGCTTCAATGAACCCCTGCCCATGCGGGTACCATAATCATCCCGATAAAGAGTGCATGTGTACACCCGGAATGGTGCAGAAGTATCTTAACCGTATTTCGGGTCCCCTGCTCGACCGGATCGATATACATATAGAAGTGGTGCCGGTCAATTATGACAAGCTCTCCGGAAGGGGACCGGCAGAACCCTCCGCCGCTGTTCGAGAGAGAGTGGTGAGGGCACGTGCAATACAGGCAAAAAGATTCGAACATGTTAAGGGGATCTATGCGAATGCACAGATGACATCGTCGATGCAGAGAAGATACTGCCAGCTCGACGAGACAGGAGGCAGGTTACTTAAAACGGCAATGGAGATGAGGGGACTCTCGGCGCGGGCATACGACAGGATACTTAAGGTGGCGCGTACCATCGCCGACATGGCGGAATCAGAACACATCTCTTCCGAACATATATCAGAAGCAATCAACTACAGGAACCTCGACAGGGAAGGATGGGCCGGCTAAGCCCGGTTTCAACCGACCTGCCGGGGATACGGACCGGCCCCGTGGCTACCCGAGAAGCAGTGCCGCGGCTCCAATCATCCCCGCATCAGACTCAGCCTCCGATCTTACAATCGATATCGGATCATATATCATATCCCTCGCCAGCTCGTGGAATTTGCTCTTTATCCGGCCGAAATAGAAATCTCCCAGATTCATCAGGCCACCCCCCAGTATTATTAACGGAGGATTGAAAACCTGGAAGATATTATAGATGCCAATCCCGATATAATCGGCACAATCAGTCACTATTGACCTGAAGAGAGGATCACCGGCATCCAGGCCCTCCTTAAGCATCCTGCCATCAACCTGCGAATAATCAAATCCTTCCGGCGGGACCAGTATGCTCTTCATTCCCTCTTCGGACTTCTTCCTGAACATCTGAGCCAGTGTGAGCCCGCAGGCACATGCCATAAGGCATCCCCTGTTCCCGCATGTGCATACATAATCGCTTCGGGGATCAACAATTGTATGCCCGAACTCACCTGCTGTTCCGGTCATTCCCCTGTAGATCTTCCGGTCAATTATAATGCCTGCCCCAATGCCTGAGCTGATGGTCAGAAAGATAAGATCGTCATAGCCTCTTCCGGCTCCGAATCTGAATTCGCAGTATGCCTGGGCATTTGCATCGTTGTCTAGCCTTACGGGTATGCCGAAGTGTTTTCTGAGAGAATCGCGTAAAGGAAAATTCTTGAATCCTTTGAGGTTAGAGGTCGTTATGGTATAGCCGTCCCTGTAACGGATGTGGCCGGGGAAACCCACCCCGATGCCTTCAAGATCCTCTTCGCGAAGATTATTGGCCGATATAAGCTGTTGTATCAACACGGCAATATAATCAACGATCTCCTGCTCATTTTTAACGGTATGATCATAAACCGTTGTTTTATCGAGTATTTTTCCATCGGGATACACCAGTCCCAGCGAGAGCTTGGTCCCGCCAAGGTCGACGCCGCAAAGGATTTTTTCCATATAATTTCTATAATGATTGTTCGGTTCTGGCAATTATGTCGTTCTGTGTGTCGGGCGACAATGTTGTGAAGAAAGCTGAATAACCGGCAACCCTTACCACAAGGTCGCGATGTTTTTCGGGATTCTTTTGTGCAGCAATGAGTGTCTCCCGCGATACTATGTTATACTGGACATGCCATCCTTTAAGTGTGGCAAAAAAGGTCCTGAGGATTGATATCAGTTTCTTTTTATCGGATTCTTCCGATATCACTGATGGAGAGAGTTTTTGGTTGAGCAAAACGCCCCCGAGTATCCTGTTTGCCGGTAGTTTTGCCACTGATTTAAAAACGGCTGTTGGGCCAAGCACGTCTGTTCCTGACGATGGTGAACTCCCCTCAGCCAGCGGAGTGAATGCCTTGCGTCCGTCGGGCGTGGCAGGGACCACCGAGCCTGACGGCACATTGGCCGATATGCTTGACGTTCCCGCATAATACCTGCATCCGATCGGGCCTCTGCCTGCCCGCGTTGTCCTGTATTTTTCCAGCTCGCTGATATAAACCATGTATGCTTCATGCAGAAGCTTATCGACATAATCCTCGTCGTTTCCGTATTTTGGGGCATAATTAAGAAGCAACTGCCGGATCCTTTCCCCCTCTCTCCCTTCAAAATTATTTTCGAGCGATCTCATCAGGTCCTCCCTGCTGATCTTCTTCTCTTCATACACAAGTTTCCTTATTGCCGCCAGTGAATTCCCCAGGTTAGCAATTCCGACCTGGAGGCCTGAAATGAAGTCGTAGACGGAGCCTCCCTCCTTGATGGTTTTGCCCCGCTCAATGCAATCGTCAACAAATGCTGAACAGAGGATATCGGGAACCATTTCCTCGAGTGCAATATCTGCGGCCCTGTCTATTTCGACAGTGGCACGTGTGTAAAATTCAATCTGATCTCTCCATGCCCTCATAAGGTCTTCGAAATGAGGGAATTCCACAAGGCTTCCTATCCCTTTATGAAAAAGTTTGCCCGACATGGTATCGAGTCCGTCGTTCATGGCTGCCAGGAGTACGCGCATCATGTTAAGGAAGCTCATTCCCGTGCAGCGATAGCCCCATTTACCGGGTACGGCGACCTCAATACATCCTATGGCCGAATAATTGTACGCATCTTCTCTGCTGACGCCCAGATCAATAAAAGAGGGTATAACGATTTCGTCGTTGTTGAAGGCCGGCATGCCGAATCCTTTTTCAACCACTTTAATGCACTCCATCATAAAATCATCACTGATATTCCTGTGAAACCTTACTGAGAGGTTGGGCTGTGTAAGCCCCATCATCCCGACAGACCGGAGTATCAGATAACTCAGTTCGTTAACTGCATCTTTCCCTTCAGTTGTCTGGCCGCCAATTGTTACATTCTGATAGAGGGGGCTGCCTGCAGAGTAGCGGGTATGCGACCACGAACGTATCTTGTTGACGGAAAGTAGTTTAAGCCACATATTGCCAAGAAGCTCCATCACCAGATCGTCAGTGATCCTTCCATTGCCGGTATCGTTCTTATAGAATTTGTAAAGGTACTGGTCCATCCTGCCGAGCGACACGGAGTGTCCGTTGCTCTCGATCTGAAGGACAAGCTGTACGAACCAGGTGAGCTGAAGAGCCTGGTAGAAATCTTCAGGAGCTTTTTCCGATATCTGCCTGCAGTTATCTCTGATCCGCAGCAATTCCATTTTACGGACAGGATCCGTTTCCTTTTCTGACAACTCACCGGCAAGTGATTCGTATCTTGCTATGAATCTGCTAAATGCCTTAATTCCTATGCCCAGGGCAAGGTAAAAATCTCTCTTTCCTGAATAATCCGGGTCATTCCTGTCGAGTGACCGGGCTTTGGTGCCGATCTCTTCAATATAATATCTGAGACCTTTTTCCAGGATCTTATCAAAATTAACCGCAATATGTGCATCACCTGAAGTCAGGTTGCCTTCTGCCCTGATAATCCCGGCTTCATGGATATCCCTGTTAAGCGGTGTCATTAATGAATATCCACGTTCCAACAGGGTCTTTCCCTCCCACCATCTGCAGATCTCCCTCAATTCTTTCTTCTGTTCTTCAGTAACAAAGAAGGCATCGCCCGGCCTTTTGTCAATCTCGTCGAGCTCCTTCTGTATCCAGGCTACCACATATTCGGGAAAAATCGGTGCGGCCCTTGGACCTGATGACTGGTTACCTGCCAGAAGACTACCTTCTTCAATATAGATGCTCATTCCGGCAAGGGTCTTCTCAAGAGCCAGGGCCCTTTTAGTGATTACGGGCAGGGATTCATTCTCCCTGTATATTTCAGTGTAAATCCTGGCTCTCTCCGTGCATACAGTTGGCCGGATGGAGAGCAGTTCCTCCCTCAGGCGGGTTATCCTTTCTGTTATATTAACCTCTTTTGTTCCGGTAATCATTCAGAGTACAATTTTTGCAGTTAAGCCTTTCGCCAATGCCATTTCAACATACTGTACCAGATCAGATTCATTCAGTCTTTTCTGGTTTTTATACCTGTAATCGATGCCAAGCATTCTGTATTTCTCTGCACCAAAGTTATTAAAAGGAATTAAATGTATCTCAAGCATGTTTTTCAGACTTGCTGTAAATTCGATAATTGATCCGATCTCAGCCGGAGTGTGATTGAATAACGGAATCACCGGTACACGTACAATAAATGGTGCTCCCGATTCATTCAGAGCCTGCAGGTTATCCATAACGAGTTTTGCTTCTCCGCCGGTAAACTTGCTGAATTTGACAGGATCGGTATGCTTGAAGTCTGTAAGAAACATATCTGTTATGTGGAGATACTCGCTGATTGTTTCCCATCCGGTATGAAGAGATGTTTCTATTGTGATGGAGATTCTTTTGCCTCTAAGCCGTGTTATGAGTTCTTTCAACCCGGGCCCCTGTATCAGAGGCTCTCCCCCAGTGAGGGTAACTCCGCCGCCACACATCTCAAAGAATGGAGCATCTTTTTCCACTTCGCTGATGATTTTGTCTGAATCTATAGTTTCACCGGTAACCACCAGGGCTTTGGATGGGCATGCGTTACTGAAGATCAGGGGATCTGCAATCAGCTTTCTGTTTATCGCAGGCAGGCCATCTCTCATCATTATTTCGCCGTTGCCTGAAGCGGCACAATCACCAAATCCGCGGCATAACCTTTTGTCGTACATGAGAGACGGGGCGGAGTAGTGACTTTCTGGATTGTTGCACCAGAGGCAGCGGAGAGGGCACCCTTTGAAGAAAATGTTCGTTCTTATACCCTCGCCGTCATGAATCGAATATCTCTGTATATTAAAAACGTTGAGCATACGCTTATTCAGATGGCACCGATATTCCTGCGATCAACGACATTATTTCCCCGCGTTGTTTAACCAGTCTGGTTATCAGTGGCTTGTTTATGAGGGATTTCCTCCGGTATCGGAGAGTATTGCATCTCTCTCTTAATATTTCCTGATAGAAAAGGGCCATGTATCCGGTAACAGGCACAAGAAGCGCAAGCAGCACCCCTGTCAGGCCTGCAAAGATACCAGCCAGGATGAGGATAAGCGGAAAATAGAGCAGATAGAGAAGGGTCCCGGCAGTGATGTAGACCGAGCTGTAGAATCTCGGATCTTTGATCAGCCTGTTACAGATTGTCTGAGGAACGATAAAAGGAAGAAGATTGGCTAAATATCCGGCGAGAAACACCGGGAAGCCTGCTATCATCGTCAGGTATCTCAGCCATCCCCGGTCAAGTTTTCTGGCCACATTCTCATCCTTTAGTCTGTGTTCGTCGAGAAGTCCCTTGTAAGCTTTTACTTTTTCCCGCAAGTCTTCAGTCAGTTCAACCGATGTTTTACTTATATAATTTATTTTTTCGCTCAGGCTCTTTTCTGCCTGTCTCCTGTCGTCTGTATCAAACTTCCATCTGAAGAAAGGATGGATTATATCGTTCCTTGTCATTACAAAGAGCTGTTCGGCCATTACGTCATTCGCGGGATCTTCAATGATAACGACCTCCCTTTGCAGGCCGGCATCGCATTTCGCATTGAACAACAGCAGCGCTTTCGCCGGATGTTCCTTATAAAGATTCTTTAATTCCTTAATACTAAAAGAGTCATGGAAATTGATCATCACTTCTTTCCTGAACCTGGCCGGATATGTATAATTAATTCCAACCGGCACCACATGGACATCGAGACCATATTTCTCCTCTGCTCCGAATGCGAGTCTGGCAGTTCCCTTCCTCAGTTTCTGAAGACGTTTTTCCTGCACACATATCCCTTCAGAGAACATTATGAAGTTCCCGTTCTTCTTAAGGATTTCGTATATTGCTGAAAAGGTCTCAAGGTTCCTGTGAACATTCTCCAGACCCTCCTCAAGCCTGTAGATCGGGGTCACATTAAGCTCGCGGAGAAAAAACCTGGCAAATGACTTCCTGAACATATCTGCCCTCATTGTGAAATGGATTGGCTGAGGGAGATAGGCTCCTGTCAGTATACCATCCATAAAGGAATTCTGATGGTTACCTACGAAAATAAGAGGCTTTTCCAAAGGTACTTTTTTAAGGTTGGAATAGAAGATACGCCTGAAAAATACCCTGAAGGTGAAAGGAGGAACAATAAACTTTAAAAACCTGCTGAACATGTTTGCTGTATTATTAATACCGGCATGACCATAAACCTGCCATTATAACAGTCAACAGCAGTTACGTCTGTCGCCGGATAATATTATTTCCAATTAAATAGTTATCTATATCTGATGCAGTTTACCCGGTGGTTAATATACACACAAATATGTTTCAGACACTTTTTTTATCCGGTTAATTTGCGGAACATCTTCATTTATAGATTTTTATTGATATTATTACTTATTGGTAATGGGTATAAATACGTATTGTCGTAACGATAACAATAAGTCTAAAAAGGCAAATGGCAAAAGGTTTGGATAATAATTGTTAATTACTATTTTTGCGCCATTAAAACCATCCTGACCGGAATACTTTATGGATCTTACCCGCACAATCCGTGACAAAATAATGGAAGAACGCCTCATGCTTGTTTACAGAGGTGTTGTTACACGCGATAACTCAATCCCTCTTCTGATGGTGCTTGAAAAGGAGATGGAGGATTCGGATTTCAGCTTTGTCGGGAGGAAAAGAGTATTCATGTTTGTGCTCGAAAGCCTTCAGAATGTCTCGAGGCACAGCTATTCCAACAAATTCTCAGAGATGTCGCTGGTAGTCTATTCAAAGCGTGAAGGAGGTTATTCAGTTGCCACGGGAAATGTTGTGAGCAACCGTGAGGTAAGTGATCTGAAAGCAAAACTGGATGAGATCAACAAGCTGGACAACAAAGAAATAAGGGAAGTTTACCGGCAGATGCTGAGTGCTGCGGAATTCAGTTCTAAAGGAGGAGCGGGTCTTGGCCTCATTGAAATGGCAAGGACAACAGGCAGCAAGCTTGATTATGATTTTGTGAAGATTGATAATGAAAATACCTATTTCATACTCAACAAAACCGTCGATTCGTCGGGGAAGGGAGTGCATGACGGAGTAACGGCAAAACAATTGAGCGGGAGAGTCTTCTCCGACCTTGAAAAACTGATGTCGGAGAATAATGTCTATCTGATCTGGTCAGGCCATATGAGCCCGGAAGTCAGCAAGGAGGTCCTTACATTTACCGAAACGAAACTTACCGAGGAGGATGTTGAGGGTTTAGTGAGGCGCAGGGTATTCAGTATTATGGTTGAGATCCTTGAGAATGTCGGAAAATACAGCCCTGGCCGGGAGCAGGAAGAAAAGTCGGGGAAACCTGTTGCTGTTGTCAGGTTTGAGAATAACCATTTTCTGCTTTCCACCGGTAATCTGGTTCTCAACTCAGCCATTGAGGAGCTCAGGAATAAGATCGAGACGGTAAACCATTATAATGGCAGCGGACTGAAGGATCTTTTCATAAAGTCACTTGCTGTTCAGAGCATAGAAACCGACAGCACTGGTAATATGGGATTGATAAATATGGCCCGGAAATCAGGACGCAGGCTTGATTACCGGTTTGAACCCGTTGACGATAATTATTCGTATTTCACCCTTACGGTCAGAGTTGAGAACTATCCCGACTGATCCCTGGTTTTGAGCAATATTTTCTCACCGTCCCATTCTGCGTAACTGCTGTGCTGAACCCAGTCTCCAAGAAATATTATAAGTTCTCCTGATGAAAGCTGATGCGACAATGCCAGATGCCGGTGCCCATAGATGAAATAATCTATATTCTCCTTTTCAAGAAACTTTTTTGAGTATTTTATCAGATCCTCCTTTTCCTCTCCGAGGAATTCGAGCATAATTCCTTTCCCGAGGCGTGAATGGAGTGACCATTGATGACCTATGCCGACTCCTATTGATGGGTGAAGAGATGCATAGAGTCTCCTTAAGAATTTATTTCTGAAGATTGAAAGAAGTATTTTATAGCCGGTGTTTTCGGAGCCCAGACCCTCCCCGTGTGCAATATGGAATTTTTTACCATAATATGAAACTGTCAGAGGAGCAGTATGTATGATCATTCCGCATTCGCCTGACAGATAGTCGGTAACCCACATATCATGATTGCCGGTAAAAAAATAGACCGGTATTCCTGAATCGGTTATTGAGGCTACAGTTCCCAGAAAACGGGTAAATCCTCTGGGTACAACAAGTTTATATTCCCACCAGAAATCAAAGATATCTCCAAGCAGATATATCGCGGAAGCGTCAGACCTGATCTCCTGGAGCCATTTCACAACCCTTTTTTCTCTTTCGGCCGGCTTGCTTCCGGCAGTAAGTCCAAGATGGAAGTCGGACGCAAAGTATATTTTCCCGTTCTCTTTCACAAGGCATTTTACATGTTAAAAAGCTGTTCCAGCTTTATCTGGAGCGCTCTTCCCCGAAGATTTGATCCGATTATTTCCCCGTTTTTGTCGAACAGGTAGTTTGCGGGGAGACTCTTCACATTGAACAGCCTGGCATTAACAGGATTACCCGGGTCGTCTTCACGTGTATTTATCCATGGCAGTTCATCGAACCTGACAGCACTTTTCCAGTCGTCCTCATTTTCATCAAGGTTAATCTGGTATATTTCAAAGCCGCTGTTTCTATACTTCCTGTAGAATTCCTTAAGCTGAAGATTGTCAGCAATGCACTCTCTGGAACGGGCTGACCAGAAAGAGAGCAAAACATATTTGCCGCGGAGCGACGAAAGTGCTATTCTTCTGCCGTTTATATCCACCAGGTTGGGATCGAGCTTTGTCTCGGGAATTTCGCTGGCAATCTGCATAAACTGGTTACGGTACATCTGATCCATCTCATTCCTGAGGTCGCGTATCAGAGCCTGAACATGCTTTGACCGCGGATAATACTTCCCGAGGGTGTCGGCAACAATCTTCATGTATTGAAGATCGCGGGTTTCGTTAAGGACATAAGTGTCATCGTCAACTCTCTGGTAGAGGGCTTTTATGGAAGCCATCGAGTGCAGATTTGTAATAATGAATTCGATGTTTTTTTGTCTCAGATCCTTCAGGACATCTGTATACTCTTTTTCGAGTTCCGGCCCTTTTATATCGAAACCGGGTTCAGCAGAAGCCTTTTCATAAAGGATAATCAGGGAATCGAGTTTCCTTTTACCCTCTGCAAGCCTGAGATCGAGCATCCTTACCTTCTCCGATCCTTCCGATCCTGCTATATTATAATGATCAAACAAATTTTTTCCCTCAAAAGAGATTGTAATCTTTTCCCCGGGTTCTGCAAGGAGTGTTATGAATTCAGCGTCGGAGTATCCCACCTGATAGAAATCGGGTTCGTCAGATTTTACCCTGAAACCGAACCTTCCGCTTTTGCTGATGCGCGATGAATCGATCAGCACGGGGGTGTCAATGATGATCCTTTTCAGATATATCATTTTCTGTTTCTCTTCCTTTACGATCCCGTTTACGGTGAAGGTGTTCTTTTTCTGGCAGGCAGAAAGCATAAGTACGGATAAAAGCAGTATAAAAAATCTTTTCATGGTTGAAATCATAGTTGGCTGAATACTTCGGCAAGTTTGACATGAAGAGCATTGCCTCTCAGATTAGTTGCTATTATTTTTCCTTCTCTGTCAAGAAGAAGATTATAGGGTATGGAATTGATCTTAAACAAAGGGACCACTACTGAATTCCAGTATTTGATATCGCTCACATGGATCCATCTTCCAAGGTTATCCTCACTGATGCCCTTTACCCAGGCATCCTTTGATTTGTCAAGTGATACCTGATAGATCTGGAAACCATTCTTTTGATAACGGTTATATGCTTCCAGCAGGTTTGGATTCTCATCTCTGCAGGGCTTGCACCACGATGCCCAGAAGTCGAGAAGAACAACCGATCCTCTCGTGGATGACAGTCTTATGGTATCACCTGCAGGATTGGGGAGAGCGATCTCCGGTATTTCCGTGTTAATAGCAGGCTCCCCGGAGAAGGATTCTCCATACCCGTATCGCCCGGCGAGTTCCAGCACCTGTTGCCGGAGAGCCTGCACCGGCTCATAATCGGGATAACGGCTGTACAATGCAGAATCAACCTTAATGAAGTATCGCAGATCATCCTCGGGGTTGAGTACGTAAACCCCCGGCGCTATCTGTTGGTAGAGAGCTACGAGACTTACAAGCGATGTGAGATTCTCGTCAATATAATTCTTTGTATAGATGTTTAAGTCATTCAGGTAATTCCGGGCCTGGCTGTCGAGAGAATCCATAAGAGATACCAGATCGGGACTGCCGAGGTTCTCCCTGTAAATATCACCAAGTGATCTGATCCTCTCTATGGTCTCCTGCAGCCTTACATTGTATTCTGTCATCAGCTGAGTCCCCTGTGACCCGCTCACTGAATAAGGAAAATTCAGGGAATCGAAGCTTGCACTAATTTTAATTTTATCTCCCGGCTCAAAAAGCATTGTGAGAAAGTTATTTTGATTAATTTTGAGCAGGTAAAAAGAAGGATGTTTCACACCCCTTTGAAAGTAGAAATTTCCATCATCTGATATCATGAAAGAATCTACACTTACGAGTTCGTTTGATTTTAGTTCATCAAGGTACATATATGTGCCGGCGACCGGATTATCAAGCTTGCCTGAAACTTCAACCCTGTTATTTCTGCAACCGGCGGCAGTCAGCAGCATTAACAGAAAATATATCAGTTCTCTATTCATCGGTAAAATTGATTATTAACAAAAATTTCCAACAATTGAGATGCAAAGTTATTCTTTTTTTTATCCCGTAAAACCGGCCTACCCGAATATAACAAACATTGACGGATCATCGGCGGCAGTGGTTCCCGGAAGCAGGATTAATACTAAAGTTTGGTTTGCTTTATTAAATTAAATTGTTAACTTAAAGAACTTTTTATTCCGGATTAAACTCTCAGATTATGAGTTACATTAAGTTCGAAAAGAGTCAGATTGTAAATCTTGAATATTCGCTTTCCAGGGAAATAATAAGGACCAACAGGGCAGGATCATACTCCTGCTATACAATATTAGGTTCCAATACCCGCAAATACCATGGATTGCTTGTTTGTCCGGTTGATGAATTCGGTGGGGAGAGATATGTTCTGCTTTCAGCAATAGATTTGACCATTGTCAATAACGACAGTTCATTTAATACAGGTATAAGAAAGTTTAAAGGAGATTATTATAATCCAAAAGGGCATAAATATCTTGAAGATGTTGATATTGAGACGATTCCGATAAGGACATACAGGGTGGGCGGTGTTTTTATTAAACAGGAGAGGCTGCTTGTTCACTATGAGGAGCAGTTTCTGACAAGGTTTACCATACTTGAAGCGTCTGAACCAATGAAAATTCAGGTAAGACCATTTCTGGCATTCAGGGGGATTCATGAGCTGACACATGCCAATATGGCTGCCAACACCAAAGTCGATTATGTTCAGAACGGGATACGGATGAAGCTATACGAGGGGTTTCCTGATCTCCATATGCAGTTTTCGAACAAAGCTGAATTCATTCATGTGCCCGACTGGTACCTGGGGGTTGAATATATAGAGGAGAAGAAAAGAGGCTATGATTATTCAGAAGATCTTTTCACACCTGGTTTTTTTGAGATGGACGCAGTTGAGGGAGATATATTTGTTTTTTCGGCTTCAACGAAAGAGGAGAAACCGTCGGGATTTAAGACCAAATTCACAAAAACTGGTAATGGCAAGATCCCACGGAACAGCTTCATTAATTGTCTGAGGAATGCGGCCATGCAGTTTATTGAAAGAAGGCATGGAATGACCTTCATCATTGCGGGATATCCCTGGTTTGGTTCGTGGGGACGCGACACATTCATTGCTCTTCCGGGGCTCGCTCTTGCAAGGCACAGGCTCACTCTTTTCCGGGAGGTTCTCGACACACAGATTTTGAGGATGAAGGATGGTTTATTCCCCAATATGGGAGATCTGGATAATCCCGCATTTAACTCTGTCGATGCACCATTATGGTTTTTCTGGGCTGTTCAGCAGTACCACAAATATGGAGGAACAGATGCCTGGGAACGTTACGGGGAGGCTGCTAAGTCTGTACTCTACGCTTACCGCGACGGTGCGGCTTTCAATATACGGATGAGAGAGAACGGACTTATCTATGCCGATGCTCCCGGCAAGGCACTGACATGGATGGATGCCGTGGTGAATGGTGTGCCTGTAACACCCCGCAGGGGCTATGCAGTGGAGATTAATGCACTATGGTACAATGCCGTATGCTTTGCCCTCGATATGGCCACTCAGGCGAATGACAGGAAGCTGGTAAAGGAATTCGGCAAGTTGCCTGAGCTGATCAATCAGTCGTTCCATGATATGTTCTGTGACTATGAGAGAGGTTATATGGCCGACTATGTGAATGATGAAGAGGGTAAGAATTTTTTTGTAAGACCCAATATGGTAATTGCTGCTTCACTACCCTATTCGATGCTCAGCAAGGAGGAAATGCAGCGTGTTCTGGAGATCGCCGACAAGGAACTTGTAACACCAAGAGGGCTGAGGACACTCTCTCCCGGCAACAGGTTCTATCAGGGAATTTATTCCGGTAACCAGGAAGAGCGCGACCAGGCCTATCATCAGGGAACTGCATGGCCATGGCTTCTCGGTCCCTTCTGTGAAGGATGGCTCAGGGTCTACGGAAATCAGGGGGTGCAGAAGGTGAAAAAGCTTATTTATGAGTTCGAGGAGGTGATGGCCGAGCATGGGGTTACAACCATTTCGGAGATCTATGACGGCAATCCGCCTCACCATGCAAAGGGTGCCATTTCACAGGCATGGAGCGTAGGAGAGATACTCCGGATAATTGATCTTCTTGATACGGAATATGGAAATATTTAAAGAAGTTGAAATATGCGTGTGCTGATGTTTGGATGGGAATTCCCGCCGCATATTACTGGCGGGCTTGGTACAGCCAGCTATGGTCTTACCAAGGGTATGTCGACCCTGGAAGACCTCGAGGTAATTTTCGTTGTTCCGAAAGCATGGGGAGATGAGGAACAAACGGGGATAAGACTGATTGGAGCAAACCGGGTACCCGTGGCTTATAAGAAAGTCTGCTACAGGGGATTCAGCCGCCCGATAGAGAAGATCGAGATCTCTTCCAAAATAGTGCCGTATACCGATCCGGAAGATTTCTGGAAAAGGGTTAATTGTACAGTATCAGATTACAGTCTCTTCGTGCAGACAAACGACCAGGGAACAATAGACTTTACGGGCAGATATGATGTCTCGCTCCTGGATGAAATATACAAATATTCGGTAGTGGCCGCAGTGATAGCCGCAGAGAATGAATTTGACATTATACACGCACACGACTGGCTTGCATATCCTGCCGGAATCGCTGCCATGGAAGTGTCGGGTAAACCTCTTGTAATACACGTCCATGCAACCGACTTCGACCGCAGCGGGGGAAGCGTGAACCCCGATGTATATAAAATTGAAAAGGACGGTATGGATGCAGCTTCGAAGATCATTACCGTAAGCAACAGGACCAGGGATATTGTTATACATAAATATAACATCGACCCCGATAAAGTGGAAACGGTATATAATGCTGTCGAACCGGTAAGAATCTCCGAAGGAATAGCTCTGGAAAAGGGATTTGATGAGAAAATAGTCACATTTCTCGGACGTATTACCCTGCAGAAAGGTCCTGAGTATTTCATTGAGGCAGCATACAAGGTGCTGAAGGTAATGCCCAATGTCCGTTTTGTGATGGCCGGATCGGGCGATATGATGGAGAGAATGATGCGAAGGGCAGCATTCCTGAAAATCACCGACAGATTCCATTTTACAGGGTTTCTGAAAGGGAATGATGTATATACAATGCTGACAATGAGCGATGTCTATATAATGCCTTCAGTGTCGGAACCATTCGGTATCTCGCCTCTGGAAGCAATACAGTCGAACGTGCCGGTAATAATCAGCAAACAGTCGGGCGTGGCGGAAATCCTTACTCATGCAGTTAAAACCGATTTCTGGGATATTGATGCAATGGCAGACGCAATTTACGGGATACTGAACTATCCCGCCCTTGCAAAAATGTTCATCAGAAACGGAAAGGAAGAGGTTATACGTCTGAAGTGGGACAATTCAGCAAGACATGTCAGAGACATTTATGAAAGAGTAATTTTGCATAATTAAGTATCACGATATGAGTGCAACACAGAAAAAGGCAATATGCTTTTACTTTCAGGTGCATCAGCCTTTCCGGCTAAAACGGTACAGATTCTTTGACCTTGGTCATGATCATTATTATTATGATGATTATTCCAATGAATCAATTATGAGAAAGGTGGCCAGTAAATGCTACCTTCCTGCTAATGAGATTATTGCAGATCTCATTGCCAGATATAAAGGAAAGTTTAAGGTTACTTTCTCACTTACGGGACTGGTAATTAACCAGTTCCGTCTCTATGCCCCGGAAGTTCTTGAGTCATTCAGGAATCTGGCAGAGACGGGTATGGTGGAATTTCTGGCTGAGACAAATTCACACTCACTGGCATCGCTCAGAAGCAAAACCGAATTTGAAAGACAGGTGACTGTTCACGGGGAAATGATGAAAGAGTTTCTTGGGGTTGAACCTGCTTCATTCCGCAACACCGAAATGATCTATTCCGATATGATCGGATCGTGGGTTGCCGATATGGGATTCAGGGCCATGCTGACGGAGGGTGCCAAGCATATTATGGGATGGAAGAGTCCTAACTTCTTGTATTGCAATTCACTGAATCCCAGGTTGAAAATTCTGCTGAGGAACTTTGTTCTGAGCGACGATATTGCTTTCAGGTTCTCCAACAGAGACTGGAACGAATGGCCCCTCACTGCCGATAAATATGCATTATGGCTCAACAAGCTTGCTCCCAAAAGTGAGCTTATAAATGTTTTTATTGATTATGAAACTTTCGGAGAGCATAATTCAAAAGATACAGGGATATTCGATTTTCTCAAACATCTTCCGGGTACTATTCTCAGAAAGACACCCTTCAGGTTTATGACACCTTCGGAGGTTGCTGAGGAGCTTCAGCCTGTGGCGGCAATAAGTGTGCCCACCCCGATCTCATGGGCAGATGAGGAGAGAGATATAACAGCCTGGAATGGCAATGAGATGCAGGTAGCCGCACTCGACAAACTATACCTGCTTGCCGGCAGAATAAATGAGTGTCCCGATGCCCAGATAAAAAATGACTGGGACTATCTGCAGTCGAGTGACCACTTTTATTACATGGCAACCAAATTCTTTTCAGACGGATCCGTGCATGCTTACTTCAATCCTTACGAAACTCCTTATGATGCCTTCATGAATTTTATGAATGTACTGAGTGATTTTGAAATAAGGCTTAACAGGTACATCCCCGACAAAGATGAGCATCTTGAGATTACCAAACTAAATGCCCTTGTAAGGGAGAAGGAACTGATCATCGACGGGATGAAACTCGAAATGGAAAAACTCAGGCTGAAACCTGTCAGGAAAAAAAGTGTCTTAAGGGACACTGACAGAACAGAACCTCTTCCTTCACAAATCCAGAAGGAGGCAAAAACGACAACTGCCAGGAAATCAGCAAAAAAAGGGGCCAGTAAAGTCAAACCCGGAACAAATCCCTATTCTGCACCCGGAAAAACCAGAAAAAAATAAAACCTGATTTAATACAAATACGACTTGCTAATGAATGTTGAACTGATCTTTGAAACCAGTTGGGAGGTATGTAACAAAGTAGGAGGAATTCATACAGTTATTTCCACAAAAGCGCTGAATATTGTTAATGAACTGAAAGATAATTATATACTGATTGGTCCCGATGTATGGCGGGAGGAAATTACCAATCCGGAATTCATACCGGACGATACACTCTTCAGGGAGTGGATCACAAGGGCTGTTTCTGATGGGTTAAGTGTAAGGACCGGCCGGTGGAACATAGCCGGGAAACCAATAGTAATTCTGATAGATTTCACACCTTATTTCGGGCAGCAGAATGAAATTTTTGCAAGTTTCTGGGAAACTTACAAGCTGGATAGTATCTCGGGTCAGTGGGACTACGTGGAGCCTGCTCTTTTCGGTTACGCTGCCGGCAAGGTTATTGAGAGCTTTACATCATTCTACCATGAACATCACAATATAGTGGCCCAGTTCCATGAGTGGATGACAGGAACCGGTATACTTTACATCGAGAAGCATGCTCCATGGATCGCCACGATTTTTACAAGCCATGCCACGGTTCTGGGCCGCTGTATAGCGGGGAACAACAGGCCTCTCTACGGTAACCTGAAAGGATTTAACCCTATAGCTGTTGCGAGGGAGTTCAATGTGGTGGCGAAGCAATCGCTTGAGAGAATTTCTGCATCGGTAGCTGATGCCTTCACTACCGTAAGTGAGTTAACATCCCGTGAATGTTCACATTTCCTGGGCAAGGAGGTGGATCTTGTCACACCCAACGGATTTGAAGATTCTTTTGTCCCTCCGGAGGAGCTCTTTAATGAGAAGCGGAGAGCCGCGCGCGATAAACTTAAGAAAGTTGCCGAAAGCGTGCTGGGATATACTCTCTCCGATGATTGTGTTCTGATAGCCAACAGCGGGCGTTATGAGTACCGTAATAAGGGAGTTGACGTTTATATCGATTCCCTGGGCGAACTTAACATGAATGGCAACATCGATAAAGAGTGTGTTGCTTTCCTTCTTATGCCTGCCTATCACAAGGGGCCACGCCAGGATCTGGTTGACTACCTTTACAATAACGGACCAATAAATGGCATCGACAGGTTTCTGACCCACTGTCTTCATTATCCCGATTCAGATCCCGTTCTGAACCTTGCACGCGCGAGAGGCCTCAATAATGGCACTGAATCGAAAGTTAAATTCATCTTTGTCCCTTCTTATCTCAACGGTGACGACGGCATATTCAATATGCCATATTATGACCTTCTGATAGGATTCGACCTGACGGTGTTCCCTTCATATTATGAACCATGGGGCTATACTCCTCTGGAGAGCCTTATGTTTTCAATCCCTACAGTTACAACAACTCTCTCGGGCTTCGGGCTATGGGTACAGACCTATTTTAAGGAGCCGGGCAATGGAATTTTTGTTGTCGAACGAACTGATAATAATGAAGAAGAGGTAGTTAAAGGGATAAAAGAGTTTGTCCGCAGATTCATCGGCCTTAGTTATGAGGAGGTCAGGCAGGCGAGAGGAAAGGCTCATGAAATATCAAGGATAGCGATGTGGGACAGCCTTGTTAAACACTATTTAGAGGCTTACCGGATTGCCCTGGAACACAGCAGCGGAAGGAGAGAAGAGCCGCGGGAATTCATTTCATTTGTCGAAGCCCCGGGTGTGGAGGTGAGAAAGCCACATCAGATGCCGGTATGGAAAGATATCTATGTTCAGAGCGATGTGCCCGAGAAACTGGGGTCACTGAAAGAGCTGGCGGATAATCTCTGGTGGTCGTGGAACTCGGAAGCCGAAATGCTGTTCAGGCGAATGGATCCTTCTCTCTGGGATGAGGTACGTCATAATCCCAAACTGCTGCTGGAAAAGATTGATTACAAGAGACTTCTTGTGCTGGAGGATGATGATGATTTTGTCGGGGAGCTCAGCAAGGTACACAATTCTTTCCTCCAGTATATGAATCGACCGGATAATGAAGAGATCCCATCGGTTGCATATTTCAGCATGGAGTTCGGCATTCACCATAGCCTGAAGCTCTATTCAGGAGGACTCGGCGTTCTTGCGGGTGATTATCTGAAAGAAGCAAGCGACTCAAATTACCCGATCACAGGAGTAGGACTGCTTTACAGATATGGCTATTTTAACCAGAAGATAGGCCCGAGGGGAGAACAGATGGCTGTCTACGAAGCAGAGGAGTTCTCTCATCTCCCGGTCAATCCGGTCAAATCTGCCGACGGCTCCCAGCTGACTGTTGCCCTGACCTGGCCAGGCAGGACCGTGAAGATTAGAGTCTGGGAAACGATGGTTGGAAAGGTAAGACTGTTGCTGCTCGATACAGATTTTGAAGATAATACACATGAAGACCGTACAATAACACATTACCTGTATGGTGGTGATCATGAGAACAGGCTGAAGCAGGAACTGATTCTCGGGATAGGAGGTATGAGAGCCATTACGGAACTGGGAATCCATCCCGACCTCTTCCACAGCAACGAGGGCCATTCAGCATTTATAAGCCTTGAAAGGCTTAGAAATCTTATTAACAACCACCACCTTACATTTGACCAGGCAACAGAGGTGGTAAGATCATCTACTCTTTTCACTACTCATACTCCTGTTCCTGCAGGCCATGATGCTTTTGATGAAGATCTTCTCCGCAAATATATTTCACATTATCACAGCCGTTTAAATATCTCATGGGATGGGCTGATGGCTCTGGGTCGTTGCGAAGGTGATCAGGACAGGAAATTCAATATGAGTTTTCTTGCAACAAGAATGTCTCAGGAAGTCAACGGAGTAAGCAAGCTTCATGGCGAGGTGAGCAGGGGTATGTTCAACAAACTCTGGCCGGGTTATCTGAAGGAGGAACTGTTCCTCAGCCATGTGACAAACGGTGTTCATTTCCCCTCCTGGCTGGCACCTGAATGGAAAGAGGTCTACAGGGAACTGACCGGGAGCGTCAGTTTCGACCAGACAGACAGGAGTATGTGGGAAAAGTTATACAGCCTCGGCGATCAGCGTGTTTATGATATAAAGACCACGCTTAAGAAGAGCCTCTTCGTTAAAATCAGGAAGACTCTGCAGACCGATATGATGGAGAAGCATGTAAGTCCGCGCAAGCTTTTGAATATCAGCTCCCACCTTAATGAAAAGGCCCTTACCATTGCTTTTGCCCGCCGTTTTGCAACTTATAAGCGGGCAGCTCTTCTTTTCAGGGACCTTGACAGGCTGGCAAAGCTGGTAAACGATCCCGACAGACCCGTACAATTTATCTACGCAGGTAAAGCGCATCCTCACGACGGCGGAGGACACGACCTCATCAGAAGGATCTTCGAGGTGTCTCAGATGCCTCAGTTCGCGGGAAAGATTATTTTCCTCGAAAATTATGATATCGATCTGGCCAAATACCTGGTGAGAGGCGTGGATATATGGCTTAACACACCAACAAGGCCCCTTGAGGCTTCGGGTACCAGCGGGGAAAAAGCCGTGATGAACGGAACACTCCATTTCAGCGTGCTCGACGGGTGGTGGGTTGAAGGATACCGGGCCTTTGCAGGCTGGGCAATACCGAAGAAAAGAACCTTCACCAACCAGGACCTCCAGGATGACATCGACGCCGAAACCATTTATAACATGCTGGAATATGAGATTATTCCGGCATACTATTCATACAACGAGAAGGGCATTCCTGTGGAATGGATAAGCCTTATAAAGAATACAATGGTTAAGATAGCTCCCGAGTTTACAATGAAAAGAATGCTTGACGATTACCATGAAAAATTTTATTCAAAGCTCTGGGTACGAAACAGGTACCTTGTGAAAAACGATTTTGAAAAGGCGAAAGACCTGGATTCATGGAAGCATTCGATGCGACAGGCATGGGATAATATTGAAGTGATCAATTACAGCTTCGAAAGTCCAGGCGCGAGTGTTTATCATTCGGGGCATGATTACAGGGCTGAGGTTGCCCTCGATGTAAAACAGATACCCAAGGAGCATGTAGGTGTGGAATTTGTCATTGCCCGCCTCAATAAGTTCGGAGCTTATGATTTTGTCAGCAGCAAGGAATTCAAGCTTGTCAGCTGCAAGAACGGTAAATGCCTTTACAGGGCCGAGCTTATACCTGAAAAAGCAGGTACCTTCTTCTACGGGATACGCATATTCCCAAAACATAAGGATCTTCCACACAAGCAGGACTTCTACCTGCTGAGATGGATTGACTAAATATCTGTTGCCCTTCGTATTGCCTCGCTTTTTAGAACGATAGCTGTCCTGGAAGGCAGATAGAGGTAGAGGTAAAGCGGCAGACTGATATTAAATTTATCTGCTTTTCTCATCGATAGATAGGTTACGCTTCTGTCAATCCGCCCAAATCCTCCTAACGTTGGATCATCTGTGTCGAGAATGATCCTGAATTTGCCTTTAACGGGTATCCCGTAATCGGTGTAGGAAGTTGTCGGGTGAAAATTGAAAACAAAAAGCAGGTTGCCTCTCATAAAGGCGATTACCTTATCACCGCTGTTTTCATAGAGCCTGTTTACGATAGTGTCTTCAAGCAGCCTGTTTTCATTCTGCAGTCTGGTCATCTGCCTGTCGAAGTCGGCAAGATATACATATTTCAGATTGTCATCCTCAATCAGATGCCATTGTCTTCGTGCATACTTGTAACTCCAGTTGTTGCCTTCCCGCGGGAAATCGATCCATTCGGGATGACCGAACTCATTCCCCATGAAATTCAGATAGCCTCCTCCTGAAGTGGCAAAAGTGATCAGCCTTATCATTTTGTGAAGGGCGATGCCCCGGTCCATATTGAAGCTGTGATGCGATTTTGTCATTCCCGTATACATCTCGGCATCCAGCATCCTGAAGATAAGAGTTTTATCACCTACAAGAGCCTGGTCGTGCGATTCACAGTATGAGATTATCCTCTCTTCAGGCCGGTGCTGGGTGAGTTCATGCATCAGGTGACCCATATCCCAGTTTTCATCGGGCACTTCCTTTACCAGCTTTATCCAGAAATCAGGCACTCCCATTGAGAGTCTGTAATCAAATCCGTAACCATGTTTATCCGTTGGGGCGGCAATACCAGGCATGCCACTCATTTCCTCCGCAATGGTGACGGCTCCGGGGCGGAACTGATGGATCACCCTGTTGGCAAGATAGAGATAGATCAGGGCATCCTCGTCCTGGTTACCATCAAAATAGTCGTTGTATGAGACAAAATTCTTATCCAGTCCGTGATCATAATAGATCATACTGGTGATACCGTCGAACCTGAATCCGTCGAACCTGTACTCCTCAAGCCAGTAACGGCAGTTCGACAGGAGAAAATGAATTACATTGTCTTTACCGTAATCAAAACAGAGCGAATCCCATGCGTTATGGTCCCTGCGGTGGTTAGTGTGGAAATATTGTCCCGGCGAACCGTCGAACATCCCAAGTCCTTCATTTACATTCCTGACGGAGTGGGAGTGAACGAGATCCATAATTACCCTGAGGCCGCAGGAATGAGCCGTGTCAATCAGTTCCTTCAGTTCCTCCGGTGTGCCGAACCGGGAGGAGGCTGCGAAGAAACTTGAGACATGATATCCGAAAGACCCATAAAAAGGGTGTTCCTGTATCGCCATAAGCTGTACGGTATTGTATCCGGCCTTAACGATGAGAGGAATAACATTTTCTGTAAATTCACTGAAGCTGCCTGTCTTTTCTTCGGCTGTGGCCATGCCGACATGAGCTTCATAAATTACAGGCGGACCTGTGGGAGGTACAAATTTTTTAATTTTCCATTTATATGGTTCTTCCGGATCCCATACCTGGGCGGAAAATATCTTCGTCCGGTCATCCTGAACAACCCTGCTCGCATAAGAAGGTATCCGCTCTCCCTTACCATTGGCCCAGTGGACAGATAGTTTGTAGAGCTCCCCGTGCTTAAGAGCCTCATGGGGAAGATTGATCTCCCAGTTGCCGCTGCGCGAGATCCTTTTCAGTTCGTACCCGGCATTCTCTTTCCAGTCAGAGAAGGAGCCGGTAAGGTATATCGCCGATGCATTTGGTGCCCACTCCCTGAAGGTCCAGCCGTTGCCGGTGCTGTGGAGGCCGAAATAATGATGACCCATAGCGAAATCACAAATATTGCTGTTCACCGAAAGTTTGTTCTCTTTTGAGATGCATTTGTCTATCCTGTTTTCTATCACCTGTTTGAAGGGATTGAGCCAGGGGTCCGATAAATAAAACTTTCCGGTACTCATATTTGTCGGCAACGCTTTAATCTTTTATAAAAGTACAAAAACAAAATCATTATATTATCGCGATTAACTATGCTTTGTTATTTTTGTCAGAGCAATAACTGGAATGATTGTACACAGAGGATATGAAGGACTAAATCCCTCAGAGCCGGTTGTTACTGCCGGTATCTTCGACGGGGTGCACCGGGGGCACAGGGCGCTTCTGGAGCAACTCGTTTTAAGAGCCGGCGAGCGGGGAGGAGAATCGGTGGTGATAACCTTTTCTCCACACCCACGCCTGGTCCTGACGGCGGAGAGTGGAAAACAGGTTTACCTGACAACTACTGATGAAAAGAGACTTCTTCTTGAGAAATACAAAATCGGCCATCTTGTTATTATAGATTTTACTCCCGGGTTCAGCAGAATAACCGCTGAAGAATTTGTCCGTAACATACTTGCTGAAAAGATCGGGACAAAGCATCTTGTAATAGGTTATGATCATCATTTTGGACGGGATGCAGGCGGGGATTACGAGATGATAAGGAGTCTTGCCGAATCTTCCGGTTTCACGGTAGAGCAGGTAGGGCAGGTGATGTCGGGTGATCTTGTTATCAGTTCCTCGCTTATACGCAGGGCGCTGACGGAGGGGAGGATTGAGGATGCCAACGACTGGCTTGGACATACCTATCAGCTTGGCGGTAAGATAGTGGAAGGTCGTGGACTTGGACGTTTACTGGGATTCCCCACTGCAAACATCATGCCCGGCGACAGCCATAAACTCATACCGGCCGATGGGGTATACGCCGTGAAGGTGATTCTGGACGCTGAGACTTATCCCGGGATGCTCAGTATCGGACATAACCCTACGGTAAATAAAGGAGGGAAGCCGAAAACTATTGAGGTACACCTCATTAATTTCAAAGGTGAAATATATGGGAAGGAGATAACCGTCATATTCCGGCACAGGCTGAGAGATGAGATAGCGTTTGACACTACAGTCCAGCTTATACGGCAGATAGAGCGTGACAGGCAGGAGACTCTCAGACTTCTTTCCTGAACATAAGAATCTATTTTTTTCTATCTTTGTATTCTGAAAAAATTAAATTAAGAGACAGATGAATCTGGTTGATGAACAATTGCTTTATAAGGTTAAGGATATATCCCTTGCCGGTTTTGGCAGGAAGGAAATTGAGATTGCGGAGAAAGAGATGCCCGGGTTGCTGTCGGTCAGAAAAAAATATTCGGCGGATAAGCCTCTCAGTGGAGCCAGGATAACAGGATCCCTCCATATGACGATACAGACGGCCGTTCTTATAGAAACGCTGAGGGCACTTGGTGCAGATGTCAGATGGGCAAGCTGTAATATATTTTCCACCCAGGATCATGCCGCTGCTGCCATTGCTGCTGCCGGCATACCTGTCTTCGCCTGGAAAGGGGAGACCCTTGAGGAGTACTGGTGGTGTACAGCACAGGCACTCTCTTTCCCGGAAGGGAAAGGTCCCAACCTTATTGTCGACGATGGCGGAGATGCATCACTGCTTGTACACATTGGCTACAAAGCCGAGAATGACCCATCGCTTCTCGACAGGAAAGCCTCCAACAGGGAAGAGGCAGTTATACTGGCTACTCTTAAGGAACTGCAGGTAAAGGAGCCCGGCAAATGGCACCGTGCAGTGGGCGATCTGAAGGGGATATCGGAGGAGACGACCACAGGTGTCCACAGGCTCTATCAGATGATGGAAAGGGGAGAATTGCTTGTTCCGGCTATCAACGTAAATGATTCGGTGACAAAATCAAAATTTGATAATCTGTATGGTTGCCGCGAATCACTGGCCGATGGTATCAAACGCGCCACTGATGTTATGATTGCAGGGAAAGTGGTGGTTGTATGCGGATATGGTGACGTGGGTAAAGGGAGTGCCAGATCAATGAGAGCATACGGAGCCCGGGTGATCGTTACAGAAATTGATCCCATCTGTGCACTCCAGGCAGCCATGGAAGGCTTTGAGGTTAAAACACTTGAGGAGTCACTGGTTGAGGGTAATATATTTGTGACCGCAACAGGGAACAGGGATGTGATAACTACTGACCACATGAAGAGAATGAAGGATCAGGCAATAGTATGCAACATCGGACACTTTGACAATGAGATACAGGTTGACATGCTGAACGCCCTGGAGGGAGTAAAAAAGATAAATGTCAAACCGCAGGTTGATGAATATCTTTTCCCCGACGGCCATGCAATATTCATCCTTGCAGAAGGACGACTGGTAAATCTGGGATGTGCCACGGGCCATCCTTCGTTTGTGATGAGCAATTCATTCACCAACCAGGTCCTTGCTCAGATCGATCTGTGGAAAAACAATTATACGATTGATGTCTACAGGCTTCCGAAGCATCTGGACGAGGAGGTGGCACGCCTCCACCTCGAGAAGCTGGGAGTGAAGCTGACAAAACTCAGCGACGAGCAGGCAGATTATATAGGGGTTCCGAAGAACGGGCCCTTCAAACCCGAACACTACAGATACTGATAATCACTTGTTCCAGACCCTGATCCAGGTTCCGTCGAAAGACGTTCTGTAATTCTTGAGGGGATACCTGCCCGGACCCGAAGAGGGAGTGCCATAAACTGAAAGTTCATACTCCGTCCCGCACTCAGGGCATACTGCCCTGATGAAATCAATATTTACCCTGATGTTCTTGCCGTTAACGGCATAATCATGCGGGCAGGTCCGGTCGTAAGCATAAAACTGATCGGCACCGCTGTAAATAATTATTCCGTTTCCCTCAAAACCGGCAGCAGGATATCCGATATTATTGGTTTTAGCGTCTACCGCAATGGCTCCCCCTATCGCAGAAAGGTCTGTAAACTGAGGATCATAGATGCTGATCCTGAAATCTACAAATACATCGGGAATAACATCATTATCCTTCCTGTTGCACGACGTCAGCAAAGCTGCCGTCAGCCAGACGGTTAATAAAAACCATGGTTTTGAACACAACTGCATCTTTGACAGATTTAATAATGATGTATATTAACGGCGCTAATTTAACGTTATAAAATTATCAATATTGTTATTATACAACCATGATGAATCGCATCGCATTTAAATTAATATTCCTGGTTTTTGTTTTTTTTCTTGGTGCATATAACTGTGATGCACAGATACTGAAAAGAGCCCCGCGCAATCCCGAGCGTCAGCTGTTCCGCAAATCGCCGAACACCGGGAGCAGGAAGGTAAGGGAATCGCGTGGCGTAAGGCAAGCTAAGAAGAAACAGGCTGATAATCAGAGAAGAATGAAAAAGGAATATGCCGAGGCAGTGAAGAATAGTCGTGCCAGATCTCTTGAGATACAGTCGCCCGAAGTAAGGGAGAGAATGCTGGCAAACAGAAAGGAGGCCGATCTGAGGAGCATAGAGAGAAGGAAACAGCAGAAAGCAAATTCAAGAAGCGTGGCAAGAAAATACAGATAAAATTGTTTTTTGCTTCTGAAGCAACACGCAACAGTTCTTTTTCCACTTTTTTTTGTAATTTGTAAAATAAATATTATATTTGTTAGATGAAGAGTTCCGGAAACCCCGGAATTCTTCTTATTTTTTTGCAATAAGCAGGAAGAGAGATGTCAGATGTTATTTACATAACGGAAGAGGGGTTACAGAGGATGACCGCGGAGCTGAACCACCTGAGGATGGTTGAGCGTCCTGTTATCTCCAGACAACTGGCTGATGCACGGGATAAAGGTGATCTCACAGAGAATGCCGAATATAGTGCTGCAAAAGAGGCTCAGGCTATGCTTGAGATGAAGATTTCAAGACTTGAAGATATTATTGCCCGTTCACGGATTATAGATGAATCGAGGGTTGATACTACTACGGTAAGGCTCCTTAACAAGGTGAAGATCAAGAATAAAAACAACGATGTTGTAATGGAGTACCAGCTTGTTCCGGAGAGCGAAGCCAACTTCAGGGAGGGGAAGATAGCAATCAATTCTCCTATAGCAATAGGACTGATAGGGAGAAAAGTGGGAGAGACGGTTGACATTAAGGTTCCCTCGGGAATTATTCCTTTTGAGATACTATCCATATCGATTTGAAAAATAACTGAAGTAACAATTCCATGGCATCAATTTTCACAAGGATCATTAACGGGGAAATACCATGCTATAAGGTTGCCGGGGACGACAGGTATTTTGCCTTCCTTGATATCAATCCTCTCAGGGCGGGTCATACCCTCGTGGTTACAAAGCAGGAAACCGACTATATCTTTGATCTTGATGATGATCTGCTGTCGGGTCTGTTCGTCTTCTCCAAAAAAGTAGCAAAAGCCCTGAAGACAGTCTTCCCCTGCGACCGGATAGGAGTTGCCGTAGTAGGGCTGGAGGTGCCTCATGTACACGTGCATCTTGTGCCTATGGATACCATGGAGGATCTTAATTTCAGAAATCCGAAACTGAAATTCTCGCCGGAGGAGTTCTCCATAATGGCAAAAAAAATAAGCGAAAAGGTATATCTTTAGTATCTTTGCAGTGATAAATTCTCTTTCGCTGCATGAGATATTTCCGTGATCTGTGGGACGACTTCATCTCCCTTCTTTTTCCGAGGCTCTGCCAGGCATGTGGTGAGCATCTGTTAAGAAATGAGAAGATAATATGTACAGAGTGCTATGTAAAGATCCCCCGGACGGGTTATCATCTCGACAGAAACAATCCTGTTGCTCAGCTTTTCTGGGGAAGGTGTTTTATTGAAAGGGCTGCCGCCTTCTCTTATTACAACCGCGGGAGCCGTATCACAAAACTGATTCATAATCTCAAGTACAGGGGAATAAGGGAGATAGGTCCGGAGGTCGGGAGGATGTACGGCTTATCACTTAAGAATTCTGGCTTTATCGAGGGGATGGATCTTATAATACCTGTTCCCCTTCACCCCACCAGGCTCAGGCAGCGCGGTTTTAACCAGAGCAACACTATTGCTTATGGTATATCTGAAGCGACCGGATTACCGGTCTCTGCAGGCTCTCTTGTACGCATCTCCGCAAGTGCCACTCAGACAAAGCGATCGAAATACGAAAGGTGGACCAACGTTGAAGGCATCTTTGGCGTCCGCGATCCGGAAAAGCTAAGGGGCAGGCATATAATGCTGGTTGATGATGTTATTACCACAGGTTCAACAATCGAATCGTGTGCGGGAGAGCTTCTTAAAATTGAAGGCGTTAAAGTCAGCGTTGTCGCACTTGCCTTTGCGGTGGTCTGAACCCGCTTATTTATTTGATCCTTTTTGGGTTTTTACTGATATAATCTTTCCACGTATTATATTGTCCGGAGTTTTGTATCCGGTTTCCCGTCTGGTAGAGATGACAGAGGGCAGCTGCAAGCCCGTCCGTTGCATCAAGTTTCAGTTCCTGCAGGCTGAAGTTCAGAATATGCATCAACATTCCTGCCACCTGCTCCTTTGATGCAGCTCCGCGGCCCGTTATCGACATCTTTATTTTACGCGGTGCATATTCGAATATAGGCACCGACCGGCTTAAAGCGGCAGCTATAGCGGCTCCCTGTGCCCGTCCGAGCTTAAGCATAGATTGTACGTTCTTTCCGTAAAAGGGTGCCTCAATGGCCAGTTCATCAGGGTGGTATTCATCAATTATAGCGGCAGTCCGCTCAAAAATATGCTTCAGCTTGAGATAATGGTCACCAAAACGGCTCAGATCGATCGCTCCAATAGTTATAAGCTCGGGACCTGCCGGGGTAGCCCTGATAACACCATAACCGGTTATCGTTGTGCCGGGGTCTATCCCCAGGATAATACGTTCTGTTGTGGTTTTTTTCAACTTGAAATCGGAACTATACTATTTATGGGTTTTCCCTTATAAATGCATTGTCCATCCATGATGGCTTTTCGGAGAAGGTGCGATAGCGGTGAAATTCTGTTATCCCTTTTCCCGACAGAGTGCCCGTCTGCAGGAAATTAATTGCCTCCCTGAGACACAATTCATTTCTGTCGTCGAAATCGCGGGTGATGTCGTCCGGGACTAATTTCCCGGGTATGATGCCACCGAAATAGTCTCCTTCGTTATTTGCATTGACAATTTTGAAGGTGACCGGCCAGAACCAGTATTTCCTGGCAACCGGCCAGCCATTCATTCCGGTCGGTTTCCCTGTTGTTGTATCACCAATGCATACTACATCAACGAAAGGAACAAGGCCATTGATAACAGCCTCGCTGGCCGATGCGGTAAGTCTTGTGGTTATCACGACAAGCCTCTGAAGATTGAGAGGAAGGGCTGTAGCCCTGAAAGTATAATTGACATTAACAGCCTGCCTTTTATCATTGTACGTGAGCCTGGCGAAGGTTGACTGCGTTGAGGCGGGACCGTTACCTGCAATATAACTTGCCAGGGTACGGGCTATATCCAGAAATCCTCCGGAATTATATCTGAGATCAAGTATCAGATCCTGCACATTCTGTGCCTTAAAAAATGCGAAGGCTCCCTGAAGCTCATCTGCCGAGGGCTCTATGAACGATTCAAAGACCAGATGTCCCGTAATGCCCGATGTTAGATGGAGGGTATCGTAATGAAGTACAGTATTTATTACAAAAGAAGATTTTGTTGATTGGATTGTTTCCTCACTGCCGTCGGGTCTGATGAAGACAAATATATTTGTAATTCCCGCTACGGCAGGACCAATCAGGGTGCTGTAAGCAGCAGCATCTCCTGAGATTATTATCCGGGCTATATCGGCATTATTGATGGTCTTGATTATCCATCCCCTTCTTACTCCGGCTTTGTAAAGATCTGATCCTGAGTAGATCATGGATATACGGGCCTTCTCTGATTCATCGATGCCGATCCTTATGCCGTGTCCTACAAATGATCCCTCCATCTGGGCATTGAATTCGTCGTAGTCGGCCACGAAACTCCACTTGTCGAGAGGCCTGTACCGCATGGCATCAAGAAGGCTGTAGGGATCGGTGTAGTTCTCTTTATTCACTAATGGCATTGATTTGTACCAGTAGTACCAGTCATTCATTATGTCGTAGAGGCTGTCTCTTGCCTGCTGGGGGGTTATCTCAGGTCCTTTCAGTTCGTCTTTCCTGCAAGAGGTGTACAGAAACAATAATATAAATGGGATCAATATAATTCTGGCAGTCGTTCTCATACATAAGGCATTTTAAAATACTTAATAACAATCACATGACATTTTTCTTCTTAAGTGTCTGGATCAGTATACCGGAGATTATCAGCAATAATCCTGCCGGAGTTGTATAATAAACGGGTTCATGAATAATAAAGTGTATAAAGAGAAGTGAAAGGAATGGAGCGAGATAAACGAGATTGCTCACCCTGTCGGTTGTTGTGGCAAGCTGAAGGGCCTTGAGCCAGAAGAAAAATGTTACTCCCATTTCAAAAAACCCTATATATACTGATGATGCAATCCCTGTCAGTCCGGGTGAAACTACCCTGGTGCCTGTAATAAACATGATTATTATGAGATAAACCGAGCCGAAAAGGAAGTTCATGAATAGCTTTATTGCTTCGTCTCTTCTGTCACGCATGTTAAGGATAAAATAGAGAGCCCAGAATACCGAGCTGCCGGTGGCAAAAAAAACACCCCGGATATCTGATTCCCCGGGATCGAATAATTTCCCCTGTGATGATATAACATAGACTCCTGCAAAGCTTATGAAGAGTGCAACGAAACTTCTGATTCCTATTTTCTGGCCCAGAAGCGGCACCGAAAGGAAAACAAGTATTATCGGCCATATCATGTTTAGCGGCTGTGCCACCTGGGCTGGCAGAAGCTGGTAGGCCCTCAGCAGCAGGAGATAATATAAGGCTGGATTAATAAGACCCAGTATTGCTGAATTGAGAAGGTCCCTGCGTGTTGATTCCATTATCAGATGGAGTTTTTTTTGCAGAAGCACTATTATCAGCAGAGCAATGGAGGAAGCAAGTGATGCCAGGGTCAGCATAGGCAGGATCGGCCATTCGCCCAGGCCTATCTTGAATACCGTGGGTATTGTGGACCAGAAGAATATTGCCAGGGCGGCATAAATATAGGATTGCCGGGATCGGTTCATCAAAAGGGTCAGTTTATTAAACCGAATCCTGTATAAGATGCTATTACTTCCGGAATAATTATCCCCTCATTGGTCTGGTTGTTTTCCAACAGGGCTGCGACTATCCTGGGCAGTGCGAGTGCACTCCCGTTAAGGGTATGAACCAGGCGCGTCTGCTTTTCCCCTTTATCCCTGAACCTGCACTTAAGCCTGTTGGCCTGGAAGGATTCAAAATTTGACACTGAGCTTACCTCGAGCCATTTCTTCTGGGCAGCCGACCATACTTCAAAATCGTAGGTGAGAGCTGACGTGAAGGACATATCACTTCCGCAGAGTCTCATAATACGGTACGGTAAACCAAGGGAGGAGACCAGCCCTTCCACATGGCTCACCATTTCTTCGAGGGCTCTGTAGGAATGGTCGGGATGGGCTATCTGGACGATCTCCACCTTGTCGAACTGATGGAGCCTGTTAAGACCTCTCACATGAGAGCCCCACGATCCGGCCTCCCTCCTGAAACACGGAGTGTAGGCAACATTTCTGATGGGAAGGGCGTCTCCACTCAGGATAGTATCCCTGTATATATTTGTAACCGGAACCTCTGCTGTAGGTATAAGATAGAAATTATCGAGAACGATATGATACATCTGGCCCTCTTTGTCGGGAAGCTGGCCGGTACCGAAACCTGAATCCTCGTTTACTATCACGGGCGGAATGACTTCAGTATAACCTGCCTTTACTGCCTCGTCGAGAAAAAAGGAGATCAGAGCCCTTTCCAGTTTTGCCCCTTTCCCTTTATATACAGGAAATCCGGCACCAGTAAGCTTGATGCCCAGTTCAAAATCTATGATGTCATATTTTTTTACCAGGTCCCAGTGAGGGAGGGCCGTTCCGGGTATTTCCGGAATGCTACCCCCTTCCCGTACCTTAACATTATCTCCGGCACTCTGTCCGGACGATACCGATTCGTGGGGAATATTTGGCAGCTTCATGATCTCATTCCTCATCTCATTCTCGGTGACGGCAAGCTTTTCTGACAGGCTTCGTATCTCTTCCTTGAGGGAGTAGGTCTTCTCCCTGAGGGCTTCTGCTTCCTGCATGAGCTTCTGCTTTATCAGAGTACCTATATTTTTTGAGATAACGTTCATCTCATTCTGAAGTGAGTCTGTCCGGGTTTGCATCTCACGCCGCGATGAATCGAGCAGGAGTATCCTGTCAATAATCTTCACGGCATCGAAATTTTTCACTTTGAGTCTGGCTGTTACAAGGTCTCTCTTCTCCCGGATCAGATTTATGGTCAGCATGGCATACTTGTTATTAATACAAAAAGCAGGCCTTTACAGCCTGCCGTAAAATTATTAAAAACTCCCGATAATGTTTTTTCAGATGAAAAAAGAATTACCCGGACCCTTAAATATTCAGTTTGCTTCCGGTTCTGTCAGCGGTTTGATGCAGACATAGGTCTTGTTGTCTTTTTTTCTGCTGAATTCCACCTCACCATCGATAAGTGCATAGAGGGTATGGTCCTTGCCGATTCCCACATTCAGCCCCGGGTTGTGTTTTGTTCCCCTCTGGCGTACGATGATATTTCCGGCCTTCACTGCCTGGCCTCCGAACAGCTTGACTCCCAGTCTCTTGCTGTGAGAATCGCGTCCGTTGCGCGAACTCCCAGCTCCTTTTTTGTGTGCCATAATTATCTTTTTTAATTCTTTACCTGCAAGACTTTACTCTTTCTCACCCGTTGTTTTTTTCGCTGTAGCTTTCTTTGCCGTACTCTTCTTCTCTGCCGGTTTTTTCTCAGCGGTTTTTTTTGCTGAAGGTTTCTTGTCCACAGCCTCTTTCTTAAGAGTTTTTCCTGCCGGTTTTTTGGCAGGTGCCACTTTGGGCTCTTCCTTAACCGGTACAGGAGTTACTTCTGCAACCTCATCAGTTGCCGGTGAACTCTTTACAGCCTTCTTCGGGGCCTCTTTTTCCTGCAGCCCTTTCTCATTTATGCTCACGATCTCTATCAGGGTGAAATTCTGGCGATGGCCGTTCTTGACCCTGTATCCCTTCCGCCTCTTCTTCTTGAAAACGATCACCTTATCTCCCCTTACATGTTCCAGCACTTTGCCCTCAACAACGGCATCCCTGATGACCGGCTCACCGATTATTATTCTTTCATTATCTTCGATAAGCAGAACCCTGTCAAATGCGTGAACCTTATCTGTTTCAGATTCAAGCCTGTGGACATAAATTTTTTTACCTTCCTCTACCTTGAACTGCTGTCCTGCAATTTCAACGATTGCGTACATCGTAATTAGTTTGTTAAATTATTCCGCGAGGCGTATATTCCTGCCGGATATAACTTCTCCGTGCCTCGGTGGATTTATTCAAATTCGGACTGCAAAGATAATGAAATATGGTTATATGCAAGCCGGTGTCTCTGTTTTTTTTACCCACTCCATAATCCCTGACGATTCATTTCTTCTCTCAAAAAATTAGGTCCGTCATACCCTCTCGTATATCTATTATCTTTATATTTGTCAGGTACTGGGTGCAGAGAGCGTATTCCGGTCATTATTCAATTGAGATGAAAAGGGTTAAGCTAAAAGTACTGGGAATATCGTACAGTCAGACTCAATCGGGAGCTTATGCACTGATACTTAGTGAGGAGAATGGTGAAAGGCGCATACCGATCATAATTGGAGGATTTGAGGCTCAGGCCATTGTTATAAAGCTCGAGAACCTGGACCCTCCACGACCTCTCACGCATGATCTTTTCAAGAGTTTTGCCGACGAGTTCAATATTGCAATAACCGAAGTGATGATCTATAAGCTTGAAGAGGGGGTATTCTATGCGAGACTTATCTGCACAAACGGTGAAAAGGAATATTCGATTGACAGTCGCACATCCGATGCAGTTGCCATTGCGCTCAGATTTGGATGTCCAATCTATACTACCGGGGAAATTATTGAGAAGGCAGGCATAACCATAGCGCCTGCGGAGAGTTCCCAGGGGCAGGATCCCGATGCTGTAAAGAAGGCAGATGAGGATAGTTCACAATTTGAGACCTACAACGATGAAGAGCTTTACAAGATGATCGATGAAGCCATAAAGACAGAGGATTACGAGAGGGCTGCGGCCATAAGGGATGAGATTGACAAGAGGAAAAGGGGGCAGAAAGAATGAAGCAGTACCTCGGGCTTCTCGACCATATTCTTAGAAGCGGCACTGAAAAAAAAGACAGGACTGGCACAGGCACATTGAGTGTTTTCGGATACCAGATGAGGTTTGACCTTGAAGAGGGTTTTCCTCTCCTTACAACAAAAAAACTGCATTTAAAGTCAATTATTCATGAACTACTCTGGTTCATTTCAGGCGACACAAATATTAAGTATTTGAATGAGAATGGGGTAAGGATATGGGATGAGTGGGCCGATACTGATGGCAATCTCGGGCCGGTGTACGGTTACCAGTGGCGTTCATGGCCAGCGGCTGATGGGAAAAAGACAGATCAGCTTTCAAATGTGATTGAGTCCATAAAAAAATCCCCTGATTCGCGGCGCCATATTGTCAGTGCATGGAACCCGGGGGAAATTGAGAAGATGGCCCTTCCTCCATGCCATATACTGTTCCAGTTCCATGTCGCATCCGGAAAGCTCTCATGCCAGCTTTATCAGAGGAGCTGCGACATTTTCCTAGGTGTTCCTTTCAATATTGCCTCCTATGCCCTTCTTACAATGATGGTGGCACAGGCAACAGGGCTCAGACCCGGGGAATTTATTCATACCCTCGGAGATGCTCATATCTATCTCAACCATATTGAACAGGTCAGGCTTCAGCTTACAAGAGAACCTTATGATCTGCCCGTAATAACCCTGAATCCGGAGGTAAAGGATATTCTCAAATTCAGGTATGAAGACTTTTCCCTCTCGGGATATAATGCACACCCTCATATAAAAGGGGAAATATCCGTTTAGAAAGCAAAGCCATGATATCAATTATTGTTGCAGTAGGTGAGGATATGGGTATCGGGAAGGATAACGGTCTGCTTTGGCATATCTCTGAAGATCTGAAGAGATTCAAAAGACTGACAAACGGCAAGACGGTAATCATGGGCAAAAAAACATGGGAATCTCTGCCGCTGAAACCATTGCCGGGCCGGAGGAATATTGTCCTTACGGATATTCCGGAGGAGTGCATCGATTGCACAATAACTGCCTATTCGGTTGACGATGCTCTTTCGAAATGCGCAAAGGACGAGGAGATCTTTGTTATGGGAGGAGGCATGGTCTATCGCCAGTTTCTGCCCCTTGCCGACAGGCTTTATATCACCCATGTAAATAAAAGGGCCGCTGCCGACGTATTCTTCCCGCGAATAGACAGAAGGATCTGGAAGATTACCGCGAAAGAAGATTTCAGGACAGAGGATGGCTCCCTTGAGTATTCATATGTTGTTTACGAAAGAAAGCGGTCCGGGAGAGACAAGGAACAGAGATAGAAAACAATTCAGGAAGCCTTCAGGATCTTCATATCTATCCTTGCCAGTTTGAGGCGTGCGTAATCCCTGGTAATAACCAGTTCCCCGGTTTCTGCGGATGGCATTTCGAACATTGCGTCGAGCATCACAGCTTCACATATCGACCTTAGTCCCCTGGCCCCCAGCTTGAACTCAATAGCTTTATCGACAATGAAATCGAGAACCTCGCCGGTGAAGGTAAGATCGATGTTATCCATTTTGAACAGCTTGATGTATTGTTTCACCAGGGCATTTTTTGGTTCTGTAAGGATATCCCTCAGGGCTTTCCTGTCGAGCGGATTAAGATGGGACAGGACAGGCAGTCTTCCTACTATTTCAGGTATCAGACCATAAGCTCTCAGGTCCTGTGGTGCAATATATTGCAGCAGATTCTCCTTGTCGATCTTCTCTCTTGATTCCGATGCCCGGTAACCCACCACCTGTGTGTTGAGGCGGCTGGCGATCTTCTTCTGTATTCCTTCAAATGCTCCTCCGCATATAAAGAGGATATTTTTTGTATCGACGGGTATCATCTTCTGTTCGGGGTGTTTTCTTCCGCCCTGCGGAGGCACATTAACAACTGCGCCTTCAAGCAGTTTCAGCAGGCCCTGCTGAACCCCCTCCCCGGACACGTCGCGGGTGATGGAGGGATTATCTCCTTTCCTTGCGATCTTATCTATTTCATCAATGAAGACTATTCCCTTCTCCGCGGCTTTCACATCATAATCGGCACTTTGCAACAGACGAGTGAGAAGACTTTCAATATCTTCACCGACATATCCGGCTTCCGTAAGTACGGTTGCATCCACTATGGTGAAAGGGACGTGGAGCATTCGTGCAACAGTGCGGGCCAGGAGGGTCTTGCCCGTTCCCGTCTCCCCGACCAGGATGATATTGGATTTCTCGATCTCCACATCATCGGGATCGGACTTCTGCATAAGCCTTTTATAGTGGTTGTAAACCGCCACGGAGATGATCTTCTTTGCCATTTCCTGACCGATTACGTACTGGTCGAGGAAATTCTTTATTTCAGCAGGCTTTAGCAGGTTTACTGTATCGAACTGGACTCCCTTTTTCGACCCGAACTCTTCGTTCATTATGCTGTAGGCCTGTTCTATGCAGTGGTCACATATATGGCCCTCAAGGCCAGCGATAAGCATGTTGGCCTCTTTTTTTGTTCTGCCGCAGAATGAACATTTTTCCATTGGAGATTATTTTCTCTTTAAACCTTGGTCTTCTGGAGTATTTCATCGATCATGCCATACTCTTTTGCCTCTGATGAGGTCATCCAGTGATCCCTGTCGGAATCTTTTTCAACCTTCTCGACAGGATTGCCTGAATGATAAGCTATTATTTCGTAGAGTTCCCTCTTCAGTTTGACGATCTCGCGCACCTGTATCTCTATATCGGAAGCGGATCCTTCAGCACCGCCCATCGGCTGGTGTATCATGATCCTTGAATGCTTCAAAGCCGAACGCTTACCCTTTGTTCCGGCTGTAAGAAGTACCGCACCCATAGAAGCAGCCATTCCCGTACAAATTGTTGCAATGTCAGCCGATATATACTGCATGGTGTCATAGATGCCCAGTCCGGCATGTACTGATCCCCCGGGAGTGTTGAAATAGATCTGTATATCTTTTCCCGGATCTGATGAATCGAGATAAAGGAGCTGAGCCTCAATTATATTGGCAACATAGTCATCAACTGGCAAACCAAGGAAGATTATCCTGTCCATCATCAGGCGGGAAAAAACATCCATCGAAGCAACATTCAGCTGTCTTTCTTCGATTATTGTCGGAGAAATATAACTGCCATATACGGAGTTGTATCGTTGTAATGTCATACTGCTGACCCTCTTTTTGTCGCGGGCAAATTTGCCAAAGTCGTCAAGATAATTCATGTTTAGAATATTAAAAAATTATATGTCAAAGATAATAATAATAGAAATAAACGATGCAATTCATTGATTATTATTAGAAAAGCTTATTGAATTCATCTGCCTGCACCTTTTTTTCCTCTGTTTTAACCATTTCCTTAAGAATGCTTATTACCTTATCTTCCAGTATCCGGTCAGCTATCCTTTTTGCCTCTTCCTCCCTTTTCAGCATCTCTTTTGCATAATTTACCATTTGCTCATCAGTAGCATAATATAATCCGTACTGCATGAACTGGTATCTTGTAATCTTTTCAGCCTCAGCTAACAACTCCTCTTCTGTAATTTTAACATTGTTTTGCTTTGCCGTTTTGTTCCTGATAAGCTGCCATTTGAGATCCTCCCTGAAGCTGTTAAATTCAGTGTTGATCTGTTCCTCGGTTGTTTTTTCATTAACCCTCAGGAGCCATTTCTTCAGGAACTCTTCCGGGAGGTCAAATCCGCACTTTTCTATGGCCAGCTTTTTAATATCGGCGGCAAGCTTAAATTCTGTTTCATTCTTTAGATTGGCTTCAATTTCTTCCTCAATTTTCCCCATAAATTCCTCTTCCGAGTTTACGGTACCCGGGCCGTATATCCTGTCGAAAAGTTCCTGCCCCATTTCTGCAGGGGCAAAGCGGCTTATTTCATTTATGGTAAAACGGTAATTGCCGGTAGCTGACACTGCCTCTTCATTCTTTATCTTAAGCAGTCCGGCTATTTCGTTGTCATTGGGGAAGGCTTTCCTCAGGTCAAAACCGATTGTGTCGTTCTCTGATCGTCCGATGAACTGCTTTTTTATTTTTTTGTCTTTAATTAGTTCCACCGAAAGGGTTGTCTCTTCAGCAGAAAACCCATCCGTTGCAGGATTCCCCTTTTCGTCGACTGCTTCAATCTTTCCCTTCAGGATATCCTTTTCTTCCGATTTGTCAGCTTTAATGAATTCGCCATATCGTCGTGTATAGTTCTGGAGGTAATCGTTCTTCATCTTATCGTCGATGATAATGCTGTAGTTCGTAACCTTATTCTTCTTGTTCAGCTTTATATCAAATACCGGAGCGAGACCCAGTTCAAAGGAGAAAGTGAACTCTTCCTTTGTTTCAAAATCGGATAATTCATTCTCATCTTCCTTTGAAAGGGGATCTCCGAGAATATCAAGATTCTCATCCTTTAGATACCTGCTTATGTTCTCAGAAACAATCTTATTTATTTCCTCAAGTTTTACAGCTTTTCCATACATTTTTTTTATCAGCCCCATCGGGACCATTCCCGGCCTGAATCCTTTTACCGCTGCCTTTCTGCGGTAGTCGCGAAGTACCTTCTCAACTTTCTCTTCGTAATCTGCCTTTTCTATATGCACCTTAAGCAATGCATTAAGATCATCACTGTTTTCTCTGGTAATATTCATTCTGGCTTTGTTAAATTCAGTTACACAAGTATTTATTCAGCACAACCGGGTATGCAGTTAATTGTGCGGATGAAGGGACTCGAACCCCCACGTCATAAAGACACAAGATCCTAAGTCTTGCTCGGCTACCAATTACGACACATCCGCAGAAATTCCCCGCAAAAGTATAGAAAATTATCTTTAATTCAAACTGAGGCGTTTACCTGCGAAGTTCGAAATTCCTGCCCAGGTAGACTTTCCTTACATGCTCATCCTCAGCCAGCTGTGACGCTGTTCCTGATTTCAGTATACGTCCCTCGAACAGCAGGTAGGCACGGTCGGTTATGGAGAGTGTTTCGTGAACGTTATGGTCGGTTATCAGGATACCAATATTTTTTTCGCTCAGCTTCAGCACTATTTCCTGGATATCCTCAACAGCAATCGGGTCGACTCCTGCAAAGGGTTCATCCAGCAGGATGAATTTTGGTTTTAGTGAAAGAGCCCTTGCAATTTCGGTACGCCTTCTTTCACCCCCTGAAAGCTGAATGCCCTTGTTCTTCCTGATCTTCTGAAGGCCGAATTCATCGAGCAGACTCTCCAGCCGGTCAGCCTGTTCCTCTGGAGAAAATGACGACATCTGCAGGACGGCACTGATATTATCCTCGACTGACAGATTACGGAAAATCGAGGCTTCCTGGGCAAGGTATCCGATTCCAAGACGGGCTCTCTTGTATACAGGCAGTGTTGTAACATCCTGATTGTCAAGCAATATCCTGCCTTCTCTCGGTCTGATGAGCCCTACTATCATGTAAAAGGATGTCGTTTTGCCCGCTCCGTTGGGTCCGAGCAGACCAACTATCTCACCCTGCTCAACCTCGATAGAAACGTGATCGACAACTGTCCTTTTGCGATACTTCTTTACCAGATTCTCAGTATATAATCTCATCTCAGACCAGGTCTTGGGTTTTTAGTTTTAATCTGATGTATCCTCCTTCATGAATTGCTCCCGTTCCTTTTCCTGTTTTTTCACGACCCGTTTCGATATGTTAATGCCTATCTCATAGAGTACGAAAAGGGGAAGGCTTACCAGAAGCTGTGAGAAGATATCCGGAGGGGTAATTATTGCTGAAAGGATCACTATCACAACTATGGAGTGTTTCCTGTACTTCCTTAAAAACCCCGGTGTTACTATCCCGACCTTGGTGAGGAAGAAAACGATTATCGGAAGCTCAAAGATTATTCCTGTGGCAAGGCAGATAGATGATATGGTACCGATATATGATCTTACATTTATTGTATTTGTCACTTCGGCGCTCACCTGGTACGATCCGAGAAAATGGATTGAAAGGGGTGTAAGCATGTAATATCCGAACAGAACGCCTACGAAAAAGAGCATCGAGGCAACGAACACTGCTCCCCTGGCATGCTGTGCTTCGTTGGCATATAAGGCGGGTTTGAAGAATTTCCAGAACTCCCAGAGTATAACAGGAAATGCAAGAATGAGCCCGGCAACCATTGATACCGCAATATGGGTTGTCAGCTGGCCGGACATCTTAATGTTTATCAGCTCCAGGTGCCGGGTATTGATGCATAAAAGTTTTGTATTCACCAGGTCGCCAAGCTGGCATAGTATCCGGTTGGTAAAGAAACCCGGGCTTTTGGGAGCAAGTATTACATGATCAAAAATGATGTTCTTGAACACAAAGGCCACTATCATAAGCACCAGGATAGCCCCAATCGACCTGATTATATGCCATCTCAGTTCCTCGAGATGCTCAAGGAACGACATCTCCCCTTCTCCTGTCCTGCTTTTTTTCTTCTTTTCGGCTGCCATCCGTGTGATATGTAAACAGACTTAAAAATTATAGCCTGTAAAGATGAGAAATCTTATTTAGCAAAACAATATCAATTTATTCACGTTAAAAAAATCCCCATCCTCTGACTCTTGTCAAATCATTTTTGTTAATAAAATAAAAAATCTGATTTTTAATTAAGAATTTATTTAACTTTATATAGATTGTTGAACCGAATAATTTGAAGAGGTGATTTTTACCGGGGGTGAAAAATGGAGAAAGATGTTATTATTCATGATTATTTAAAAAAGTATTTTGGCTTTGACACTTTTAAAGGCAACCAGGAGTCAATTATAAAAAGTATCCTGGCCGGCAGGGATACTTTTGTTCTCATGCCGACAGGCGGAGGCAAATCCCTGTGCTATCAGTTGCCTGCTGTGATAAAGGAGGGAACGGCTATTGTCATCTCACCGCTGATTGCCCTCATGAAAAACCAGGTTGATGCAATGCGCAACTTCAGCACTGATGATGATGTTGCTCATTTCCTGAATTCTTCCCTTACCAAAACTGAAAGCAACAGGGTTAAAAAGGATGTTCTGTCGGGAACCGCGAAGCTGCTTTACGTTGCCCCTGAGTCACTTACAAAGGAGGATAATATCGAGTTTCTTAAAAATATCGTCATTTCGTTTTATGCCATCGACGAGGCACACTGTATTTCGGAATGGGGGCACGATTTCAGGCCGGAGTACCGAAGAATACGACCTATTATCGATACCATAGGGAGAGCGCCGATTATTGCGCTTACGGCCACGGCCACGCCCAAGGTGCAGCATGATATCCAGAAGAACCTTGGCATTCTTGAAGCCGATGTGTTCAAATCATCTTTCAACAGGCCCAATCTTTATTATGAGGTCAGGTCAAAACAGGATGTGGCAAAGGAGATAATAAGATATATCAAGAATAATCCGGGGAAGTCAGGTATTATTTATTGCCTCAGCAGGAAGAAGGTTGAAGAGATGGCCGAGATACTTAAGGTTAACGGGATTAAGGCACTTCCCTATCATGCCGGGATGGATTCCGCAACCCGCACGGCAAACCAGGATAAATTCCTTATGGAGGAGGCTGATATCATAGTGGCAACGATAGCATTCGGCATGGGTATAGATAAGCCTGATGTAAGATTCGTTATCCATTACGATATTCCCAAAAGTCTCGAGGGATATTATCAGGAGACAGGCCGTGCCGGACGCGACGGCGGTGAAGGCAACTGCATTGCATATTACAGCTACAGCGATATACTGAAGCTTGAAAAATTCATGCAGGGAAAACCTATTGCAGAGCAGGAGATAGGGAAACAACTTCTTCTTGAAACCGTCTCATATGCCGAATCTTCTGTATGCCGGAGGAAACTGTTACTGCATTACTTCGGTGAGGAGTACCAGAAGGAAAATTGTGAGGCATGCGATAATTGCCTCCATCCAAAGGCACAATTCGAAGGCAGCGAGGCCATTATAAACGTTCTTGAAACTGTGCTGGCCGTTAAGGAAAAATTCAAGGCTGACCATATTGCCAACATATTATCCGGCAAGGTAACCTCCGCCATTAAATCGTATAAGCATCACAAGCTTGAATATTTCGGTATCGGGGAGGAGAGGGATGAGAAATACTGGAACATGGTAACCAGGCAGGCTCTGATAGCTAAATACCTGACGAAAGATATAGAGAATTACGGACTTCTTAAAGTTACAAAAAAAGGACTTGAGTATCTTGAAAATCCGACCTCCTTCATGCTGGCCGAGGATCATGACTATGCAGATACCTCCGATGAGGAAAATGCTTTCGGGGCACGAACGGCAGCAGTTGATGAGGAACTCTTCAGCATTCTCAAGGACCTCAGGAAAAAGATATCCAAACAGAAGGAGGTCCCTCCATTCGTGATTTTCCAGGATCCTTCACTCGAGGATATGGCAATACAATACCCCATTACGTTGGATGAACTTCAGAATATATCGGGTGTGGGAGCCGGGAAAGCGCAAAGGTATGGAAAGGAATTCGTGGAGATAATAAAAAGATATGTTGAGGAGAAGGAGATAATCAGACCACTCGACATGGTCGTCAAGTCCGTTGTCAACAAATCGGGAATAAAAGTCTATATCATACAGAGTATTGATATGAAGAGGCCTCTGGAAGATATTGCCGAAGCAAAGGGCCTCGAGATGGAAGAACTCCTCTCTGAGATTGAAGCAATTGTCAATGCAGGCACCCGGATAAACCTCGACTATTATATAAATATATATATGGATGATGAGCGACAGCACGACATATTTTCGTACTTCAGGGAAGAGGCTGAATCTGATTCCCTTGAGGATGCCATGAAGGAACTGGGAAGCGAGTTTGAAGAAGAAGAGATAAGGCTGATGAGGATCAAGTTCCTTTCGGAGATGGGTAACTGAAAGATCCGGAATCCGCGAAAAAAACAGAATAAACAGTTACTGCAACTACATAGAAGGGGTAGATTATCTGCGCCGGCAAAAACCATCTCATAAGTTCCGGTTTGGCGTACCTTCGGGCACTGTTGGTCAGAATAAGAAAATCTGGTACCGATTTGGCGGCAAAAAACATCAGGAGGGTTAATGAGTATCCGGGACTGATAATTGCTGCCGCGAGGAGAGATAATTCAAGCAGTATTGTAAAAAAGGTCACTGCGGCAAGTATAATGGTGAATCTGTCGCGGTATGAACCGGCTTTTGAGATCCACCTGGCTCTCTGCCGGATAAAATGAATCAGATTGGGCGAAGAAGAGGTCGTAACTGCAGCAAGCGGTGATTCAAGCCATTTGATAGCAGCCCTGCCACCCCTTTTAACACTCTGAAGAAGGAAAATATCATCTCCCGAAGGGATATCAGAACGGAGATCCCCCGAATGTTCGCTGTAGAGATCCCTGGTGAAGGAGAGGTTCGCTCCGTTACACATTGAAGGATGGCCCGCAAGGGCGGTTCCGGCAGTAATACCCTGAAGACCGAGGAATTCAAGCTCCTGGAATCTCCCGAAGAAACCGGAGGACCCCTGAAGTACAACAGGGCATATAATCATACCCGGAGTGAAATCACTGTAATATGAAGCAATGGTTCTGATCCACCAGGGATCCATACGGCAATCGGCATCGGTGGTTATGATCAGATCACCTTCTGAATAACGGATGCCTGTCCTGATGGCATCTTTTTTCCCCGATCCTTCGTTACGGATTACTTTCAGGTTGGCCAGCCGGGTATAGGATGATGCTATACTGAATGTGCTGTCATCTGAATGATCGTCGGCAATAATAACCCGGAAGAGTCCTGACGGATAAGACTGAGCGGCAAGTGAATCCAGCACTCCTTTGATGTTCTTTTGCTCGTTGCGGCAGGGAACGATAACAGAAACAAGAATACCGGGGTCATTATCAGGACTATACGGATCAGCCTTGAGGAGATGCCGGTATATGTACAGAAAAAGGAACAGATACGGGCTTATCGCTATCAGGGGTAACCATTCCATTTATGATAATTATCCTAATCAGTAATAAAAGGCACTAAAGGAATCTTCTGTAGTTCCTGAGCCTGTGGAAGGTAACATAATTGGCATCGTGCTGATTATTGGCTCCTCCAAGTCCGTCATCATAAGCAGTGCGCGAGATATAGATAATATCCCTACCGTCGAACTGCCAGTCGACATATTGAAAGCCATGTCTGGTCATATCAGGATGCTGAAGAACGATCTTTCTTACTTCCCAGTTAATCAGATCTTTTGAACTGCATAAAGCCTGAGTGTTTCTTGTCCTTTCGGGGTTTTTATTTCGGAATTCGGGGGGGACATAGTTGGCAAAGGTCAGGTAGAGTTTTGTCCGCGGATCATATCTTATTGAGAATTTCTTGCATCCTCCCGGGAAATCGATAAAACCTGTATGACTGTCGAAAGTTGCCGTTTCCCCGTCGCTGTTTATCCTGATCACTGATGCCTTCTCATTCCCGTCAACCCTGTAATCGGTCCGGAGTATATTCACCACCTCTCCGGCTGGTGTCAGAACGGCATTTCCCTCGAGCCAGCCTCCGAAATTACCATCGAGATAAGTGGAATCAAATCGCAGTGTATTACTGATGGTCCAGTTTTCTGCTGACAGCAGGTCCTTTTCTTCCGGGATTGACATCATAAATGATCCGAACATTCGGCCCCATCCCTTTTCGGGACCCATCGAATCCTCAAAGGCTCTCCATAGCCTTCCGTTATGCGTCAGCACGGGCATGGGTGCGGTGTGATACCGGCCCCTCAATATAATGCCACTTCGTTCGTCCTCCGGCTCACTCCATGTTATACCGCCATCCACCGACCTACGTATTATCAGGTTCCCGTAGTGGCTATATGTGCCCATTATATAAAGGTCCCCTTTGTGTACAAAAAGGTTTGACCAGAACTGCCCGTTTATTTCTGAGATCTGTTTCCAGCTTTTTCCTCTGTCGGAGGACCTGTATACACGTGTTACCGCCTTTTCGTATTCGGTCGATCCCGGCCCGAAAAAATCGTGCGATGCAACATAATTGCCGGAAGGCAGGATGCAGATACTTGGTGAACCAAGATATTTCTTGTCTGATGCAGGGCTGTGAGCTATTACCGTGCCCGGCACCTGCTGTGCCCTACCATCAGAAAGAAAGAAAGCTGAAATCAGGAGTACCAGAACATACTTTTTCATCACAATCTCATTCTTATATCTCTATTTACACAAATCGCCCTTTTCCGCCTCGCGGAACTTCTTCGTCCCAATAGCAATCGGGACTCCCCTTCACCCCTTAACCCCTTCATTCTTCAATACTCGTCCCAGCTCTTTATAGCCAGGTCATTCTCATTCATCCTGCAGAATGCCAGAATGAATGCGCTGGCAAGTCTGGCATTTGTAAGCAGGGGTATGTTATAATCGACCGCCGCACGTCTGATTGAGTAATCGTTATCCAGTTCTGAAGGAGTGAGGTTCTTGGGTATATTAACTACCAGGTCGACTTCGCGCGACCGGATAAGCTCTATTGTATTAGGACTCTTCTTCTCATCCGGCCAGTAGGCGACATCTGCATCAATTCCGGCATTTTTCAGGAAGAGCTGGGTGCCTCTTGTTGCATATAGTTTGTGTCCTTTCTCGCTAAGAGCCCTGGCACTGTTTATCAGTTCGACCTTAGAGCGCGCAGGTCCTGTTGACAGGAGAATGCTCTTCTTCGGTATTCTGTAACCCACTGAGAACATGGCTTTCAGTATTGCTTCATAAAAACCTTCACCTATGCATCCCACCTCGCCTGTTGATGCCATGTCTACACCCAGAACAGGATCGGCTTTTGCCAGTCGCGAAAAGCTGAACTGGGGAGCCTTTACGCCAACATAGTCGAGGTCGAAAACAGATTTATGCGGTTTCCCGGCCTGTAAACCCAGCATGATCAGGGTTGCCAATTCTATAAGATTTACTTTCAGTACTTTGGAAACGAAGGGCATACTTCGGCTTGCTCTCAGATTGCACTCGATCACTTTTATATTGTTATCCTTTGCCAGAAACTGAATATTGAAGGGCCCCGTAATGTTTAGTTCCATGGCTATAAGCCTTGATATTCGCTTAATTCTCCTGGCTGTCTCAAAGTATATCTTCTGTGCGGGAAATACCATTGTGGCATCACCTGAATGAACCCCGGCAAACTCAACATGTTCGCTGATAGCATAGGTGATGATCTCCCCGTCTTTAGCAACCGCGTCAATCTCAATCTCCTTGGCATTCTCAATGAACTCGCTTACAACAACCGGGTGCTGTTTGGAGACCTGGGCAGCCAGCTCCAGATAATGGTGCAATTCGTCTTTATTCGATACAACATTCATGGCGGCTCCGGACAATACATAAGAGGGTCTGATCAGAACGGGAAATCCTATCCGGTCTACAAAACCGATAATATCTTCAGTGGTGGAGAGCTCTTTCCATTGCGGCTGGTCTATACCAAGAGTATCACACATGCTGGAGAACTTGTGCCTGTCTTCGGCCCTGTCTATCGACAGAGGTGAGGTCCCCATAACAGGTACATTCTCCCTGAAGAGCCGCATGGCGAGGTTATTGGGTATCTGACCCCCTACAGAGAGGATGACCCCTCCTGGATTCTCAAGATCGATAATGTCAAGAACGCGTTCAAAGGTGAGCTCGTCAAAATAGAGCCTGTCACAGATATCGTAATCGGTACTGACGGTTTCGGGATTATAATTGATCATTACCGACCTGAGGCCCTCTTTCTTTATTGTATTGATGGCATTTACCGAGCACCAGTCAAACTCCACTGACGAACCTATCCTGTATGCCCCGGAACCCAGGACAATTATTGATCTTTTATCATCAGTAAAGGTTATGTCATGTTCGGTACCGCTGTACGTAAGATAAAGGTAATTTGTTATGGCAGGGTATTCAGCTGCCAGGGTATCGATCTGTTTTACGAAAGGCACTATTCCTGCTGATTTACGGAAACTCCTGACAGACATCAGCTCCTCGTTGATCTCATCCGGTCCGGATTTGAACACATGCCTGGCTATCTGGAAGTCGCTGAATCCATTTATCTTGGCATGCAAAAGCAGACCGGCCGGGAGTGCTTCAAGAGCGTTGTAGCAGCATAGCTCATTCTTGATCGATATGATATTTTTCAGTTTGCAGATGAACCATCTGTCTATCTTTGTCAGCTCACAGATCCTCTCAACCGGCATTTCCTTCTCAAGCGCCTCCGCAATTGAAAAAATTCTCATTTCAGTAGGTTCTGCAAGCTCCCTTTCAATGTCCTCAAAGCTGAGGTTTCTGTTGCCTGTGAACCCGTGCATGCCGAGTCCTATCATCCGGAGACCCTTTTGTATCGCCTCCTCGAAACTCCTTCCTATCGACATTATCTCACCTACACTCTTCATGCTGCTCCCTATCAGATGGGATACTCCCTGGAATTTATTAAGATCCCATCGCGGTATTTTGCAGACAATATAGTCGAGAGCAGGTTCGAAGCATGCCGGGGTATCTCCTGTAACTGAGTTTTTCAGCTGATGGAGGCCATATCCGATCCCCAACTTGGCTGCAATGAATGCAAGGGGATAACCTGTTGCTTTCGAGGCAAGTGCACTTGAACGCGACAGCCTGGCATTAACTTCTATCACCCTGTACTCCTCCGAATCGGGAGCAAGAGCATACTGAACATTGCACTCCCCGATTATCCCGATATGCCTGATCAGTCTGATGGAGAGTTCTCTCAGCTTGTGATACTCACTGTTGGTTAGAGTCTGAGATGGTGCAACAACAATACTCTCACCTGTATGTATCCCCAGGGGATCAAAATTCTCCATGTTACAGACCGCGATACAGTTATCGTATCTGTCCCGTACTACCTCGTATTCCACCTCTTTCCACCCTTTGAGCGACTCCTCCACCAGGATCTGGTTTGAATAGGAGAATGCCCTGGCCGACATGGATCTCAGCTCCATCATGTCGGCAGCGAAACCGCTTCCCTGCCCCCCCAGGGTGTAAGCCGCTCTTATGATAACCGGGTAGCCCAGCTGGTCAGCTGCATTAACAGCATCATCAACACTGGTGACTGCTATGCTTCTCGGTGTACATATATTTATCTCCTCAAGTGTCCTTACAAAAAGCTCCCTGTCTTCCGTCGCCATTATTGCTGAAACGGGAGTACCAAGAACCTTTACATTGTATTTCTCAAAGACACCTGCCCTGAAGAGCTCGGTGCCGCAGTTAAGGGCAGTCTGACCTCCGAATGAAAGCAGAATACCATCCGGAGCCTCCTTCTCAATGACCTTCCCGACAAAAAAGGGTGTTACAGGAAGGAAATAGATCTTGTCGGCCAGACCTTCCGAGGTCTGCACAGTGGCTATGTTCGGATTTATCAGTACAGTGGAGATACCCTCCTCCCTTAGCGCTTTGAGAGCCTGTGACCCGGAATAATCAAACTCGCCCGCCTCGCCTATCTTTAATGCCCCTGATCCGAGTATTAACACTTTTCGGAATTCTTCTTTCATAACCTGATTTTAGTGCTCAAAAATAAATCTTTTTCTCCAACGTATGAAATCAATAAAAATGCATATATTTGCACCTTATATGAATAAATATGCAAAAGACAAAAAGGCTCCTTGCGATCGGGAAGATAATTTCTGAAACGGAGGTTGGGTCTCAGGAGGAGCTGCTGAAGAGGCTGAAAGGGATAGGTATAACATGTAATCAGGCAACATTATCCCGAGATCTCAGGCAGCTCAGTGTCAGCAGAGTACCAGATGGCAGGGGGAGGTACCGGTACAGTTTGGGTGAGGGAAGCTCTTCCGGCTCCGGAAGCGGACCGAAGGTGCATTTTTTATCGGTGATTAAAGAAGTAATCGAAGCAAAAGGGCTTCTTCTGATAAAAACAATTCCGGGCAATGCAAGTGCCACTGCTTTTCTTATCGATAATGGAGGCAGGTATGAAATTGCAGGCACTATTGCAGGGGATGACACCATTCTGGTGATCCCCCGTGACGGGATAGCCATGAAGCAGGTTCACGATGCTCTCGAGCTGATCATGCCGGGACTTCATGAAGGGTTGAGAGAAAGATGATTTTTTATCATACAATTAATTTTACAATTAAAAAGAAGAAAGAGATGAAAGAAAAGGTTGTTCTTGCTTACAGTGGAGGATTGGACACTTCGGTTATTCTGAAATGGCTTATTGAAAAGAATTATGAAGTAATAGCTTTTGTGGCTGATGTGGGTCAGAAAGAGGATTTTGATGAATGCAGGCGGAAAGCTCTACTTCTCGGGGCGTCAAAGGTAATAGTTTCCGATCTCAGGAAAGAGTTTATTGAAGATTATGTTTTCAAGGCCATTATGGCCAATGCTGTATACGAGGACAGGTATCTTCTGGGCACGGCGCTTGCAAGGCCGCTGATAGCCAAAAAGCAGACAGAGGTGGCAACTGCCGAGGGCGCCGATGCTGTCGCACACGGAGCCACAGGTAAGGGAAACGACCAGGTAAGGTTTGAGCTCTGTTATTACGCATTAAAACCGGGGATTAAAGTTATATCACCCTGGAAAGACAAAGAGTTTCTCGATGCATTCAAGGGGAGGACCGATCTGCTTAAATATGCCGCTGAAAAGAAAATCCCGGTGAAAGCAAGCATAGACAAGCCTTATAGCGAGGATGACAACCTTATGCATATCAGTCATGAGGCTGGAATACTGGAGGACCCGATGTTTTCACTGCAGAAGACAATGCTTGAGAAAATGGTCATGCCACAGGATGCTCCCGATGCCGAGACACGGATTGTGATACATTTCAAGGATGGAGTGCCTGTAAAGGTTATGAATAAGGATGACGGTACAGTAAAAGAAAATTCATACGATCTCTTTGTTTACCTGAACGAGATAGGAGGGAAAAACGGGATAGGGTTGCTTGATATGGTCGAGAACAGGTTTGTCGGAATCAAGTCGAGAGGCGTTTATGAGACACCCGGGGCCACCATTCTTCATCTGGCACACAGGGATATTGAGGGTGTTGCCATGGACAGGGAGGTGATGAGGCTAAGAAACATGCTTACCCCAAAATTCTCTGAGCTTATATACAACGGCTTCTGGTTCAGTCCTGAAATGGATTTTCTCATGGCCGCCATAGCGAAAAGCCAGGAGTTGATAGACGGAAGCGTCCATCTCTGTCTTTATAAGGGAAATATCCTGATTGAAGGACGTGAATCACCTTCATCTCTCTACGATGCAAAGCTTTCAAGCATGGATATTGAGGGAGGATTTGACCAGACCGACAGCAGGGGATTCATCAGGATAAATGCAATCAGGCTGATGGCCCACAGGGCTATTGTTGAGGCAAGGGAGAAGAATGGGAATTGAAGATTTGTGATTTGAGATTTGTCAAATTCAGATATTGATTATTAATTAAATGTTGTATAAATGAAGCTCTGGGAAAAAGGGATAAATCCCGAGCCGGCGATAATAGGATTCACGGCGGGGGAAGACAGGAGAACGGACCTGTCGCTGATAAAATGGGATATTACCGGATCGATGGCACATGTAATAATGCTTGAAAATACAGGTCTGATTTCTTCTCAGGAAAAGAAGGAGTTGCTTATAGCCCTGCATTCCCTTTTCGTCCTCAATGAAGAGGGTAAGCTTGTTCTGGAGGAGGATGTGGAGGACATCCACACACAGATTGAGAAGGAGATGGGAAATATTCTGGGTGCCACGGGAAAGAAGATACACACCGGAAGGTCAAGGAACGATCAGGTTCTGGTTGATATACGCCTGTTCACCAGGGAAGAGATTGACACCCTGGCCCTGAAAACAGGTGATCTGTTCAGAAAGCTGCAGTTACTGAGTGAGCGATACCGTGCTCTCCTTCTTCCGGGATACACTCACATGCAGCCTGCAATGGTCTCTTCCTTTGGGCTGTGGTTCGGATCCTATGCTGAATCCCTTGCCGATGACATTCTGCTGCTCTCAGCTGCACGTGAGCTCAATAACAGGAATCCTCTCGGCACAGCGGCCGGTTACGGTACGACACTGCCGCTCAACAGGAAGCTTACCTCAGAACTGCTTGAGTTTGACGACCTCCTTTATAATTCCGCCTATGCGAGCCTGAGCAGGGGCAAGGCCGAACTGGCTGTTGCTTCGGCTATAGCTGCTGTTGCACAGACTCTCGCTCGCTTATCGATGGATATATGCCTGTACATCGGTGCCGAATACAGGTTCATCGATTTTCCCGACGAATATGTCACGGGTTCAAGCATTATGCCGCAAAAGAGAAACCCCGACGTATTTGAGCTGATCAGGGGCAGATGCAATCTCCTGCAGACTCTTCCGGGGAGGGTAAGCATGCTTGTCAGTAACCTGCCGTCAGGCTATAACAGGGATCTTCAGTTATTGAAAGAGCTGATATTCGGTGGTTTTACCAATCTTGGCGAATGTATTGATATATGCCTGCTGATGCTCGGGAAAATCAAAATCAGCAGGAAAATAACTGATAACCCACTGTATAACAATATCTTCAGTACAGAAGAGGTTAACAGGCTTGTTAAAAAGGGTATTCCTTTCAGGGACGCTTACAGGGCAGTTGCCGGACTGGTAAAAAATGGGTCATTCTCAAGGACATCCGTTGCTGATTATACTCATGAGGGAAGTATAGGTAACCTGTGTACAGAGGAGATCTCCCTTATTTTTGAGAGCCGGGCTAAATGTTTCACTAACAGGTCGGCTGCAGAACTTGTTGAAAAGATGATGGCTCATATCTCCTGACCAGGTGTTCCTGCAATGCTCCCGATAAAGATATCGAAAAGAAAATCGGTGTCGGTAGGTCCGCCTGAAGCTTCGGGGTGGAACTGGGTGGAAAAAAAGGGTTTGCTTTTATGCTTCATCCCCTCATTTGTCAGGTCATTCAGATTGATAAAAAGAGGTTCCCATTCATCCGTCAGGCTGCTGTTGTCCACTGCAAAACCGTGATTCTGTGATGTGATGTAAGCCTTTTCTGTCCCCACCCTCAGTACCGGCTGATTATGGCTCCGGTGACCATATTTCAGCTTGTAGGTGCCGGCTCCTGAGGCAAGAGCCATGAGCTGGTTGCCCAGGCATATACCGAAAATCGGCTTATCCCCGTCGAGTGATCTCTTTATATTTCTTATTGTCACATCGCACATCCTTGGGTCTCCCGGACCATTTGTAAGGAAAAGTCCGTCATACTCATCATCATGGTAATCATAATCCCACGGCACTCGTATTATTGTGGTGTCGCGCTTGAGAAGATTCCTTATTATATTATATTTAACGCCGCAATCAACAAGCATTATCCTGTATTTGCCAGAGCCATAGAGTCTCTTCTCGTGGGTGCTTACCTCAGCCACCAGGTTCACTTTATTGGGGTCGTAGAATTCTGTTGTTCCGTTTTCCGGTTCAAGTTTCCCCAGCATCGATCCCTTCTCACGCAATCTTTTTGCCAGGGCTCTCGTATCGATCCCGTAAACACCCGGTATATTGTTTCTTTTCAGCCATTCATCCAGGCTTTCAGTTGCGTTCCAGTGACTGTATTCAAATGAATAATCTGATACGATCAGTCCAGCTATATGGATAGATGCCGATTCATAAAAACGGTAAAGATCATTCTCTTCCTCCCTTGCCGGCGCTCCGTAATTGCCTACAAGCGGATAAGTAAGACAAAGTACCTGTCCTCTGTATGAAGGATCCGTTAGGCTTTCGGGATAACCTGTCATCGCTGTGTTGAACACAACCTCTCCCGCAGCCGGGATCTCAGCACCGAACGACCTTCCTGTATAAACTGTCCCGTCCTCAAGCACCAGCCTGAAAATACTACGCTCTCTCATTATTCCTGAATATTACCTTTATCTTAATCTCTTCGCCCTGCCTGCCAGCCGAAGCTTTCTTCGACCTCCGTAGTACCGATTTATCGGGACGAAGGAGGTAGCGCAGGCTGGCGCCCTTCAACATTTCCGCCAAAGATAAATAAAAACCTGTCAGGTTGATACTCTTTATGCTTATGCCGGAATGAACCAGCCGGCGACAGGATTGTTAAACCCTATATTGTTATACGGAGGGCAGAAAAAATATAAAATTGACTACGCTTTACGACTATATTTAAATATTTTACTATTTTAGTAGCCGTTTTTAGAACTAATTTATTTAAATCTTACCAGATATGAAAAAGGCTGCAGCGATTGTAATTATTCCGATGCTGATAGTAGGTTTAACATGCTTGAATTCATGTAAGAACAGGGCAGGTAAGGCCGAGAGGCTTGAGCAACAAAAGGTTGAACTTGATCAGGTAAAAACGCTCGAATCAGAGATTGAAAAGAATGTGTATCCGTTACCGACCTCGGCAGAGGTGATAAAGATGCTGTCGGAACTTGAAGTGGGTTTCATTATGGGGATCTCAAATCCCGTTGAAAACTCCAAGAGATATTTCAGCAGCACGGCCAGGTCTCTTAACCTGGGGGTTTACGGAGCCGATCTGAGTTATGCCACACTCTACAACATACAGCAGGAAGTCATCAACTATCTGAATGCCATAAGGTCACTTGCAAACGAGCTCAATATGTCAAAGATTTATGATGAGACATTATATGAGCGCATAAGGGAGAATTTTGATAACAGGGATGTTCTTGTGGAGATTCTTACAGATGCCTTTAATGAAACATATACCTATCTGAGTGATAACGATCAGCAGGCTCTTGCACTTCTGGTGGTGGGAGGAGCATGGGTTGAAGGGATGTATCTTACCACGCACGTTACGGAGGCCGCATATCAGGTGGCCGGTATGTCAAAAGTACTGCTTGAACAGAAAGAATCATTTGAACTCTATCTTGAGATCACCGAGCCATATCTTTCTGATCCCGCAGTTAATGAGTTTGTCGGCTGGCTTGAACCGATGAAGAAAGTGTATGAAGGGCTCAGCACCAGTCTTACAAATCAGAATATTATTGACATCACCAATGCGATAGCAGGAATCAGAAACCGGGTTGTACTTTAAATAACAGATTTATAATATGGAGGCTGGATCAAAAGATAAAATCCACAAACCACAGAGAACGCAAAGGTAAAACACGAAGAACGCAAAGAATTAATAGCAGGGGCATTGCATGCAATGCCCCTGCTTTGCGGGTTCTGCAGCATCCTAACGCCCTTTGCGGTTGGTAATATCTTTTGATACAGCCTCATTTTTTTCACCTGGGGCCTTAATATGAGGGAATCGGTATTACTTGCTCTGATACACATCTTTGCTATCATCTCCACGGTTAACCCGACAGGTATATCCTCCAGAGGTAAGAAGATACTCAGGAGCTACCTGAGAAGGTATCTTAACAGGGAGCTTGAAGAAGAGTATTATGCATTGTTTGAAAATAACCTGGAGTTTTACAGTAATGAATTAAAAAGTGTTGATAAGTCGGAACTTTCCGATGAGGATTCACTTATCTCATTCCAGATAACAAATATCTGCCGTCAGATTAAGAAGGGCCTCTTCCTTGAGGAGAGGATGATAGTATTTCTCCAGCTCCTGGAATTTGCCTTTGAGGACGGGCTTGTCTCCGAACAGGAAAAGAACATCATTGATATTGTATCCCGTACCTTCAATATATCAAAGAAGGAGTATGATAATGCCAGTTCTTTCATGATCGGGAGAACCTATAACGATGTTTCTCCCGACTGCATGCTGATTATTGAGAGTGATGACCCGGCACAGTGGGCTGAGAAGGAATTCAGTAATTACGGTAAATGGAGGCACATCAGGATAAAGGGGTTTAAAGGTCAGCTCTTTGTGCTTCATGTTGAGAGTACAGGCTCCCTTATCTTCAATTACGATGGTCCGCTGCCGCTCTATTTCAAGGGTCGCGATATTATAGCATGCCGGCCTTATCTTCTTGAGAGGGGAGTAAATATCAAGGCTACTGGTATTGAACCGATCTATTATTCAAGGATCTATAAGAAGTTTGTTTCAAGAAAGTTCAAAGAAAAAGTTATTGTTGAAGGGCACGATGTTGCGTACCTGTTCCGGAATTCAGAGAATGGTGTAAGGAGCATGAACTTCAGGATTGAATCCGGCAATCTCATAGGGCTGATGGGGGGGAGCGGTGTCGGTAAATCAACCATGATAAACCTTCTGAACGGTAAACTCAAACCGGGTAAAGGGAATATATTTATTAACGGGTACGATCTCCATGAAGATGCTGATAAACTTACCGGGCTTATCGGGTTTGTGCCGCAGGATGATCTTCTTATTGAGGAGCTTACTGTTTATCAGAACCTCTATTTCAATGCACGCCTCTGTTTTGGTCATTATAATGAGGAACAGCTGAACGAGGCTGTGGAAAAGATACTTGAGGATCTGGACCTGACTGAGATAAAGGACCTTCAGGTCGGTGATCCTCTCAACAAGATGATCAGCGGCGGGCAAAGAAAGAGGCTCAATATAGGCCTGGAGCTTATGCGTGAGCCGGTGGTGCTTTTCGTTGATGAGCCGACATCGGGGTTATCTTCTTACGATTCGGAGAAGGTGATGACCCTTCTTAAGAACCAGGCCCTGACCGGGAAACTGGTCTTCGCCATCATTCACCAGCCATCATCGTCGGTCATTAAAATGTTCGACCGCCTGTGGATCCTCGACAAGGGCGGTTATATGATTTACGACGGCGATCCGGTTGAAGCTCTCGTCTATTTTAAAACTGAGACTTCCCAGGCAAATGCGGCCGAGAGCGAATGTCCAAATTGCGGTAATATTGAGACGGATAACATACTTGAGATCGTTGAGGTTAAGGTAATTGACAACGACGGATTTGAAGGTGCTGAGCGGCAGATAAACCCTCAGGAGTGGCACGAGAGATACAGAAAAAAAATGATGCCGGCACTGAAGGAGAGGCCTGAGAAATCACCCATGCCCGCCAGTAATTTCAAGCTTCCGGAGAGAAGAAAACAGCTGATTACCTTCAACAGGCGTAACCTTATGCGCAAGCTTGCCGACCGGCAGTACATGACTATTAATCTGCTGGAAGCACCCCTCCTGGCGCTTATCCTCGGATTTCTTTCGAAGTACAGCGAGGGTGACAACTATATTTTTCTTGCCAATAAGAATTACTATATCTTTCTTTTCATGGCTGTTATCGTCTCTCTTTTCATCGGTCTCACGGTAAGTGCCGAGGAGATTTTCAGGGACCGTAAAATGCTTGAACGGGAAAAATATCTGAACATAAGCCGCTTCACCTATCTTTTGTCGAAAATCACATTTCTTTTCGGATTATCGGCAATACAGTCGCTCACATTTGTTGTCGTTGCCAATATACTTCTCGAAGTTAAAGGAATGCTTTTTCCGCAATGGCTTATATTGTTTTCGACGGCATGTTTCGGGAATCTCCTGGGGCTTAACATCTCCGCCGGCATGAGAACAGCAGTCAGCATCTATATACTGATACCACTTCTTCTCGTTCCGATGCTCCTTCTCGGAGGGGCCATGATTCGCTTTGACGACCTGCACCGGTCAATTACCAGGAAGATATATGTCCCGGTAATTGGTGATGTAATGGCAACTCGCTGGTCTTATGAAGCAATAATGGTTGAACAGTTCAAAAGTAATAAGTTTCAGAAACCCTTCTTTCATTATGATATGGAGATCAGCCAGTACGACTGGTATGCCGCTTTCCTGACGCCGACACTTAAAGTAAAGGTTGAAGAGTGCAGGATTGCCGGAAAGGATCCGGCATACCGCGAGTATTCGGAAAACAATTTCAGGAAAGTTAATTATCATATAGATGAATTTTCATACCAAACCGGTATAGAGCCGGGGAACTGGATCAGCAACTTCAATTACGATAATTTTAATGAATACACGGCTGCACAGGCCAGTGCATACCTAGATTCGCTGAGGGTTAATTTCAGGGCCAGGAGCAGGCATCTATCACTGCAGCGCGACTCCCTTTATAACAGGATAAAGTCCGGGATGGGAGAAGAGCGGTTTAACAGGTTACGGGAGCAGAACTACAACACAATTATTGCTGATGTGGTTCTTAACAGATTGCATACAATCAAGATATATGAATCGGAAACAAAACTTATTCAGAAGGCGGATCCCATTTTTATGAAACCGGGTTCAAAGATTGGCCGCGCACATTATTATGCCCCTTACAAGCAGATCGGTAATCTGAAGATACCAACACTTTTATTCAACACCATGGCGCTCTGGATCATGATTGTTGCTCTGTTTATCACACTCTATTATAATCTCCTTAACCGTTTCGTCGTATTCCTCGAATCGCTGAGGATCCCTATCTGGAGAAAATTCGGACGGGAGATGCTCGGCTTTTGAGGTATAATAGCATTTCCGGATAAATGAACAGAATAAAGCCAAAGAAAAGGCTTGGCCAGCATTTCCTGAAGGATGCAAATATTGCAGCTAAAATTGCCGGCTGCCTTACCGGCATAGGATATGAATCTGTACTTGAAATAGGCCCCGGTACGGGAATGCTTACAAAAAGCATTATCAAAAGAGGTTTTTCTGATTTCCGGGTGGTTGAGATAGACAGGGAGGCGGCAGAGTACCTGGAAACTTATCTGCCTGGGTTGAAGCATATAATAAAAGAAGATTTCCTGTCTCTTGATATTGGCGGGCTCTTTAGTGGCAATCTCGCGGTTACAGGAAATTTTCCCTATAACATATCAAGTCAGATTCTTTTTAAGATACTGAATCACAGGCATAAGATCACCGAGGTGTGCTGCATGCTCCAGAAAGAGGTGGCAGAGAGGATATGTGCTTCACCGGGATCGAGGACATACGGGATACTTAGCGTCCTGATACAGGCATACTACAGAACGGAATACCTCTTTTCCGTACCGCCACATGTATTTTTCCCGGCTCCGAAAGTTGTATCAGGAGTTATCAGGCTAACCAGGAACGATGTTAAAGAACTTGATTGTAACGAATCACTCTTCTTCAGGGTAGTGAAAGCCTGTTTCAATCAGAGGAGGAAGACCCTGAGAAATTCCGTAAGAGCTGAATTCAGACTTAAATCAGATGAATTTCCCGATTTTCACCTGCGTCCCGAACAACTCTCAGTAGATAAATTTATCAGCCTTACAAACTGGGTAGAGATGAACCGGATCTGATCAGAAAGTATATCCCATGGCATCGACCGGATTCATTTTTGAAGCCGCATAAGCCGGCGCATATCCTGCAACGACACCAATGATACCCGAGATTAAAAGGGCGAGAATAATGTTGCCCATAGTGAGGTGCATATTTAGCTCGAAAAGATAGTTTATTACCAGCGAGGCAGTAAATATCAGAATTATCCCCAGAATCCCGCCGATAAGTGACAGAAGAACCGATTCGGTAAGGAATTGCTGAAGAATGAAGAACCTTTTGGCGCCGAGAGCTTTCTGAATACCGATAATATTTGTTCTTTCCCTTACCGATACGAACATTATATTGGCTATCCCGAATCCACCCACCAGGATCGCAAATCCGCCGATAAGCCATCCCCCTGCTTTAATTCCGGCAAAAACAGAGTCAAATCCCTGGGAGAGCAGACTGGCCCTGTTGACGGAAAAATTAGAGTTCTCGCCCGGCCTGAGCCGTCTTGAAGCCCTCAGGATCATCGTAGTTTCATCGGCAAGCTCCTGTGCCGAGACACCCTCTCTGGCCTTAATCATAAGAGAGGTCTCAAGATTCCTGCTTCGCATGTTGATGAAATTTCTTCCGAAGTTAAGCGGCACTACATTGAGCTCGTCCATACCGCTGTCGCTTATTCCTCCCTGTCCCTCCTTCTTGAAAACCCCGATAACGTTTGCCCTGTGACCGCCTATGGTTATCTCCTTCCCGACAGGATCAGCATTATCAAACAATCTTTCAGCAACCATTGCACCTACAATTACCACATTCTTGCCGGAAGCAGATTCATCAGGCGAAAAATATCTTCCTTTTTCAATCTCAAATGAGCGGATATTTTCAAACTCATGCGTTACGGCATATAAGTATCCGTCATTGGCAATATTGTTCCGGTATTTGATTTGTCGGGTCTGGAACACGGTTAAACATGCTGAGCTTGCCCTTGTCGACCTGTTCAGGATGGCGTTGTAATCCTCTGTTGATACCGCCGGCCATCTGATAATGGTCCACCACTCCAGATTAGGATCAAACGACCAGGGGAACTTCTGAACATATATGACATTTTCACCCAGAGTTGATATGCTGTCGCGTATCGATTTTTCCATCCAGTCGAGGACGGTAAAGACCGATATTATTGAAAAAATTCCGATAGTAATTCCAAAAAGCGAGAGGAATGTTCTTAACTTATTGACAATTATTGAATTAATCGCAAACAGAAATCCTTCTTTTAATAACCTCAGGAACATTTTACAAATAAAAATAATAATTGGAACGCCAAAGATACGAAAATCGCCGAAAGAGTGTTGATATTACAGATTAATCTGTTCATTAATCACTGTTGAGGTTAATAAAAAAATATCTATTTTTAATCGCCTGAAAAAAGCGGGAGACGACAATCATAAATAACAGATAATGAGCGAAAAAACCATAAAAGGTGCTTTAATATCCGTATTTCATAAGGATGGATTGGCCGACATTGTGAAACTCTTGCATGAAATGGATATAAAAATCTATTCCACCGGAGGAACTTTTACATTCTTAAGGGAGGCAGGCATACCTGCCCTGGCAATTGAGGAACTGACAACCTATCCATCGATACTGGGAGGGAGGGTAAAAACTCTTCATCCGGTTGTGTTCGGGGGGATACTGGCCAGAAGGGATAATGACGGAGACAGAGAGCAGGTTGGGAAGTATAATATTCCTGAAATAGATCTGGTGATTGTTGATCTTTATCCGTTTGAAAAGACAGTTCAGTCGACCGACGATGAAGATGAAATAACAGAAAAGATAGATATAGGAGGCATATCACTTATCAGGGCTGCTGCCAAGAACTGGAAGGATGTGCTGGTAGTCTCGTCGAGGGACCAGTATCCTGAGCTGCTTGAACTACTCAGGAGGGGCAGGGGAATAACGACAGAGAAAGAGAGAAAACGGTTTGCGGCAATGGCATTCAGTATCTCTTCACACTACGATACCGTGATTTTCAAATATTTCAACCGTGATCATGAAATACCGGTTTGCAGGGAGAGCATTAACAGCTCATACCGGCTTCGCTACGGAGAGAATCCTCATCAGAAGGCTGTTTTTTTCGGTGATCCTGACGAAATTTTTGAGAAGCTTCATGGAAGGGAGATTTCCTATAACAATCTGCTTGATATAGATTCTGCACTTGGCCTTTCCCTTGAGTTCAGAGATCCGACTTTTGCCATCATCAAGCATAATAATGCCTGCGGAGTTGCTGCAAGGGAGGATCCGGCCGAAGCCTGGGCCGATGCACTGGCGTGTGATCCCGTATCGGCATTCGGGGGTGTTATTGCATCTAACGTACCGGTTGATGAGACTGTCGCAGCAGCGATCGATAAAATTTTCTTTGAGATTATTCTTGCCCCCGGATACTCCGACAAAGCTCTTGAGATACTTGGACAGAAGAAAAACAGGATTATCCTCAGGCTTAAGAAGAAGGAGCTCTCAGGATATACTTACAGGTCGGTACTGAATGGACTTCTGTGGCAGGAGAGAGATAACCGGACCGAGACCGGTGCAGATATGAAGTGTGTAACGCTGCGTGCTCCTGATTCTTCCGAGATAAATGACCTGATATTTGCAAACAAGATCGTCAAGCACACCAAATCAAATGCAATTGTCCTGGCAGGACGGAATCAGCTTTATGCCAGCGGGACAGGACAGACATCGAGGGTGGATGCATTGAGGCAGGCAATAGACAAAGCCGGCCTCTTCGGGTTCGACCTTAAGGGAGCCGTGATGGCTTCCGATGCTTTTTTCCCGTTTGCCGACACCGTTGAGATTGCACATAAGGCAGGGATAACTGCTGTTATTCAGCCCGGTGGTTCGGTGCGTGATCAGGAATCGATCGATTACTGCAATGCGAATAATCTTGCCATGGTCTTTACAGGAATCAGACATTTTAAACATTAACAATAAATATTAACCAGCTCATTATATGGGACTATTTTCATTTCTGACACAGGAGATCGCCATCGATCTCGGGACAGCCAACACGATAATAATTCACAATGATAAAATTGTTGTTGATGAACCTTCAATAGTAGCGATTGACAAGAATACGGGCAAGCTTATTGCCATTGGTGAATCGGCGCGTCAGATGCACGGCAAGACGCACGAGAATATAAAAACCGTCAGGCCGTTGCGCGACGGGGTCATTGCCGACTTTAATGCTGCCGAGCTTATGATCAGGGGCATGATAAAGATGATCAATAAGAGTCCCCGCCTCTTCTCCCCTTCCCTTAAGATGGTGGTATGCATACCTTCGGGAAGTACCGAGGTTGAGGTACGTGCCGTGAGAGACTCGTCGGAACATGCCGGAGGCCGGGATGTATACATGATATATGAGCCTATGGCAGCTGCCATAGGAATAGGCCTTGATGTGGAGGCACCCGAAGGATGCATGGTGATTGATATCGGTGGAGGTACGACCGAAATAGCGGTTATCGCCCTGGGAGGAATTGTCTGCAATAAGTCTATCAGAATAGCCGGAGACGGTTTTACGACAGATATCCAGGCCTATATGAGGCACCAGCACAATATTAAGATCGGGGAGCGCACAGCAGAGGATATCAAAATAGCCGTCGGATCTGCAATGCCCGATATCGAAAATCCCCCTGCTGATTATGTTGTAAGGGGTCCCAATATTATGACATCCCTTCCAATCGAGATCCCCATATCATACCAGGAGATCGCCTACTGCCTCGACAAATCGCTGACAAAAGTCGAAGCTGCCCTGCTGAGTGTCCTGGAGCAGACACCTCCCGAACTATATGCCGATATTGTCAACAGGGGGATCTATATTGCCGGAGGCGGAGCTCTCCTTAGGGGGATAGACAGGAGGCTCGCTGATAAGATCAATATCAATTTCAATGTGGTGGAAGATCCCCTGCATGCAGTTGCGAGAGGAACCGGCGTTGCACTGAAGAATGTTGATAAATTTCCGTTCCTTATGAGATAAAGCCCGCCAATGAATGAGAAATCTGCTGAACTTTCTTGCAAGACACCATAACCTGATCATCTTTATCATCCTTGAAGGTTTGGCATTATTTCTGCTAACGACGCGGAACGATTACCATAATACGCGTGTCGTTAAAGGATTAAGGGGCCTTACCACCGGCATAGATGAGAGCATATTCAATGCACGTTCTTATCTTGCCCTCAGAAAGGAGAACAGACTTCTCATAGATGAGAACATTGCCCTGAAGAACACAATGAACAGGCTAAATGCAAGGGAACCCCGTTCCTATTACCCTGTAATTGATTCGACATATAATCAGTATTTTAACTTCACGGGAGCTGAGGTTATAAACAACTCGGTCAACCGGCAGAAGAACTTTATTACTCTGAATATGGGAAAGAAAGATGGGGTTGATGTTGATATGGCAGTAACGACTATTGACGGAGTGGCCGGGATCATTGTGGGATCTTCCGATAATTTTTCGGTCGCAATGTCCGTCCTGAACCTCGACTTCAGAGTAAGCGCCCGGATAAGGTCCAACGGTTATTTCGGTTCACTCAGCTGGGACGGACGTAACACAGGGGAGGCTATCCTGAGCGAGATCCCCCAGCATGCGCCTGTTATTCAGGGCGATACAATAGAAACAACTGCATATAGCGCTATCTTCCCTGAAGGTATATTGATAGGGACCATAAGCAATTTCGAAAGGAGCGGAAGTGATTTTTACAATATAAGAGTTTCACTGGCAACAGACTTCAGAAAGCTTACTCACGTTAATATTATAGGCAATCTGAGGCGTGAGGAACAGCTTCAACTTGAAAACCAGTTTCAATGATCAATACACTTATTAGATACGGGATCATATTCTTCCTACTGATACTGCTCCAGCTTCTGGTTATGAACAATATTCAGTTCAGCGGATATGTTAATCCTTACATATATGTGATGATAATACTTCTCATGCCGGTGGAGATTGCGGCCTGGTTGCTTTTAATCATCGCATTCCTGACCGGCATCAGTGTGGATATTTTTTCAGGCTCACCCGGCATGCATGCATCGGCAACCGTCCTGGCCGCCTTTGTTCGTCCCTTTGTTCTCAGGATAATCTCTCCCCGCGATGGTTATGAGTCAGGGCAGGGACCCTCTATGGTTACTTACGGATTCAAATGGTACCTGTTGTATGCAGGGATAATTGTAGTGATACATCACACAGCACTATTCTATCTCGAGGTCTTCAGGTTTACGGATTTCTTCAGAACAATGATGAGGGTATTGCTCAGTTCACTCTTTTCAGTAACATTCATCCTTTTTGCCGAGTATTACAGGAAAGGAAGATAACGGTTGAGACTATGAAAGATGCATTCATAAACAGGAAGTATATTATAATGTCGATCATAGCGATTGCTTCTCTGGCATTGATTGTCAGGCTCTTTGTAATTCAGATCGTAAAAGATACGTACCGGATGTCGGCTGAGAATAATGTGCTGCGGCATGTAATCCAATATCCGGGCAGGGGACTTATTTATGACCGTAACGGGAAGCTGATGGTGTATAATCAGGCAGCTTACGACCTCATGGTTGTCCCTTCACAGACAACGGCGATTGATACGGCTGAATTCTGCAGCCTCCTGGGTATCACACCTTCTGTATTCAATGAAAGGATGAAAACCGCGATATCCTATTCAAGACGTGCTCCCTCTGTTTTTCTCAAGATGATATCAGCTGAAACTTATGCAACATTTCAGGAGAAGATGTTCCTCTTCCCCGGATTTTATATACAGCCAAGGACACTCCGCAAATATTCAAATCCTGTTGCAGCACATATTCTGGGGTATGTCAGCGAGGTGGACGAGGGCATTATTGCCAGGGATCCCTATTACAAGTCGGGTGACTATATCGGCAAGCTGGGCATTGAGGAGGCCTATGAAAAGGAGTTGAGAGGAGAGAGAGGAGTGAAAATATTCATGGTTGATGTTTACAGCAGGATCAAGGGATCATATAATGAAGGGAGGTCAGATGTGGATGCTGTTCAGGGATCCGATATAATATCATCTGTGGATATGGACCTGCAGGAGTACGGAGAGTTTCTGATGAGGAACAAGACCGGTAGTATAGTGGCACTTGAACCTGAGACAGGGGAAGTACTGGCACTGGTGTCCTCTCCTGCATATGACCCCGCACTGCTGGTGGGCAGAGTCAGGTCGGAAAACTACTCCAGGCTGAGTGCCGACACGATGCTCCCTCTCTTTAACAGGGCACTCATGGCCGCCTACCCTCCCGGATCAACTTTCAAGACCCTGAACGGATTGATAGGACTTCAGGAGGGTGTAGTGAGTCCCTTAACCGAGTTCGGCTGCAATAATGGTTATCTGTTCGTGGGCTGCCATTCGCACAGTTCACCTCTTAACTTTATACATGCTGTCTCAAACTCATGCAATTCATACTTCTGCCAGACGTTCAGACGAATCCTCGAGAATCCGGCCTATCCCTCCCTTTATGATGCCTTTGATAAATGGAAGGCTTACATAAATGAATTTGGTTTCGGCGAAAAGCTGGGAACTGACTTTGTAAATGACCTGCCGGGATTTATCCCCTCAGTAAGCTATTTCGACAAATACCATGGGAAAAACGGATGGCGGGCCCTCACAGTAATCTCCCTTGCCATAGGACAGGGAGAAATACTCACAACCCCTCTCCAGATGGCAAACATGACAGCAGCTATCGCAAACAGGGGTTACTATGTCAGCCCGCATATAGTAAAATCAATCGGCTCTTCAGGTAAACCAGACCCCAGATTTCTTGAAAAACATTTTGTCAGCATCGACTCGGTTAATTTTGAGCAGATGGTTTCGGGAATGGAAGAGGCTGTGAATGGCGGAGCAGGCTCAACAGCAAGGATTGCTGCACTTAAAGATATAATAGTCTGCGGCAAGACCGGTACTGCTGAAAATCCGCATGGAGAGGACCATTCGGTATTCATAGCCTTTGCACCCAGGGATAATCCTAAGATTGCAATCGCAGTATTCGTCGAGAATGCCGGATTCGGTGCAACTTATGCAGCCCCGATAGCAAGCCTGATGATGGAAAAATATATCAAGGGGAAAATTACAAATAAATGGCTCGAACAACGCATGCTTGATTTAAATCTGGTTGACGGGTGAGAAGAAGCATAAATATCTGGAAAGGACTCGACAAGGTTACGGTATTGATCTTCCTGGCTTTGATCATTATGGGATGGTTTAATATATACGCTGCCGTTTATAATGAAGATGAGGCAGGTATATTAAATCTCTCCCAGCGCTATGGGAAACAATTTGTATGGATAGTGGCAACAATAGTTCTTGCCGTCTTTATTGTAATAATCGACACCAGGTTCTACGTCTTCTTTGCCTGGTTCATCTATGCAGGACTGATTTTACTGCTCCTGCTTGTCCTGATAATTGGGAAGGAGGTAAACGGTGCAAAATCGTGGTTTGAATTCGGCCCGGTCAGTCTTCAGCCTTCGGAATTCGCAAAATTTGCAACAGCCCTTGCTCTTGCAGCCTATCTTAGCTCCAAAAAGCATGATCTGACCAAAGTTGCCACTTTCCTGACCGCCTCAGCTGTTATCCTCTTTCCGGCAACGCTGATACTTCTTCAGCCGGATACAGGGTCAGCTGTTGTGTTCCTGGCATTATATATTGTCCTGTTCAGGGAAGGACTTAGTCCTTATATCTTTGTAGCCGGCTTGCTGATGGCAATACTCTTTTTTGTCACGCTTCTTTTTGAAAACCTCTATATCACAATTGCCCTTATACTGGTCGCATTCCTTCTCACTTTAGCTGCAACAAGAAAACAGAAAGTATGTTTCGCAGGACTCGGTATTTTGATAGTGACAACAGGGATAATTTATTTATTCAGTTATTTCGTCCTTAAAATAAGGAGCAGCGAAGAGATGATAATACTCGTGTCGCTTATTATATCCGGACTCTTTTACGGTCTATATATCTATAACAGGAAGGCGGTCTCGATACTGATAATCTACCTTTACCTTGTCGGCAGTCTCTTATTCCTGAATTCTGTCCAGTTTGCATTTAACAATCTACTTAAACCTCATCAGAAAGAAAGAGTCGAAATCATGCTGGGTTTTAAGAGCGATCCTCACGGGACAGGGTATAACCTGAACCAATCGCTGATATCAATAGGATCGGGGGGCTTCTCAGGAAAGGGGTACCTTCAGGGAACTCAAACCAAATTCAAATTTGTGCCGGCCCAGAGCACTGACTTCATTTTCTGCACTGTTGGTGAGGAGTGGGGATTTCTTGGTTCCCTGGTAGTTGTCGCTTTATTCACTTTCTTCCTGTTGAGGCTCGTGTTTCTGGCAGAAAGACAAAAATCTGTTTTCCCAAGGATTTATGGCTATGGGGTGATAGCAGTGTTCTTCGTCCATTTCTTTATTAACATCGGGATGGCAATCGGCCTTTTACCGGTTGTAGGCATACCCCTGCCGTTTTTCAGTTACGGAGGCAGCTCCCTGTGGGGATTCACGATACTGCTTTTCATATTCCTGAGATTCGACGCAAGCCGCAACGAGTATCTTATCTGACCTGGTCAGAATGGGATGGTGATCCTGTGTGAGATCTCTATACCGAAATCATTCTCAACATAATCTATGAGCTGGGGAAAGAACTCCAGGAAATCTTCCTGCAGGGCATAATAATTCTTTTTGAGCGCGCGTGCGGCAAACCTTGACTCTTTTGGCAGGGTTGTACGTTTGCTCAGTGTTCTGAGGACATGCCGTATGCCGGGTATTGTCTGATAAGATTCGATCCAGTTATTGATAATGAAAAAGGGCATCATCTCCTGGACATTAGCCGGGAGTATCTCATAATTGTTCACCAGTGCCCTGTAAAAATTATATGTGACACTCTCAAGTGGCCTTCTTGAAAAGAAGTTCCATTCCTTTGTGAGGAAATGATCATAGATTATGTCTGTAACTACCCCTGCATATCTGTGATATTTCCGGGTAAAGAATATTTTGCTTCTGTGAACGACCGGATGGCTGTCGGTAAAACTATCGATATGACGATGAACAATGATCCCTTTCCTTATCAGGTCGGGGTATTTTAAATAATCGCGCCCTTTTACATAATCGCCTATGTAGTTTCCGATGATGATTTTTTCATCGTCGCCAGAGAGGTATATGTGGGCTAAAACATTCATTTTGTGCTATAATAGTACAAAGAATTTGCCATTTCTTCCTTATCCTGAAAACATTTTATTTAACACATTTTCACATTTGTATAGATATGTAATTATGACATTGATTAACAAGGTGTTGCAGGCTGTTTAACATCGTATGAAAAAATAAGAGTGAAATGTTCGGAATTTAACTCCGCAAGTTATAAATTTGCCACTTCATCATTTATTAAACTTCTTTAGCTTTTAAATATTTTGTAATCAATCATTGGAGGTATTATGGCCGTAAAAAAGGTAATTATTTTAGGCGCTGCCGGACGCGATTTTCATAATTTCAATATTTATTACAGGGATAATCAAGATTACAATGTTGTCGCCTTTACGGCTGCCCAGATCCCTGATATTGACGGGAGGAAATATCCTAAAGAGCTGTCAGGCAACCTCTATCCTGATGGAATTCCGGTGTATCCAGAATCTGAACTTCCGGAACTCATAAAGAGACTGGAGGCTGAAGAGTGTATCTTCTCCTATAGCGATGTTACCTATCAGAAGGTTATGGAGGTAAGCGCTATTGTGAATGCAGCCGGCGCCTCTTTTGTTCTTTTAGGGCCCGCAGATACCATGCTGAAGAGCAGTAAACCTGTAATTGCTGTCGGAGCTGTACGAACCGGATGCGGCAAAAGTCAGACATCGAGGAGGGTTATTGAGATTCTTATGCAAAGAGGTCTTAAGGTGGTGGCTGTACGTCATCCGATGCCTTACGGTGACCTCAATGCCCAGAAAGTGCAGCGTTTTGCTACCCTGAAGGACCTTGAGAAACATAAATGCACTGTTGAGGAGATGGAGGAATATGAGCCTCACGTAGTACGTGGTAATGTCATCTATGCGGGTGTCGATTACGAGGCAATCCTTCGTAAAGCAGAGAATGATCCTGATGGCTGTGATGTGATAGTATGGGATGGCGGCAACAATGATTTTCCATTTTTTAAACCCGACCTGATGATCACCGTTACCGATCCACACAGGGCAGGGCATGAGCTGAGGTATTATCCTGGCGAGGTCACTCTCCGCCTAGCCGATGTAGTGGTGATAAACAAGATCGATTCTTCATCTCCTGAAGCGATACAGATCGTAAGAGAGAGCATTGAAAAGGTCAATCCCGGTGCAGTTGTAATCGACGGAGCCTCACCGATCAGGGTTGATGACCCTTCGCTGATAAGAGGGAAGAGAGTACTTGTGGTTGAGGATGGTCCCACACTTACTCACGGAGAAATGAAGCTGGGAGCAGGAGTAATTGCGGCAAGGAAATTCGGAGCCTCAGAGATGGTTGATCCCAGGCCATTCACGGTTGGAAGGCTCACCGATACTTTTACAACCTATCCGGGGATAGGGACACTACTCCCTGCTATGGGATACGGGGAACAACAGCTGAGGGACATGGAGACTACAATCAACAATACTGACTGTGACACTGTTATCATTGCAACCCCTATTGACCTGAGCAGGATAATAGATATAAGGAAGCCCCACACCAGGGTATATTATGACCTGCAGGAGATAGGTGCACCTGATCTTTCAATGGTACTGGATGAATTTATCGGCAAGCATAAACTTGTTTCAGCAATGTAAGGGGTTTACCGTCTTACACGGGCGTTCCCTTTCCAGATGCTCCATACCTGCTCCTCATCGGCGGGCTGTGCATAGTCGGTGAGTGAAGTTGTGGCAAGTGCGCCGGTGGCCCATCCGAACTCAACCCATTTTGCAGACTCCATACCTTTCAGCATGGCATAAAGCATTCCCCCGACAAAACCATCTCCCCCTCCTATGCGGTCGAGTATTTGAATCTTTCTTGGTTCAACAACATGCCAGTTTTTATCCTCCAGCATTATGGCTCCCCACAGATGTGCGTTCACACTTATTGCCTCGCGGAGTGTGGTGGCAAACACTGAAGCATTGGGGTACGCTTTTTTTACATGGCTTATCATTACCCTGAAGCTCTCAATCTTTGATCCAAGATCTTTTCCCCCTGCCTCGGGTCCCTCAATGCCCAGGCAAAGCTGGAAATCCTCCTCATTTCCGACAAGAATATCCGACACTCCGGCAATCTCAGAAAAAACTCCTCCAAGCTCCTCTTCGCGTCCTTTCCAGAACGAAGCCCTGTAGTTGAGATCGAACGAGATACGTGTACCGTACCTCTTTGCCGTACGTGCCAGCTCGAGACAGAATCTGCTTGTCTCGGGTGAGAGGGCTCCAATAAGCCCTGATAAATGCAGTATCTGAACACCCTCTTTTCCGAAGATAATGTCGAGATCAAAATCTTTCATATTGAGAGTTCTCCCGACTTCCCCCGCGCGGTCGTTGTGCACCCTGGGCCCGCGTGTTCCGAATCCCGAATCGGCTATGTTGAACTGATGCCGGTAGCCCCAGGGGCCTCCCTGGTCAACTTCAACACCCTCGTAAGCCATATGCCTGCCGGCAAGATTGTCTTTGATAAATCTGGCTATCGGGCTCTCTTTAACAAAGGTAGTCAGTACTTTAACGGGCAGTCCCAGGTAAGAAGAGATACTGGCCACATTTGTCTCGGCGCTTGTGGCCTGCATAATAAATGTGTCACTGCAGTGTACAGGCTGGGAATTAACCGGAGTAATCCTCACACCCATACTGGTTGGCACCAGCAACGCCCACCTGAAATCTCTTTTAAGCTCTATCATCCTTTTACTGGTTAAATATTATAATATATGAATGAATTTCCTTTCCGGCTGAAAAAAACAACACACGAAGCTAAACTCCGGACTCTATTTCATCCTTTCCCTCAGCTTCCTGGCCTCTTCCTCAAATCCAGGCTTTCTGAGAAGTGCAAACATGTTCTTCTTGTAAGCCTCTACACCCGGCTGATCGAACGGATTCACGTCGAGTATGTAACCGCTTACTGCGCAGGCTATTTCAAAAAAACAGATCATCTGTCCCATATAGAATTCGTCGAGTTCGGGCACATTCAGTGTTATAATGGGTACGTTTCCGTCGTTATGTGCAAGCACAGTACCTTTCTCGGCGCAATAATTGACCTCCGAGAGGCGTTTCCCGGCTATATAGTTTAGCTGGTCAGAATCTTCCTTTTCTGCGGGGACTGTAATCTTTTTGCGGGGCTTATTAACTGAAATAATAGTTTCGAAGAGGATCCTCTGTCCCTCCTGGATATATTGTCCGAGCGAGTGAAGATCGGTAGTGAAATCGACGGATGAAGGATATATTCCTTTTCCGTCCTTGCCCTCACTTTCGCCGAAAAGCTGTTTCCACCATTCCGCTAAATAATGAAGGCGGGGTGTGAATCCGGCAAGTATCTCGATATTACGGCCGGACTGCAGAATCAGATTTCTGGCAGATGCATACAGAAGGGCCGGGTTTGTAAGAGCATTTCTGTTGTTCTTTGTTATAGCTTCCATCACTTTTGCCCCTTTCACCATCGTTTTAATATCCAGGCCGCTTATTGCAATTGGCAGAAGCCCTACCGGGGTCAATACAGAAAACCTTCCGCCAATGTTGTCGGGGATAACAAATGTTTCATATCCGTTCAGCTCCGCAAGTGTGCGCAATGCTCCCTTTTCCTTGTCGGTGATGGCTACTATTCTGTCAGCCGCAGTCACTTTACCAACCCTCCTTTCGAGGTGATCTTTGAGTAACCTGAAGGCAATTGCCGGCTCTGTGGTCGTCCCTGACTTGGAAATCACAACTATTGAATAGTTTCTGTTATCCAGTATTTCAAGAAGGTCTGACATATAATCCTCGCAGATATTCTGCCCGGCGTAGAAGATTTGATGTTGTTTCCCCTTCAGAAGGGGCTGAAAAGTATGGGAGAGAGCCTCTATCACTGCCCTTGCCCCGAGGTAGGAGCCTCCGATACCTATTATTACCGTGGTATCTGACACGGATCTCAGGTGACGTGCGACCCTGTTTATTTTGTCGAGCTGAGGCAGGATATCATCGGCCAGGGTCAGCCATCCCAGAAAATCATTTCCTGGTCCGGTGCCTGTGTTGAGAGTGTCGAGGTGCCTTACTGACTGCTGTGCAAGGGCTGCAACCTCTTCATACGATACAAACGCGGCCGTGTTTTTCAGATCGATGCTAATATTGTCCTTCATTGCTGGGGGGGTTATAGAGGTTCCGTTTATAATGCAAAATTAATAAAAAAAGCCATCGAGAGCGACCACGACGGCTTGTTATAAATAAGAAATTATATGTTGGATTGTAACTATCTTTTACGTATTCCTCCTGCACTTGAGGAGTGTGCATCGACATATTTCGGGTTGCCTCTGTAGTTGATATCTCCGGCGCTGGAGGCCCTTGCTGTAAGTTTCTCCGATACTGCTACATCAGCATCGCCGGCACTCGAAGCTGAGACATCGGCCTCCCTGGCTGTAAGGTTAAAGGCATTAAGGTCACCGGCGCTGCTTAGTGTTGCTTCGAGCACGTCAGCCTCACCAGAAAGGGTTATATCACCAGAGCTGCTTATGTCGGCCCTTATCCTGTCTGCAAAAACATCGAGTCTGATATTTCCGGCACTGCTTGCAGAGAGTCTTAGCGATTTTGTCTTAACGGGAGTCTCTCCTATAACATCACCTGCGCTGGAGGTACTTACCGAAGTGATATCTTTCATTGTTACGTAAACACGCTTCCTTTCTGCCGAACGGATATTGGCATCGGTATATATATTCAGAACATCATTACGAACCTCGGTTATAATATATTCGTGGAGGTTCTCATCGGTCTCGACAGTGATCTTGTGAATATTACCCTGACTCAGGTAAACGTCAATTCCGGTGCTTACCCTGATACCGGTAAATTCACCTGCCTGCCTCTCCTTTGTTACTACATTCCTGTTTCCCGTGACAGTTCTTCTGAACTGGCCGTTGAGACATGCTGTGAGGCTCAGACAGAATAAAATGATAGTCAGTTGCTTAATGTTTTTCATTTTGCAGTTTCTTTAATTTATAAAGGTCTGTTACTGTTCCCTGTTAATTCAATTTAAAGACCTCAACAAAGAAGAAATGTTGCATCCAAACAAAAAAAACTTTTTTCTTGTGACTTTTGTCTTTTGTCTTCTTAAGCTCTGCGCCCTGCGCTAATAGCCCGAAGCCCGAAGCCCCCCGCCTGACCGCTGACGCAGTCAGTCGGGCAGGGAAGCCCGAAGAAAGAAGCTCCCAGTTCTTGCCCTGCGCCCTCCGCCCTGCGCTCTGAGCCTTCTACCTGAAGTTAACAACCCTTTCCCCGTTGCGGAAAGCTACAACGAAAGCCTGTTCAAATCCGGCCTTGCGCATGGCTGACTGGAGTGCCGCTGCTTCTCTGAGTATATTGAATTCCCCGGCGCAGGACCGGTAGGCTCCTGCATGCATATATTCGTAGGTGGTGTAATTCTTCCCGTCGATGGTGACCTGGAAGGGGCCCACAGGTTTCATGCTGGCTGAAAACTGCACCCTGTAGAGAAGGCCGTCAGATGCCTGTTTGGCTGTGGCCGGGGCTGTAGTCTGAACCGGCTGTTTTGCTGCCGCAGGTTCAGCCTTTTTCTCCGGTTCAGTCACGGTTTTCTTTTCCTCAGCCTTCACCTCTCCGGAAATGGCTTCTGTAATTTTTTCTTCAGGTTTTACTTCCTCTTTCTTTTCTTCGGCAACTTTATGTTCAGGCTCAGGCTCCTTCTTCGCGGCAATGAGCGGAACTTTCTCCGGTATTAATTCCGTAATATATTTTTCCATTGCCCTGTCGGTACCAGCTATTGCAGAGAGTGCATCGGTCAGATTATTCAGGTCAGCTGTAAGATGTCCGGGATCAATTGAAACCCTGTATAACTGAATGTTCCTGCGCCTGGAGGTCTCCCTCGTTGAATAGAAAGCTTTCCTGCCGTCTGACCTGTTGATGGTGAAGGCAAAATCGTCGTCAGGGGTGTTTATTGCCTGTGTGAGATTTACAGGGTAAGCCCATGCCTTGCCGTTGTATCTGCACATGAAGATGTCGTATCCTCCGATTCCCCCTCTTCCGTCGGAAGAGAACCAGAGATTGTTCTCATTATCGAGAAAGGGGAAGAGCTCATTACCTGCAGTGTTGATATATTTGCCCAAATTAACGGGTTCTCTCCAGCCGTCACCCTCCCTCCGGGTCATGAAGAGATCCATTTCACCGATCGTTCCCGGCATGTTTGAAGAGAATACCAAAAGGTTCCCGTCGGCTGAAAGGGCAGGATGGGTGTACGCTGAATTCCCTGTGCAGAAATCAAGGGGTCCGTTATCGAATGTCCAGCGGTCACCCACATCCGCCCCTCCTTTGTATTGAGCCATCCAGATCTTCTCGGCGGCATCGTTGCGCGCACGCATTGTATACAGCATCAGTGAGTAATCATAGTTAAACGTAATGGCTTCGGCCGGATATGGGAAGGGAGCAGATGGTATAAACAACCTCTGATCGGTTATTGAAGAGTCATTTAAAAGGCCATAATAAGCCTGTACGCTACCGAAAGAGACATGTTCCGGCAACATTCCTGACTCATCCCTCGACTGCGAAAGAAAAATTATCCCGTCGCCGTAAAACTGCACACCCGATGAGGGGGGAATTATTCTCAGAAGGAAGGAATCCACCTTTATGATCTGACTGCCGCTCGTCGTTTGCTGAAGTGAGATACTATTTCCCGGACCTTCAGGTGGAATATTATGATGGGAGGGAAATGCCCTGAGGCCCGTAAATTCAGTTACCAGGCAAAAAATAAGCACTATGGGGAAAAGTTTCTTCATTGTTTTTCAGGAAAAATTATTACCAGTGACTGCGAATTGAATATCCCGTCTTTGTTTTTGACAGATTCAACCCTAAGGCTACTTCGGCTGTCAGTGGTTTTTTATAGAAGGGAGTATTTCTTGGCAGTTCGAAAAAAGTGCCAACATAGAATCTCGGATAGCGGAACTGAAAGAAAAAGGAGAGCCTCTCAAAATCATTGAAAAAAGTTCCGATGCAGAAGTCTCCTGCATAGATCCTGAGAGCAGGCTTAAGGAACTTTTTGATATCGAGGGATAGTGAGTCGTCTGTAACTGCAATAAGCGATGGTTCGATCACGATGTTAAGCGAACGGCTCACCACGATCTTCGCCCCTGCATATAAAAAATATTGCCGTGTGGCAGGGATGAGCCAGGTGCTTAGTGTGTCGGTATTTTGCGGCCGCCCAAGCAGATTTGTACCTGATACTCCTGCGTAGAAGCGGGGATCATAATAATATAAACCTGCATCGAGGTTTGGAAAATAGAAATCGGATGCCGGTATATCCAGGTCGCTGTCGCCTTTATAATGATGGTAAAAGCCACGGGCTGAAACGCCTGCCGAGAGGAAGGAAAGTGCTTTCCTGTTGAGGGAGAAATGATATGATCCGGATAACAATACTCCTGCATTATGAGCTTCCGGATTAACCTCGCTAAAGGCAGCACCGCCAATACCTATGCCTGTGAATTCGTAGCTTCTCACGGAAGCGATATATTGCGGAGTACTCCTGGCCAGACGGGCGTTGCCGCTTATTACCTGGGCATGATTTTTCCCGTTGAATCCTGCAAGTATATCCGTTGAAAAAAAATCCTTGCTTCCCGCAATTGCCGGATTAAACAAAAAAGGAGTGAAGAGCCTGTATGATACCGGCTTTACGGGCATCTCCTGCCCGGCCAAATTTACGAAGCAGCAAAATAGCAGGAGAAAAACCGGGATTTTTCTTATAAATGGCATATTGTAAGGTTAATCAATTATCAGATAAAATTTTAGTTACACTGACAGGTGAATAATAAGTTTCATTCAGCCAGAAATGTATGAAATAATTTTCCTAAAAGAAAATATTTCAGGTTTTCTGGTAAAAATATTACATCTGTTCAAACGAACCGGAAATGAAATTATTTGATCAGTAAGATAATTAGATGTACTTTTAGTGCAAACATTAATTGTCATGAGTGAGCCCATCCTCAGAGCTCTGATGCAATTGTTTGCACTGATCAGCGACATACGGACAATAAGCGATATATCCAAGAAAGAGCGGGATATTGTAAAATCATTTCTCGACCTGCACCTCAGCAGTCAGCTTACAGAGAGATATATGAGAATGTTTGATGAATACCTCGAGCTCTACTCGGTAAAAGGAGCCTCGGAGAAGATTGAGGGAGAAGAAATTTCTGAAATAAAAACATCAAGGATAAAAGAGATATGTGCCGGTATAAATGAGGAAATGCGTCAGAAACAAAAGATCTTCATTGTGATTCAGCTTATCGATTTTATTTCTCACGGGGAAGAGATTACGGAAAATGAGCTCGATTTCCTGATGACCTTAGCCCTGGCTCTCAATATTCCGGAGAATGAATACAAAAGTATAAAGAGTTTTATTATTGACCCTGTGAATAAAATTCACGAGAAGGAGAGAGTCCTGCTGATAAACAACAAACAGACATGCAGTTACAAAAAGATAAAGCATATTTCCCGGATAAATTTCTCCGGTGAACTGATGTTCCTGAACATTTCCAGCGCCAAAACATTTATTTTCAGGTATATCGGTCACGGAACCCTCTATCTTAACGGTCAGAGTATTTATCCCTGTCAGACATACCTGTTCGATAACGGATCAACTATAAAAGGTCATGGCATCAGGACTATCTATTTCACAGAGATCTTCGGCATATATAATGTAGACAGGCACAAAACAAAGATCTCACTTGTTGCGAGGGATGTGGTTTATAAATTCAGGAACAGTGACAACGGGATTCAGAATTTTAATTTCAGGGGTGAGTCGGGGCAGCTGATCGGTATAATGGGAGTAAGCGGCACGGGTAAATCAACTCTTCTTGATCTGCTTAACGGAAACCGCAAACCACAGAGCGGAGAGATCTATATTAACGGATATAACCTTAACAATCCGGCGGATAAGAAAGAGACGGAGGGGATCATCGGATTTGTGCCTCAGGATGATCTCCTGCTGGAGGAACTGACAGTATTTGAGAATCTCTACTACAGCGCACGAATGTGCCTGAACAGGTTCAGAAAAGGGAGGATTAAAAAGATTGTTGAAAAGATACTCACCGATATGGATCTTTATGATATTAAGGATCTGAAGGTGGGAAGTCCCCTCGACAAGGTTATCAGTGGTGGTCAGAGGAAGAGAATAAACATTGCACTCGAGCTGGTTCGCGAGCCTTTTATCCTTTTTGTGGATGAGCCCACCTCGGGTCTCTCATCGCTCGATTCGGAAATCGTAATTAACCTGCTGAAGGAGCAGACTTACAAAGGTAAGCTTGTTGTTGTCAACATTCATCAGCCCTGCTCGGATCTCTATAAACTTTTCGACAAGATTATTATTCTCGACAAGGGAGGCTACCAGATCTATTACGGAAACCCGAATGAAGCAATTATCTATTTCAAGAAGCTCAGCCAGCACGCAAATCCGGAGGAGGACCAGTGTACAAAATGCGGAAATATTAACACCGAGCAGGTTCTGCAGATTGTGGAAGCCAAGATAGTGGATGAACGGGGCAAGCTTACCCAGACGAGAAAAGTGTCACCCGAAGAATGGTACACAAGTTTCAGGGAGAAATTAAGCAGGAAAATTGCTGTAGATGAGATCACAAAGGAAGAGCTTCCCGATAGTTACTACAGCATTCCCGGACTTCTAAAGCAGATAAAAATATTCTTTCTCCGCGATTTTCTTTCCAAGCTCGCCAATAAGCAGTATCTGGTCATCAGTATCGGGGGAGCTCCCGTTCTTGCACTGATACTTGGTTATTTTACGAGGTATATAAAGGAAGACAGATACATTTTCAGCCAGAATGAGAATCTTCCGGCTTACCTGTTCATGTGCGTTATCACGGCACTTTTTCTCGGACTTATGTTAAGTGCGGAGGAGATAATCAGGGACAGGAAGATCCTGAAAAGGGAATCGTTCCTGAACCTGAGCTGGTTCAGCTACATTAATTCCAAGATAATCATTCTGTTTACTATTTCGGCGATTCAGTCATTGTCATTCATACTGGTCGGTAACCTTATCCTTGGAATAAAAGGAATGACATTCACATACTGGATGGTTCTCTTTACTACTTCATGCTTAGCTAACGTGCTTGGCTTGAATATCTCATCAGCATTCAAATCGGTTATTACGGTTTATATTCTGATACCCTTTATCCTCATTCCCCAGCTACTGCTGAGCGGAGTGCTTGTCAAGTTTGATAAGCTTCACACAAACAGGTATTCGAGCTTTGAATATGTGCCTGTTATCGGTGATCTGATGACGGCGCGGTGGTCTTTTGAAGCTCTGGCAGTGGAGCAGTTCAAGAACAACAGATACCAGCGGAATTTCTTTGATCATGACATGGAGGCAAGCCAGAACTACTATTATGCCTGGTTCCTGATAGATGAAATGAAAAAAGATCTGCAGAGGTGTCAGAAAAACGATCCGGTTACCGATAATCCGGCAGCCAGTTGTGCAAGGTTGAAATATTATATTGAATATCTCTCTGAAAAGGCGGGTTATGAGATTCCTGAAGTAATAATGACCTCATTTGACAATGGTCCTCCTGATGCTGAAAAAGTCCTTCTGTTGCAGTCCTATCTGGATCTTCTTCAGAAGCGCTTCCGCGATTTAAGCAGGAGTGCCGCTGCTGAGAAAGAGAATGTGGTTGCTGCTATTGTTGAAAGGACAGGACCTGAGGGTTTTATGGATATTAAGGACAATTATTATAATTACCGTCTGGCAGACATTCTGCTTAACAATGAGGTTATCGACAAGACAATCGAAACACCTTCGCGGATTATACAGAAATATGAGCCAGTCTTTATGAAGCCCACTTCAAATTTCGGAAGGGCCCACTATTATGCACCGTTCAAGAAGATCGGAAGCCTGGAGATAGATACCTATCTCTTTAACCTTGCAGTTATCTGGCTGTCGTCATTTTTCTTATATATAATTCTCTATTACAAAATATTCAGAAAGTTTGTTGACCTGTTCGACAGGCTTGAGTACTCTGATTCAGGCAACTGACAGTCAAATCAGGGAGGAAAAGAAAGAGTCGATTTTGAGGATATCAAGGTATAGTATTCCCTGCATAAGAAAACGGACTATTCTGCTAATGCCGAAAAGGAGATATAGTCTGAAAGGGTACCGAAGCAGGCTGACGGCAATAATAACCATAGAATAAGGGGAGAAGGGGAAAAGCGCTGCAATTATTATAAATGCACCTCCCCATTTTCTTACAAGAATAATATACTTTTCCAGTGCCCGCTCTGAATAAGCTTTTACTTTTGGCATCCCTGCTATCCAGTGGCCTATCAGATAGGAGATTGCCCCGCCGGCATACGATAATATCCCAAAAAGGGCGAGCATAAGAGCAGGTGAATTGAATTTGCCCGACCATATCACAAAGAGATCCGGAGGAATCATGCCAAGGAAAGACTCGGATAAAGTAAACACCACAAATATAAATGTATCACTGAGGTTTTCCGTAAGGAACGCGAATACGTGGCTTACATCAACCAGACGTTGTAAAATAAGTATTAAAGGAATTATAAAAACAAGGTAGACAGCAAGGATCTTAAGAGAAGCCTTCATCATGTAAGTGTATAATCCTTTCCTTTTGTTCCTGATATGGTTTCCTTTCAGTGAACGAAGCAGGTTGGACGGAAAGGATCTTTTGTCTGTCATCGGGATTGTTCTTAAGAGATTCAGTTTGTTTGTATAATAACGGATGAACAAGCAGTTTGTTTATATTGCCGTGAAATATTATTTACCCTGTTCTGAAAGCTGCAACAGAAGTTTCATCTGATTGTTGATGCCAATCCTTGACTCATCGTGCAATGAGTATATTCTTTCTCTGTAACTTCTGAGTGAATTGTAATCACCATTGTTAAATCTTCCGGTTTCAAAAAGTCCGGCAAGTTCCTTTAGTGTCTCCAGAAGGAAAAGGTTACTATGTATTGTAATACTTCTTACATTATCAGATATTTCTGAGAATTCAGCTGATGAATCAAAATAGCGGGAATAGATTAGTAAATAATTTCTGGCCCATTTGAGGAAGTTTAAAAGACCTTTATTTCCCAGCAGCCATTCCCGGAGGCAATCCGTGACGAAAAGAAAATAGTGGTCGAGTGATTTGTCTGTGTAATCATAATCAAGATGCCCCGGCCTGCCTTTCAGCCTTCCTTCTTTTCGCAGATCTCTTTCGAGGCGCGTCTCAAAGTAAGGTTGAACCTTCAGGAATGAAACCGGAGTATAACCATCTCCGCAGATGTTTTCAAGAAAAGAGAGATTCTCATTTATTGATGCAAAAGTGGATGAGGGCTGGAAAAGCATGAATCCGTAATCAAAACCTATTCTGAGTTGCTTCAGTATGTTTATACCCCTCAGGCTCTCCTCCACACTCATATTCTTGTTCAAACGAGCCAGTCCCTCATCAGTACCATCTTCAATACCAAGGAAGGCATGGCAGAGGCCATGCTCTTTCATCATAGTAAATATCTCGTGGTCAATATCATCAGGACGGCAGTTTACTTTCCACATTATTCCTTTATCAAGTTTTCTCAGCCTGAGCTCACTGCAGAATGACTCTATCCAGCCAATATCACGACCCCGGCTTACCGGGAAATCATCATCGCTGAAAAGAAAAACAGAACACCCCTCTTTTTTATGAAGGTATTCCATTTCAGATACAACATTTTCAGCTTTTCTTAATCTTTTTATTTCTCCTGAAGATCTTTTGTAGAAGTCATGGATATTGCAGAAGATACAATTATGTGTGCAGCCCCTGCCGGCAATAAGTGTGGCAAACTTTTTACCCAGTGCATATTCTTTCAAGGTTGCCCGGCAGGGATACGGGAATACATCGAGGTCCCTTTCGGGAGGTCTCAGGGGATTGGTTATTATGATGTTACCCTCTTTATAGGCGATCCCCTTCACTTTTTTCCACTCTCTCCCTTCACTCAGACAGCCGGTAAGTTCGAGGATAGTGTTTTCTCCTTCAAACCTCACAACCGAATCCAGTGAAGGCAGCATTTCAAATATCTCCTCATGGCGCAGGCTTGCATAAAATCCCCCGGCAACAAAATGGCAGGTGATACCTGCATTGCGGAGAAACATCATCATATCCGCAAATACATCAATATAATCCTCGTAAATGACTGAGAATCCCACTATCATGGGATTCATTTCCTGCAACTTCTCCAGGATAATCTTTTTAGGCAGACGGAAATCAAAGTTTTTTGCATTATATCCTGCAAGGGACAATACAGCACATAGATAGCCCACTCCAAGATTATCATATTCTTCGAGGGAAATAAATACGACAGGGCGTGACTTCATTGTATTATCATAAAGACAGACAGGTCGTTATACAATTGAAATTTAACAATACCGCTCCGTATTCACAAAATTATGTCTCACTTCTTTCTTTACTGTCAGGTTTTACATTATCAAGAATCTTTCCGATCTCAATGTACAATCTTGATGCAGCATCGGAACATTCCTTAAGATAGTTGATATTAGCTTTCAATACAGCTAAATATACTTCTATGCCATATTTATCTGCAAATTCGGCAGAAAACAGGATAGGAGAAGGATCCAGCGGGAAGGCAATTGGCAGAGGCCTTTCTGCTGATGATTTTGATTCTTCAAATGATGACATTTCTTTAAGATTTAATGGTTAAACAATTATAATTATATGGCCTGCCTGATTCTCTGCAGTTAAATCTTTGAATATTTGGCAATTATATTACGAAAACCTTCAGTGTTGAGCAGGGGCTCCCAGACGGGATCAAGATGCAGATACCTAATGGAAACAAGAGAGGGATTGTTGAGCAGGTGTTCGATCTGACCGGCAGCAGCCTCATATTCGCCAAACATGACGAAAATTCTTGCCAGGATCAGTATATAGTCATTCCTGGCCATCATGTCGTTTTTAGAGAGATATATTGCCCTTTCTGCTGCTTCTATTGCGGAAACCTTATTATTAAGGCCCGCACAGGAAATCGCCAGAGATGACCAGAATGAAGGGTTTTCAGGATCACCACCAAGTTGCTTTTTATACAGTTCAAGGGCTGAATAATAATATTTTTCTGCTTCTTTGTCATTACCGTTAAATTTGTAAATGCGGGCGAAAAGAAGATCTCTTTCACCTGATTCAATAAAATCAGAAGGGGACAATTCTTCCGCTTTCCGTAATGCTTCCCTGAATTTCCTGTCATAGATATCAAGGCTGATTCTCATCATCTTCATACTGTCTCCTGTAGCATGCACAGTTGAGTCAAGCAGAGCCCTGGCTTTATCGGTTGAACCATATCTGGTCAGGCAGGCAACTATTCTGTTCTCGTAGGGGGCTGTCCATTTCGGCATTATTTCAGATGCTCTGTTATGGTAAGCCACTGCCGTATCATATATCCTGAGATACTGGTATGAGAGTCCTATATTGGTCAGTATAAGTGCATCCATGGGATTATATCTCAGAACACGTGACAGCAGCCTCTGCGATTCCTTCCAGTTGCCGTTTCTCCTTTGAACCATGGCCATATAGAAAAGAGACTCCCAATATTCAGGATTCTGATCCGAAGCGATCCTGAAATGTCTCAGGGCTTCCTGGTAATCATTCCTGCAGTAGTAATAATATAAGCCAAGCGCGAGCCTGGCCTCTGCCATGCCCGGCTCAAGCCTCATAGCCCTGTCTATGTCCTGCCTGCATTTGCTTACACTGTTATGGTCAAATATTCCCGTATAGTAACCAAGAGCCAGATTAATAGCACGTTTTGCATAAGCAAGGGCAAATAACGAATCATATTGGATTGCTTTATCATACTCAAGAAGTGCATTTCTGAAACTTGTTGAGTCGGAGTAACGCTTCCCTCTCATGAAATAATACCAGGCATCATCACTGTATCTGTTTCCTGTCAGATAACTTGAGTATGCTCTTGAACTGGCAGTAGGATTTCTGTTAATATCTTCAATTTCCTCCGGAGTCAGAACTGTTTTTAGCTGACTGGCTATCTCTTTCGCTATTCTTTTTTGCACGCTCAATATATCATCCCAGCTATTGTCATACGAATCTCCCCAGATGTGGTTGTCCCTGCCGGCATGAATAAGCTGAACATGTATTCTGACCATTTCGCCAAACATCTGGACACTTCCTTCCAACAGGAAGTTTACATTAAGCTCCTTCCCGATCTCAGAGCTCTTCTTCCTGTTCTCCCGGTATTGCATCACCGATGTACGTGACCTGACATCAAAATTCCTGATTTTCTGGAGTTGCATAGTGATCTCCTCTGTCATGGCATCACCAAGCCAGTGGTATGATTTATCTTCACTCAGGTTGTCAAAGGGGAGTACAGCTATAGATTTTTCCGTCTTTCCTATGTTAAATGTTCCGAATCCTTTGATAACATTATAGATCAAAAGGGAAATAATGATGATTACACTAATGAGGGTAGTTCCTTGCCATGTTCTCAGCTCCCTCTTCTTCGTTCGTTTTTTTTTATCCGACAGGGGTCTGGTCTTTTCAATGCTGATCGGGGTAACATCAAAGACCCACGAAAAGATTATTGCAAGAGGGAAGCCTATTATCAGCAGTACCAGTATGAATGTCAGGCTCCATTCCGGAAGTATTGCAGGAGAGAGTATATCAACCAGTTCCAGAATGACAAATGCAGTCGCGGCATACAAAACAATAACCCTGTCAGTCTTTCGCCTTTTAAGCTCCTGCCAGAATCTGGAGAATCTATTGGAACTTCCGGCCATTTCTCCGGGTGTATGTTATTTAAAACAATAAAGTTATGCCATGAAATTGTTAAACGCAAATAAATTTTATATCCCTGTCAGGATTATTCTTATTAAGAGTTCTGCCGGCAAAGAAGGGCCGGCTCCCGGTCAGCAGGCTATATTCAGGCGAAGCCCGATTTATGGTCAGTTTATTTCATGATCATCCTTGAAGTAGATCTCAAGATCGGCAAAGTCTCTCTTGAAGTCGACTTTTATAACCCTGACTCTTCTTATTTCGAGCCCTGTTTTCCCCGATATGTCCTTTAGTAGCTTGTTCCTGTTCCCGGGTTTAAGGAGGTTAATATCGTTATAGACTATGCAATGGCTGCTAAAGGAGTTCTTTCGCAGGAATTCCTCGAGTGTAAAGGCAGATAGAACTATAATAACATTGATTATCAGGAATCCGTAAAACGGAAAATCGACCATACTTAATGAATTGATTACCGAAAGGCCGATTGTGGCAAATATGTATGCCATATCTTTTGTGCTGAAATTCCTGGTTCGAAATCTCAATATTCCGAATATGGCAAACAGGCCCAGCCCTATTCCAACATTTATTTCGACCTTCCTCAGCATTGCGCAGATAAAGTAGACCGTAATTCCGATCAGAAAAAAGGTAAAAAGGAATTTTTCCTTTTTTGAGTATCTGAAGTAGATTAATCTGATCAGTATGAACAGAAAAAACAGATTCACGCCGAATCTCATAAGGATGCCCCATACCGAAAGGGCGCTGTAACCATCCAGGCTTGAAGTCATATTATACAGGTTTTAGGGTTTCGATATCTGTTTTCTAACCAGATAAAATTAGCTTAAAACCGGAAAATAAACAAAAAAACTTACTTGTCAGGGTAAAGCTGATAATTTATTCCTGCTCCTCCTGGTCGGTTTTAGGTTTGTGATGCAGGGGCTTCATCTGGGGGAACAGGAGAACATCCTGTATTGAGGTCTGATTGGTAAGGAGCATTGTCAGCCTGTCGATTCCCAGTCCCATTCCTGATGTGGGCGGCATTCCGTATTCGAGAGCCCTCACGAAATCGTGATCGATGAACATTGCCTCGTTATCTCCTTTTTCCAGGAGCCTTAGCTGGTCCTGGAACCGTTCCATCTGGTCGATGGGATCGTTCAGCTCGGAATATGCATTGGCTATCTCCTTTCCGTTTATCATCAGCTCAAACCTCTCGGTGAGGCCCGGTTTAGTTCGATGCATTTTGGTGAGGGGTGATGTTTCAACCGGGTAGTCAATTATAAAAGTGGGCTGTATATATTGATGCTCGCATGTTTCACCGAAAATCGCATCAATGATTTTGCCTTTACCCATCTGTGCCGTATGTGTTACACCAAGCCTGTCGCATAGTTTTCTGAGTTCAGCTTCATCCATGCCGCTGATATCGGTGCCGGTGTTTTCCTTAATGGCATCAAGCATGCCTATCCTTTTATATGGAGGATTTAAGTCGATAATCTTGTCTCCGCAGGCTATTTCTGTTTTTCCGTAAAGATCCATAACAGCCTTCCTGATTATCTCCTCCGTGAAGCTCATCATCCAGTAATAATCCTTGTAGGCTATATAGATCTCCATCACAGTGAATTCGGGGTTATGGTTACGGTCCATACCCTCGTTCCTGAAGTCCTTCGCGAATTCATAAACACCTTCATAGCCGCCCACAATAAGTCTCTTCAGATAGAGCTCGTTGGCAATCCTGAGATATAGAGGTATATCAAGTGTGTTATGGTGTGTAATAAATGGTCTTGCGGCTGCACCTCCTGGTATCGGCTGCAGAACAGGCGTCTCAACTTCAAGATAACCTCTCGAATTAAACAGCTCGCGCATAGACTGAATGATCTGCGTCCTCTTCCGGAACACATCACGTACCGGGGGATTTACAATCAGGTCTACATAACGCTGGCGGTAGCGCATTTCGGGATCTGTAACCGCATCATAGAGTGTGCCTTCCTTCTCCTTTACAACAGGCAGCGGATGAAGCGACTTGCACAGGATGGTGTATTCCTTAACGTGGACGGTTATCTCGCCCATCTGTGTTTTGAAAACGAACCCCTTTACTCCTATGATATCGCCTATGTCGAGAAGCCTTTTAAATACAGTGTTGTACATTGTCTTATCCTCTCCGGGACAAATGTCGTCGCGCCTGAAGTAAAGCTGGATCCTTCCGGAAGAATCCATTAATTCAGCAAAAGAAGCATTCCCCATAATTCTTCGGCTCATGAGGCGTCCGGCAAGAGAGACATCCTGGTAATTATTCTTTTCAGGTGAATAATTACCGGTAATGTCGTGTGCAAAGGCATTTGTCTTATATTCTGCAGCGGGATAGGGATCAATTCCAAGTTTTTTCAGTTCTTTCAGTGATTCCCTCCTTAGAAGTTCCTGTTCGCTCAGTTCCGTTTTGCTCATGGTATTCTGAAAATTTGTGCAAATATAGGAAAAATGCTTTCTATGATGCCGCTTACAGATGAGCTTTGGCGGCCTCAATCCGGGCATCGAATTTTTCTCTCAGATGCAGTGTTACAGGTCCGGGTTTGCCGTTCCCCACTTGCTTGTTGCCTATGGTGATTACCGGTGCAATTTCAAAAGAGGTATTTGTCACAAAAGCTTCTGATATCTCCCTGAGCTTCTCAACCTGCACGGGTGCTTCACTAATACTGATCCCTGCCTCCTTTGCAATCCGGATAACATTCCTGCGTGTTATACCTGAAAGGATCCTCTCATTTTCCGGATGAGTGTAAAGTATACCATCGATAACAAAGAAGATGTTGGAATGTGCGCATTCTGTTATAACGCCATCCTTTACAAAGACAGACTCGTAACACTCTGCCTCACGCGCTTCCTGGAAACTCAGTATATTGGGAAGGAGAGCCACAGACTTTATGTCACACCGGATCCATCTCGGGTCATTCACCAGTGTTACACCTATTCCCGCAGAAATAAGCTCGCGATGCGGATCAAAGCTTCTGGCGAAAGCATAAACGGTTGGGGATACGGAAGGCAGCGGGAAAGCATGTGACCTTCTGGCAACTCCTCTTGTTACCTGTATATAGACAAGTACGGGACAGTTATGCAGTAAGTTACGGCCGACCAGTTCTCCGGCAATGGAAGGGAACAGGTCTGACCCGGACCATTCGATCCGGATCTCTCTCAGACTTCTTTTAAGCCTTGCGGTATGTCCTTCCATGTCGAAGAAAAAACCGCCTTCATACCATCTCACGACTTCATAAACCCCATCGGCAAAGAGAAATCCCCTGTCATCAGGACTTATTTTTATCTCTTCTAACGGAAGGAATTCTCCGTTAAGGTATGCAATTTCCATAATTATAAGGTTTCAAAATAGTGTGGTGTTACTCTGTCTTTTGTCTTTATGTATTTACGGTTCAATTATTTCAGTTCTGTAATCAACAGCTGATCTTGCTTCCTCAGGAGACGATGCGTTGCCGCATGCAGCCTGCACGAACAGCGATGCGCCCAGTACTGTGGTCTCTTTATGGTCGATTATTTTAACAGGCACTCCGGTTGAACGGGCTCTCAGTCTGTTCCACAGCCTGTTTTTAGAGCCTCCACCCACGCACAGAATACTTTCTGTCCTGAAGCCGCCTGCTGTTTCAAGGGCTCTTTTGCCCTCTGCCAGTCTTTCGGCAAGAGCCTCCAGCATAGCACGGTAAATCTCATCGCGGGTCGTCTCCATGGTAAGTCCCGTAATCTCTCCTCCGGGTTTGCCCTGGAGCTCTTCATAGAACCTGGGGACAACCCTTACTCCCCTGCATCCCTGCGGTACTTTTTCAGCACCTGCTATCATCACTTCATATACATCTTTGTCAATATCGCTGTAGAGATTTTTTCGTGCCCATTCCAGCATGCCCGATGCAATCCATTGATTGCCAATATTGTAAAGGCCGGATTTCGCATCAAGTTCGGTAGTGATGCCCATTTTGAGCTGTTCCTCTCCCGACCTGAATCGCCCGGAACGTACCATGAGGATTTCCCAGGTTCCTGAGCTGAGAACGGGCTGATTTTTTTCCGCACCTGATCCGAAAACGGCAAACTGGGTATCATGACCCGTTGCAATAACCGGGATTCCTTCGGGAATGCCTGTATCAATTGATGCCCGCGGAGTGATTCTGCCCGTAATGGAACCTGTCTCAACGGGCTCCCCCAGCTTTTCAGCGGGGAAACCTATCCGGTCAGGTATTTTAGCGGAAAATCTTCTGGACGACTGATCCATCAGCATTGATGTCCCTGCCATTGTTATATCATTCACCATCTCACCTGTAAGCTTCAGGGAGAAAAGCGACGGCATGAAGAGGAACATATGGCTCTTTTCAACTATTTCCGGTTTGTTTTCAGCGAACCAGATCAGTTTGTTAATTGTATTAAAGGTGAAAGGCAGGACCCCGCTCTCCCTGTAGAGTTCGTTCAGCGGTATGTATTTATCTATCTTTGCCATGACAGGGATGGTCCTTTCACACTGCCACGAAATAACCGGATAAAGCATTTCTCCTGATCTGTTTACCAGGGTACCGTCAACTCCGAAGGTCGTTATGGTAACCCCCGCAATATCACTGCGGTTGATTTTGCTTACTACTTCAGCCGAAGCGTGGCACATCTTGTTCCATATCTCCTCCACATCCCATATCCTGTATGCGGGATAGAAGGGATCGGGGCGTGTGTTATTGGGATGGGAGGCAGAGGCTCTTATCCTCCCTTTCCCGTCCAGGGCCATCACCCTGACGTTTGTGGCTCCGCAGTCGAAGACCAGCACAATATCTCCACCCGGCATGGTTCAGGGTTTAAGGAATGCAACCGTTGTCCCTGCAATAAGCAGGGCTGCAATATAAATTGAGATAACAATGATTGCCAGTATACCGATATAAGTAAAATAGGCACGCAGGTTCCTGAATGCTTTTCTCATCTCTTCCTGACCTGACGACTTCAATGCTTTTGCCGTCTCTCTTGAGAACCGGAACAGAAAGAATACCGGCAGAAAATAGATGGCTGCTATTATTACAAAAAGTAATACCATGAGTGATTCGGGTATCCCCAGCCCCACTTCATCTGATTTGAAGACTGAGAAGAATGTGCCGGCAACAAGTCCGGTTATAAGGATGAACCCCACAACGATGAATCCGAGTATGGCAAGGAACATTGTCCATTTTCTTGTAGCGTCCAGATTCCTGGTACTCTCCTGGTCAAGTTCCAGTTTCCTGTTTTCGGTGTTAGTTTCCATTTTCAAGAGTATTTATTTGTAAAGTGGGCCGTAGGCAAGGCATGCTCTGTAATCTGCCCCCTCTTTATCCATGCCGAAGGCATTCCATGCACTGGGCCTGAATATTCTGTCGTCGCTTACATTATGCATACATACCGGAATACGGAGGAGGGAAGCGAGTGTTATCAGGTCGGCGCCGATATGGCCGAAGCTTGATGCTGAGTGGTTTGCGCCCCAGTTAGCCATTACTGAATAGACGTCGGTAAAGGGGCCTTTGCCTGTCAGCCTTGGAGCAAACCATGTCGTGGGCCAGGTTGGATCGGTTCTGTCGGTCAGTATTTTGTTGATCCCGGGGGGCAGATCAACGGTCCACCCTTCAGCGAGCTGCATGACAGGGCCGAGGCCTCTGACGAGGTTTATTCTTGAGATGGTAAGCGGCATAACTCCTTTCGTGTTAAACTGAGACGAGAAGCCTCCTCCCCTGAAGTAGCCCCTGTTGGCAGGCGGCCATTCGGTAGCTTTGAGACAGGCTGCCACATCTCCGGAGGTAATTTCCCAGAAAGGCTTGATAACAGGTTCCCCCTCCCGCGTTTCTCTTCCGGAGAAATCAAGAGCTGAGGCTCCTGAATTAATGAGATGGATTATACCATCTTCGCCGTTCCCCTTAAGCTTTGCTCCGGTAACTCTTTCTAATGCATCAGGGCTCCAGTAAGTCCTGATATCTGAGAACATCTGTGCCGTGTTTGTAAGAAGGTATCCCAGCAGCATCGGCACACCGTTCATGGCGTCATTCTCGGTGGCCATCAGATAGGGTGGCCTTATCCCGTTCCAGTCGAACGATGAGCAGAGTATTGCTTCCAGAAAATCACCGTTGGGCATGTGGTCGGTCCACTGCCGCTGACCCTGGAATCCTGCAAGGATAGCATTGTGCCCGAGGGCTTCCTCTCCAAATCCGGCTTCCTTCAGCTTCGGATTGCCCACCATCAGGTCTCGTGCAATCATGGTCATCTTAACAACTGTCTCCCATTCCTTATCTTTCTGTGCCCTGGTCTTAGGTTTCTCATTCATATCCCGTCCTTCCTTGCAGTAATTCTTCGTCCACGAAAGAGCTTTCCTGTATTCTTCCTTATCATATATCTCTTCATTAAGGCGACGGGTAAACTCACTCATGTCGACATACTCATTGCGCATACCCAGGTATTCCTGGAAGAACTCCTCCTTGACTATTGAACCGGCAATACCCATCGATACAGATCCTGCCGAAAGGTATGATTTGCCTTTCATAAAGGACGTTGCAATCCCTGCCCTGACGAAGCGAAGTATCTTTTCGCTTACATCGCCGGGAATGGATGTATCATCAGCATCCTGTACATCGCGACCGTAAATGCCGAATGCAGGCAGACCCTTCATGGTATGCCCTGCCAGGGCTGCTGCAAGATAAACAGCACCCGGCCGTTCAGTTCCGTTAAATCCCCATATCGCCTTTGGAATATCAGGGTCCATATCGATCGTTTCACTTCCGTAACACCAGCAGGGAGTAACGGAAAGGCTTACTCCCACGCCGCTTTTCCTGAATTTCTCAGCGCACATGGCAGCTTCAGCAACACCCCCTATGGTGGTGTCTGCAATTATACATTCCACAGGCTGACCGCTGGGGTACCTCAGATTTTTGGTTATCAGTGCTGCCGCTGATCTGGCCATGTTCATCGTCTGGTCTTCAAGCGATTCGCGTACACCGTTCATCCGGCCATCAATTGCAGGCCGTATGCCAACTTTAGGAAAATCGCCTATAACTGTCTGATAGTTATTACTGATCTTGAATTCATTTTCAGCCATTTGTTATATTTATTATGTAAGATAGATTTTTTACGGTAATCAAATATAATTGTTTTTAACGGTAACCCAATCTGTAAAATGACATGTTATTAACACTCAGGTTTGTTGTGTCAACGTTGTGATGTTAGGCCGGAATCTGATTTCTGCCCGGGGAATAATTACTATATTTGTCTTTTCTTAAAAGAGTCGATGATGAAGAAAATATTTGTTTTGCTTCTGCTGATGCTATTTGTTATGGCAGGCTGCAAAAAGGAGGACAAGCACCTGATAACAGGCACTATCACTTTCAATTTTACGCCGGAACCCGGTAATTTCTATGTTTTTCTTGACGACGATCAGGATATTACAAACGGTTATATCATCAGGCTTGTTGCCACAAGCGATGGCCCGATCACAAATCTTGAATACAATTTCAGAACGGAAAACATTCCTGCCGGCGACTATTATCTTCGCGCGGGATACGACCAGGAGAGTGAAGGCAGTACGGATCCGGAAAATCCTGCAGAATGGGAGGGTGCCGGATGGTATGGAAGCGATAGTACCAATCCGCCTTCAACACCCAATATCAGCCTGCTTTACGGCACATACGATTTTATGGTTTACGCCATTCGCTGACAGAATGAAATCGTATTGCCAGTCACCAACTTAACTAAACCGTTTTATGGAGAAGAAGAGACGTTTGCCTGATTGGCTCAGAGTGCAGAGGGCCAGTGGGGAGAAATACATAATGGTCAAAAAGATCATTGAGCAAAACGGGCTACATACAATCTGCACCAGCGGTAACTGTCCCAATATTGGTGAGTGCTGGAATGCAGGGACCGCCACTTTCATGATACTCGGCGATATCTGTACCAGGGCATGCCGGTTCTGTGCCACAAAAACAGGGAAGCCTCTGCCCCCTGATCCGGGAGAGCCCCAAAGAATAGCATTATCAGTCCAGGCAATGAATCTGAGACATGCGGTAATCACTTCGGTCGACAGGGATGATCTGCCAGATGGCGGAGCCGCCTTCTGGGCTGAAACGATAAGGACAATAAAAAGGATAAACCCGGGGATTACAGTTGAAGCACTGATTCCTGATTTTGACGGCAGACCTGAAAATATTCAGAGGGTTATTGATGCAGCCCCTGAAGTGATATCACACAATATTGAAACAGTAAGGCGCCTGACACCTCTTATAAGGACCAAAGCAAAATATGAAAGAAGCCTTGATGTTTTGAAATATACAGCCCGGAGTGGCGTGATAACAAAGTCAGGATTCATGGTAGGTCTTGGCGAGAATGAGCAGGAGGTGCTGGAAACAATATTTGACATACGTGGAACGGGTTGCACTGTTCTTACAATCGGGCAATTTCTTAAACCCGGACCCGGTTTTATGGAGCCGGTTGAGTATATCACACCCGGAAAATTCAGTGAATACAGACTCAAAGCTCTTTCCGCAGGTTTTGATTTTGTTGAGAGCGAACCACTTGTACGTTCCTCTTTTCATGCGGAAAAACATGTGGGAAACAGATAAATTTGATTATATTTGCATCGTCGGAATGATAATTTTGCTTTGAGCTATTGTGTTGAATATAAAGATATTGGACTAAAGGATTATAAGGAAGTCTGGGATTATCAGGAGAGTTTGTTCAAACAACTGCTGGAAAGTAAAAAGGGGGCAGAACAGGAGGGGACTGAAGGCAGAAACGGGGTTCCCGGTTTTCTGATTTTTGTGGAACATCCTCATGTTTATACACTCGGTAAAAGTGGTTCGGAATCTAATCTTTTACTGGACTATATTCAGCTGCGGGCTAAAGATGCTTCATTTTACAGGACAGACAGAGGTGGCGACATCACATATCATGGTCCGGGGCAGATAGTGGGATATCCCATATTTGATCTCGGGAGACTTGGCAAAGGTGTCAGGGAGTATGTTTCGGGACTTGAGGAGGCTGTTATACGGACAATCGGAGATTATGGCCTCCGCGGGGAAAGGCTTGAGGGGGGAACGGGGGTATGGCTCGATCCCTGCCTGCCGGAGAAAGCAAGGAAAATTTGTGCCATAGGAGTGAAGGCAAGCAGATTTATAACAATGCATGGATTTGCATTCAATGTCAATACTGATCTGACATATTTTGAACATATCAATCCTTGCGGTTTTAAAGATAAGGGAGTCACTTCCCTGCAAAAAGAACTTGGAATTCGCCAGGATTTTGAGAAGGCTAAGGAGATTGTGAAGGGGCATCTTCAGGAACTCTTTGATCTTGAATGGATTAACTGACTACAGGATGGAAAAGAGATGGATAATAAAAGATAAGCCCGATTCAGCGGTTGTAAAACAACTTGCACACTCTTTGGATGTGCCGGAGACTCAGGCATTGCTGATGGTGCAAAGAAATATAACCTCCCCGGAAGAGGCGGATGCATTCTTCAACCCCACCCTCGACTACCTGCACGATCCCTTCCTTATGAAGGATATGAATATTGCTGTCGACAGGATATCAACCGCGGTAAAGAGGAACGAGAAGATACTTGTTTACGGTGATTATGATGTAGACGGCACAACGGCCGTTGCTCTGGTCTATTCATTTCTGAAAAGCCTGTATTCAAACGTCATTTATTATATACCCGACAGATACAAGGAGGGATACGGGGTCTCAATTGCCGGACTCGATTTTGCAGCCCATAACAATTGCAGGGTGATAATCACTCTTGACTGCGGTATTAAAGCGGTAGACAAGGTGAAATATGCCTCAAATAAAGGTATAGATGTGATAATTTGTGACCATCATTATCCCGGAGGAGATATTCCCAGGGCCCTGGCCGTACTTGATCCCAAGCAGCCATCATGCAGCTACCCCTACAAGGAGCTGTCAGGATGCGGTGTCGGTTTCAAGCTCATACATGCTTATTCAAAGATACACGGAATACCGTTCAGCGAAATATCAGGATATCTCGACCTTGTTGCAGTGAGCATAGCTTCTGATATTGTACCGATAACGGGTGAAAACAGGATTCTGGCTTATTACGGGCTTAAGCAGCTGAACGAATCGCCACGCACCGGACTGAGGGAAATAATAAGGGAGGCTGATGTAACACGGGTGCTGACAATAGAGGATGTTGTATTCAAGTTAGGCCCCAGGATCAATGCAGCCGGCAGGATGGAGGCAGGAAGCAAGGCTGTGGAGCTGCTGATTTCAGATGATCCCAGGCTGGCTACCGGAATCAGCAGGGAGATAAATAATTTCAATATTGAAAGAAGAACAGTCGACCGGACCATTACCTCCGAAGCCATGAGAATGATCTCGGATGATCAGAGATCACTTAATGCAAGGACAACTGTCCTTTTTAATCCTTTATGGAAGAAAGGGGTTATTGGCATTGTTGCGTCAAGACTCATCGAAACATATTACAGGCCAACAGTAATACTCACAGAATCAAACGGTTTTGCCACCGGTTCGGCACGTTCGGTCCAGGGTTATGATCTTTACCAGGCAATCGAATCCTGCAGCGACCTGCTTGAAAGCTTCGGCGGTCATATGTTTGCTGCAGGGCTGACGATGAAAAAGGAGAATATCAAACCTTTCATGGATCGTTTCGAACAGTATGTTAACAGGACAATATCCGACGACCAGCTTGTGCCGAGGATTTTTATTGATGCAGAACTCCCCTTCTCCGAAATAAACGAGGAGTTTTTCAGACTGCTTAACAGGTTCCAGCCTTACGGTCCTGAAAATATGTCACCACTATTCCTTTCAGAGAATGTATCCGATACCGGTTCGGGCAGAATGGTGGGGTCGAGCGGAGAACATCTCAAACTGGAACTATGCCAGGATTCCCGCGGCTCCGGAATATACCCTGCCATAGCATTCGGACAGGCTGATCATTTTGAGTACATCAAAACCGGAAAGCCATTTGATATATGCTATTCAATCGAAATGAACGAGTTCAGGGGAAACAGAAATCTTCAGTTGAATGTAAGGGATATTAAGACATCAGAAATATAAAAGGCGTCAGGCAGAACGCAAGGGTACGCAAATTTTAGATAATTTCATATCAGCTGTTACTCACTCCCGCTAAGTTCAATGTCAACAACCACTATTTCAGACTTGCCTGTTGTTCTTACGGGCGGCCCCCATAACCTTATGCCGCTTGAGACAAAAAAATGGGTTTCTCCCTTTCTGAGATAACCATGGCTCAGTTCATATACAATCCCTGTAATAAGATTTATCGGGAACAATTGTCCGTGATGGGTATGTCCTGATAATACCACGTCAGCCTTCGTCCTGCTTATCTGATCTATCTCGGTAGGTCGGTGATCCATTAGTATTACCGGCAGGGTATCAGTAACCGTGTCCATAAGCTCTTTAACATCTTTTCTTGTCCTGGTATGACTATCGTGCCGCCCTGTAAGAATAAAAGAATTATCAATTATTACTGAAGTGTCAGCTAAGATTTTTATACCCGCATTACTGAAAAAATCACCATTATCCTGCCTGCTGTAGTGTTCGTGGTTGCCCAGTACACCGTAAACGCCATACCGTGGCTTTATTCTTCCGAGTATCTTTTCGTAAGGCTCCATCATGTCGCCCCTGCCCCCTTCAACTATATCACCTCCGTAGAGCATCAGGTCAGGATCGAGTTCCTGTACCTTTTTTACATAATTCTCCATAAACCGGAAGGGTGTATTTTCTCCGATATGAAAATCCGAAACAAAAGCAATCCTTAACTCTTTGAGATGCGATGATCTTGCAGGTATGATGATTCTGTATTCAGATGACCTTATCACATTGAAGTTTACAATGCCTGATGTAACCACAGCTAATGAAAGCGATATAATAACAAATAGCATCTTCAGTCTCACTGATTGTTCCTTTATCACGTCACCCCGGATAATTCCTGTTATTTTATTAATGAGCAGAAGAATGTCTGTAAGAAGAACAAAAAGAAACAGGTACAGGAAAAAAGGGAGAAGATAGTTGGATCCGGTTATCACCGCCTGCATAATGCTTTCAGGAAATTCCCTGCCGGCAATACGGGTTAACGGGTAAACTGAGAAAAGGATCCCGTAAATAATGGTGTACCAGACCCGGAACCTCCCGGGGATAAAAAGCTGCCAGATTCTGATAAAGAGGTATATATTGGGTATCAGATATGATAATGACAATATTGTGCGGAACATGGCCTGTAAATAAAGAATTGACCGGCAATTTAGTTTAAAAGTTGCTGGTGGCCAAAATCTAATTTGCCGGTAATGCTTTACAATCTTATTATTGCCTGAAGTCTGATCTCTTGCACTGATGTTGCCTCATCAGCATTTTCCGTCTTTGTTGTGATTCCGTACTTGATCCGCAGGTCAGCAATGTCGCTTATCTTCCATTTAATCATAAGGTAATTCCGGGAGCCTTTGCCGTACAGGGCAGGAATGCTGAAACTGTAGAGCAGGTCATTCTCGTAAGTATAGAGTCTTGAATCCCAGTCTTCGGTATGGAATATGCACGATCTGAACCAGATGCTTAGAGGCACCCTCCTGAACCTGCAGATAATATCTTCAAGTAGAAGCGTCCCCTGTGATCCTGAAGGCCCGGCGAGTTTAAAATCAACTCTTGACCTGAGGGTTATGACCGGTGAGGGAGAGTAAACAACAACTGCTTTCACGGTGCTGTATGTAGTCTGATTCTGCCGGGGTATCCTGTTTTCCCCTGAGATGTTTACCATCGACTGTCTGAAATTGTATATCCCCTCGAGGGTAAGGTTACCTGCAGGCATAAACTTCAGCCTTATTTCCTGCCGTACGGCCCGGGAGGGGGCACTGCACCTGTACCTGAGCCAGGGATAATTTTCTGTGTCGCATCCTGCGCTTAAAAACAAATGTCTGGCCATTTCAAGTGTAAAGCCTCCATACAGGCCTCTTGCATTCGATGTTGATGAAGTGCTGCCCGGACCATTTGCATGAAAACTGAAAAAGCCGGGAGCGTAATTTCGGTATACAACGTTGATCAGCAGCCTGTCGGATGGCCTGAGTGAGAGGGCCTGGACAAGGGCATGTTTCAGGTTATTATTTATTGATAATTCTCCTGATGAGTGCAATCGCCTGAAAGTATGGTTATAATAGAGAGTACCTGTGTTAAAAGTGTATCCCGATGGATCATAAAAATCCTCAGGTTTTGAAGAAACAGGCTTCAGCGGCAATGACAGCATAATTTCTGACCAGGCAAAGCCTATTTTTGTTGCCCTGAGATTATACGAAACATTGATCCCGTAACCCTTTTCCGTTACTGCATCTTTTTTTGATAAAAGCGATTCGGTGTTATGGAGCCCCCCTTTGGTGAAGCTTATAATATGATCGGGATCTGAGCCGGTGTCAGAACCTGTTGTGGCATCTATGTTATTTTGTGAAGCATAAACAGTTATTGCCAACTTTCTGATTACTGCCATGGCAGCCACTCCCCTGAAGAAATTGTTTTCCTCGGTTGATGTGTAAGGCTTAAGTTCATCCCGGGCCAGAATGAACCCCGGATTAGTCAGGGAAAGGGATGTCCGGAACCCTGTATTGATGTTTGTTCCCTGTCCGAAGCGTACTGAAAAGTCCCCTATGATCACCTTCCTCAGGTATCCTGTTCCTGTATATGCAAGGTTTGCCGAGATAAAATCGGGAAGGGGAGGTTTGCCGGCAAGGAATTTTTCACCGGCATCCTTTTCCGCTGTAAATCCGCCTGAGAAACTACCGGTGCTGAATTTATACTTTGACAGCATTTTCCATGATGGTCCGGGGTACGAGATATTCTCAGAGATCGATTTAATTGAGAAGTTATGAAGATAAGTGCTGGTGAACCGCGTTTTTGCCGGGCCATGGTTTTGATAAGCATCAAGCGTAATGAATGGAGATACTTTAACGGCACTTTCCCTGTCAAATCCCGGGATGTTTGCCAGTTCATAAACTGAGAGTATCGGGCCGGAAACGGCAACATAATCGACCAGGGCTTTCATCTGGAAGCCGGTGAGGAAGAACAGCCTGGATATTTCAGAAGTATCAGCCGAGTTTATCCTTACAGGATTTTCCTTCAGCTCGTCCAGAAGCTCAGAAAAGAGTTCAATATCACCTGTCTCCGTCTCCTCCGAAACGAGTTCCTCCGCCACTCCTGTAATTGATTCGGACAGGTTTTCTTCCTGGCTGAACAGAACCCCGGCAATTAATAATAATAAGATAATTAATGAAATTCTGGTTATTGTGGTTATTATCTTTTTAACCATTCTTTGCGTTCTCTGCGGTTAGTGGATTTATTTTATTTTATTGTAAACCTTACAGATGCTGAGGTGGTAACACCAAGCCTCTCGTGGGTTACAAATCCGATATCGAGATTCACCAGTTTTATTATATACCCGAGCCCGAAGCTGAATGAGCTGTTCTCAGTACTGAAACCTCCCCTTAGAAAGAAGTTGCGTGCCGGCTCATACTCGCATCCGGTTCTTATTATCAGATTTCCGCCGGTACTCATCTCTGCTTCAGCACCGGCAAAGAGTGATTTGCCGAGATCCATTCCGGCACCTGCTCTAAGCCGCTGAGGCAGCTGGAGCTTTCGTAATGACGATGGAACAGGGTTAAACAGGTGCAGGCCTATTCTCACACTCTCCGAGGCGAGGATCACTATTCCGGCTTCGATTGTAATAAATTCATTATTAATGTATTCGCCGAAGGTTCTTTCTGACATGTAGTCGGCCTGCACTCCGGCCATAATTTTCTCACCGAGTTGAATACCGCATGCCACACCGGCCATATCTCTCCTGAAATCGGTATACCCGAAACGGGAATAAACAGCTCCTACGGAGGCTTTACCGGCAGGGATCACCAGTGCGGCACTGCGGGTTCCCAGCTCCTTTAACCCGAACCTGTTCTCATAGCTGAAACCGAATGCGGCAGATCTGTTTAATGCAAGAGTTGCCTGATTCTGGAATGAGGACCAGAATGAGCTGTTCATTATGCATACCTGCCCCATTCCTGCCTCCCGGGCCCCGGCCGTAATGCGGAAAGGATCACTCCCCCGGGAAGGATATGACAGAATAAGCAATAAAAACGAAACTATGATTCTGTGCAGCGAGCTCAAAACCGTTTCTATTAAAACAGAAAGATAGGAAAAAATCAGGAAATCACAAAATTATTTGACCCGATTTTTGATAATGATGAAGATAATCTGTGATCTGCACCAATGTTTTTTTCAACTCCGCACTCCGCTCCCGCTCTGCGGGATGTCGTCACTTCGTTCCTCCAAATCCGCTCCCGCTCTGCGGGATTGCCTCGCTGCTTCCGTTTTACGGAACTTCGTCGCTTTGCTCCTTCGGCTCCGCCAAAATCCGCAATCCGTTAATTTGTTTTATACGGGTATTTCACCTGTTTAAGTTCCTCGTTGGCTTCTACAATCTTTTTCTTTAGGGATGCTTTGAATGAGGCCACCTGTTTTAGCACCTCGCTGTTGCCTGCTCCTATTATCTGGGCTGCCAGTATTCCGGCATTCTGTGCTGCATTAATCCCTACTGTTGCAACGGGAACCCCGGGGGGCATCTGAACTATGGAAAGCAGGGCATCAAGTCCTTCCAGCGACGATCTGACGGGTACGCCGATAACGGGAAGGGGTGTCATGGAGGCGATTACTCCGGGCAGATGAGCTGCCATGCCTGCTGCTGCTATTATCACCTTAATGCCTCTCGCGGCGGCGTTTTTTGCAAATTTCTCAACCTCTTCAGGTGTTCTGTGGGCCGAAAGGGCGCTCATCTCGAAAGGTATTTTGAAATCATTAAGCACCTGTGCCGCCTTCTCCATTACAGGCAAGTCAGATGTACTTCCCATAAATATGCTTACAAGTGGTTCCATATGAAGTATAAGAATTAGCTTACCTGTATGGGCAAAAGTAAGCAATTATTTTCATATTTTCGCAGCAGCTGACCAGTCATAATTACGATGAAAGAAGTTCAGATACTTGACAAAAGATTCAGGGAGCTTATTCCGGAAAACAGAGTTCAGCAGAGGATAGGTGAAATGGCCCGGCAGATCAATATTGATTACAGGGGCAGGGAAGTTATTTTCATTGGCATTCTGAACGGAGCCTTTATGTTTGCAGCCGACCTTTTCAAAAAGGTTGACCTGAATGCAAGGATTAGTTTCATAAAGCTTGCCTCATACCAGGGTACTGGTTCATCAGGTGCGGTAAAGGAACTTATCGGATGGAACGAAGACCTGAAGAATTGTGAGATCATTATCCTTGAAGATATTGTTGACACAGGTTGTACGCTCGAACATACCGTCAATAATCTTGTTATAAGAAATGTAGCAGGCATTAAGGTGGCTGCAATGCTTCTTAAACCACAGGCATATAAAAAGAACATTCCGATCGATTATGTCGGTTTTGAGATCCCCAACGATTTTGTTGTAGGATGCGGCCTTGATTATAACGGTTTTGGCCGTAACCTCACATCTGTTTATACTTTAATACAATAACAAATCTTTGCAACATGGTAAATATTTTAATTTTTGGACCTCCCGGATCGGGAAAAGGAACACAATCGGTACAACTGGCTGAAAAATTCAATCTGCTTCACCTCTCCACCGGCGATATGCTCAGGGCTGAAATTGCAGCAGGAAGCGAGCTCGGTAAAAGGATGAGTTCAATAATGTCAAAGGGTGAGCTTGTTCCCGATGAGGTAGTAATAGAAATGATAGCCGGCAGGATAGACCAGAGCTCCGGCATAAAAGGATTCCTGTTCGACGGATTCCCGCGTACCGTGGCTCAGACCATTGCCCTGGAGGAGATGCTGAACAGGCGAGGAATGAAGATCGACAGCATGCTGGTGCTCGATGTTGATCACGACGAACTGGTTAAACGTCTCGTGGGCAGGGCTGAACTGTCAGACCGCCCCGATGACAGGGATCCGGCGGTTATTGAAAACAGAATAGATGTTTACGGGGAAAAAACTGAACCCATAATAAGCTATTGCAGTGAGAAAGGGCTCTACCAGCCGGTTAACGGAATGGGTACCATCGAAGAGATATTTGAAAGGCTGAGTGAGAAACTCAGGCAGTTATTATGACCTCGTCCAATTTTGTTGATTATGTAAAGATATATTGTCGTTCCGGGAAAGGCGGTGCGGGCTCCGCCCATTTCAGGAGGGAAAAGTTCGTGCCCCGGGGAGGACCCGATGGTGGTGACGGTGGCAGGGGAGGAGATATTATCCTCAGGGGAAATGACCAGATGTGGACACTGCTACACCTTAAATATCAGAGACATATTTTTGCGGGTAACGGAGAACCGGGCGGCGCGCAACAGTCGACCGGCGCTTCGGGAAAGGATGTCATCATCGAAGTTCCGCTCGGAACAATAGCTAAAAGAGAAGATAGCGGGGAACTGCTTTTCGAGATAACAGGTCATGGTGATCAAAAGATACTGGCTAAAGGCGGCAGGGGAGGGCTCGGGAATGTCCATTTCAAATCTCCGACCAACCAGGCTCCCAGGTATGCACAGCCCGGTGAACCCGGTATAGAGGCTGCCTTTATCCTCGAACTGAAGATACTGGCCGACGTTGGACTGGTTGGTTTTCCCAATGCCGGGAAATCAACACTCCTCTCGGTGGTCTCTGCCGCCAAACCGAAAATCGCCGATTACCCTTTTACCACCCTGGTACCTAACCTTGGAATTGTAAGCTACCGGGATAACCGATCCTTCGTGATGGCAGATATCCCCGGTATTATCGAAGGGGCTCATGAAGGGAAGGGGCTTGGCATCAGATTTTTGCGTCATATCGAAAGAAACTCGATGCTGCTTTTCCTGGTACCTGCCGACAGCAAAGACATCAGCAGGGAATATGAGATACTTGTGAATGAACTTAAAATGTATAATCCGGAGCTCCTGGACAAAAAGAGAATGGTTGCCATAACAAAAGCCGACCTGCTTGATGCTGAACTGGTGGCTGAGATGAGAGAGGAGCTTCCTGATTTGCCGTCGGTTTTTATATCATCATTTACCGGCCAGGGAATTGCCCGGCTGAAAGATATGATATGGCAGATCCTGAATAATAACTGAGTTAACATGCTTGAGGAACTTGACCAGCGGCTATTCCTGTTAATCAACTCCCGTAATTCCGGGTTCTGGGATTTTGTTATGTTTTCAATAAGCAGGATTGTGGTATGGATACCGCTCTATTTAGCTATCCTGATAGCTCTTGGAAGGCTGTACCGCAAGAAATTACTGGTCATTCTGCTATTTATCATCATTGCTATCACACTCTCCGATCAGATATCGGTTTTCCTGAAAAACTCATTTGAGCGCCCGCGACCATGTCATGCTGTTGAACTTGAAGGCATCGTACACCTTGTTAAGGGTCATTGCGGAGGAAAATTCGGCTTTGTCTCTTCTCACGCCGCCAACTCATTCAACATCGCCCTGCTTAGCCTGCTCCTCATAAGAAGGCGATGGTTCTCGGTAACAATTATAATATGGGCGGCTGTTGTCGGCTACAGCAGGATCTACCTGGGAGTCCATTATCCGGGCGATGTACTGTGCGGATCACTTCTCGGAGCCCTTATCGGCTGGGGAATCTACAACCTCTATAAACTCACCGACAGAAAATTACTTGAAAAGAGAAATGAATTGTCTGGCTCTTGAATCTCACGATCCTTTCTTCAATCAGGCTGTTGATGAATACCTTCTGAGGAACAGCACGGAGGATTTCCTTATCCTGGGAATTAACGACAGGTCGGTGATCATTGGTAAGCATCAGGTTGCTCACAGGGAAGCTGATGCCGGATTTGTACACCGAAATGATATCCCGGTCATCAGAAGGATATCAGGTGGCGGAACGGTTTTTCACGACAGGGGAAACCTCAATTTTTCATTTATAAGAAAGAGTGAACCGGGCCGGCAGGTTGATTTCAGGAAACATACATTGCCGGTGCTGGAGTTTCTGAGAACCATTGGTGTTGAGGCACAGTTTGAGGGTAAGAATGATCTGAAGATTGACGGACTAAAAATATCAGGCAATGCCGAGCACGTCACCGGCACCAGGGTCCTGCACCATGGAACGCTTCTTTTTGACGCTTCTCTTGCAGACATGAGAAGCTCCCTTAACATGAACATGTCGCGATACAAAACAAGAGCAGTTGAATCAAATCCGTCACCCGTGGTTAACCTCAGGGAGTATCTCGGGGGGGGTATAAGCGACAGTGCAGGACTAATGACGGCAATGATGAATTATTTTATTGACTCCGGCCCGGATGCACGTTTGTTTACCCTTAATCCCGGGGAAATTGGTGAGATTGACCGGCTGGCTGAATCAAAATACAAAACTTGGGAATGGAATTATGCCTACGGACCCGAATATCTGTTTTCAAATGATTTTTTTATTGTCGGGGAACAACATTCCTGCCGGCTAATGGTAAAAGAGGGAATTATCCGCGAATGCTTAATTGAAGGGTCAGAACTAATGGCTGATGCAGGGAAGAAACTTAAAGGCACCCCGCATATGGTTGAAGATATGAAAAGAATATTTCATGAAAACAACAATCCTCTGGATTATAATGATATTTATAATTTCTTTTAAAAGTAAAAAGATGGGAGGTGTCTTATAAGCCATTTTTTCCTTCAGGCTTTTAATATTAAACAACCTGTTTACACCGGATGGACATACTTAAATCGTTGATTGTGTGGTTACTGGGAATAACATACATGGTTATTATGTTCCCTCTGACATTTGTTATATGGCTTATGGTTCTGCCTTTCGACAGGAGCAGGCTTGTAACTCATATGGTACTTGTTTATCAGGGATTGATACTGGCCAGGCTTGTTCCGATATGGAGATTAAAGACAGAAGGCAGAGAGAAAGCAGATCCTGCCGCCACTTATGTTATAATCTCCAATCATCAGTCGATACTGGATATTCTTCTTCTGAACTGCCTTCGTTACCGTTTTAAATGGATTTCGAAGATTGAAAATGAAAAAGTTCCGGTGCTTGGATGGTATATCAGGATGGCAGGTTATATCACGGTTAACAGGGGAAATGACGAGAGTAAGGCCGTGATGATGGAGAAATCACTTGAAACACTCAGAAGAGGTATTTCTATAATGATTTTTCCGGAGGGCACACGGTCGCTGAACAACGAGATAGGTTTTTTCAAAAGAGGTGCATTTCAGCTGGCGATAGAGTCGGGGACACCGATATTGCCAGTTATAATTGACGGGACCGGGGGTGTTCTGCCGAAGCATGGCTTTATCTTCAATGGCGGACACAGAATAAAGATAAGGGTATTTGATCCGTTTGAACCTGGCTCTTTCGGGACCGATAACCCTGATGAGCTTGCCGCAAAATTCAGTAACTTTATGACCGCAGCCCTTAAGGAGCTGCGAGAATCTTAAAAGCCGTCATGACACACGACCCCGCATACAGAAGGATACTTCACAGAATGGGGTATTATGATTATCAGCAGGGACTTATATACAGGCATCTTGATCAGGAAGGAGGCTGGGAGAGCCATCTGCATAACAGCAGGAGATTCATACTAAAAGCGGCAGCCATAATTAATCCCGTTAAGGTGACTGTCCTGGGCAGTGGCTGGCTTCTTGATTTTCCGTTGAAAGAGATCTCAGAAATGGCCTGTGAGGTGTGCCTCGTAGATATTGTACACCCTCCGGAGGTGATTGACCAGGTAAGCACTCTTCACAATGTTAAACTGAAAGAGGATGATGTAACCGGGGGACTGATAAGAGAAGTATGGGAAAAGTGTTCCGGCAGGAGATTCTTCAGAAGGCTTCGCTCACCGCGTGAAATAAGGATCCCTGATTACCAGCCGGATGAGGACCCGGGCATGGTGGTGTCGCTGAATATACTGACTCAGCTTGAATCACTGCCTCTTGCCTGTATCAGAAACAGATTAAAAGCCCGGGAGAGTGAATATTATCTCTTTCGAAAGGAGATACAGAAAAAACATATCGATTTTCTTAAAAAGCATGAATCCGTTCTGATAACAGATCTTTCGGAGGTGGTTGTTGACAGCCTGGGAAAGGTAACAGAAGAACCTTCCGTGGTCACGGATCTTCCCCGCGGAAGGTTGAGGGAAGAATGGACCTGGTGCTTTGAGGATAAAAGGCCTGATTATTATACAAGAAGGTCGGATTTTAAAGTGCTGGCCATTGTTGTCTGAGACCCCGCGTTTTCAACATCAGGCAGGTAGTTGTAATAGCCGGCCAATCAAATAATAAATTTGCTTTGTTCCCTTAGTTTTCCGGCCCGTGTGGTTATAATTTAAACCGATTGTTGAAAAATTGGCGGTTTGCCACATAACAATTTGACTATATTTGCGCAAAAATTCTGCAAAATGTCGGTTGTCGGTTATTCTGAAGAGCATATCAAGACCCTTGAATGGAGAGAACATATCAGGCTCAGACCGGGTATGTACATAGGCAAGCTGGGTGACGGGTCATCCCACGACGATGGTATCTACGTCCTGATAAAGGAGGTGATGGATAATGCTGTTGACGAATATATGATGGGATTCGGAAAGAGAATTGATGTTACGATCACCGGCAAGGAGGTAAGGGTACGCGATTATGGCAGGGGGATACCGCTCGGTAAGGTTAATGATGCGGTCTCCAGAATGAATACCGGCGCCAAATATGATTCAAAGGTGTTCAAAAAATCTGTAGGGCTCAATGGGGTCGGCGTAAAGGCAGTGAATGCCCTCTCGGGCAGATTCACCATCCGTTCCATACGCGACGGCCAGCTGAAGGTGAGTGAGTTCGAACACGGCATCACCGTACACGATCATCCCCTTACTCCAACTGATGAGGATAACGGTGTTGAAGTAATTTTCCAGCCCGACGAGGAACTTTTCGGTAACTTTTATTTCATCTCCGAATATGTTGAATCGATGCTGAAAAGCTATGTATATCTTAATTCCGGACTTGTAATAACGTTTAACGGCACCCGCTTTTTCTCGAAAAACGGACTTCTTGACCTGCTTAACGAAAACATGAGCAGGGAAGGGCTCTACCCGGTGATACACCTTAAAAATCACGATATTGAGGTTGCCTTCACCCATACTACTCATTACGGAGAAGATTATTACTCATACGTCAACGGCCAGCATACCACTCAGGGCGGAACCCATCTTCTTGCATTCAGGGAAGCTATTGTGAAGACAATACGTGACTTCTACAGGAAGGATTATGACCCGTCGGATATACGCTCTTCGATAATTGCTGCATTCAGTATAAAGGTTGAGGAACCTATATTCGAATCGCAGACCAAAACCAAGCTGGGATCAAAGGATATGGGTCCGGGGGGGCCATCTATAAGATACTTTATCGGCGAGTTCATGAGAAAGCAGCTGGATGATTATCTTCATAAGAATCCAGAGACTTCAAGGATGCTTCTGAAAAAGATTCTCGAATCGGAAAAGGAGAGAAAAGCGATCTCTTCCATTCAGAAGCTGGCAAGGGAACGGGCCAAGAAGGTCAGTCTTCACAACAAGAAACTGCGGGATTGCCGTATTCATTATAACAGCAATGATCCCAGGAATCTCGATTCGACTATCTTCATTACCGAGGGCGACTCGGCAAGCGGATCAATAACCAAATCAAGAGATGTCGAGACACAGGCTGTATTCAGCCTCCGTGGTAAACCCCTCAATTCCTTTGGTCTTTCAAAGAAAATAGTATATGAGAACGAGGAGTTCAACCTTCTCCAGGCTGCACTTAATATTGAAGACGGTATAGAGAACCTTCGCTATAATAATGTTGTAATAGCAACCGATGCAGATGTTGACGGGATGCATATAAGACTACTGTTGCTTACTTTCTTCCTGCAGTTCTTTCCTGAACTCGTAAGAAAGGGCCACGTTTATATACTTCAGACACCACTCTTCAGGGTCAGGAACAAGAAGGAGACAAGGTACTGTTACAGTGCCGAGGAGAAGGTGAAAGCAATAACAGCACTCGGACCAAATCCCGAAATAACGCGTTTTAAGGGACTCGGCGAGATTTCGCCTGATGAGTTCAGACATTTCATAGGAAAAGATATGCGCCTTGAACCCGTCAGGATGAAAAAGAATGATGCTGTAAACGGGTATCTTGAATTCTATATGGGAAAAAATACTCCCGACAGACAGGATTTTATTATTGAGAATCTGAGGATTGAGGAGGATATTCTGGAGGTGGTGAAGCAGTAACAAAGGTGGATGGATTTTAGTGTATGGAAGAACAGGAACTTGAGAGTGAAAAAACAGAAGGTACAGAAGAATCAGCAGACGGATCTGCATCGCTCCATTCTGTGACGGCCCTCTCGGGCATGTACCAGGACTGGTTCCTTGACTATGCTTCGTATGTTATCCTGGAGCGTGCCGTTCCTCATCTTAACGACGGACTCAAACCGGTGCAGAGACGTATCCTGCATTCGATGAAGAGAATGGACGATGGCCGTTTCAACAAAGTAGCAAACATTATCGGCCACACAATGCAGTTTCACCCCCATGGCGATGCCTCAATCGGCGACGCCCTGGTTCAGATGGGACAGAAGGAACTGTTAATAGAAACACAGGGAAACTGGGGAAATATACTTACCGGCGACGGTGCAGCAGCTCCACGTTATATAGAGGCACGCCTGTCGAAGTTTGCAAATGAGGTTGTTTTTAATCCCAAAACAACAGAATGGAAACAGTCATATGACGGGCGGAATAAAGAACCCGTCACCCTTCCGGTCAAGTTCCCGCTCCTCCTTGCTATGGGCGTGGAAGGTATTGCCGTGGGGCTGGCTTCCAAGATCCTGCCACATAACTTCAACGAACTGATAGATGCCACAATAGACTACCTCCAGAGGAAAGATTTTGTACTCTGTCCCGATTTTCCAACAGGAGGTCTGATTGATATCTCAAGATATAACGACGGACAGAGAGGGGGAGCGGTTAAGGTAAGGGCCAGAATCGAAAAGATGGACAAGAAAGCTCTGGTAATAACTGAAATACCTTTCGGAAAGACCACGGGAACACTTATCGATTCTATAATAAAGGCAAACGAAAAGGGAAAGATCAAGATTAAAAGGATCGACGATAATACATCTGCCAGAGTGGAGATTGTAATCCATCTGATGCCGGGTGTCTCTCCCGACAAAACCATCGATGCCCTTTATGCCCTTACCGACTGCGAATACTCAATATCACCCAATACCTGTGTGATAACCGGCAGTAAACCTTCATTCATGGGAGTAAGCGATATGCTTCGCCATTCAGCCGACAATACTCTCCTCCTTCTCAAAACTGAGCTGGAGATACGCAGAGATGAACTAAGGGAGCAGTGGCATATGACATCTCTCGAAAAAATATTTATCGAGGAGAGAATATACCGCGATATTGAAGAGTGTGAAACATGGGAAGCGGTCATAACTGCTATTGAAAAAGGTCTGGAGCCCTTCAGGGAGAGACTGCTGAGGGATATAACCAGAGATGATATAATTAAGCTTACCGAGATCAGGATCAAGAGAATATCAAAATATGACTCGGCAAAGGCCGATGAGTACATCAGGAATATTGAGACAGAACTGGAAGAAGTTAAAAATCACCTCAATAACCTGGTGCAGTATGCAATAAACTATTTCAGGCAGATAAAGAAGAAATTCGGAAAGGGAAGAGAGAGAAGAACCGAGATCAGGAGTTTCGACACCATACAGGCTGCAAAAGTTGTGGCTAACAATGCCAGGCTTTTTATGAATACCAGGGAGGGATTCATCGGAACCGGTCTGAGAAAAGATGAATTTGTGTGTGACTGCTCTGATATTGATGATATACTGGTGGTGAGAAAAAACGGCACATACCTTATCACGAGGGTGGCCGACAAAGTTTTTGTGGGCTCCGATATTATTCATGCAGGCGTCTTTCTTAAAAATGATGAAAGAACGATATATAATATAGTTTACCAGGATGGCAGGGACGGACCACTGCTTGCCAAAAGATGCGCCATTTCCGGGCTTACACGCGATAAGGAATATAATCTCACCAGGGGAACGCAGGGTTCTAAAATTGTCTATTTCACTGCAAATCCCAACGGGGAGGCCGAGGTGATAAAGATTCACCATAAACCACGGCCAAGACTCAAGAGACTGACCTTCGAGTTTGATTTTGGACAGATGGCAATAAAAGGCAAATCATCGCTGGGTAATATCCTCACTAAAAATCCTGTCCATAAGATCACTCTCAAGGAAAAGGGACTCTCAACCCTTGGCGGAAGAAAAATCTGGTTTGATGATGCAGTCTTCAGGCTTAATGTCGACGGCAGGGGCCAGTACCTCGGCGAATTTGCAGGAGATGACAGGATACTGGTAATAGCGAAGAACGGCTTTTTCAGAATAACCGGTTTCGATCTTTCAAACCACTTTGAGGATAATATCCTGATAATCGAAAAATATAAGCCGGGGAAAGTATATTCAGTGATCTACTGGGACGCTGAACAGAGTTTTTATTACCTGAAAAGATTCACAATAGAGGAAACTGAAAAGCCCTTATGCTTTGTAAATGAACATCCCGAATCCAAACTTATAAGCATCACAGAGGTGCAATATCCACGATTTGAGCTGCATTTTGGAGGCAAACACAAGGACAGGGAAAATGAGATAATCGAGGTGGCGGAATTCATAGGGGTGAAGAGCTATAAGGCAAAGGGCAAGCGGCTGACAAACTATATGGTAGACGATATCAGTGAAATTGAACCGGTGGTGAAGCATGAAACACCGTTGCCCGGGGAAGCACCCGAAGAGGATATCCCCCAGCCTCAACCTGTTCATATAGATTCCGCCCAAATGAAGCTCGAGCTGTAATGCCGGTAATAGATAAAATATACCTTGTAGGTTTTATGGGAAGTGGCAAGTCAACAACAGGAAGAAGACTTGCCGCGGGACTTGGCTGGACTTTTACAGATCTTGATAACAAAATCGAGCAGGAGACAGGTATGAAGATCCCTGAGATATTTTCAAGATACGGCGAGAAGTATTTCCGGGATAAGGAGACAGAAGTGCTGAGAAGCCTCCGGCCCTTTTCGGGGACGGTAATATCAACAGGAGGAGGGGCCCCATGTTTCAATGATAACATGCAGTATATGAAGGAGACCGGGCTCACAATTTATCTGAAGCTTACACCGGCGCAGCTGAAATCACGCCTGGAACTCTCCAAAACAGAGAGACCCCTGCTAAAGGGAATAAGCAGGGAAAACCTTCAGGATTTTATTACCGGCAAGCTTGCAGATCGTGAGCAATGGTACGACAGGGCTGAAATCATCATTGACGGAACCTTTAATGATTATTCTTCTTTGGTAACACTAATTAAGAACCACCTTGATCGCTGATTTTATGATCTGAATTTCCTACCTTTAAGGTGTTATAAATAAAATGCCGGAGTAATGAAAAGATGGCTGCCCCAATATTCAACAAGAGAAACCGGCGGGTCAATTGTTCAATCAGTTGACGACTGGCACTCTTTACAAAATACGTATGCAGCCCGCAGACTAATACGGTACAATTACTACAATCTTGTAACAGGCGACCGGTCCGTCCTGAAACAAACAGGTAACAGGAATTTCAGTAAACTTCTGATTGACTATGCAATTGAAGAAAAGGATATTAACCTGCTGCCTGTCGTTAAAAGCATATCAGCTGATACCGGCGCTGATGAAAGCCTCCGCCAGCGTGCTTCTGAAGCCGTTGAGATACTGGAGGAACACATAAGGTCATCCGGTACCCGCACCAGGGCAGGTGTGTTTGACCCGGAAGCAGATAAAAATGCAAACGCCCGCAGACTGCTGGCAGGAATCCGCTCTCCTCACACAACAGAGATATTAAGACTTCTTAGAGATAAATCGCCCATTCAGAAAAGATACGCAATTTATGCAATCGGTAAGTTCAGACTTACCGATATGTTGCCCGAAGTGTGTGCAGCACTGACCGACCCGCGGCTGGTGCCGGATGCCTGTGCGGTACTGCACTCTTTCGGAAGCAGTGCGGCAGGCGATCTGCAAAGGCTCTATCTTGCAACATCGGGTAATCTGGTAACCGGACGCCATATACTTAAACTCCTGGGTGAAAACTGCATCGAGGATAACCGTGCATTTCTGATTTCACTCCTTGGCTCAAGCCTGAGGCACGTTAGGGAGATTATCCTGCAGTTCCTGACTGAATGCAACTTCAGGGCACGCGAAGAAGAAAAGGGCCACCTGTTACAGCTTATATCCGATACAGGAAAAATCATCAGCTGGATAGTCTCATTGCGGTCAGGGCTTGACACAGGAAATAATAACACCCTTCTCGTCGAAGAGCTGGAGAATGAGTATCTCAGGTGGAAGGATTACCTTAAAAAACTTACAGGAGTGACGTTGGCAGAGGGTGAGCTGGACAGCAAAGCAAACAGGGGAGATGAGGCTCTTCTGAAAGAATGGATCAGAGAGGTGCTGTCAGATCCCCCGGACACCGGGCATGAAGAGGCATATTACAGAAAAATGTACCGCAGATTGAAGAGGTACTTCCCGTCAAAAATCCCCTCATATTACAAAATTCATGAAGATATTATCAACTGCGATTATAACTTCCTGACTCTGTTTACAAAAACCTGTGCTGTGAGGAATATCGGAGAAATTGAGGATGACGAACTGGCCGACTCCCTGATAGCTCTTCTGTTCAGTCCGGAAGAGATCCTGCGCGAAGAGGCGGCAAGAGTGCTGGCCAGGCCGGAAATGAAGCACACGCAAAAAATTACCGGAAGAATTCAGACGAGGGAGAGAGAATATATTGAGCAGATCATTTCAGGCAGAAGAGACGACATGGAGTTCATTTTTGAGAAGCTTCTTTTCCTTGCCTCTGTTTTACCCGGGATAAACAAAGATGAACTTCTTATACTTGCATCCGGTATGATATACGCTGCAGGTAACACCGGACAGCTGACCTTTCCTCCTGAGGGATTCATTGCCTGGGTCTTCATGAAAGGCAATACGGAGCCGGAAATAATCATTAATACCGCGAACGCTGATATAAATCACGACACACTTACCTTAACAGACAAAACGGAATTTTGCTGCATTCTTCCGTTAAGTGCCGTCGAAGAGTTTGATTATCAATTCCCTGAGAGTTCTTTTGCGATCTTTAAAATAATTGATGATAACGAAGTCTAATCAATACCAATATGACCCCCCCAAAAAAAGAGAATTACATAAAGAATCCATTTCCCGGCCTGCGACCATATAATCCGGAAGAGAGTCTGCTTTTCTTCGGGAGGGATAATGAAAGCAGGGAGATTCTCAGGAAACTCCTTGATAACAGATTTGTAGCAGTTACCGGCGCTTCAGGGAGCGGGAAATCATCCCTGATACAATGCGGAGTTCTTTCAGAGATAAGGCGACTCTCATCCGGGAAGCAACCCGACTGGAGTATTATTTCTTTCAGGCCGGGGAATGAACCTCTGTTTAGTCTGGCAACTGCTCTTCAAGGCTTTATGTCAGCCCGCGGAACCTATAAACATACTGTGGAAGAGATCTTTAAGATCCTTCGGGATGATACAGTTGCTGTGGCCGATTTGCTTAAAACTCCTTCAGGTGATTCTCATGGTAAAATGCTGATCGTGGTGGATCAGTTTGAGGATCTTTTCAGAATGAACCATACTGTTGAGAACCTGAAGGCGGAGCAGGAGAGGGAGACATTGATAAGATTCTTATCTGATATTGCGACGGGCCCTGAAAATGATATATATGTTATTATTGCCATGAGGTCCGATCTGATATCAGAGTGTTCGCAGTTCAAAGAGTTTACAAATCTTATCAACAAAAGTAATTATCTGGTTCCCCGGATGACTCATGATAATTACCGGGAGGTGATTGAGAGCCCTCTGAGGGCTGTCGGAGTAACCATCGAGCCCGGACTTGTTGATGTTATACTCGGAGACCTTGACGACAGTTCAGAAAGCCTTCCTGTTTTACAACATGCCCTGATGAGGACTTACTCAATGTGGGCCGAACTGGAACAGCCTCAGCGTCCCATCGGACTTACGGATTATAATTCTGCCGGTACTCTGGGAAATGCAATGTCGCAACATGCCGACGAACTTTTTGGAAAGCTTACAGTTGAAGAGAAAAGGATCTGTGAAGGGGTGTTTAAAAACATAGCCGGCAAGGGGCCGGACAACAGAGGTATCCGCCGTCCGGCAAGAATATCGGACCTTGCACAGATAATTCAATCACCGGAGGAGAATCTCATAAAAGTAATCGACAACTTCAGGGATAATGAAGGGTCGTTTATAACACCTCATAAGAATTTGATTCTCGGATCGGATTCATATGTTGACCTCTCTCACGAGAGCCTTATTAATCTCTGGCCGCGCCTCAATACCTGGGTTGAAGAGGAGGATGCCTCCGTTATGATGTATCTGCGCCTCTCTGAACTGTCGGCTATGTTCCAGCAGGGCAGGACAGGACTGATGAAGAACCCCGACCTTCAGACAGCTGTCAACTGGCGCAACAGCAATAATCCCACCCTGGCCTGGGCCAGGAAATATGACCCGGCTTTCGAGAGAGCAATGGTTTACCTCAGGACAAGTGAAAAGACCTTTATTGAAGCTGAGGAGCAAAGGAAAAATCTGCAGAAAGCAAGGATCAGACGGATTAAGATCTTTTCAAGGATACTTGGAAGCATTGCCTTTATTGCAGGCCTCTTCATGATCATAGCTTTCCTCCAGAAATCAATAGCTGAAAACAAAAGAATAATTGCCGAATCAGAAAGCATGGAAGCCAGGCAACAGAGAATTGTTGCTGAAAAAAATGCTGCAACGGCTACTCAGAGATTAACCGAGGTTGATTCAATAGCCCTGGCTGCCAGGAGGAATGAAATAGCAGCCCTTCAGATGACGGAAATTACTGAGAGGAGAAGAAGAGATGCTGAAAGAGTTGCGGAGGTGGCAAGAAGAGAACAGGCAGCCGCATTGGCATTGAAGGATGAAACACAGAAGATGAGAATGGTCTCGGTAGCTAAATCGATGTCACTCCGATCACTCCGGATGCCCGGCCGGAAAGACCTGCAGTCGCTGCTTGCATACCAGGCCTATCTGTTCAATAAAAGAAACAACGGACATTATAACGACGCTGATATATATGCCGGCCTCTATAATATAGCAAAAGAGTACGGTAATATTAATTACAGAAAATTTTCAGGACATGAGGGTGAGATAAGGAGCCTTGCCTTTGTCCCGGGAAGGAGTGAATTCTTTACCTCAGGGTCAGATGGCCGTGTAATAAAATGGGATCTCGGCAGACATGAGCAGAATCTGCAGGTAATATATTCTGATTCTGATATTTACGATGTAATTGCGGTAAGCCGCGATGCTGACTGGCTGGCATGCGGCGGAACCGGGCCGGATATCCGAATGATACCCGTCAGAGGGAATGAGCCGGGATATGAACTTAAAGGCCACTCAGGAAAGGTAAGCTCACTGATATTCTCGTACGACGGTAATTACCTCTATTCTGCTGCTCTGGATGGCAAGGTGATGAAATGGGACCTGTCTGCCCGTACATCGGTGGATGTCTCGACAGGAGAGATCGCAGTTACTTCAATTGAACTGTCAGGTGATAATAGATTTCTTGCAGGCCTCAGCAAAAACGGGGAGGCCCTGGTATGGAACCCCGATGACAGATCTGAAAAGATAAATATCGGAACAGAAGGCAAAGTAATAAGCAGTCTCCGTTTCAAGCCGGAGGAAAATATTCTTGGGGTGGGTTACTCGGACGGAGTGGTTGAATTATGGGATGTAATGGAAAGAAAAAGGATATCAACAATTACAGCGCATAATGCCGGTATTAACAATATACGTTTCAACGGCAGAATGGCCCAGATGGCTACAACAGATTCTGACGGTACTATTAAGATCTGGGACACGGAAGATTATGACTGCCCGCCTCTTAACTTCGATGATAATGAAGGCCTGATAGTGGCTATTGACTTCAGCCCCGATGGTCAGTTCATTCTCTCCGGATCACTTGGCAGGGTTGATAATCTGGTGGGACGCCCGACACTTGCCGATTCTCTTGTAACGGGAGTCTGCTCGGGCGTCAGCAGGAATTTTACACCCGGAGAATGGATCGCATATGTTGGCAGGGATATTGAATACGAGGAGACATGCAGAGAGGCTGAATATCAGATCAGGATAAACAGGGTAAGGAACTGAACACTTTTCGTACCATATTGTTTAATCTTGATATATTTGCAGTATTTCAACATGAGTATGAATAACAGAAGAACACTACTGATGATACTTGACGGATGGGGTATCGGCGACGGCTCTGGTGCCGATGTAATAAGCACCGTGCCTACTCCGAACATCGATTTTTTCGGGAAAAACTACCCCTCTTCGAAGTTGCATGCTTCGGGTGAGAACGTGGGATTGCCCGAAGGGCAGATGGGTAACTCTGAAGTGGGGCACCTGAATATCGGAGCCGGAAGAATTATTTATCAGGATCTGGTAAAGATCAATATTGAGTGTAAATCGGGAGAGATAAGAAAAAACAGTGTACTGACAACGGCATTTGCATATGCGAGGGACAACGATAAACAGGTCCATTTTATGGGATTGCTCTCCGATGGCGGGGTCCATTCTCTGGACAAGCATCTGTATGCCCTTTGCGACATGACCATGGAATACGATCTGAAGAATGTCTTCATACATGGCTTCGGCGACGGACGCGACACAGATCCCCGAAGCGGGCTGGGTTATATGAGGAACCTTCTGGAGCATCTGGAGAAATCAAACGGTAGGGTCGCATCATTTGTCGGAAGATATTACGCAATGGACAGGGATAAAAGATGGGAAAGAATAAAGGAGGCTTATGATCTTCTGGTATATGGTAAAGGAGAACCGGCAACCGATATCATTGAGGCAATGCAGAGATCGTACGACAATGGGGTTACTGACGAATTCATGAAACCGGTCGTGGTTACTGACGGGAAAGGGAAAGCTGTCGGGAATATTAAAGAGGGTGACGTTATTGTCTTCTTCAACTTCAGGAACGACAGGGCCAAAGAGCTTACCATAGCCCTTACCCAGAAGGATCTTCCGGAGTTCGGAATGAAAACGATACCATTGCACTACTGCACAATGACCCCATACGACGCCACTTTTAAAGGGCTCCATATCATCTACCCCAAGGAGAATGCAGATAATACTATCGGGGAGGTGTTATCGGCTGCAGGGAAATCTCAGCTGAGGATTGCCGAAACGGAAAAGTATGCGCATGTAACATTCTTTTTCTCAGGCGGTCGCGAAGAGATTTTCAAAAATGAAGAGAGAATCCTTATACCCTCCCCAAAGGTGCCGACATACGATATGCAACCCGAAATGAGTGCTTATGGAGTGAAGGATGCCGTTATAAAGGCAATCAATACCGGAAAATACGATTTTATCTGCCTCAACTTTGCAAACTGTGATATGGTCGGTCATACAGGTGTATATGATGCCATTAAGAAAGCTGTAGCCACGGTTGATGAATGCGCGGGGGTTGTAACAAGAGCGGCACGTGAAAAGAATTACGATGTGTTGATCATTGCAGACCATGGAAATGCGGATATGGCGCGTAACGAAGACGGATCACCCAATACCGCCCATTCACTCAACCCGGTCCCGTGTATTCTCGTAACAGATGATTATAAGACAATAAGGGAGGGAGTCCTTGCCGATGTGGCGCCGACGTTGCTGACAATAATGGGGATAGCGATACCGGAAGGGATGACTGGGAAGGTGTTGGTGTGACCCCCCAACCCCCCTGGAAGGGGCGCCCCCCCATCCCCCCTAAAGGGGGGTTGAGGACCCCCCAAACCCCCTTTAGGGGGGATGGGGGGCGCTGATTTAACCCCCTTCAGGGGGTGCCGCGAAGCGGCGGGGGTGGAAATGAAAATTTTTATGGATGCTCAGAATTAAAGATATAATATTCAGCCTCGATATACTTGAAAAAAAATTCAAATGCGACCTGGTCCGGTGCCTCGGCAGTTGTTGCAGGTATGGTGATGCAGGGGCACCCCTGGACGATAATGAAGTAAGGATCCTTGAAGAAAACTGGTCAATCATAAAACCTTATCTTCGTCCGGAAGGAATCAGGGTCATCAACGAGAAGGGAACAAGCACCACCGATTTCGAAAATGAACGGGTGACCCCGCTGATAGGTAATAACGAGGAGTGTGCCTACACAATGATTGAAGGTAATGTATATATGTGCGGGATTGAAAAAGCCTGGACTGACGGCATGATATCTTTCAGGAAGCCACTCTCATGTCACCTTTTTCCGCTGAGGATAAAAAAGTACAGGGATTTCACGGCTGTAAACTACCAGCAGCTGTCAATCTGTTATCCGGGTCGTGAATGCGGAGACAGGGAGGGGATAACGCTGTATGAGTATTTAAAGGAGCCCCTTATAAGAGCCCTGGGAGAGGAAATGTACAAAGATTTATGTATAGCAGCAATTGAATTAGCACCCCCCAACCCCCCTGGAAGGGGGGCTAAAATGGAGTCCTAATATACCCCCTTTAGGGGGTGCTCCGCTTTAACACAACGAAGCCTTGGCGTAGTTGTGAAGCGGAGCGGGGGTTAATAATTAATTGAGATTAACTAAAAACCTTAAATAAATGACAACTATTTCAAATTACATCGCAGAGAACAGGGAAAGATTCCTTGAGGAGTTATTTGAGCTGATAAGGATTCCGTCAGTCAGCTCGAAGGAGGAACACAAATCCGATATGCATCGTGCCGCGGCATTTATTAAGGATTCGCTCCTGAAAGCCGGAGCCGAAAGGGCTGAGGTATTTCCAACCGACGGGCATCCTGTTGTTTATGGCGAAAAGATTATTTCAAACAGTATTCCGACCATAATGGTTTACGGACATTATGATGTACAGCCGGCCGAACCTCTTGAGCAATGGAAAAGCGAGCCTTTTGAACCTGTTATAAGAGATGAAAAGATATGGGGACGGGGAGCAGATGATGATAAGGGACAACTCTTCATGCATTTCAAAGCCTTTGAGTATATGGTCAATACAAACAGCCTGGCCTGCAATGTAAAATTCATGATAGAGGGTGAGGAGGAGATTGGCTCAGCAAATCTTGAGAAGTTCTGCCACGACAACAAAGATCAGCTCTCCGCAGATGTGATACTTATCTCTGATACTACCATGATATCAAAAGATAATCCTTCAATAACCTCGGGGCTCAGGGGACTATCGTATTTGCAGGTTGAAGTATCGGGTCCTGACCGGGATCTCCATTCAGGTCTCTATGGAGGTGCAGTCGTGAATCCGTGCAACGTTTTGTGCGATATGATAGCCTCGCTGAAAGACGGAGATGGAAAGATAACAATCCCCGGATTCTATGATGACGTAATTGAAGTAAGTATGGAAGAGAGGAAGGATATGGCCAGAAGGCCGTTTGACAGGGATTCTTTCATGAGTTCGGTAGGTGTGAATGAAATGACAGGAGAGAAAGGATACACCGATCTTGAAAGGATAGGCATCAGGCCAACCCTTGATATAAATGGTATCTGGGGAGGTTTTACCGGCGAAGGAACCAAAACCATTCTCCCGTCAAAAGGGTATGCAAAGATATCGATGAGACTGGTCCCTGATCAGGATGCTGGAAATATTGCGGAACTTTTTATTAAGCATTTTCAGGCAATAGCCCCTGCCGGTGTTAAAGTAAAAGCAGAATATCTTCATGGAGGACAGGCTTATGTGAGCCCTGCAGATACTCCGGAATACCAGGCTGCAGCCCTGGCAATAACGGAAACATTCGGAAAAAGCCCGATACCGGTAAGAAGCGGCGGAAGTATACCGATCGTTTCAACCTTCGAAAGAGTACTCGGTATAAAATCAATACTTATGGGTTTTGGTCTTGATACCGATGCCATTCACTCACCAAATGAGAACTTTCCGCTATTCAACTTCTATAAGGGAATAGAAACCATACCTCTTTATTTTAAGTATTACAGGGAATTGAAGAGCGGCAGCCGTTAACTGCCAACTGCTTTGTCAGTCGTCTTCATCCCGATTTATCGGGACTTCGACGACCGAAGGCCGCAGCTTTCTTTGACCTCCGTATCCGCCAACCGACGGAGAAGGAGGTAGCGAAGGCTGGCCAACTACTTGCTTTGGTCCTGGGTCTTTTTTTAAAAAATGGCCATTTACTTGGTCATATTTAAAAATCAACTAACTTTGCTTTGTTGAATTAAAACCTAAATCTAAATCGTATGAAGAAATTATTTCTGATTATTGTTTTGTTTGTGTTTGCGGGTGCTTTAACCCTGATGGCGCAAACAAGAGTTATCACCGGTACGGTAACTTCCTCAGTTGAGGGTGAAGGGCCGATACCGGGAGTAACCGTCCAGGTCAGAGGCACCACGATAGGTACCTCAACCGATCTGAATGGAAGGTATTCTATTACTGTACCTCAGAATGCAACTACCCTGGTATTCTCCTATATCGGGATGAAAAGGCAGGAAGTTGAGATTGCAGGACGTTCAGTGATAGATGGTATTATGGAATCAGACATTCTTGGTCTGGATGAAGTTGTTGTAACTGCCCTCGGTATTTCAAGAGAGAAGAAAGCTCTTGGTTATACTGTACAGGATATCTCAGGTGACGCGCTTCAAACGACAAGGGAGTCAAACATCATCAATGCTTTTCAGGGAAGACTCTCAGGCGTTCAGATCACCAATGCTGATGGTGGTGTCTCGGCAGGATCAAGAATCATAATAAGAGGTGTAAACTCTCTTGCTGCCGGAGCTAACAACCAGCCTCTTTTTATTGTTGACGGTGTTCCCATAAGCAATACCTATTCCGATCCTGGTGCCTACGGAGGTATGGATTATGGAAATGCTGCAATGGACATTAATCCATCAGATATTGAGAACGTTAGTGTACTTAAAGGAGCGGCAGCGACGGCCCTTTATGGTTCAAGAGCAGTAAATGGTGTGATTCTCATAACCACTAAAACCGGCCGGTCAGCAGGCAGACAGGGCCTTGGTATTACCTTTGAAGAAAGTGTTATGTTTGATAATCCGCTTGTGATTCCCAGGTATCAGAATCTTTATGGTCAGGGAGCCGAAGGAGAATTTTCATATGTTGATGGTGCCTACGGAGGGGTGAATGATGGTGTCGATGAAAGCTGGGGGCCGCCCCTCGACGGCAGGTTGATCCCACAGTTCGACAGTCCTTATGATCCTGAAACAGGAGTACGCACTCCGACTCCGTGGATTGCGCGCCCTGATAATGTCAAGAGTTTCTTTGAGACCGGACTAAAAATTACCTCAAACCTGGCTATATCAGGAGCCAAAGCCGGATCAGACTTCCGCTTATCACTTTCCAATCAGAAGGTAAAAGGAATATTGCCGAATACTGACCTGACAAAGAACAGCATCTCCCTGAACGGATCAATGGATGTAACAAGCAGGATCAGAGTCGGTGGATCTGCTAATTATATTAAAAATAATAGTGATAACATCTCTGAAACGGGTTATAATCAGGGAAATCCATTACAGAGTATAGGCCAGTGGTTTGGAAGGCAGGTTGATATGAAATATCTTAAAGACAACAAGGATAAAATTGATCCGGTAACCGGCTACCCTGTCAACTGGAACCATAGCTATCATGATAATCCATACTGGCTGCTTTACAATAATACAAACTCAAGAGACAGGGACAGAATGATCGGGAATTTTAATCTCGATGTTAAGCTAACCAACTGGTTAAGTTTCAGTGGTATAGCTGGCACAGACTGGTCAATTGAAGATATAGATCAGAGAACGGCTCATGGCACCAACGGTGACGTATTTGGAGGCTATTACACATATTCAACTCGCAGGCAGGAAGTAAATGCCAACGGTAAGTTTACACTGACACATAATTTTGGAGGACTTAGTGTCAATGCATCATTGGGAGGGGAATATAATAAGTACGATTACCAGTTCCGTTCAACATCGATTGCTGATCTTATCATACCTGATCTGTATGCGGTAAGTAATGCCAAAGTTGCTGCTACCACAGGCTTAAATGAATACCACACTGTTCTCCAGAGTGTATACGGAACAGCAAACCTGGGATACCGGAACTTCCTGTTCCTGGATCTGACGGGGAGAAATGACTGGTCGTCCACCTTGCCGCTTGATAATAATTCATATTTCTATCCTTCTGCAGCACTTTCATTTATCCTGTCTGATGCATTTAGGATCAAATCAAACGTGTTCTCATTTATAAAACTTCGTGCAAGTTATGCAGAAGTAGGGGGAACGGCAAGTGCATACTCCCTTATGGGAACCTTTGGTGCAGCAAATCCCTATAATGGACAGGCATCGCTCGGCTACACCTCCACAATACCTCCGCTGGGACTTAAGCCACAGAGAAAGAAATCTGTAGAGGGAGGTGTTGAAATGAGATTCCTGAATAACAGGCTTGGCTTTGACGTCGGTTTTTATAAGGAAAACACAATTAACCAGATTATGGATATTGCTATTTCCAGGACAACCGGCTTCAGCAGCAAAACTATCAACGCCGGGAACCTTCAGAACATGGGTGTTGAGCTAACTCTCCAGGCAACACCGGTTCAGACAAATGATTTCTCCTGGAATGTACTGGTCAACTGGTCAACAAATCAGAACAAAGTGATTGAACTTTACGGGGATATGAAGTATCTCTACCTTTATAATGCTTCATGGAATGCCCAGGTTCATGCCCGTCCCGGAGAAGAATATGGTATCTTCTGGGGATATGGTATCGTGAGGGAAAACGCCAAGAAAGTCTATTATGATGAAGCTGAAACACAACTTTCACACATAGAGTATTCAGGAAGACCTATTGTTGATGAGGATGGCTTTTATATCCGTACAAACGCAAGAACGAATCTTGGAAATGTGTATCCCGACTGGTTTGGTGGTATTACCAACGCCCTCAGCTATAAAAACATTGACCTGAGTTTTCTTGTTGATTTCAAAAAAGGCGGTGTTCTTTATTCTGTTACCGACTGGTTCGGAACTTATGCAGGTGTACTTGAGAAAACTGCAGCCATCAACGACAATGGTAAAAATGTAAGAGATCCGATTGAAGAAGGAGGCGGGGTAAAAGTTGACGGTGTTTATGGTAAGCTTAATGCTGATGGTACAGTGTCATTTACTGATGCTGACGGTAACGTTGTTACAACTCCCGTTCAAAACCAGAGTTATGCACCTGCCCAGGATTTTTACAAGGATTACTGGGGAAAAAATGAGGTTTCATTATTTGATGCAAGCTTTGTAAAGCTACGTGAAGTATCGTTAGGATATTCTGTCAGAAATGTTGATTTCCTTGGTAAACTCGGAATCAGAAACATGAACATTTCTCTTCTGGGCCGCAACCTGCTGATAATTCATAAAAACACCCCGGATATCGATCCGGAATCAGGTATGGGAGCCGGAAATACCGTAGGTGTGGAATCGAATGCCATACCTTCAACCAGATCTTACGGGTTCAACCTAAGGCTGACCTTTTAACGGTGATCAAAATTTAAAACCAATAAATGCATTTAAATATGAAATACTTAGTTAAAATAAAATATCAGATTCTTGTCATGCTCCTTGTTATAGGGCTTGGATCATGTACAAAGAATTTTGAGGAAATCAACACGGATCCCAATAACCCTGTTGATGTTCCTGCAATAAATGTCTTTACCAATGCTGTTCAGGTTTCAATCGGTCGCCAGCTCGGAGGATGGATCCAGCATACATACCTGGGGCCTTGGTCTCAGCAGTGGTGCAAAGTACAGTACATCGATGAAGATAAGTATATGCCACGCGACATGTCCGGAGACTTCGACGGACCATTTTCTTCAGAGCTTAAGAATCTGCAGATTGTAATTGAGAAAACCACTGAAAGCGGAGACAACAGGCTTCTGGCCGCAGCAAAAATCATGAGAGTATGGGTATTTTTGCACCTCACGGATATGTTTGGTGATATTCCATATTCAGAAGCACTTCAGGGATTTGAAGTGGACGGAACACTTAATCCTGTTTATGATACGCAGGAAAGTATTTATCTGGCCTGCCTGGCTGAACTCGAGGAAGCCAATGTTCTTCTAACCGGTACAACTGTTAATTTTGGATTAGGTGATATATTGTACGATGGAGATCCGGTTAAATGGAGAAAATTTGCCAACTCTCTTAAACTGAGGATACTGAACCGTTGTGCCGGAACTCCCTGGTCATTTACCTACAATATGGCTGCTCCACAGGCCCCCGTCACAACAAATCCGGGCTCAGCAGCACTGGCAGATGCTGATACAAGAATAGCAGCAATTATTAATAATCCTGCCCAATATCCTGTCTTCACATCGAATGATGACAATGCAAGGCTGGTTTATCCGGGGCAACCTTACAGGAACCCAATTTACAATACCCTGTATGCCCGTACCGACCAGGGTATATCTGAAACTATGGTCAATTGGTTGAAAGACAGAAATGACCCCAGAGTGCATATTTATGCGCAACCCACTCCATTGTCACAGGCAACTCCTCCTGCTGATTATAATGGATTCCAGAACGGACGGGCAATAACATCAGCTCCTTTCCCCGAAGTATCTCTTCTTGGCACACAAATAGCGTATACTGAAACCGCTCCGGTTTATGTTCTGACATTTGATGAAGTTGAATTTATCCGGGCTGAATACTACATGAGAGCCGGGCAGGATGGTCAGGCTCAAGATGCTTATGAAAGCGGTATTGCTGCGTCAATGGAGAGGTGGGGCCTGCAGGATGGAAGTACAGTTTCTCCAACCTATGGAAAGCTTACCATTGCAACTATGCCTGAATCATACCCGGTAGATTATGCTGATTATCTTGCCGGGCCTCTCGTGGCGTGGGGTGGGACCGATGCCGAGAAATTTCAGAAGATATGTGAGCAAAGATGGGCCGGCATATTCGGACAGGGTGTTCAGGCATGGCATGAGGTCAGAAGAACAGGTTTCCCTGCCAGAGCATTTGAATTTGAACTTGAAGGAGCATACTATCCGAACCTTGGAATGCCGGTAAGAGTTCAGTATTCCTCAAGCGAAGAAACGTATAATACAAATAACCTGTCTGCAGCAAAAACACGTCAGAATGTTGAACTATCCAATGAGGGGATGTTTAACAGCCAGATGTGGTGGCATACAAGGAAAAATCCGATTCCGACAGAAACGGATGTTTTGTAAATAATTACATAATAATAATAAACCGTCAGAGAGCCTGGTCTAAATCAGGCTCTCTTTTTTTTGTTGATAAATATATCGTACCTTTATTGCAGTAAATAACAGTGTAAATAAAAAATCATGAAAAGGGGCAACCTGGTATTGGTAATGTTTCTTACACTTTCCGGTATCTTCTCTGTTCTTGATGCACAAACTGCCTGTAAAGTCCTGAAAACCGAAATATCATGGTCCTATACAGGAGAATGCAGGAAAGGATTGGCTGAAGGAAGTGGTGAGGCATCCGGAGTTGATTTCTACAAAGGTGATTTTGTTAAGGGATTACCTGAAGGAAAAGGTATCTATATATGGGAAAATGGGGACATTTATGAAGGAGATTGGAAAAAAGGGATGAAGCATGGGTACGGGATATATACTTTTACAAACAACAACAGGGATTCAGTTCTGGCAGGTGAGTGGAAGAGAGATGTATATATGGGTAATCCGGTCATGCAGCATTACGTTATTGAATACCGGAACAGTATCGGAAGAGTTTCTTTCGTAAAAGTAGGTGACAGGCCATACGTCAGATACAAATTTTCAAGAAACGGTATTGAGTCGTTGAATATCAATAACCTTTTTATGCAGGGAACCTCAGGTGCAGAAAGTACCACAGCTTCATTTACCGGTTTTGAGGAAGTGAAATTCCCATTTAAGGGGAAAGTGATGTTTAATGCACCAAATTCATTTCAGTCTGCAACCCTGACCTGTGAGCTGCGATTCATTATAAATGAACCAGGTTCATGGATAGTCACAATGTTCTATTAAGTCAGCGTCTTTAAATAAATACCCCTTCAGCAAAATAGAATAGAAGAGATACCGGAATGTGAGTCACTTCTCTTATTTGATTTAAGTATAAAACCAATTAATCACTGGCTTCGAATTAGATCTGAAGCAAATATCTGGTTTTTCTTCACGGCTTATTGTGTTAATAAGGATTTTATCTCAGGAACGTTCAACCCTGACATTAACCAGCTCAACCCTGGTAGAAGTGACCCGCAGGACGCGAAAAACGAAGTTATTAATTCTTATAACATCATTGCTGCGTGGGATGCTTCCGTAATGATACAGTATCAGTCCGGCAAGGGTTTCGTATTCATCCCCCTCAGGAAGATTGACATTATAAGTTTCATTCAGGTAATCAATTTCAAGCCGGCCTGAGAAGACAAACTCTTTCTCTCCAATCACCTTCTCGGTAAGCTCAATGAAATCATGTTCATCCTCAATATCACCGACAATTTCCTCAAGAACATCCTCGATCGTTACAATACCTGAAGTGCCGCCGAACTCATCAACCACCAGTGCCACGTTCTTCTTCTCTTCAACAAAAAGCCTGAGAAGCTTGTTTGCAGCCATCGTCTCAGGTACTATCGAGAGCTTCCTTACGTGTGTCTTTATATCAGGAGGATTTTTAAAGATATCTTTCAGCTCAAAGTATCCTGTTATATTGTCGATACTCTCCTGATATACGAGTATCCGGGAATGACCTGTTTTGATAAACATCTCCTTCAGATCCGAAACGGGAGTTCCCAGTTCAACAGCTTTTATCTCAGTCCTCGGCACCATGCACTCCCTTAGCTTTACGCTTGAGAAATCGAGTGCATTACGGAATATCCTTATGTTATGCTGGTAGGGCTGGGGCTGCCTGTTATCTGTTTCACCCTGGTTGATAAGGTGATCGAGGTCAACCCTGCTGAATACTTTATTCTCCTGATGTTTCTCTTCCGGCCTTTTTCCCGATAGTATCCTGATAAGAAAATTTGCCGCTGCAAGAGTCGACTTCCCGACAGGATAGAACAGGTAAAAGAAGAAGAGGGCGGGTATGCTCAGTGCTTTCAGCCAGAAATTGGGAGCGATAATGAAAATGGTTTTTGGAAGAAATTCTGCCACTAGAAGAATGATCGCAGTGGAAATAATTGTGTTCATCAGAAGCACAAGCAGATCCGATCCCATAAGCGGGGTGAAAACCGGCCCCAGAAGCCGGCTGATGAAAAGACCATATACCACAAGGGCTATGTTGTTGCCTATCAGCATTGTTGCAATGAACTGCCCCGGATTCTTCGTGAATATTTTTATAATTTCCGCACCGAAGACACCCTGTTTCCTGTCGAGCTCTATCCTCAACTTGTTGGACGATACAAAAGCTATCTCCATTCCTGAGAAGAAGGCTGAAAAAATTATGGTAATAGATATGATCAGAATGCCGTCCATGACGTGAAAGTAATCATTTATACGGAGGGTGGAAGAAAAGGAAGATAAATGCTATACTACTGCTCATCAGTGAGATAGATTGTTGCACTCACATTTCTGATCTTTCGCTTCCGGAGCCGGGGATCAGATTCAAAGCCGGTGCCCATAACTATCTGATCCTCATTTGTTATCTTTACAAACCTGTCGGTATAGATCAGATCTTTCTTCTCATCCCAGTAGAGCAACTCTGTTTCAAGTCTGTCATTCAACTCATTGACAGCCACAACACTATCCTTTAGTTCCCACAAGCTCTTGCTGTCGGTATATCTTGCATATTTTGCAGATACCGAACCCACCGGCTCAGAATTACCGTCATGAAAGAGTACCTTAATGCCTTCTCTGAATTCAGCATATGGCGGGTCGGCTTTTTCGTACCTCTCAAAAAGAGGAGAGATGAGCACAAGCATTAAGCGGCCTGAGTCCGTATATACGGTCCTGAAATTCCTTCCCGTATGCGATGGCAGGCTGAGTATATCCGATTTATCTATGGTCGGGATCTTATTCTCGCAGGAAAAAAGAGTTAAACAAATGATAGCCAGGGAGATTAACAGAAAACGGGAAGGAGGTATATGGGAGCTTTCATCCACGGCTTTATGCAGATTTCATGTTCCGTTCAGTCATATCTTCGTTTGAGAAACCAGTAATCATGCAGGTTAAGACTTACACCCAATGTGAAATAATTTTCGCGATGGAGATTATTATCAAATGACCCTGACCTGACAGTGTAATCAAAGAAAATATTTGCTTTTGACAGGGAACGTCTTACAGGAATGCCGAGACCTGCCGTAAAACCGTATCCCTTGATTTGCTCATTGTTGATTATGACGTAATTATCTTCGATATGAGCCCCGGCCCTGTATTCGATCCTTCTGAAATAGTCATAAATGGAGTATTTTTCAGGAATGAATTCAATGCCGAAATGCAGGGATCTTGTATCTGCAAGGTAACCTTCAGCACCAAGGATCTCAGCTTTCGACCATTTCGTTGTAATATAATCGAATGATGCGGTCATTTTATCTTTCCTTCCCAGGGAGAAACCGGCTCTCAGTGTTCCCGGGATATATGCCTTCTGATCTCCTCCTGTAAAATAGGAGAGGGTATCGGCTGTATTGAAGGCGCTGAATAAATAGGAAAAGTCTTCGTAATCAGATTTGTATCTTTTACCCGATGTTAATGAAATTCCTGCGTTGATAAAGTAGTTTTTATTTACGGGAAGGGCTACCTGTAATCCATAATCAAAATTGACTCCCCCGATCCTCAGATTTTCTGACCGGTTATAATGGAAAACAGATTCATAGTCGGAAAATGTGATCCTGTTTGTTCTCCTGATCTGGCCGAAAAGGATTGTCATATTTGCTCCTGCCGAGAAATGTCTGAGGAATTTTATTCCTGCACCCGCAAAGAAATTGATGAAGCTGCCTTCACCCAGATGGTTCGAGGAGTATTCCCCTGTTACAGGATCATAACCGGGGTCCCCCTGGCTGATCGTTTCAGCCAGTTTATAATAACCATTGCTGAGAGGAACAAGCCCTGCCGCAACCCCAATATTCTTTCCCAGGGGGAACCCCAGTAAAAGATGATCAAAATTCATGTCGTCGGAGGTGAAACGGGTTTCGCCGTTCGCTAACTTGTTTATGCTGTAATCTATGCCAAAATCAAAAATAAATGAATTTGTGTCAATACTGGTATAAGAGGCCGGATTGTTGAAATAAATCGAAGTGTTGTCACGGAATGACACACTTGTTCCTCCCATGCCCAGGCTCCTGAATGATCCTGCCGGTTCAAGAACTCCTATATTGAACCTAGCGTACGGCGAATTGACCATTTTCTGACCGGAAAGATTTAACAGAAAAGCGAACAGTAATAAACCGGTAAGAAATATAATTTTATTTTGCATTGTAATCCAGGATATAATTTAACCCTTCGGCCACAATATCAGGCATATAGGTGAATTCATGAGCAATCCTGCCTTTGAGATATTCACTGTCTCCGCCTGTCAGTATAACCTTCAGGGACTTCTGCTTGTTTTCAAACGTGCGAATATACTCATTTATTTCGTAAATGACCCCGGTGATCACTCCGGCAGTCACAGCTTCCATGCTGTTTTTAGCGGGAGAACGGAATTGATCTGTTATTTTCCCGAGGGGCAGCCTGCCTGTGAATCTATGCAAAGCCCTGAACCTCATACTCAGACCGGGTGAGATATTGCCTCCCCTGTAGGTTTCCCCGTTGAGAAAGTCGTAAGTTATTGCCGTTCCTGCATCAATTACCAGAATATCTTCGCCCGCGAAAAACGAATATGCCCCGGCTGCTGCAGCTATCCTGTCAGTACCGAGAGTATCGGGTGTCTCATAATCAATACTGAAGGGGAGCATGGACCTCGATGAAAGTATATGAACAAATGGAATGTTAACTGTCAGGAGATCATATACAAAAGGTGGAACATCCTTTATTGATGATATGATGGATTTCTCAATAGTCATTCCCTTGAACTTCTTTTCTATCTGTTCACATTTGAACTGGTGGGTTCTGAAGGAGATGACCTTCCTGCTGCCATCAAAAACGGCTATTTTGGTGGAAGAATTTCCAATGTCTATTATAAGATTCATGGCTTTAGAAAAAACAAAGTTAAGAAAAAGTTCGGAGTGCCTTCAGGCACTTCACACTATATACATATTACCTGTTCTCACATGCTTCAAGAATACCCTTCATTACCCTGATGGCAGCATCAACCGATCTCACATTCATTACGGTCAGGCTCAGTTTTGAGTTCTTCTGTTTTACTCTCATTCGCCCCGGGTTGCGGTTCACATAGTTCATCACCTCTGCAAACTGTTTACTGCTGTAAAATCCGGAGTGCGGATCGGAAATGAAGTTTGCTATCAGCAGATCGTTCTTAAGCACAATTTTCTCAATACCGATCTTCACGGCGATCCATTTAATTCTGACAATATCAAGGAGTGAAACAGCCGGAGGGGGCAATTCCCCGAATCTGTCGGTCAGCTTCCCGGCAAAGGTGGTCAGAGACTCTTCATCCTTAATATCATTCAGTTCCTTGTAGAGCCTGATTCTTTCGGGAATATTTGAGATATACTCGTCGGGAAACATTATTTCCAGATCTGTATCTATCTGGAAATCCTTAACATAGGCTTTGGTCATCTTTTCTTCGGCCGGCCTGTCGGCTTTTTCCTGTCTCTCAGTTTTATAAAGAGGTTCCGATTCTCTCAGTTCAATCATCGCTTCGTTCAATATTCTCTGGTAAGTCTCGAAGCCCAGGTCAGCTATAAACCCGCTCTGCTCACCTCCAAGCAGATTCCCTGAACCCCTGATGTCGAGGTCCTGCATTGCGATATTAAAACCGCTCCCCAGTTCGGAATTCTCTTCGATGGCTTTCAGCCTTCTTCTAGCTTCGTGAGTCAGCGTGCTCAGGGGTGGTGTTATCAGATAACAAAAAGCCTTCTTATTGGACCTGCCAACCCTTCCTCTAAGCTGGTGAAGCTCGGACAACCCGAAATGGGGTGCATCATTTATGAAGATGGTGTTGGCATTCGGGATATCGAGGCCCGACTCGATGATGGTAGTTGCAATAAGTACATCGTAATCGCCCTGGATGAAATCAAACATCACATTCTCTATCTCATTTCCGTCCATCTGGCCATGTACCACGGCACTCCTGACATTGGGGCATATTATCTTTATGCGCGTCTGCAGATCCCTGATATTATCGACCCTGTTATGAATGAAGAAAACCTGCCCGTTCCTCGACACTTCATATTCAATGCCCTCTCTGATGATTGCCTCGTTAAAGCCGTGCAGTTCGGTAACTATCGGCATCCTGTTCGGCGGCGGAGTGTTTATAACCGAGAGGTCTCGCGCTCCCATGAGTGAGAACTGCAATGTCCTCGGAATAGGCGTTGCTGTTAGGGTGAGTGTGTCGACATTGGTCCTCAGTTTTTTGAGCTTCTCTTTCACTGCAACTCCAAACCTCTGTTCCTCATCAATTATCAGCAGGCCCAGGTCTTTAAACTTAACACCGGGTGAAACAAGTTTATGCGTACCTATTATAACGTCCAGTTTGCCTTCAGCAAGCTCCGTGAGTATTCTCTTCTGATCGGCCGGCTTCCTGTGCCGGCTTATGTAATCTATGCTGCAGGGGAATCCTTTCAGGCGCGAGCTGAATGTTTTATAGTGCTGAAGGGCCAGTATGGTCGTAGGCACAAGTATCGCGGTCTGTTTGTTGTCAGCGGCTGATTTGAAAGCCGCCCTGACAGCAACCTCTGTCTTGCCGAATCCCACATCACCGCACACAAGACGGTCCATCGGGAAAGAAGCCTCCATATCCTCCTTAACCGAAGCCGTTGAACTTAACTGGTCGGGAGTATCCTCATAGATGAAGGATGCCTCCAGCTCTCTCTGAAGATAGGAATCGGGAGAGAATGAGAAGCCGGGCGATGATAATCTTGTGGCATAGAGATGTATAAGATCTTTGGCTATGTCCTTTACCCTTTTTTTGGTGGCTTGCTTAAGCTTATGCCATGCTCCGGTCCCAAGCTTGTATATCTTTGGCGGGGAGTTATCTTTTCCCTTGTATTTCGATATGCGGTGAAGCGAATGAATACCTACGTAAAGAATATCATTATCCTTATATACCAGCTTGATAGCTTCCTGTATCCTTCCATTTACCTCAATCTTCTCAAGTCCGCCAAATCGTCCGATCCCATGATCGATATGCACAACATAATCACCCGGATTGAGACCCGTAAGCTCTCTGACTGATATGCTTTCCCTCCTCGTGAAATAGCCCCTGATCCTGAACTTGTGATATCTGTCAAATATCTGATGATCAGTAAATACCGATACCCGAAGATCGTGGTCGGTGAAACCTTCATGAAGGTTAAGGAGAAGAGGCTTGAAACTTACATCGGGGTTGATCTCCCTGAAAATATCATTGAGCCTGTCAATCTGGGATTGATTCTCAGAAATTATGTATGTCTCGTAATCATTGAGATAGTTTGTAAGCAGCTTTTCCGACAGAAGCTCGAAATTCTTATTGAAGACCGGTTGTGGCTCTGACCGGAAAACAATATTTCTTTCAGCCGCACCGGCTACCTTTTTCCCGAATTCAATCCCCCGGAACTTCCCGCATGCATCAGCAAACCCTTGTCCGGCCATCACAAGCTCCTTCCTCCCGGTCATCTGGCCGGTTTCTTCCCTCTGAAGTGTCTGGTCGTAAATTGACTGTATCTTATCCGTGATAAAACCGGCATCTTCGATCCAGATAATGCCTGACGGAGGAAGAAAATCGATGAAGGAATCACTTAATTCCCCGAGAGTAATATCCTGGATGTTTGGGATTACCTGAATCTTATCCAGGATCTTTACAGACAGCTGATCTTCGGTGTTGAATGAGCGGATCGTCTCAACCTCATCGCCGAAGAAGTCTATCCGGAAGGGCAGATCAGAGGAAAACGAGAAAATGTCGACAATGCTTCCCCTGACCGAGTATTGCCCCGGTTCATATACGAAATCGACACGTAAAAACCCATATTCATTAAGAACTTCTTCTATGAAACCTGTGGAGAGCTTTTCTCCCACAGCTATGCCCAGGGTGCTCTTTTTCAGATTGCTCCTGCTTATCACCTTCTCCATCACCGATTCGGGATATGATACTATTATTCCCTTCCTTTTACCTGATGACAGATGGTTCAGCACTTCGGTGCGGAGTACAATATTGGCTGGTTCGGTTTGTTCATAGAGAACCGATCTCTTGTATGTCGAAGGGAAGAAAAATATGTTCTCTTCTCCGGCAAGGGCAACCAGATCGTTGTACAGATATGCTGCATCTTCTTTCTCAGGCACGACAACAAGGTGCGTTACCTGGCTCCTGATAAAGGCGGAAGCTATTACCAGGGCTTTAAGGGAACCGCAAATTCCTTCTGCTTTGATCCTGATTGTCCCGTCGGAAATTGCATTGATAAGTGACTGAACAGAAGGATGGTCATTGAAAAGTTTCAGAATCGGATTCTCTTTCATAGCGAAGATATATGGCCGCAAAAGTAATAGCTATTCCACAATACCATATCAGTTTTTAAAACTTAGCCTGAATGTTGTTTCTTTCCCCGGCACAGAAACGACATTGAGTGCTCCTCCGTGAGCACTCATAATCTGACGGGAAACACTTAACCCGATACCATAGCCGTTCTCTCTTGTTGTGAAGAAAGGAACGAATATCTGGTCAATATTTTCCGGCGGAATACCGGGGCCGTTATCACTTATATATATTTCCGGGTGATTGTCATTTCCATAGCCGGCACTTACCCTGATCTTTCCGCCTGCCATGCCGGTAATTGCCTCCCTGGCATTTTTAATGATATTGATCAGAACCTGTGAAATAAGACTCTGATCCGCAAAGATCTCGAGGCCAGGCTCCCTGATAATATATGATAATTCGATACCATCATCAGCCTCCTGTGTGGCATACAGTACTTTCAGCCTGTTAAACAGATCTGAAACCCTGAAGAGCCTTTTGTCGGGCTTCGGAATACGTGTGAGTTGCCTGTATGATTCAACAAACGACATCAGGCCTTTTCCCTGTTCTTTTATGACGCTCAGTCCCTGCAGGGTGGTACTTATCTCCTTTGAAGTTATCCTCTCAGGCGGCACAGGTTCCCCGCCCGAAACGAAAATTCCCGAAAGGGATTCCGACAGTGATGTTATCGGAGTGATGGAGTTCATGATCTCATGCATCAGTATCCTGATAAGCTTCATCCACGATTCCACCTCTTTCTCATCAAGTTCATTCTTTATGTCCTGTACTGAAAGAATAATAAGTTCCCTGTTATCTGTACCGAACGAAGCAGATTTCAGTGACAGTTGTATTTCGCCATTTTCGGTATTTATGGGAACAAGCCTCCTTTCGGCAGGCTTCATTCTTACCAGTTCCCGGTACAGCTTTTTATCAATTCTCTCCAGTTGCTGTATGTGAGTCAGGACATCAACCCCCAAAAGGTTTTTCGCAGAAGTGTTATAATGCAGAATATGTCCCTTCTTATTGTAAGTGATAATACCAATTGCCAGGTGTTCGATTAATATGCGGAAATATTGTTCCTGCTTTCCAATCTCTATTTTGAGGTTACGTATCTGATCATTGACCCTGTTCATCGATTTATGGATCTCTCTTACCGTATTGTTTTTTTCATTCTCCGGGAAATAAAGACCGGAATCATCATTTTTTACAGAATCAAAGAAATATCTGATCTTTCGGTTTGTATTGTTGAGAAAATGAATAAGATTTACGATAAGAATAACCGCTATTGTAACAACTAAAAAGATTATTCTCACGGATTTTTCGGATGCGACAAGGTAGCCTGCCAGAGCTGCCAGGAGCACGATCACTATTATCCTGAGAAGTATATTGATATAGAGATTCTTACTTATCACCGTTCTTTTTCTTTAATCTGTTATACAGGGTTTGTCTGGTTATCCCGAGCTGCTCCGCCGCTGCCGTAAAATTGCCGTCGTTTTTGATTAAGGCCTGGCTTATCATATATTGCTCCATCTCTCCGAGGGTGGTGAAAGAACTGAATCCGGGACTGGAAGATGATGGCTTGAGATACAGATCTTCCGGTTTAAGAACAGTGGAATCACTCAGGATAACCGCTTTCTCAATTGTATGCTGAAGTTCACGGATGTTTCCCGGCCATGAATAATTAAGAAGTTTGTCATGTGCCTGCCTGTTTATCCTAATATCGGATTTATCATATTTGTAAGTATATTTTTTAAGAAAGTATTCGGCCAGAACTATTATATCATCACCTCTGTGCCTGAGCGGGGGCAGCTCAATTTGTATTGTGT